>JAKALA010000017.1 GCA_021813325.1 bacterium | reverse complement strand
ATCTTGCGCCTGGTAAAGAACTTCCAATTCAGCTCAAACTACCTTGTCAACGCAACCGTTCGTATTGAAAACACATCGGACAAGTCGCTAAACGTGCCGGCTCAGGAATTGGTGGTGGGCACGGCGACGCCCATGGATGTGGATGATCCGGGACAATTTGAGGGGGCCATGTGGTATGATGGAACGACTGCGCATGATCAGCCGATTGCTTGGTTCGCCGGCGGCGGCATGGCGTGCTCCCGGAGCGGCCCGCGAACGGAGTATCGGGCGGGCAGCGGCAACGTGCTTTGGGCGGCGGCCCACAATCAATTTTTCGCCATGGTGGTGATGGTGCCCACCAACGAACCCGCTTATCAAATGGTGGCGCGTTCAGTTACGTTGCCACGATTCCAGAACGTGGGGGTGGTAACTAATGTGGTCGAGCCAAAAGGAATTCAAACCGCCTTGCTGTATCCAGCCATGACCTTGTCTGCCAATTCGGCCACGGAAATGAGGGTGGTGTTTTTTGCCGGTCCGAAAGAATACCGGACGCTGGTGGATATTGGAGAAAGCCTGCATAACCATGCTGATCAGGTGATGAATTTTGGCAGTGGTTACATCGCGTTTTGGGGCATTGGCACCTTCTTCGCCAAACTATTGTTGTCGGCGATGAACGGCCTGCACGATCTGACCGGGCTGGGTTACGGCTGGACCATTGTCATCATTACCCTTTTGATCAAATTGCTGTTCTGGCCGCTCACCGCCAAGAGCACGCGTTCCATGAAGAAGATGCAGGCGCTGGCGCCGGAATTGAACGCGCTCAAAGAGAAATACAAGGAGGATCAGCAAAAGCAGATGCAGAAGACCTGGGAGCTTTACAAAAAGCACAAGGTCAATCCGATGAGCGGTTGTTTGCCCATGGTCATCCAGATGCCCGTATTCCTAGGCTTTTTCACCATGATCCGCAGCGCGATTGAATTGCGCGGCGCCCATTTTCTCTGGGTGGCCGATCTATCCAAGCCGGACACGCTGTTCATGATTCCCGGTTTGACGTTCGTGCCCTTCCTCAGCACGCCTGAAGGCATGCCCTTCAATCTGTTGCCGCTGCTCATGGGCGGCGCGATGCTGTGGCAATCGCACTTGCAGCCCGCCTCTCCGGGCATGGACCCGGTGCAGCAAAAAATGATGCGCTGGATGCCGGCGATTTTCATCCTGTTTCTGTATAATTACTCCTCCGGTCTGGCGCTGTATTGGACGGTGAACAATCTGCTGACCATTTTGCAGACGAAGTTGACGAAGGCGAACCAACCCGTCAATGTTCCCACAGTGACCACGAATCCGGTCTTGACGCCAGCCTCAAAAAAGAAGAAGTAAATTAATTGTCTATGCCCGCGCAACCCAAAGAAATCCTGGAGAAAATCCTCGGCACACTTGGTTTTCCCGCCACGGTCGAGGAACAACGGATCGGTGATGATTTGATGTTGGACGTGAAAACCGATGAGTCCGGCCGTTTGATCGGGCGCCAAGGACAGACGCTTGCCGACCTGCAGTATCTGGTGAATCGCATTTTGTTCCAACAGGATCCAAGCGCGCCCAAAGTGATGATTGACGTGGGCGGCTATCGATCCCAAGCCCGGGAAGCGCTCATCCAAAAAGCCCGGGAAGCGGCCGAAAAGGTGCGCCGCTGGGGCGATGCCGTTGAACTGGAGCCGCTCAATGCGTTTGACCGGCGAATCGTGCATCAAGCCTTGCGCGACGATCCCGACATTGAGACTCACAGCGTGGAAGTGGACGGTTCCGACAAGAAAGTTTTAATGCTGCGACCCAAGCGGCACTGAATTTTGGCTAAAAAGCAAAAAGCGCGGACAGATTTGTCCGCGCTTTTTTTGTGATGCGAAAATCAGGGCTGAACGATCTTCATCGTGTAAATGGGTGACCACGCGCTGTCTGGCTGCGGATCTTTTCCGAAACTGTTGAACAGATAGTCAAACTTGAAACGATAGCTCACCTTGTTGGCCGAAGGCGGCACGGGCACCAAGCCTTCCCAGCGGTTTTTCACGATCGGCACCGGACGCATTTCGAGCGGTTGGCCATTTACCATCACGTAGGCCTTGATGCTATCCCAACGCAACGATTGCTGGTCTGAATTAAAGGCCACTTCCACCGGATAGAGGTTGTCTGCATTGCGCGGTTGCAGCGTGGGCGTGAGGTGCGTGAAGCACGGAGTGCTACAGCCGACCAGCAGCAATACCGGTAAAACCAAGAGTAAACGTTTCAAATTCATGCCCGCAAACTGCCATGAAACGGCGGATTGTAAAGTTGATTTCCAAGCTTGTCTGGCTGCGCTCTTTTCGTAACCTCGCTGGCATGAATTCCCTTTGTGTCTTAGGCCCGGTTTCAACTTGTAAACGGCGCGTTCGCCATACCTTGCCTTGAATTTATGAATTTTGCTTCCATGAACCAACAAATTGGACGTCATCGTTGGACGATCTGCGCTCTTATTTTTGCCGCCACCACAATCAATTATCTGGATCGCAACGTCCTGGGCCTCCTCAAGGATACGCTCTCAGCGGCAGGTGTGTTCGGTGCTGAAGGACATCAGGAAGTCAATTATTCAAACGTAGTGATTTGTTTTCAGGTCGCCTATGCTGTGGGTTTGGTGCTGGCTGGCAAGATTATAGACAAGGTGGGCACGAAATCAGGTTACGCCTATGCTTTGATTGGCTGGAGTTTTGCGGCGATTGGACATGCCTTTGGTCATCACACTTGGAGTTTTGGATTTTGGCGGGCCGCCTTGGGCCTTTCCGAGGCGGGCAACTTTCCGGCTGCAAACAAAGCCGTTGCCGAGTGGTTTCCAAAAAAGGAGCGCGCGTTTGCCACGGGCCTTTATAATTCCGGCGCGAACATCGGCTCCATCGTCGCTCCCCTCACGGTGCCTTACATTGCCAAAGCTTGGGGCTGGGAATGGGCATTTATTCTTACCGGTGCCATCGGCCTGGCCTGGCTTGCCTTTTGGTATGCGATTTACGGTTCGCCCGCAGCAAAACTGCATAACGGGGTTGTTACGCAGGCGGAATACGAATATATCCACAGCGATTTGGATGAACAGGAGGCTGAAAAAGCTGATGTCACAAAGGCGAAAGTTTCATGGTTTAAGCTTCTGTCTTTCCGGCAGACTTGGGCGTTTATTGTTGGCAAGTTTTTGACCGATCCCATTTGGTGGTTTTTCCTCTTTTGGCTGCCTTCATTTTTGGGGGGTGAAAACACCCGCAAGGTAAAGGAATTTATGGCCGCCCATCCTGCCGATGTTAATACACTCAAGGTGAATGAATTTTTGGCGAATCATCCTGGCTATGCCGGCAAGTTATATGACATCGCTGGAACTCACTTTCCGGGCGTCATTAGTTGGCCGCTGGCCGTCGCGTTAGTATTCACCATTTCCGGATTCGGTTCGATCTTCGGCGGATGGTTGCCCAAGAAACTTATCAACGGCGGCATGGATGCCAACAAGGCGCGCAAGCTATCCATGTTCATCTACGCCCTGTTCCCACTGGCAGTGCTCTTCGCTTCGCGTCTGGGAACAATCAATACGTGGCTGGCCGTGGCCACAATTGCTATTGTCTGTGCTGCCCACGCAGCTTGGTCCGCTAATATCTTCACAACCGTCTCGGACATGTTTCCCAAAAAAGTTGTGGCATCGGTAACTGGCATTGGCGGTATGGCGGGGGCCATCGGCGGCATGCTCATCGCCTACGCGGCTGGCATTCTGCTCCAGCACTATAAAAATTTGGGCAAGATTGAAGTTGGATACGGTGTTTTATTTGTGGTTTGTGGTTCCGCTTATATTACAGCCTGGGTGCTCATGCACCTGCTCGTGCCGAAATTCAAGAAGATCACCTTGTAATTAACCGTCAAAAGCAAAGCCCGTTGAAGGCGCGCTTCAACGGGCTTTTGTCGGTCCGGTTTGGGTTAAATCGTCTGGCTTAGATAGCCGCCATCCACACGAAGGTCGGTGCCCGTCACAAACGAACTCGCCCGGGGTGAGGCAAGGAAAATGCACGCGCCAATCAGTTCGCTCGCTTCCCCAAAACGGTTCATCGGCGTGTGTCCCCAAATGGCTTTCGTGCGCGCGGTCGGGGAACCGTCATCATTAAACAGCAATTTGCGATTTTGCTCCGCCGGAAAAAATCCCGGAGTGATCGTATTCACGCGCACGCCCTTGGTCGCCCATTCCCGCGCGAGAAATTGCGACAGGCTCAATACCGCCGCTTTCGCCGCCGAGTAGCTGACCACGCGCGACAGCGGCAGATGCGCCGACACGCTCGCAATGTTGATGATGCTGCCCTTGCCGCGCTGGCACATGGCCGGTCCGAATTCCTGACACGGCAGAAAGGCGCCGCCGACAAGATTCAAATCAAAGTTTGCGTTAAGCGCTTCAAGCGGGATTTTCTCAAAAGGATTTTCGGCCGTGACCGTGACCTTGGGATCATTGCCGCCGGCGGCACTCACCAGAATCGTTGACGCGCCGAGCGATGCTTCAATTTTTTGGCGCGCATCCGCGAGACTGGAGCGCGAACTGGCGTCGCAGGGAAAGAACGCCGCGTTGCCGCCGGCGTCGATGATGGCTTTGACGCGCGCGTTGCCGCGTTCCTCGTTGCGCCCCAGCACGGCGACTTTTGCGCCTGCCTCGGCGATCCCTTGAGCCAAAGCGCCGCCCAGCACGCCCGTCGCGCCAATCACCACCGCCACTTCCCCGTTGAGGGAAAACATTTCAGATGTGTTCATAAATTTAATTTTCGGTGGGGCGGACCCGCCGGTCTGGCCAAAAGGGTAGCTCAACAGCGCCGGCCTGCCGATGAAGTATTTACCGCACCACCCGCGCGCCGCCGCCGGAAATTTGCTTTTCCACTTCCTTGCGCGTGGCCATGCTCGTATCGCCCGGCGTTGTCGAAGCAAGCGCGCCATGCGCCGCTCCGCAATCTACTGCTTTCTGCGGATCGTTAAATTCCAGAAAACCGAATTGCAATCCGCTGGCAAAACTGTCGCCACCACCAACGCGATCCAGAATCTCAAGTTCGGCAAATTTCCGGCTCTCGAAAAATTTCCCATCGTGCCAGAGAATCGCACTCCAGTCATTCTTCGTCGCGGTGATCACGCGGCGCAGCGTGGTCGCCGCCACCTTGAAGTTCGGATACGCCTTCACCGCAGTCTCAATCATCGCCTTGAACGCGTCCGTTTCAATCGCACTGATGTTGTGGTCCACACCCTTCACTTCAAACCCGAGGCTCGCGGTGAAATCTTCCTCGTTGCCAATCATCACGTCCACATATTTGGCGATTTCCTGGTTCACTTCCTGCGCCTTTTTCAGACCGCCGATGGATTTCCAAAGGGAGGGACGATAATTCAAATCGTAGCTGACAATCACACCGTGTTTCTTCGCGGCTTTCACCGCTTCAATCGTGAGTTCCGCCGTCGTTGCGGACAACGCCGCGAAAATTCCGCCGGTGTGCAGCCAGCGCGTGCCGATTTTGCCGAAGATGTGGTCCCAGTCGAAGTCGCCGGGTTTGAGCTGTGCGGCTGCAGAATTGCCGCGATCCGGCACACCAACCGCGCCGCGAATGCCGAAACCGCGTTCGGTAAAATTCAAACCGTTGCGCACGCTGCGACCAATGCCATCGTCTTCGCGCCACTTGATGAAATCGGTGCAAACGCCGCCCTGCATGATGAAATCTTCGATGAGATGCCCAACCTCGTTATCCACAAACGCAGTGCAGACGGCCGTCTTGTAGCCGAAACATTTGCGCAGACCACGCGAAGTATTGTATTCGCCGCCGCCTTCCCACGCCTTGAATTCGCGGGTGGTCCGGATGCGTCCTTCGCCGGGGTCCAGGCGTAGCATGACTTCACCAAGCGAAATTTGATCGAATGTGCAAGTAGGTTTGTTGCGTAATTGAATGGCCATAAATTTATAATTGAAAATTTAAACCTGAACGGATTTGAAATCAGTCAGATTCCACGCCGGTTCGCCGATTTCATGCGCGAGGTGATTGAGTTCTTCAATTTCGGCTTTGGTGAAAAGCAGGCCGCCATGTTGTTTGGATAAACCGCCCCAGCGCGCTTCCGGTTGACCGGGCAACATGCACTTTTCGTTACCGTGACCGAGCACGTCTTCGATGACGGCTTTCACATTTTGCATTTGTGAGCGCCCTTTGGCGTAGCTTGTGCCTTTCATCGCGTCCGGATGAATGACTTGGAAATAGAACGTTGAACCGCGCTTTTCGTCGGCCGGGCCGCGTGAGGTGCCGCGAATTTTCGGCAATGACCCCCCGATGAAACCGGCGTAAAGTTCGTCAATCAAGCCGAGTCCGTAACCTTTGTGCGCGCCAAAAGGCAGCAAGGCAACAGCCTTGTTCGAATCAGTCGTGGGATTGCCCTCCGAATCCACGGCACAACCGGCGGGAAGCATTTTGCCTTCGCGCTTGAACTGCTGCACGCGGCCCATAGCCACGGTGGAAGTCGCCCAATCGATCACGATTGGAAAACCAATCGCGTCTTGCGTCGGGAATGCCCATGAATGCGGGTTTGTGCCCATCGTCGGCGTTTTGCCGCCGAATGGCACGACCTCGGACGTGGCCGAGGTGCAGTTTGTGTAGGCGATGTAACCCTTGAGCGCGGCGTCCATGACGTAGCCGCCGCCCCAGAGATAATGCGTGGCGTTATCCACGCTGACCATGCCCACACCGAATTTGTCGGCAAGCTTCATGCAGGTGTCCATCGCCTCGTAAGCCACGGCCTGGCCGAGTTTGTTGTGGCCGTTCCAGATTTGCGATGCCGCAAAGCGTGACGGAAGTTTTTCGATCTTCGCGCCGGGCGTCCAGCGGCCAACTTTGCTGCCGAACAATTCATCGAGATGTAGCGCCTTGATGGCGTTGTGCGTGCGGATTCCGTAATACGCGGCACTGGCGCAGAACCGCGCGCCGGCGGCGGCCTCGGCGGCATCGTAGCCGCGTTTCAAATAAGCCTTGGTGACGAGTGAATCGTGCTTGTCCTTGGGAATGATGAAATAGGTTTCGGGCATAGTTGTTAATGATTTCTGGTTTAGAAATTAAGTGACTTTCTTCACCGGCACTTCCGGATTGACCTGCGCAATGGGTTTTTCGCCGTTCATCGCGAGGATGAGGTTTTTTACCGCGCAGGTCGCCTGGCGGACAACGCTTTCGTAGGTGCGCGAGCCAACGTGCGGCGTGCAGACGACGTTTGGGAGCTTGAGCAGAGGATGATCGGGTTGCGGCGGTTCCTGATCGAGAACATCGGTGCCGTAGCCGCCGACTTGGCCAGATTTCAAAGCGGCGATGAGATCCGTGATTTGCACAATTTCACCACGGGCGCAATTCAGAATGAGCACGCCTTTCTTCATCTTGGCGATGGATCTGGCATTAATCAGGTCGCGGGTTTCCGGCGTGAGATTGGTGTGGAGCGAAATGTAATCGCTCACGGCGAAAATTTCGTCGAGCGAGGCGGCGCGTTTCACGTCGTATTGCTGGGCGAATTTATCATCCCAATAAACGTCAAAACCAATCGGGTGCATCCCAAACGCTTTGGCGCGAATTGCGACTTCCTTGCCGATACGGCCAAGCCCAATGATACCGATGGTCTTGTCCAGGAGTTCGTGGCCGGTTCGGCGTTTCCAGCCGTTGGCGCGGGTGGAATCGGTGTGAAAGAGCAAATTTTTTTCGAGGGCGAGCAGAAGCAGGCAGGTGTGTTCGGCCACGGTCGTGTGGTTTACGCCGGGCGTGAAGAGCAGCGGGATGCCAAATTCGGTGCAGGACTTCACGTCAATTTTATCCACGCCGATGCCGTATTTGCTGAGAACTTTCAGCTTGGGCGACGCTTTTTCCAGCACTTTACGGGTGATAGCGTCGTCGCCACAGATATAACCATCCACATCGCCGACGAGCGCAAGTGTGTCGGCTTCATTCAACGGGCCACGCGCGGTAATGATTTTCCAGCCGGTTTGCTTGAGCAGATCGTGATGCGCTCCCGGGGTGTCCTGAAAGGATGTGGTGGTTAAGAGGATTTTCATAGGCGACAGCATAAAATAAATCGGCCTCCGCGCAATCACGGAGGCCGGGCAAAGCCATCGATAGTTTTGCTGATTGATTTGGTTCAGCCGACGCCGAATTTGGAGCGAGCCATGGCACCGAGTTGTTTCTCAGCTTGCGGGGTCATGCTGGTGAAAATCATTGAAACGTTGTAGCCAGCATGCTTGGTGCCGGAGCAGGCGACCACAACACCGTGGCAGGAAAGCTGACTGCCGGTTAATGGCGATTTAATCGACACCGTCATTTCCGACCATTCATGGAATGGAGTTGGACTGCGGAATTCAATGCCATTTTTGTGAACGGAAACCTGGTCAGATGCGAGCGCCAAATTTGACGCGCGGGCAGTGACGCTGACCGAATTTCCAAGCGAACTTGCACTTCCGATTTTTTTTGCACTCATAGCAGCAATACAAAGGACAAGTTAAGTTAACACGGGAACACGCGGCGTCAAATTGAAGATTACCATTCAATGATGGCCGCGCCCCACGTCAAACCTGCCCCAAACGCGACAATGAGAATGAGATCGCCCCGCGAAATTTTGCCGGAACGCACCGCTTCATCCAGTGCGATGGCCACTGATGCGGCCGAGGTGTTGCCGTATTTGTCGAGGTTGATGAATAACTGTTCGGGCGTCGCGCCGAGCCGATCTCCTACGGCATCGATGATGCGGCGGTTGGCTTGGTGTGGAATGACACATTTGATGCGGGTAATATCAATTTCGCAGCGGGTCAAAACTTCATTGGCCGCACTGCACATGGCTTGAACGGCATTTTTGAAGGTTTCCTTGCCGTCCATGCGCAGGAAATGCAGTCCGTCCAAAATTGTTTGCGCCGAGGCGGGGCGACGGCTGCCGCCGCCGGGCATGGAAAGCAAATCCGCCTTGCCGCCGTCGGCTCCCAGCGCTGTGGTAAGCAATCCATGAGAAAGTGGGCGATTTTGTAAAATGGCGGCACCGGCACCGTCGCCAAACAGCACGCAAGTGTTGCGGTCTTTCCAGTTGGTGATGGCCGAGAGTTTTTCGGCGCCAATCACCAGCACGGTTTCGTAGGTGCGTCCGGTGATAAAATTTTGTCCGACTTCCAAGGCGTAGATGAATCCGGAGCAGGCGGCTTCAATGTCAAAGGCCGGGATCCGGCGGGCGCCGATTTTTTGCTGAACCAGGCAAGCGGTGTTGGGAAACGGCATGTCTGGCGTGATGCTGGCTACGATGATCAGGTCGATTTGCTCGGCGGTGACGCCGGCCATTTCCATCGCGCGAAGGGCGGCTTTGGTGGCCAAATCCGAGGTGTATTCGTTTTCCGCGGCGATGTGGCGTTCCTTGATGCCGGTGCGGGTGGTGATCCATTCATCGGAGGTTTCCACCATTTTTTCAAGGTCCGCATTGGTTAAAATCCGCTCCGGCACATATGAGCCGACACCGGTGATGGAACAGGTGCGACCGACGAAATTATGTTTGGCGCGGGGATTTTTCATGCGTTCGCAGCGGGAGCGGTTTCAGCTTCAAGTATTTTGTTGGCGGCGGCAATATCCCGGGCAATGGTCTGGTTAATCTGGTTTTTAATCGCGTTGGCCGTGACGCGGATGGCGCTGGTCACGGCTTTTTCCCGGGCGGAAGCGTGGGATTTGAAAACCAAACCGTTGAAACCCAAGAGCGGCGCGCCGCCATAAACCTCCGGGTCCATGCGGCGGCGAATGGATTGAAACGCGTTCTTGGCCAGATACGCGCCGATTTGCCGTTTGGTGTTCTGCATTAATTCCCGTTTGAGCATCGTGAACATCCCGACAGCAAGGCTTTCACAGGTTTTCAAGACGATGTTGCCCACGAAACCATCGCAAACCACCACGTCCACATGATCTTTGAACAAGTCATGTCCCTCAACATTCCCGATGAAATTCAGATCCAGTTTCTTGCAAAGTTTGAAGGCTTCCAAGGTTAGTTCATTTCCCTTGGTGTCTTCCGTGCCAATGCTCAAAACACCGACACGCGGATTCTTGCGTTTGAGAATTTCGCGGGAATAGACATTGCCCATGACGGCGAACTGGGCGAGATGGAAGGGTTTGCATTCCACATTGGCACCGGCGTCCAAAAGGACAAATTCCCCATCGTGACGCGGAATGACCGTGGCAATGCAGCCGCGGTCAACGCCAGAAATGCGTCCGACCTTGAAGGTGCCGACGGCAAAAATGCCACCGGTATTGCCGAGGGAAACAAGCGCGTCCGCCTTGCCTTCACTGACTAATTCGGCGGCTCGGGAGATGGAAGAATCTTTCTTTTTGCGGAGTGCGACGACCGGCTTGTCATCCATTTCCACGACTTCAGTGGTATGAATGACGCGAACGCGATGATCGCGAAAGCCACGCGCCGGCAAGGCGGCGTGAATGTCCGCCTTGTTGCCGACGAGATAAACGGTTTTGAGGTCCTTGTTTTCCTCGAGGGCGCGTTTGACACCTGCGATGACCACACCGCAACCGTGGTCACCACCCATGACATCCACTGCTATGCGCATAGGATCGCGGAAATTCCGCGTGACGCTTACGCGCCCGCCGTGACGGTGATAACTTGGCGACCTTTGTAAAATCCGCAAGCCGGGCAAACCCGATGGGGAATCGCCGGGGCGTCGCACTGCGGGCATTTGCCCAACTGCGGCAACTTCAGAACACTGTTGTAGGCCCGGCGCATGCGCTGCCGGCTGGTCGATGGTTTACGTTTTGGAACGCCCATAAATCTCTATTTTAGTTTCAATTTATCCAACTGGGCCCAAACCGCGGATTTTTCGTGGTCGCGGTCTTTCGCCTGGCTGGCTTTGCTTGCTTTTTTCAATCCCGCACAATCTGTTTTACACAACGGATGTTGCGGAAAGTTGAGCAGAATATCTTCCCGGATGAAGGGAGTCAAGTCCACACAATCGTTGTCAATAGCCACCTTGTCCTCGCCTTCCAGCGGCAAATGGACGGTCCAATCGGGCAATTTCAGGTGGTATTTAAACTTCTTCAGGCACCGACTGCATTCGCAGTCCAAAGACACTGACAGTGAGCCAGTTACCAAGAGGGCGTCATGCAATAATTCCACCAAAATCTTGTAGGCCAAGGGTTTTTGCGGGTGAATCAGTTCATCGTTCACGCCCAAATCCAGATCCTCCACCGGCAGTTCACCTTTTAGCTGCTGGCCGTGTTCTTCCAAATGGCGCAAATTGACTTTCAGTAACATGGGGTTGATCAGTTTAAGGCCGCAGACAATTGTAAACGTCATTCCTTGTAGGCATCGGATTTGCCCGGCTTGAGTTTCTTCAGCAAGGCGGTTTGAACATTGGCTGGCACGAAGCCGGTGATATCACCGCCGAGCCGGGCAATTTCCTTCACAATTCGCGAACTCAAAAATGTATATGTGTCTTTGGGCATCATGAAGATAGTTTCAATGTTTTCGTCTAATTTCCGATTCATCAGGGCGAGCTGAAATTCAAACTCGAAATCGGAAACAGCGCGCAGTCCGCGCACAATTGCCTTGGCCTTCCGCGCCGCAACATATTCAACCAGCAGGCCGTCAAACGAGTCCGCTTCCACATTGGGCAAATGAGCCACCGCCTTGTTGACCAACGCCACGCGTTCAGCCAGGGAAAACAACGGATGTTTGCTTTCATTTTGCGCGACGGCCACGATGACACTGTCAAACAGCTTGGCGGCGCGGCGGACCACGTCCAAATGGCCGTTGGTTAGCGGATCAAAACTGCCAGGATAAATTGCGATGCGCTTCATTTGTTTCTCGGAAAACTCAGCGGGACGCGCTGTTTTCAAGGGTTTAAACTTAGAATAAAATGCCCCAATACAAAACTATTTGTTTTGCTGCCAGGGCACTTCATAGATCCGCACGGCATTGCGAATGCCCTTGACGGTGACGGGAGGCAATTCGACACATGTGGCCGCGAGCTTGGGATCGTCGCGAAGCAGATGCTGAAAGGTGGTTTCACTGATAATGATGCGGCCGCTGCCAGAAACCCCTTCCAATCGGCTGGCGAGGTTCACTTCGCGACCGAACACAGTGTAATTCAAAATATGCTCGTTGGATCCCATGAGGCCGACCGTTACGGAACCGGTGTTGATACCCGTGCCAAGCTGGAGCGCAACCAGCATGGGCTTGGGCGGCAAACCTTCGTGGGCGCGAGTAATATTTTCCACTTCCCTTTCCGTGTTTTGCGCCAGCCGCCGCTGATTCAGCATGTAAATGGCGCGTTGGGCATCGATCGCTGCCTTGACGCATTTCAAACTGTGGCGGTCGTCCTCCATGGGCGCATTCCAGAATGCCATCACGCAGTCGCCAATGTATTTGTCCAGAGTGCCGCCATGTTTTTTGACGGCGTCCGCGACCGCCGCCAGATAGTGATTCACTGTTTCCAAGGTTTCGCGCGCGGATTCATCGAAGCACTTTTCCGCTTCCACCGTATCAAGCTGGTTTGCGTGGACAAATTCCGCGACCTGCTCTTGCGTTTGATCGGTAAAAGTCGTGAATCCGCGCACATCGGCAAAGAGCACCGTCATTTCCCGCCGCAATCCGCCAAGCGAAAGTTTTTCAGCGCCCAACAGTTCATCGACCACTTCAGGGGAAACGATGCGCGAAAAGACCGATTTCACCCGGCGCTGCTCGCGTTCCTCAAAAACCACGCGATAAGTGACCAGACTGACATGTTCCATCACCACGCCCAAAACGGGCAACACCAGCGACAAGGAAATGTGATGTTCGACAAAGACGTAAAAGGAAAATCCAATGTAAGCGAAAACCATTGCGAAAATGGCTGCCGACGCGATGATGGCGCGGAATTGCCAGGTGACAAATGCAGCGGCCAGACCAAGCAGGATGATGCTGACAATGGTTTCCGCCATGGGACTGCGTCTAATGAATTGGCCGGTGATGATGGAGTTGGCAATGTTCCAATGTTTACTGACCAGCAAAGTGTCGCGTTCCAGCGGCGTTGCGCCCCGATCCGTCAAATCATTGCCTTGGGCGGAAGAACCGACCACAACAATCCGACCTCGCAAACTGTCGCTTAACCGGTTGGTTTTGCCTTCAAGCCGCCAGTTGTATTGCCACAGTAAATTTTCAATCGGGATTCGCAGTATTCGCGGGTCATTCGGACTGATCCGCCAATCAACCAAGAAAAATCCCTGTTTATCCACCGGAATGGTTCGTTCGAGTCCGTTGGCACCGTGTAAAACAATCTTTCCCTCAGATAAATCAACGGTGGATTGACTGAGATCTAGGTTGAGTTCCTTGGCGGCCAGAACAATTCCCATGTGCCAAATCCGTTTGGTGGTAAAGGCCTTGGCTTTCGGAGAAATGCCAGGCGGAATATTGTCGCCGGCAAAATCTGAAATTTTGAAGTTATTGTCTGCGTCAACCGGAACGTCCACCACATTGGTGGAATTGATTTGTGGGAGAATAATTTGGTTTGAGGCAAACGTTGCCGCCGACAGGTCCAGATCAAAGTTGGTGGCAGCTTGTCGGAACAAAGGATGCCAAACACGAATATCAATAAAGGCCTTGGCGCGGCGCAAAATGCCATCGGCGTCTTTTTCCGTTTGGATGTCGCCCAAAGCAAACGCATTGGTCGCAAACAAAGGCGGCAAAACCAAGTCGGGCGTGCTGGCCAAAACCACGTTGCTGGCACACCTGATTTCATCGGCAAAGAACTGGTCGGACTCAATAGTGTGAAATCCATCCGCCAGCAGGACCGGCGGATGATCGGGCCTGAGTTCGCCGAAAAGAACGTCGAAGCCCACTACTTTGGTATCTTGTTTGGCGAGTTCATGGACCACCCGGCCATAAATTTGCCGAGGCCACAACAAGCCAAACCGATATCCGAGATCGCCACTTTTGATGGCCGCAATGCTGGATTCGCCCATTTCCACAAATGCAAGATTGGTCGCCATCGGAGCTGGAAAGCGAGCGGCTGAACGGACCCGCAAGTCATACGTCATCCATTCCAAACGCTTCAGAAAGTCAACATGCAGCCAGCATAATCCGCTGACCAGCGCCAGCACGGAAGTTGCGATTAGCAGGGGCGTGCGTTTGAGGCGCTTGAATTTCACAAAGAAAAACCAGCGCAACTTTTAGGCTGCGCTGGTAAAACTTTACAAACTATTTGCGGATTACCGCACTTTTTTAATTAGAGACCCTGAGTGGGTGAAACGTAAACCTGCGTGTGATCAAACGAGAAGCTACAGGTCTGAAAATAGATTGTGCGTATGGCTGAAAATACCTTTTGCAAAGTGTTTTCGAGGTGAGGCGGGAGAACTGCCGGCTGGCCGGTAACTGGATCCAATACTTGCCCCGGACTGACCAAATAAGTCTTGGTTGAGCCATCCGCCATAACCAGTGAAAGAACCACCCCTCCCCCCGTGCTTTCATATACAGCCACAGTGCCATCAACACTGATGCTCAACAGCGTGCCGCGAACCCCAGCAATGCCGTTCGGAAGTTTGATCAAATACTGGGAAGCGCCGGAGAGTTTCTTGACGCTGGCGAAAATTTTGCCCGCTTTCAAGTTGAGTTCGGTGTCGCTGACGGTATCGGCACCAGTGTCAGTGACCGTAAGCTTGTCAATTCCGAGGGTGGTGTTGGGCGTAAGGCGAACCACGTTTTGTTCCACCGACGGCTTGTAACCCACCAAACCACGAACAGGAGCGTCCGCAGCGAAAGAAATTTGAGAAGGCTGGCCAGAAGCTTGCGGCATGGCAACTGCCTTGCCGAGCACAATGTCAACCGAACCGTTGTCACCGGTGCGAACCAGTGCCCCAACCGGCAAGGTCTTGCCAGCTTGAAGTGGATACCAAACGTCGTCGCCCAACGAGTAGCTAGCAACACCTTCCGTGCGGACCACAGTGCCGTAAGCACCGGATTGCGCGTAGGCACCCATCGCGGCGAAAACTGCGCCGCACACTGCGGCTGCAAGCAGAGTTTGTAGTTTTTTCATAATTAACTTTCCTAGTGGTTTTTCTTAACTGCAAACGACTATAACGAGTTGCGGTGCAAATTGTCAATCGTGATTTGTATTAATAATTTGCAGGTAAATTCGCAGGTAATTGAGGACGGCCAGAAGCTTTATCGGCTAATTTTGTTTCACAAATCGAAAGATAGTTGCGGGCGATTTGGTTTTGGCTGGAATCCAGCTTGAGGGATCGCATGAAGCAATCTTGAGCGGCTGGGTAGTCGCCAATCTGCACAAAATGCCAACCGAGGTTAGCAATCATGTAATACCCGTTGGGATCCAGCGATTCGGCAATGTTGTAATAGGGGCGCGCTTGATCAAGACGCCCCAGCCAATCCAAGCACATGCCGGTGCGCAGATAACTATATCCGTCATAGTGGTTTAAGTGGATTGCTTTGGCATACCAGTCCAGCGCCATGTCGGCTGGCTTTGCGAAATCGCTTTCGCCATTGAAACTTTGTGTGCGATAACATTCTCCAATTTCGTAAGCAGTTTCAAAGTTTTGCGGTTCAATGGCAAAGGCTTTTTCCAAGGCGCTGGCCTTTGGGGAAGAGAAGTTCGGCTGTTTAGCCGCAAACGCCAGCCATTGCTCTTCACCAAAGCGGTGCAGCCCTTGAATGGTTAAATAGTAAGAAAGCCCAAGAAGAATTGATGTTAGAAAAATTCTTAACGGTAACGACGCCCGAAACCAGAATCGTTCTGTGGCGAAGCGGACATTGCTGGTTAGTAGGCCCAACAAGATGACGCCAACCAAGGCGTTGGCGGGGATGTGCAAATTAAAATCCACGGTCGAATGCACCGCCAACGCAGCCAGACCACAGCTTGCCCCTATAAAAAATGCAAATCGATTGCTTTGGCCACTGGTAAAAGCGGTTTGCGATCTTCGGACATACCGCCAAGTTTTAGCCAGGGAAAAAATAAAAACCATCATTCCAGCCAAAACAATCATTCCGCCAATCGCCCCCCAGTCTGCCAGTAAATTCAAATAATCGTTGTGCGCACGGTCGGGTCGAGCTTGGATTAGTTCAGGTCGATACTCCCGAAATCGGTAGTCAAAATGCGCCGGACCCACCCCCAGCCAAGGATGATCTTCCCACATTTGAAGCGCCGCGTTCCACATGGCCAGACGCGAATCCAAGCTGGCTTCCACCACTACGGTAGGGCTTGCCATGCCATTGGGGCTGGCCACACGCTGCATGTAGCCGACGGTTTTTGACAAGTAATGCGATACAAAAACACTGCCGCCCGCCAGCATGCACGCCAGCAGGATGATGGCTTTCAATCGGTGGTTCCGGTGCCCAACCAATATTCCCAGCAGCAATAAAATGCCACAGGCTGCGGCAACCCAGCCACCGCGCGAAAAGGAAACGGCCAGAGCCACTGCCATGACAATCGCCCCATAACCCAGTAAAATGCGCGGGATGGCCTTTACTTTGCCGACCAGCATGAAGGCCAGTGCGAGCGGCAGCAGCACCGCCAAGAGTCCCGCCAGATTGTTGGGTGAAATGTAAGTGCCGGTCGCGCGGCCCATGTAGGGAGTGATTTCGTTCCAAACGTGGTTGGAGTGGTGCGTCATCTGTGCCACGGCGTAACCGGAAATTCCCGTTCCCACTGCCAGCAACGTGTAGGTAACAATCGAAGTTTCATTCTGCCCGTGCAAATTGTTGATGACCGCGAAAAAGAGGAACGCGAAAATCAGCACTTGAATCATTTCCAAACGCGCCACATATTCAATGTCCGCCATGCGATAGCGCACAATGGCATACACAACAAAAGCCAACGCAACCCACGCCAGCGGCGGCCAGAGCAATTTGGGGTTGGGGCTGATCCAAAGTCGCAACGCCCACAGGCCAAAAACGCCCAAGGCGAGCGCCTGAACAACTAAAAATGACCAAGCGTAAACGGCGCCAAATGCCAAAGGCGCGAACACTAGCATCCCCAGCACGAGCGACAAAATGCCGCGCTCGCACCACTCGTCCACTGTCTTGCGAGATAATTCCATTGCGCAAAAATGAACTGCGCTGGGAACTTTGGCAATCGCGCAATTCGGGAACAGAGAATTACCGGCCTCACCGTTGCCTGCCGCAGCGGTTTATTCGTCTATTTTCCTCCTAAACTTTTACCGGGGCTGGCGGCTCAGTGTTTATCACGCTCGGGGAAGGCTGTGTTTCAACCGCCGGTTCCTGACGGTATTCCAAAATATCTCCGGGCTGACAATTTAGATGCTTGCAGATGGCTTCCAGTGTTGAAAAGCGAATGGCTCGGGCCTTGCCGGTTTTGAGAATCGAAAGATTTTGCGGTGTGATATCCACACCACCTGCCAGATCGTTCAGGCGTATTTTGCGGCGGGCAAGCACCACGTCAAGATTGACTATGATGGGCATAGGCTTAAACCGTCAACTCCTGCTCATCCTGAATCTTCCGGCCTTCATCCATGATCCAGCCGATGAACAAAATCAGGATGCTCAGGGCCAGTCCGGAAAAATCCAGACAAGTTGTGATGCCATAAATTCTAATAACATTTGGACGATCCAGATGCCAAGGATAACGAGGCCGAGATGTCTGATGCTTTGCATCCTTTGCTGGCGTTGTCTGCCAGCTTCGATGCCCGGGAAATTTATTTCGTTGTTTGACCATAAATGCACGTTCACCTAAACTAACCGCTCATTTGGATTAAATATGAAAATCATCGTTTGCGACCCCATCTCGCCGAAAGGCATTGCGTTGCTTCAGCAGCGCCCGGAATTCAATGTCGTCGTCCTGCCCAAGCCGCTGCCCGAGGCGGAACTGATTCCGTTGGTGTCCGATGCCGTGGCGTTGGTGGTGCGTTCCGAAACGAAGGTGAAAGCCAAAGTCATCGAGGCCGCCAAGCAATTGCGCGTGGTCGGCCGGGCCGGGGTGGGCGTGGATAACGTGGATATTGAATCGGCCACGCAACACGGCGTTGTGGTCATGAACACGCCTGGCGGCAACACGGTGACCACGGCGGAACTCAGCTTTGCCATGCTGCTTTCGCTGGCACGCAAAGTGCCGCAGGCACACGCCACCATGGTGGCCGGCAAATGGGACCGCAAAGAACTTGGCAAGAGCGGCGTGGAGCTACAGGGTAAAACACTCGGCGTGCTCGGCATGGGCCGCATCGGCAGCGAAGTCGCCAAACGCGCCATTGCCTTTGGCATGAAGGTTGTGGCGTATGACCCGTATCTGACCGAGGATCGCGCGAAGGCAATTGGCGCCGAGTTTGCGCCTGATTTGGATGCGGTGTATCGCGTCGCAGATTTTATTACGGTGCACATGCCGGTGACCAAGGAAACGAAGGAAATGCTAAATGCGGCGGCTTTTTCCAAAATGAAGCCTGGCGTGCGCATTGTGAATTGCGCCCGCGGCGAAATCGTCAATGAAGCTGATTTGATTGCGGCGCTGGAGTCGAACAAGGTGGCGGGCGCCGCGTTGGACGTGTTTGCGGTGGAGCCGTTGCCGGCGGATCACCCGTATCGCAAGCAGCCTAATTTGATTCTCACGCCGCACCTCGGCGCGAGCACCGAGGAGGCGCAGGAAAAATGTGGCATCGAAGTCGCCGAAGTGATTGCCGGCTATCTGCTCACTGGCGAGGTGCGCAACGCGGTGAATCTTCCATTCCTCGACGCGAAGACTTACGAGCAGGTGAAGCCGTATCTTCCGCTGGGCGAGGCGTTGGGCAAGCTTTTGGCCCAATTGTCACCCGCCGGTGCGGACAAGCTTCACATTACGTTTGGAGGCAATGCTAAGTCGCTGCCGAACATCGATCCGGTGACGCGTGCGATTGTGCGCGGATTTCTGTCCACCAGTAACCTCAAAGACGTGAACAACGTCAATGTCCGCAGCGTGGCGCAGAGCATGGGCATCACCGTTGAGGAAAAGAAGTCGGATGAGCCGGTCACCTTCAACGAATGGGTGCATGTGCAGGTGTTCAGCAACGGCCAGAAGCTGGTTTCGGCCGGCGGCACGTTTTTTGGTTCGCCGAATAATCCGCGCATTGTGCGGTTGTTCAGCCAGCCGGTGGAAATTCCGGTGGCGGGAACATTGTTGCTGCTGAACAATTCGGACAAACCCGGAATCGTCGGCTACCTCGGCAGCCTGCTGGGCAAACACAAGGTGAACATTGCCAGCATGAGCTTGGGCCGTGATACCGCCGGGGGCAAGGCCTTGACCGTTTTGAGTCTGGATAGCGAACCGCCGCAGGCTGTCCTAACGGAATTACAGAAAGACAATGACATCAGCAATGTCAAAGTGGTAAAGTTATAAACCTGATTTTGAACCTGAACCAAACATGTCCGTCCAATTCAACAAAATGAAATTGTCCTTGATCCTGTCCGCCGCGCTCGCTGCCGGTGTGATTTCCGCCACGGCAGCCACCCAACCGGTCGTGGTTAATGCTGCGACAAACGCTGATCCCGAGACCGCGATGAAGGCGTTGTTCGGAGATCCCGTCATCGTCAAAGGCAAGGGCTTTGAAATCAAACAGAGCGAGCTGGACCAGGTGCTGACCGGGGCCAAAGCCAATGCCGCCGCCCAAGGCCAAACCCTGCCGCCGGCTTTTACCGCCGCGATTTTGAATCAGTTGATCACCATTGATTGCCTGCTGCAAAAAGCCACGCCGGCGGATCACACGGCTGGCGCGACGGAGGCGGATTTGCAGTTCACCAACCTCGTGGAACATTTCGGTTCCCAAGAAGCCTTCGAACGCCAGCTCAAAGCGGTGGGCATCACCGCTGCCGAATTGCGGGCCAAGGCCACCCAGGAGGCCACCGCCAAGGCCGCCCTGAAACGGGAATTGAACATCAAGGTGACCGATGCCGAAGCCAAGGCTTTTTATGACAAGCACACGGCGGATTTCGAGCAGCCGGAAATGGCGCACGTGCGGCACATTCTTTTAATGACGGTTGATCCCAGCACGCGTCCGCCCACGCCGCTCTCCACGAACACCATCGCCGCCAAGCGGAAGCAGATTGACGATCTGTTGAAGCAGATCAAGGACGGCGCGGATTTTGCCGCGCTGGCCACCAAGTATTCGGAAGATCCCGGTTCCGCCAAGAAAGGCGGCGAGCTGCCGGAATTCCCGCGCGGCCAGATGGTGCCGGAGTTTGAAGCCACGGCGTTTTCGTTGACCAACAATCAGGTCAGCGATGTCATCACCACGCAATATGGCTATCACATCATCAAAATGATCGACAAGACGCCGGCCAAAGAATACGGCTTCAATGATACGCTGCCCAAGATCAACAAGACGGTGGCTGAAATTTGCAGGAACGAAGTGGAAGCCGACAAAATCAAGGAATTGGCTCCCGATTATGTGAAAAAACTGCGTGGCGAGTTGAACGTCCAAATCGTCGATCCCACGCTGAAAGCGCTTGATGAAAACGCCCGTGCTCAGGGTGCGGATTCTGCCCCGGATACCGGCATGGCGGAGCCGGCCAAGTAAGCTGGCTTGACAAATGGAAACGCAGGCAGACTAATTATAACCTAAATCATGAAGACCAAAGTCATTGTTGTGGTGTTGCTGGTTGTCTGTGCTGGACTGGCCATTGCTTACTTCGCCAACAAGCAGGACAGTGAAAAGCGGCGAAAGGATGATCTGAATTCGATCATGGATTTTTCCAATCAGGTCGTGAACCTGAATTTGAAAAATACCGAGGTCAATCAGGTTAATCTGGATCTTAAGGGTGATGTGACCGCCAAACAGCAGCAGTTGGAGCAGTTATCCAACAGTCTGGCCACCGCCTCTGCCGCTTTGGCCGACAGCAAGGCGGCCTTGGCCAATGCGCAGGGAAAAATCACCGACCTCAGTTCGCAAATCACCGACTTGGAAGCCCGGAACAAAGCCCTGGATCAGAGCGCCATGGATTTGACCAATGTCATCAACCAATTGAACGCGTCGATCGAAGAATCCCGCAACAAACTCGCGACCTCCGAAAGCAACAACACCTTTCTGCAAAACGAGCTACAGAAGCAAATGGCGCAGCGGGCGGAAATCGAGCACAAGTTCAATGACATTGACGAGTTGCGTTTGCAGCTTAAAAAGGTCAAGACCGACATGTTCATTGCCCGCCACGCGCAACTGGCGAGATATGACAACCAGAAACGCGGGGCCGAACTGCTGATGTCTCCCAACGTCATTGTCACTAACCTGCCTCCGGGTTCCGCCGATTATGGCTTGAATGTCGAGGTCGGCTCCGATGGCTCGGTGCGGGTCATCCCGCCGCTGGGAGCGCCGACGAATGCGCCTGCACACTGACCCCCCCCCGGCACTTGGTTGCCGCGTTATTTCTGCTGTCATGCCCACCTACGAATACGTTTGCGAGAAATGTGGTCACGAGTTCGAGGCCAGCCATTCCATTAGTGCGCCGGCCTTGAAAGTTTGCCCGGAAGATCTTTGCGCCGGGAAAAAATGGGGGCGCGGCAAAGTGAAAAAACAGATTGGCGCGGGAGCCGGCTTGTTGTTTAAAGGCGGCGGTTTTTACATCACCGATTATCGCAGCGAAGGTTACAAGCAGGCGGCCAAAAAGGACGCGGCGCCGCCCAAAACCGAAGCCAAGCCCGAAACCAAACCCTCTCCCCAAACCGTGAAAAAATGATGCGCTTGCGCCCAGCCTGCATTCTGGCAGCGGGTCTGGTGTGGATGCAGACTGCGGCAAAGGCGCAATTGTTGGGGACCAACCCTGATACCGCCCGCAGTGTATCCGGTCAATTTGTCGTTGCCTTTCTGCCGGACCATTCTCCCTACTATCGCCACCCGTTGGCGGTGACAAACAGCGCGTTGCTGCGACTGGATGTGCCGTGGCTGGCGGTTTCGGCGGAACGGTTCAAACTGGCTTTGTGGCGGGAATTGGGCGTGGAACCGGATGCTTCCTGGAGCGGCAGGGTTTTTGTGAATCTTCATCAGGCGCAAAAACTGGATGAATCGGTGGTCATTGTCTCACAGCCTTTCCTTCGTGTCTGGAATTACCGGGTGGACATGCCCAATATTATCAGTCCCAACCGCTACGCCCGGACATTGAGCGCGGTCATTCTTCTTGAACTTGCCAACCGCCGCGTGCCGGTCAACCGGGCGCCCGCCGAACTTCCCGCCTGGCTGGTGGATGGCATGGCCCGGCAAGTCATGGAGGCAGACCAAGCCAAGGTGATTTTGTCCGGCCCAACCAAAACGGTGGATCGGGTAATCAACATAAAACAGCGGGGCATTGACCCGCTGGCCTCCGCCCGTGAAGTTTTGCAAAACAGTCCGGCCCTGACTTTTGATCAATTAAGCTGGCCGAATAATGACCAGATGACCGGCAACGATGGCGGCGTCTATCTGGCCAGCGTTCAGTTGTTTTTGGATGAACTGCTTGACCTGAAAGATGGCCCCGCCGAAATGCGGCAATTCCTCGCGGAATTGCCGGCTTGTCAGAACTGGCAATCCGCCTTTTATCGAGCCTTTGGTGATCATTTCCAGCGTCCGCTCGCTGTGGAAAAATGGTGGGCGTTGCGCGTCGTGGCATTCGCGGCGCATTCGCCCGGGCCGCAATGGACGCCCATCGTCGGCTGCCAAAAACTGAACGCCCTGCTGCGGGTGCCGGTGGAAGTTCGCGCTTCTTCAAACGCCATGCCCACGCGCGCCGAACTCAGTTTGCAGCAGGCGGTGCGGGTTTTCGAATCTTCCCGGCGGGATGATATTTTACGGGCCAAGTTGCGCGACATCCAATTGGCCGAGCTGAGGTTGGTTTCATCGTTAGCCGTGGTGGCGGCGGGTTATGAAGACGCGTTGGCCGGTTTTCTGGGAGAAAAGCGCAACCACAGCGTGCTGCTCTCACCACACAAGTCGGTGGCCGCGCGGCGAACGCCGGCCGACATCACGTCGCTGATAAAAAAACTGGATGCGCTGGATATTCACCGCCAGAAAATCGTGGCGAGGGTTGAAAGCGAATCCATCCGCTTGGGACGTTAATAACCCCCAATACCTGCATGGACTTTGAACCGGAATTGGACTAAAACTTTGCAGAAATGTCTTCCGATTTAAGTGCCAATAGCGACCGCATCGTCATCGCCAACAGCCAGCCTATCCCGACACCTTTACCCTGTTCCTTGGAGCAGTTTTTGGTGGCGCAAGGTCTTCTGCCCCGAAGTGTTGTGGTGGAACACAACGGCGAGGCGGTCGCGCCTTCGGAGTTTTCCCGCCGCCTGCTCCAAGCCGGGGATCGACTTGAAATCGTGAAGATCGTGGCGGGCGGCTAAATGGCGGGACGGTTCATATTTCTCGAAGAACGGCCCGCTTGTGAACAAGCGGTGAATAACTTTTCTTTGACTGTCAACAACCAAAAGCTCATAACTGCGCTATGGTTTGATTAGTTATCAGCAAGTTTCAGTAAGGAAACCGAGAGGGATTTAATAAAAAGTTCTATGAGTGCCGTTGCCTGCATCGCTCCCAAGGTGTGTGCCAATGTCAAAACCTGCGAGATTTTAATTCTTTGCGAGGATTTCGCGGCGTATGAGCAGGCTTCCGAGGTGTGCTGGCGCATTTTGGTGCAATTGGCTGATGATTTGAATTTTAGCTTCAAGCGCTGGGGCTTCATGGAATTGACAGATTCCGAATCTGCCCGGGCGGCGATCAAGGCCAGCGACGCTTCGGATGTGATTTTGCTTTCGTTCAAAGGCGCAACCATGTCGGCTTTGGCTGATGAATGGCTGGATGCGCTTGCTGGAAACCAGTTTAAAGCCGAAGGCATCCTGGCTTTGGTGTTGGATGAGCCGCCGGGAGATGCCGGCGCGGCGAGCAAACTAGTTTCACGGTTGGAAGAAACGGCAAACCAGGTGGGAATGGAGCTGCTGTCGCTGGTTCAAATACCCGAACAGAGGGTTTTATCGCCGTCCATCCGCTATTGAGTCCTCTTGGGCTTGGGGAGTCTTGGCCCTTCACGGCGCGGCTAAAACCATGGTTTGCGCACCATTTGAATCTGCAAATTGGCAGGCAACGCGTTGATTATCACCACTACCCACCATCCGACCGGCAAATGGCGAAAGATAAATCGCGTGTTTTCCGCGTTAGCAAACGGCCTCTAAACCCAGGAAAGGATTTGATTTGTCACCGGTTTTCGTCTGCGGCTTAATTTGTCCATGGATTTCATCAACCACCTCATCTGGCATGACGGTAAGTTTCTCGGCATTACTTGGAGCATGTGGAAAGTCATCGGCTGGCTGGGCAACGCCGTTTTCTTCTCCCGCTTTTTCGTGCAATGGTATGCCACGGAAAAAAAACAACGGGTGGTGGTGCCCCAAGCTTTCTGGTGGTTGAGCCTCATCGGCTCGGTGACGCTCCTGGGTTACGGGCTGTTTTACCTGCACGATTCGGTGGTGATTTTTGCCTACGCGTTCACCTGGATTCCCTACACCCGCAGCCTGATCATTCATCGCCGCCACAAAGCCGCGCACACTGATTGCGTTGGCTGCGGACAAAAAATACCGCCGCAGGCGAACTATTGTCCGAACTGCGGCGTGAAGGTGGGCTGACGAAAGTTACTTCTTTTGCGGAGCCTGGCCGGCGGCCGGGACCGTGTTGCCCGGCTTGGGTTGCGTCGGGGCCGGGACTATGCCGTATTTTCCCAAAACCGGGCGAATGCCCGTATGCGTCATGCTGTAGGCCCCCAAACGATCGGCAAATTCCGCGATGATCGGCTGGCCTTGGGCGAAGCTGTTGACCAATTTCTGATTGGCGCTCAGATCCCGGCCGGTCAGACTGGCCTGGCGGAACAAATAAACGGTCAACGTGCCGCTGACCACGATCAGCGCCAACAGCAGCACAAAGACTTGATTGCGCAACGCGGCAATTTCGGAATTGGAATCGGTGGACATATTATTTGATGGCAGAAAGCTGGGTTTGCAGGGCTTGCAACATCTTGGCCATTTCCGGATCTTTGGCCTGTTGGTTGTAATTGTTCACATCCGTCAACAGCGATTGAATCATGAGCATTTTGGTGTTCACCTGCATGGCGACCGGTGTAATCCTCCGAAGCTCGCGGGTGCGCATGATGTTCAGCAGGGCAAAATAAACCCCCAGAATCACCAGGACAGCAAGAATCAGATTCAACGCCGTTGTGGTTGTGTCGGATTTCATAAGTGGCAAAAATCTAGCCAATCAGATGGGAATGTCCAATGCCATTTTTGCCGCGGGTCATGGCTTGCCGTCCCACATTTTTGCGTTAAGGTCAAGATATGAATTTGGAAGATCACGCAGGTGACATCGTTCGCAAGGCCCGCGCCATGAGCCACGTTTCCGCCAATGCGGCCGCCGCCGCCGCCCGCCTCTCCAAGGAAGATCTGGCGGCCTTTGAGGCCTCAGGCCTCGGCGGCCAGCGCATCAATTTCAACGTCCTGGCACCGCTCGTCGGTTTGGATGCCAGAAAGCTGGAACGCATTGCCAATGGCTGGTTGCCCGCCACCAAAGACACCGATCAATGGCGTGAATTGCGCATGATCACCACGGCGGGCGAAGGCATGACGGTGAATTGCTTTTTAATCTGGGATGCTGAAACGCGCACCGCCGCCCTGTTTGACACCGGAATGGATGCCCATCCCGTTTTGGAATTGATCGCGGCCAAACAACTGACGTTGCAGCATGTTTTCATTACTCATTCGCATTGGGATCATGTCGATGCCTTGCCCAAGTTGCGGCGGGCCTTTCCCGATTTGCAATTGCACAACAGCTCAAAGAAAGCCCCCGCAGCGCAGCGGAACCAGCCCGGCCGGATGATTCCGCTGGGCGGTCTCCAAATCGCCAGTCGCGAAACGCCCGGACACGCGGACGACGGCGCAACCTACATTATCAGCGACTGGCCGAACAACGCCCCGCAGGTGGCCGTGGTTGGCGATACGATTTTTGCCGGTTCCATTGGCAACGGAAATGGCCACTGGGAACTGGCCAAACAAAAAGTGCGCGACGAAATTTTGTCGCTTCCACGCGAAACCTTGATTTGTCCCGGTCACGGTCCGCTCACGAGCGTGGCCGAAGAGCGTGCCAACAACCCGTTTTTCGAATTTTAGTGGCGCGGGCGTTGGGCAGCTTGGCCAGCGGAGCCATCTACATTGCGCCAACTCGCCGATACAGCTCCTCATAACACGGCACAATCACTTCACAAGAAAAAAGCTCGTGCGCCCGGATGCGGGCAGCTTCACCCATGGCGCGTCGGGCGGCGGAATCATTAATCAAAGTTTCCGCGACCCTGGCCAGTTCATCGGCTTCACTGGAAGCCACCAACCGGCCGGTGATTTTGTCCGCCACCACTTCGGGAATGCCGCCCACGCATCGCGCCACGCTTGGGCACCCGAAAAACATTGCCTCCAGAATGCTCAGGCAAAAGCTCTCCGTCTCGGATGTGAACAATCCCAAGTCCGCAATCTGCAAATAATCTTCAATATCGCTGACTTTTTCCCGCACGATGACGCGACTCTCCAATCCCAGCCGCCGCACTTGCCCGACAAATGGGGTGAAGTTGCCGCCTGCCAGAATCAGGAGTTTAAACGGCTCACGCGACCGAATGCGCGCGACGATTTCCAGCAAGAGATCGATTCGTTTTAGCGGACGTAAATTCGACGAGTGAAAAATGACCGTTTCATCCCTTAAGTTTAATTCACGCCGCACTTCCTCGCGTGAGCGTTTCGGTTCGCCGGGCACGAAGAAATTATGAATGACATCAATGTGACCTTCAAATCCGAGCACTTTTTGCGTTTCGGCTTTCAGAAATTCAGAGACGGTTGTCACCGCGTCCGAATGCGTCAACGCATGATGAATGGCCGGGCCGTAACCGGGATCGCGTCCCAGCAGCGTCGTGTCGGTGCCATGCAAAGTCGTGACCACACGGGGCTGCCTTTCCGATGGCAACATGCCGCGGGCGAGGATGGCTGCGGTGGCATGCGGCACCGCGTAGTGAACATGCAGCACATCAAGCCGGTGCTCCCTGCTGACCTCCGCCATTTTAACCGACAATGGCAGGGTGTAATCGGGATATTTAAACAGGTCGTAATCGTTAATAACGACCGGATGAAAATGCAGTCGCGGCGTGTCGGTAGGCAGCCGGAATGGACGTTCGTAGCTGATGAAATGCACTTCGTGTCCGCGTTTGGCCAGTTCTTTGCCCAGTTCTGTGGCGAGAATGCCACTGCCGCCCACGGATGGATAACACGTAATGCCAATCTTCATGATCAGAAACGTCGGGCGCTACGATTCAACTGCGCCAGTGAATCAAGCACCAGCGGGTCATTCGGAAAGAGCGCTATGGCATGTCCAATGCCAGCTCTTGCGCCCATCAGGCGCGCCCGGGTGATTTGTAGTTCGATGTAATTTCTGGCGCGAACTTGTGATTCGTGAGCTTGCATGGCCGCAGTCCAGGCAGAAATGACTTCCGGGTCAGAGACATCAATCAACACGGGCGAAATATCGCGTGGTTCGGCTTCCGGTGTGACGGCGTAATACCACAACTGGCTGATGGCGTGCCTTGGCATTCGCTTCAATTCCTTCAATCCGCCATAACGCGCCAGGCGCGCCGCATCGCGCACCATGCGACCGAGCTTGGCATGATCTGGATGTTGGTTTTCCACCACGCTGGGCGCCAGCACAATGCCGGGCTTCACGCGTCGGAGAATACTGGCCAATTTGATCGTATGTTTGGCGCGGATCTCAAAGTGCGCATCGCCATCGAGTTGAATGAATTCAATGGTGGCGCCCAGCGTGGCGGCGGCCCTTTCGGCTTCGGCGGTGCGCTGTTTTGGCGTGCCGTAAGTTCCAGTTTCTCCGCGGGAACAAACCGCAAAATGAACTTTGCGTCCGGCCCGAGTTTCGCGGGCAATAACGCCGCCGCAGCCAAATTCGATGTCATCTGGATGCGCGCCAAAGGCCAGCAGCGAGGGAATTTCAACTTTCGATTTCAAGGTAGGCTTCATCGGATCGGTCAATACTGTCGCGATTGATAAATTCAATTTCCGGGGCTTCTTCCTGGCGAAGGTAGGCGGTTTCGCCGGCACCGGCAATGTAATGCGTGCAATGAACGACGGACTGCATCCAGCGCAAACGCGAATCCCGTGCGGGGCTGATCTGCTCTTTGGAAAAATTGGTGGCGGGCAAAGTCACAAAGGTGTCGCCGCCCGCGTGCAGTTTGAAGGCGCCATCCACGTGGCGGGCGCGGACGATTTCGTTTTCATACGGGACATCGGCGAAGAAATCAGGCACATCGCAGGCAGAGCGGCGAAAAGTCGCATCGCTTGAACGCACCACGCGAATGTTATCCAGCAGGCCAAGCTTCCGGTAAAGGTTCAGACAGAAATCAGCAACTGTGGAACCGGTGGTCTCTTTGAACATGTCGATGCAATGCCGCCCGACATAGTTGGGCAGTTGCAATTCGGTTTTGGCCGGCCAGTCGGGCGGGATGCGCTTGAGATAAAGCGGCGAAAATTTCCGTTGAATTTTATTGGCAAAAACGAAGTTCAAAATGGCGGGCTCATTGGTTTTGCGATGGCGCAAAATGGTTTGAGTCTCGCGCGGATCATGATCGCTGTCGTGATAGAAAAAGACCATTTCACCGCCGATTTCTTGTTGCAGCCGCCGGGCAGTAAAAATCTTGGCCACCAGAAAACGTTTTGGGAAAAAACCGCAGGGTTGCTGGCCGAAACAAATGACGGGTGTCGCGCTCATGCGTTTTCAGGTGAT
Source organism: bacterium (assembly GCA_021813325.1). Classification (GTDB taxonomy): domain Bacteria; phylum Verrucomicrobiota; class Verrucomicrobiia; order Limisphaerales; family UBA11358; genus UBA11358. The sequence continues at coordinate 34,368 of JAKALA010000017.1, read as the reverse complement.
TTAGGTAATTGTGATTGCGAGCCCATTATCCATTGCAAAATCCAACTCAAAATCGCGCAGGCAGCGCAGCCAATCAAGTTATACCAGAGGTAGCTGATCTTCAGTGAAAAGAAGAGGATGAACACCAGCAACTGCGCGGCCACGGCCGCCCAGAAAACGGCGGTGCCGCCCACGCGTTTCAGAAAAAAAGCGACGAGGAAGATGCCCAGCACCACGCCGTAGAATATCGAGCCGAGAATATTAATGGCTTCAATCAGATTTTCCGCGAAGCTGGCATAGAGCGCGAAGCCGATGGCAAAAAATCCCCAAAAGGCGGTGAACCATTTGGCCACGCGGACATTGCGCGCCTCGTCATGGGCGGCGAGCGGGCGGAAATGCCGCCAAAGATCGATGGTCGTGGTCGTGGCCAGCGCGTTCAGCTCACCCGCTTTGGAACCCAGCGCTGCCGCAATCATGACGGCTAGCAAGAGGCCAATCGCGCCGTGCGGCAGGTAGTCCAAAATAAACGTGATGAAGACATAATCCGAGTCCTTGGTTTTGGCCCGCGGATCATCCGCCAGCAAGGCGGCCTTCGCTGCCGAACGAAGTTCCTGGACTTGTTTTTGAGCAGCGAGCATGGCGTCGCGCGCGGCGGTTTCCGTGGTGGCATCGTGCGTGGTGCGGGCGGTCAGCCACGTTTTAATGGCGGACTTTTGTTCCGCAAAGGCGGCGCCGAATTGCGCGTCGAGCGCGGTGAATTTGGCCCCGTTGGCACCTTGTTCATGCCGGTGCCATTCAACTTGATTGAAAAAAACCGGCGGCTGCTCGAACTGATAAAAGACGAACACTAATGCGCCCAGCAACAGAATGGAAAATTGCATGGGAATTTTTAGAAGCGCATTGAACATCAGCCCCAGCCGGCCTTCCCGCAAAGCGGCGCCGCCAATGTAGCGCTGCACCTGCGACTGGTCGGTGCCAAAATAGGAAAGCATGAGAAACGTTCCACCCAGCATGCCCGTCCAGAACGTGTAGCGCCGATCGGGATTTAGCGAAAAGTCCACGGCCTGCAACTTGCCCATGGCGCCCGCGACATGCGCTGCTCCACTAAAACCAAGGCCATCGGGGAGTTTAGTCAACAGCACGATAAAGGCCGTGACCATGCCGCCAAAAATAATGGCCATCTGCCATCGCTGGGTGAGATTGACCGCGGCACTGCCGCCGGTGACGGTGTAAATAATCACCAGCAAGCCCGTGCAGATAATGGTTAAATCCAGCCGCCAGCCAAGCACGGCTGAAAGAATGATGGCCGGCGCATAAATCGTGACGCCCGTGGCCAGTCCGCGCTGCACCAGAAAAAGAACGGCGCTGAGCAAACGTGTTTTTGCATCGAAACGCCGGCCGAGAAATTCATAAGCCGTATAAACCCCCAGGCGCCGGTAAATGGGTAGAAAGACCGCGCAAACGATGATGAGCGCCAGCGGGAGACCGAAATAATTTTGCACAAAGCCAACGCCGCTTTCAAAGCCTTGTCCCGGAATGGAAAGAAACGTAATGGCACTCGCTTGTGTGGCCATCACAGAAATCCCGATGGTGGCCCAGCCGGTGGACTGGTTGCCCTTTAGATAAGTATTCAGACTGTCAACATTGCGAGTGCGCCAGACGCCATAGGCGGCGATGCCAAGCATCGTGCCGAGCAGGATGATCCAGTCGAGCGTGTTCATGCAAAGTAGCGGGAGAAAAGCGCCAGTAAGATCACAACGACCACAAAACAGCCGAACACAAACAGGTAAACGCCACGCCAGCTCCGAAAGCCCGGCACGTCCGGGCTTTCATCGTGAGGTGAAGGATCAGGCGGCGTTGGATTCATTTGCCCAGTGATACCAGGTTGGCGAATAAGCGATATGCTCCCGGCACGCCCGCCGGTAATTCGCGAAAGAAAACCAGTCCGGTGTAAACGAAATAGCCCTGGCCGTATGGCGCGACCAGCAAGCTGCCTTTGAGCGGCGATTCGCCGGGATCGTTGCAGGCGAGAATGGGCGTGAAATGATCATCCCATTGATTCGGGAAATAGATTCCGCGCTCCTGCACCCAGCCAGCAAAATCCGCCTCGGTAATTTTATTGGGTGAATTCAGCACGGGATGATCGGGTGCCAGAAAAGTGACCGGTGCGGTTTCATCCGTCACGCGATCGCCTGACAAACGCAGCGGATAGGGAGCGAGGGTTGCGCTTTCCAAATCTCTGCCGGGCCGGTTGTATTGGGCCACCACCGTGCCGCCATTCTTTACGTAATCAAACAATCCCGACAAGTGATCCGCCAGATGCGGACGGACGTTGTAGGCGCGCACGCCCAAAACCACCGCGTCCAAATCATGCAGCTTTTCCGGCGTGAGATCCGCATCATCCAACACGGTGACATTGCAGCCCATCTCACGGAGATTGTCGGCGATGCTGTCGCCGGCGCCGGGCAAATAACCAATGTTGTGGCTGCGAATCTTCAGATCAAGACTGAGCGCTTTGATCGCGGCCAGCGGCTGGAGCAATTGGATGGGAATGTGCGGATAGTTGATTTCAATGCGCTGGTTTTGATAGCGCACACCGCCAATTTCCGCGCTGGCAATGATCTTAGCCGAAGTGATTTTGTCCGGCGCCGTGATGGTAAACTGGCATTCCGCATGGTCGCCAATGTTCGCGAGATTGAACGACCGGTTCACCGGCGTGATTTTCCAATCAGTGGGAGCATCCAGTTGAATTGTGCCGGCAGCACCAGCGCGCGCGGCGGTAATTTCAACTTTGACCGGATGCGAAGAACCGGGAGTGAAAAGCGCCACCTCTGATTCCACGCGCAACGAAACCGGCGGAATGACGGCTAATTGACGCTGCTGCTGGGCGGGCGGCGCATGGGGGACAATCTCGACCGGCTGATCGGGCAACGCCAACGTCTGGCCTCCCACTTCAAAAACCTGTTCCACGGGAAAGACCGGCGGGTTTTCCGGTTGGCCAATGAGCGAAGCATCATCGACGCGAAAGGTGCCTGATTCGCCTTCTTCGCGCAACCAGTAAGGCTGGCTCAACGGCGTGTTGCCCGGCAATGTTTCAACCGCATGACGAATGCCGGTTTGATTGGCCGACAGTTTAATGGGTTTGCGGATTTGCTGCTGGAGGCTGGGGTATTCCACGGCCAGCCAGCGAACGGGCACGCTGGAATGAATGATCGCTGAATGCAGTAAATTCAACTTCTGGCCGGGCACCACTTCAGCTTGGGAAATCGTGGTTTGAATCTCCAGGCCAAGGCAATTTTGTAAAATACGATCCAGCAATGCCCGCTTGCCGATGACCACCGAATCGGTTGTGTGCAAGCGAGCCAATTGCCGCCGCAGTTTGAGCAGCCTGGGAACGCTCGCCGCGGGATGGTTGGTGTCAAACTGATTGATGATTTCGCCGGCCAGCTTGCCAATGTTCGCGCCGCCCGGCACGCGAGACCAGGTTGTATCGATGCCATCCATGATGTCGTTGGTCGCCGGTTCGCCCGCGAGCAATTGAAATGTTTCAGTTCTCGTGCCACTGCCACCGCCACGGCCAAAGTTGCCGAAGCCTTGGGTCTTGTGCATGGCGCGGCTTTTGCCCGCCAGTTCTTCGTAGGAAATGCCGAGCACAGGATCGTTGCCGCTGATTTGCATACGAACGACATTTGTGTTGGAGTGTTCCCCGCCCCAGCCGTTCCACAAAATTCGCTCGGGTTGCCACGGCGGAAGCTTTTGCTCCGGAAAAGCTTGGGGGTCGCCGGCAAGTTTGAACGCTTCCTGACCCAAAAATGCGGAAGCGGTGTGATGGCCGTGCGTGCCCGTTGGCCACGGGGCAAAACGCGTTACCATGACATCGGGACGAAAGGTGCGAATCACTCGCACGATATCCGAGAGGATTTCCTGCTGGTTCCAAATCCTCAGGGTTTCGCGATAGTCTTTGGAAAATCCGAAATCGATGGCCCGGGTGAAAAATTGCTGGCCGCCGTCCAGCTTTCTGGCGGCAAGCAGTTCCTGCGTGCGGGCGACGCCAAGTTTTTCGCCAAATTCAGGGCCGAGCACGTTTTGTCCGCCATCGCCGCGGGTGACGGAGAGATAGGCGGCGCGATAGTTTTTTCCGCGGGCGAGATAACCGATGAGCAAAGTATTTTCATCGTCCGGATGTGCGGCGATGTAAAGCACGCTGCCCATTTCGCGGAAGTCGCACAATTCCTGGAGAATTTCTGCCGGCGAAACGGTGTCGGCCATGACCGTGTTGGGAAGGGTTGCCGGCAAAAGCGTCGCGGCAAAACCGAGGATTAATCCTGCGGTTTTGCCGACGAACGGAAGCTGCCACTTGGAACGCACGCGCGAGGTGATCACTGGAGGCTGGAAATCAAGTCCTCATTCATCTTCACGTAGCCGGTATCGTTGGCCACCTTGGCCAATTCGATGGAACGCTTGGCGGCGGCGATGGCGGCGTTGATCCAGGTTTTGGCTTTCTCCAAATCCTGGCCATGATCGAAATAAAACATGGCCGCCGGATAATAAGGCTTGTTCTTTGCGTCTGAAGCCATGACGGCTTCGATTTGCGGAACCAAGGTGGCTGTCAGATCGTGCTCGATCTTGATGGGCACCACGACATCATCCCAAATCAGGTTGAGGATGCCAGATTCATCGCGGAGATGATTGAACTCGATGGTGAAGGTTTCGATATGCTCGTCCAAATGCACGGGGGTGGCTTTGAAGCGAACCACGTCGTCCTTCTCGCTATATTGGTAGGCGCCCCATTGATTGGCGTTTTTATTGATGATGATCGTCCATTCATCCGGTCCGGGAATGGTGAAGAGGCCGTAGGTTCCCGCCGCGACCTGGACGCCGTTCAATTCCACCGGTGTGCTGAAGGTGATTTTCGTGGCGTTGTTGGCGCCGGTGCGCCAGACCTTGCCGTAGGGGACCAAGCCGGTGTCGCTGAAGATTTCGCGGCCTTTCATGCTGGGCCGGGAATAACTGATTTCGATGTCGGTCAAACCGACGCGTTGTTTGATGGTGCAGGCCGGACTGGCCGCCGGAAAATCGACTTTCGGAGTCTGGCTGAATCCGCTGGGTGCCGCCACCAAAATGGCTGCACACATGACAGAGAGCGTTTTTAGCATTGCGTTCATAGTGACGAGGGTTGGGTTGCTGAGTTGGATTCAAAAGTTACTTTTGGACGGTAAACGGCAAAGAATATTCAATGTTTTCCCAGCTTAGTTTGATCACGCCGCCGGATCCGTCTTTGCTGACCGCCATGGTGAATTGATCCACCGGTGTATCGAGCGATTGCTTTTTGAGGTCCACCCGCGCCAAATCTTGCGTCTCGTTATATTGCATACCCCATTGGCCGATCTGTTTATTGATGATCAATTTCGCGGAGCCATCGGCCTCCGGCAACGTGTAGAGCGAGTAACAACCCGCGGGAATCGTCGTTTCACCCAAGACCAGCGGCTTCTGCGTGATCAGCACCGTGGCTTCATCCGCGCCGGTGCGCCAGACTTTGCCGTAGGGAACCAGGCCGCCCCAAATTTTGCGCACCTCGCCGGAACGCGGATTTTTGGTGTAGGGCCGGCCATAGGTGATGGTAACACGGGAACCATCAATCACGGCGCTGATGGTTTCGTGTGGACTCAGGCGCTTTTGTTGGGCCAGCAGCGGGGTGGCGGTGACAGCGATGAGGGCAGCAAGGAGGAGAAGTTTAATGGTTTTCATAGATTTCATCAGATGTGATATTATGACGTTTTTCCCGGGGCAAAGGTAACCTTTTTGCCGGGCATCCTTTCCAGACAATGTGTTAAGTGACGTGGACCCGGCAATCCTAGTTTCAGAAGCGGGTTTTGTCCACTTTTGTAAAGATAAACTCAACATGTGTGGACGGGTTTCCATCAATCGGCTCAATCGGGAATGTGTCCAAAAAATGTAACGTTCCGACGGTGGGAACGGCGTTCGTGTCTGGCTCCATTCTGGGTTCCTGCGTTTGGCCGGCAAGTCGGCGTGCTCAGTGCGGTTTACGCGTGGTCGTGGAGGCCGGGGTTTCGTCCCGGAAACGGATCAAGGCTTCGGTGCGCGAGCGGACATGGAGCTTTTCGTAGATGTGTTTCAGATGCACTTTGACGGTGTGATAGCTGATGTTGAGCCGGTCCGCGATTTCCTTGCTGGAATAACCCTTGGCCAGTTCACGGAGAATTTCCTCCTCGCGCGGCGACAGGTTCGTTTCCTGCGGCAGGGCGCGGGTTTCCTCGTGGAAAGATTGAACCACCCGCCGCGCAATCTGGCTGCTCATCGGCGAGCCGCCCTGTTTGGCTTCCTGAATGGCATTGATGATTTGCAGCGGGTCGGCGCGTTTGAGCAGATAGCCGTTGGCGCCGGCCTTCAAAGCGTCGAAAATATGCTCGCTGTCTTCGTAAACGGTGAGCACGAGCACCTGGATGGAGGGGCACAGCCGTTTCAACTGCCGCGTGCATTCCACGCCGGAAACCGTGGGCAGGTTGATGTCCATCAAAACCACTTCCGGCTTCAGCGGCGGGATTTTGCGGATGGCCTCCTCGGCGTTGCCGCACTGGCACAGGCAGCGGTAGCCGGGTGTTTCCTCCAGGCATTCCGCCAAAGTGGCCCGGAATTCCGCGTCGTCTTCTACAATGCAAATCGTGGTGATCATGCTCAGATACTGGGTGCCGGCTTGAGTTCTGGCTTTAATGGGAGCCGGAACAGGAAAAGTGTTCCACTGCCCAGCCGCGTTTCATAGGCAAAATGGCCGCCGATTTTTTCAATGCGATGGCGGAGGTTTCCCAAGCCGTCGCCGCCGGTTGGCGGCGGCGTGATGAAGCCGCGGCCGTTGTCTTCGAGGGTAATTTGCAGCGCCTCCTCATGCCAGCGAATGCGAAACCAAACTTCGCTTGCCTGTGAATGCCTGGCGATATTGTTCATCGTTTCGCGCACGGCGAGAAAGAGATTGTGCCGCACTTCCGAAGTCAGCGATGCCTGCGGCAGATGGTCCTCCACATCCAGCCGGCAGCGGATGGAGGTGCTGCCAAAAAACTCTTCGGCAATGTGGCAAAAATATGTGGCCAGATGATCCAGCGAATCGTTGGCCGGATTCACCGCCCACACGATTTCATCCAGCGTGGAAACCATTTCCAGGGATTTTTCGGAGATTTGCTGCATCTGGGCGCGGCCTTTCTCGGAGATGTGCGGCGCCCGGCTGCCGCGAATGCTCAGGAAGCGGATTTGCGTCAGCGCCGCGCCCAGGGCGTCGTGCAAATCGCGGGCAATCCGGGAACGCTCGCCTTCGATGACCCGCTGGCGTTCGGTTTGTTCATGCCGTTGAATTTCCAGCGCGAGCTGGTGGGTGCGCTTTTCCACCTGTCGCCGCAGCAGTGCAATCCAGATCACGGCCGCGAGGACGATGGGAACCATGGCTCCGAGAATGGTGAGGGCATGGCGCAACGTCCACCACGGCGGTTTTGCGAGGATATTCACATCCTCGGGCGAATTCAGCAGCAGTTCAAATGAATCCATCCGCCGGTCGGAAACGGCCATGTTACCCTGGGCGGCATAGACGCCGGTGACTTCCAGCGTGCTTTCGGGAACGATCCAGCCCAGTTTGCCGTGGCGCGGGTCCAGCCGGCACAGAAAACGGCGCGAACCGGCCTGCATTTCGAGCACTTGGTCCGCGCGGTCGTTTTCAAAACTGACGAGCCGTGCCTTGATGGCAACCCGGCGGCCATCGAAGCCGCGGTTCCAGAGCGAATCTTCGGGAAGTTCCAGCGGCTCGGGCAGCGGCGCATGACCGGTGCGCCGGACTACGGCTTCGCGGAGAATGGGGGAAAATCCGTCCATCTCCGGAAAGCCGACCACTTCCACCACGTCGCCGGCGTCAATATTGGTCGCGCCGTTGGCCACAAAGCGCAGGCTGCTGATGTTGTCCAAAAGAAAAAACATGCCTTGCCGGCGCTCGATGATCTGCCCGGCAATGCGCACGCGTTGAAAGGAACCGGCCTGGTAATCGAAAAAGCGCAGTTCGGACGCATGTTTCATGGGGGTGGCGAAGAGATTGGCCGGCGCGGCCTGATCCATGGTGATCGATCCGCTGACGATGCCGATCTGGCCGAATTCAATTTGCAAGGTTTGGGGATCTTTGCCCGAAGTGACGCAGCCGCGGATGCGCACCAGCGCGTTGGCATATTGTTTCAGCAGCGCCGGCTGGCCATCGACCATTTGCAACTGCAGCCGCCCGCCGGTGGTGAAGAGGGTCAGGAGGTTGGTCTTGATGTCGGTGACCACGCCTTGAATTTCGACGTATTCGGCGTCGAGACTGCCGTTGATCAGGCGGTCCCAACCGGGATGCAGCGGCGCGGGCAGATTGCCGCGGCCGATGAAGCGCAAATGATCGATGCGCACATTGGGGGCGAATTCGGCGAACGTGACGCCTTCGATTTCCCAGTAATCCCCGATGCGCATGTGGTTGTAAAAGACGGATTCCTTGGTGCGGGCGTAGATGCCGCCGGTGGCGTCGTGCAGGAACAGGCTGGTGTCAAACATGCCGGTCACCACGCCGCGCAGTTTGACGGGATAACCGAGCTGGGCCTCTTCGCGGGTCAAGCGTTTGATCTGGTCGGCGGTGGTCAGGCAGGGCAGTGGTTTGGCGGCGCCATTGGGATCCGGCGCACTGCGGACAAACGATACGAGGAGGGCGGGGTTGGTTTCAGAACCGGTGCGGCAACCCAGAATTTCCACCGGGCCATCCCGTTTCGCTTCCCTGGAAAGTGAGAGTTCCACTGGCACAACGCCGGTATTATCTTTAAGCACCCAGGCGTGGCTGGAGCCGGTGGCGCGCAGGTGGCCGGCCAGATGCACGACATTCTGCTTGGACCAGAAGGAGTTGGTGGCGAGGTAGTCGCTGACGGAGATCAGCGGCGTTCCGTCCCAGCGCGCCTCCGGTAGATCCAGCAGTTGAATCTGTTGGAAGCCGGGAATGAGCAGCGCGCCAGCCACGATGGTGTCGAGGCTGCTGGGGCTGTGAACCGGCTGGACGATGCCGGTGACTTGGATGTGAGCGTGGTTCAACAGCGTGGCGCACAGCCCTTGGCCGTCGGCGATGTCCACGCGGAGGCTTCCGCCGCCAGTGTTCAAATTCAACACCAAGGAATCCGCCAGTTGATCCGCGAATGTGACGTTGCCCTCGACCGTAACCCATTGATACTGGTCTTCGAGGCGGAGCGGTTGGCCCACCACCAGCGACCGTGGCGCGGGCAGCGGCGTGGTTCCACCGGTTTCGATTTGCGGCGGCTGGTCATTGATGAAGAACTGGCTGCCGTCGTCGGATATGGTGGTAAATGTGTAGAACCCTTCTCGCGGGACACTTATGGAGCCGGAAAATTCCACGCTGATGTCCTCGGGTTGCGGCGTGACCTCCAGATTGAAATTGGAGGTGTTGCCTTCGCTGGCAATGAGCAGGTGATTGTAATCCGGCATGCGCCACCAATGGCCCTCGGCGCAGCGATAATGCACGCCGTTTATCCAGGTTGCCTCACCGCTGGCGGTGTTGGCGGTTTGAATGAACAAGGCGGCATCGGGAATGGGTTGCCGGGGCAGGCCGGGGCCTGCAAAGAATGCCTGTAGAATGCGCGGGTTCGTGGCGTTGAACCAGGTGAGCCGGTAAGGATGTTTGCCGGCGGTGAGATGGACCGTGGCGGACACTTGCGCCGCCTCGTGCGCGCCGTCGTTATCCACGAGCGGCGGCGCGCGCAGAATGATCCGCCCATGTTCAATGACCGCGTTGCCCTGCAGGCGGATAAGTTGTCCAGGGCGATACGCGTGACGATGAGAACCTAGATCCAACAGCACCGCCGCTGTGGAATCCTGCAACGCGAGGAATTCGCCATTCGGACTTTCCGCCAAAATTTCACCCTGCAATTCAAGCACCAGTGGACGGAGGATGCCCGTGGTTTGCCATTGCGCGAGTTGCAACACGTTTGTGACTAAAACTCCCAGCCGGCCCGTCAACAATTCCAGCCGGCCAAGATCGATGGCGGATTTCGGGCCTTTAGCGAAGTCAGCCGGCGGGTTCGTGAGGCGAATCCAGGAGTGGAGCAACGGAACCTCATTCGTCCATTGGGTTGCCGTGATCCAATTCGTGCTGGCGCCGGTCTGCACGGCCAGTTGCAAGGCGCCCGTGTGGGAAATCCGCATCGACACGATTTTGCCCTCGAATGTGCCGGGCGGCGAAGCGGGTGCGTTTGCCGCATTGGAAGTCCCGGCGGCCTTGGCGCTGGCGAGGCAAAGGAAGATGCCCGCCAACAACGCAAACCATCGCCCAGCCGTCATGGGTTGCGTTGCAGGTAATCGGGCCGTTCGCCCTTGGTAAAAGTGTTGCTTTAAGGTCACAAGCCGGGTCAACGGCCCAGCTTGTCGCAAATCAAAAACAAAGGCCACCCTGAAAAAAGCGTGCCGCCGGTGACCGCAAACGGCACCGGAAACCGTCCAGCGGAAGGCCGTCGAGGAATGTGATTATGAGCTGGCTCTCGCAGTTTCGAATGAGACGCCGGAAACTGCCGCGATCAATGAGTAAAATGCTGGCCGACCTCCACTGTCGGCCAGCATTACCCCACCAATGTGATCCACATCATCCAACCGATTCAGACCACATCGGACATTTTTCTGAGCGCCGTGAAATTGATCGTTGCAGTCAACTGAAGTGCGGTTCAGTTTGGTCGCGTTCCTTTGTCAACCGGCAGGGGCAACTTGCCGGATAAAAACAACATTTAGCTGTCACTCCACTGCGCCAGGATTCCATCAAATTTGGTTGCAGGTTGCTCGCTGCCTGGTTCAGTCGATACGGACTGCGCACCCTGGTTCAAATCGAACTGCTTTCTTGTTTCGGGGAATTCATATCTTCAACCTACAACAGGTCCTCAGGCCATAAAATACCTCAAAAGGAGTATTTTTATGAGGCAGGTCAAGCACCGGTTTCAGCCTCATCAAAAGCGGGTGCAAAGACGATTGCATCCGCCGGCCGGCCGTAACGGGCCGGCACAGCTCGCCTCCAAGCCGAGGAAGCGCGGAAAGATTGGGGAAAAGCGTGATGCTAAAACACGGTGCGGTCGCCGGGCAAAAATCGTTCGGAAAGAGACAACCGCGACGCGGATAAGACGGTTATTGAATACAACCCGGACTGGGATTTTCTCATGACCACGTTAGCTTCCTGAAGCCATGGCAAGCCCAGTAAATCATTTCAGCAAGCCGCCGGTGCCGGGGGTGCGCGCCGTCATTTTCGACATATCCGGAACGGTGGTGGACTTCGGCTGTCACGGTCCGGTGGCCGCGTTTGTGGAGTTGTTCGCCCGCCATCGAGTGAACGTTTCGGTGGCCGAAGTGCGCGAACCGATGGGGGCGCATAAGCGTGACCACATCTGGAAGTTGTTGAGCGATCCCGCCATCGCCTCCCGCTGGGAAACGGCCCATGGAGTTGTGCCCACGCGCGCGCTGCTGGATCAGCTCTGCGCCGAGTTCGTGCCGTTACAGGTTGAAATCCTCGCGCGCCACTGTGAACTCATTCCCGGCGCGGCGGAAGTGGCCGCCAGTCTTCGTCAGGCCGGGATCAAGGTGGCGAACACGACGGGTTTTGAAAGCGGCATGATTGAGCATCTGGTTCGCAGTGCGGAAGCGGCCGGCTATGTGCCGGATTTGTGGGTGTGTTCCGATCAGGTGGGGCAGGGCCGTCCGGCGCCCTGGATGATTTTTCACGCGGCCCGGCATTTGAATGTTTATCCCTTGCGCACGTTCGTCAAAGTGGGCGACACGCCGGCGGATATTGCCGAGGGCCACGCGGCGGGAACCTGGGTGGTGGCGGTGGTGGCCTCAGGAAATGAAGTGGGCTGTTCCGCTGAGGAACTGGCGGCTTGGCCGGCGGCGGAGCGCGAAGCCCGGCTGGACGCCGCGCGACGCAAACTGGCGGCGGCGCGGCCGCATTATCTCATCGATACGGTCGCGGATCTGATGCCTGTGATTCGCGAAATTTCCGCGCGGATTGACCGGGGAGAAATGCCGAGTCCCCACGGCGAAACCCTGCCGGTTCATGTGGAAGATCGTGCGGCGTTGCCGTTCTCGCATTGAGCGGCGCGGCGACGGGTTCCGCCGCAACAATTTGGGTCCGGTTGGACGGCGCGCGAGAGCCGTTTCTCTTCACTTCTTGTTACCGACTTGTAACGAAATTTTACTTTGAGTGGCGCGTCTTTCGGCGGAAACTGGCGGGAAAGGACGGCGCGGGTGGCAACCTTGCGAAATCAGTTTGGCGCGCCGTCTCAGTGTGTGCCGGCGGTTTAAAACCAAATTATCTATGGCCACCAATTTGTTTTTCAAGAAAGAGGAGTCGGGCTTGGAATTAACCCAGCTTCACGAGTCCCAATTCGGCAGCACCATCTGGACGCGGGAGGATGGCCAGATGGGTCTGCACAGTTTTTGTCCCGAGACTTCGCTGTTGTTTCAGCCGCACACCTACGCCGAATATACCATCGCCATTTGTCTGGAAGGCGAAATCACCAAATCCCAACTGGGCCACACCGAGGTGATCGGGCGGGGCGAAGCGATCATTGGCAACCATGGCGTGGAGCACACCAGCGGCTATCTCGCGCGCCATGGCCAGCGCTGCGAAGCGGTGGTGTTGTCGGCGGACCGCCGGATGCTGGAACAACTGGCCCGGGAATTCAAACTCCCGCAAGTGGATGAGGCCACCAGTCCGGCTTTTTTCGGCAAGGTGGGCAATTCGGTTTTGTATGAATCGGCGCGCGCCATGGCCAGCGAATTCCGCCTGCGCCTGCCCGGGCATCGTTTGGTGGTGGAAACCCTGGCCACCCGCATGCTGGTGGAAACCCTGCGCACCTGGCCGCGCGGTAAGATCGAGAAATTGCCCGCGGATTTGTCGCCCCGGCTGCCGCGTCGTGATTTTGTGCGCACGCATGAATTCATGCGGTGGTGCCGCAAGGACAACTTCCGCCTGCAGCATCTTTGCCGGTTCATTGGCAGCAGCGAGGAGCGGCTGAACCGGTTGTTTCTGGCTTCGACGCGCCACACGCCGGCGAGTTTCTATAATCGCATGTTGCTGGAGCGGGGCCAGGCGCTGCTGCTGGACCCGCAGGCTTCGGTCAAGGAGGTCAGCTTTCAGTTGGGCTACAAGAACTGCAGCCATTTCATCGCCGCGTTTCGAAAGGAATTCGCCGTGACGCCGCAGGCGTATCGCAAGCGTGGCAATTCCATGAAGGCCGGGTTACAGTTCGGTTAAAAGAAGCATCTCAAAATGGGCGTCAACGGGGGTGTGATTGCCGCTTCGGCATCATCCAGTTTCCTTGAGCGCAATGCGGCGCGGCGTCAGAGTTGACGCTGTGAATTTTGCTTCAAATCAGAACCGGAATCATCAAGTCCCAAGGCGTTCCCGGCGGCCAAACAACCGGCGCGCCGGGGCTTTCACCTTGATTGAACTGTTGGTGGTCATCGCCATCATCGCCATCCTGGCCGCCATGCTGCTGCCGGTGCTGGCCAAGGCCAAGGAAAAGACCAAGGCGGCGCAATGCCTCAACAACCTCAAACAGATTGGTTTGGCGGGCGCCATGTATGCGGAGGATTTCCACCAAACATATTTCAATCTGGGCAATGGCGTGATTCCCAACGACGGCCAGTGGACGGCCAACCCGCGCTCGTCGGTGCTCCTGGCGCCGGACAATCCTTACGCTTACTGGGCGTTGGGCTACTACGATTATTATGGAAAGAACCCCAAACTTTTCCACTGCCCGGACTGTGTTCATCCAGACGAATGGCATGACGACAACCGGTTTTATCCGTCCGACTGGTGGCAGAATTCCACTTACGGCATGTGCCAGTTCTTGCTCATCCCGTATAACAGCGCCATCGAGCCGGCGCTGAAAAAGGTCAGTTGGTATCAAGATCCCACGCACATGATTTTCTGCCAGGATTCCGCCGAGCAAAAAAACGAGGGCGATACCGACACCATCGGGCTTTTCCCGGGGCAGACGCAAATCCTCACCCAGTGGATTGGCCAGCCGCCCTATGGCGGGCTCTCCACGCTTTACGGCGGCTACCATTTTGACCGGGAATGGTATCGCCATAACAACGGCTGCCAGACGGTCTGGGTGGATGGGCACGTCTCGCGTATCCGCTACACCGGTTTGAACGTGGGCATCGACTACCGGCATTACACGGGCATCCACCCCTTGAATCAGGCTCCAGATTGATTTCCAGATTGATTTTATGATGAGGTTTCTCCTTGAAAAAAACTGGCTGGCGCGCGTGCCGCTTTACCTTGGTATCGCCCTGCTGCTGGCATTTGGCGCGAGTTGCAGCCGCGACGAGGCGCCGCCCAAAGTCTTGTCGGCGGCGGAACTGGCGCCGGCGTTGGCCAAGGCGTTCCACAATGCCAAACCCGAATTGCAGGCGCCGGCGAACCAGGTCATTGCTTCGCTAAATAACGCCGACTATCCGCTTTCCTTTGCCGGATTGAACAATCTGAAAGCGCAGCCGGGCCTGACGCATGAGCAAGACAGCACCATTGCCAGCGTGCTGCTCGCGGTCAACCAGTTGCTGCAAGCCGACCAGAAGCAGGGAAACCAGCAGGCGGCGCAAACGCTCCAATATTACCGGGCGACCAAATGAACGTCCGTGCGCTTATTCCCGCGATGCCTTTCTTTCTCCCTCAAACCATTCCAACCAACAAACCCAGATAGCGAACATGAAACTCATCAACAAACTTAAACTGCTGGCGGCAGGCGCGAGCGCGCTTTGCACCGCCGGCACGGTGCTGGGCCAGGCCAGCATTGAGCAGTGGGACTTCACCGGCGGAAATCTTGCCGCCACGGTCGGTTCCGATCTGCAATACACCGACGGCGCCGGCGGGCCAACGGATCTGAACACCCAATTCGGAACCACGACCAGTTTTGGCCTGCCGAACATCGCCGGCACCAATGCCAGCGTGATGATGTTCCCGGCGGCCACCAATGGCATGGGAATCCTGATGCCGACGACGGCGAATGCCAACGGGGGCGGCACTTTGATCAACGACTACACGCTAATCATGGACGTGCTTTATCCGGCATCGTCGAACAACCAGTTGCGCCCCATCATTGATACGGACGCCGCGACCTTTGTTTATGGTCCGGACATCGTGGTGAGTTCCGGCAACGGCATCGGCATCAGCGACGGTCCGTTCTTTGGTTCCATCGTTTCCAACACTTGGTATCGCATCGCCTTTGTGGTCCAGCAGGATCAGAACACCATCACGGAATACATCAACGGCGCCAAGGTCGGGCAGAATACGGTTTCCACCACGGGTGGCCAGCAGGGCGTGGATGGCCGCTTCGCGCTGTTTCCGGGTGCATATGCTTACATTTTGGGAAACAGTTCCACCAATGCGGCGCCGGGTTACCTCAGCAGCATTCAGTTCCGCGACGCGGCCTTGAACGCCGGCCAGTTGAAGGCCTTGGGCAGCCCGGTGGCCGCCGGCATTCCGCAGACGATTCCGCCCGTGCCGTCCTTTGTGGATACCCGGACGCCGGATGTGGGATCGAGCGCCATCACCCCGACGCCGGACATCAACGTGGTGCTCAATCAGGGCGACACGACGGTGGACGGCAATTCCATCAAATTGTATATGGACGGAAATCTCCTGCCCGCGACCATCACCCCGTCCGCGCCGACCTTCACCATCGACTACATGGAAACGACGATTTTGCGCCCGCTGTCCACGCACACCTTGAGCCTGTTTTATTCGGACAACGTGGCTGGTTTGCAGACCAATTCCTGGTCGTTCACCGTCTGCAACTATCAAAACCTCACCTTGCCGACGCCGATCTACATGGAAAACTTTGATGAAGTCGCCGAAGGCGGAATTCCCAACGGCTGGGTGGCGACCAACTGGACGGACACGCTCACCTCGGGCTTGAACCTGTTCGATACGCAATCCGATTCCTACAAAGATTGGGTGACCATCAGCACGGGCGATTACGCCACGGTTTACGCCGACACCCAGACTTATACCTCGCCCGGATTCCCGGCGGTTTCGGGCAATCGCCGGCAAATGATCCCGCCCATCGTTGAAAATGGCGTTCTGCTCTCCAGCCTCGCCAGCGGGAATTTAATCGTGGCGGAATCCGATCAACGCGGAGGAAGCCAGGTGCAGGTCATCTTCACCAAGGATTACGATCTGACCGGCAAGACCAACGTATATGTTTCGTTCCACATGCTCAATGAGCAGAACCAGGATAATATTTGCTCGGTGGAATACTCTGTCGATCAGGGCGCGACCTGGCAGCCGTTGCTTTACATGCTGGACGACGGTTCCACGGACAGCAACGGATCGGACGTCGTCACCAATTCGGCGACCGGCCAGATTGATGTGAACGCCACGTTCAACACCGCCCGCTCGGATCAGGCGCATGGCCTGGCCTATGGCAATTTCATCGGCGCGGCGATCACCACCAATCTGATTCCCTACATCCGGCCCTGCCGCAACGATGATCCCGTGCAACAGAAACGCATCGAAGTCTTCCGCATGCCGCTGGCCGACAATCAGCCGAACGTGCGGCTGCGTTTCATGCAGGCGGGCACCGGGAGCTGGTTTTTCGACATTGATGATCTGGGCTTTTACAGCATCAACACGCCGGTGGTTGGCAATGTGGCTTCCCAGACCATTGAGGCCGGGACGCCGGTCACGATGACGGTGAATGTCAGCGGCACCGGACCGTTCACGTATCAATGGGAGCACGGTGGCAACACCATCACGGGCGCCACCAACAGCACCTATGCCCTCAGCAGCGTGTCCACATCGGACGCGGGCGCCTATGATGTGGTGGTCGCCAATGCGGACGGACCGACCACCAGCGGCGTGGGGCAGTTGACGGTGATTACTGCTCCGCAATTTGTCTCCCAGCCCATTTCGCAGGTGGCCTACATGAATGATGCGGTGACGTTCTCCGCCAGTGTGCTCGGCGGACGGCCCTTGAGCCAGCAATGGAATTTCAACGGCGTTCCGATTCCGGGCGCCACCACAAACACCTTGACCTTGAGCGGTCTTGCCGTCACCAACACGGGCAACTACACGCTGGTTCTCAGCAATGCCTTCGGCACGAACAGCTCCACCGTGGCGCATTTGATCGTCTATTCCGGAGCCATCACCAACGGCCTAGTGGCGCACTTGAAGTTTGACAACGATTACACCGACGCCTCCGGCCACGGCACGGACGGGTCCGCGGTGGGAACGCCTACGTTTGAGTCCGGAATTCTGGGCCAAGCCGTGCATGTCTCGTCCTCGGGAACGCCCAACAGCAATCCGGCCACGAACAATTACGTCACGCTTGGAACGCCCTCGCAATTGCGGTTCGGGACCAACGACTTCTCCATTTCGTTCTGGGCCAAGATCAATTCGCAGAACGACGACAAGCCGTTTATCTCCAATAAAGACTGGGGCAGCGGCGGCAATCCCGGCTGGGTGCTGGCCACCGAAGGCGGCGGCATGAAATGGAATTTCCGGGACGATCAGTCCGCCCGCCGCGACAGCTCGACCGTGGCGCCGCAATTGAAAAACGGCAGTTGGCATAACGTGGTGGTCACCTTTATCCGCGACGGCATGGGGAGCATTTATGTGGACGGCCAGTTGGTGACGGCGGCATCCCTCGTGCCGGACAGCGGCAAATTGGTTGGCAGCACCGACACGGCCTTGCCCATCAACATCGGCCAGGACGGCACCGGACTCTACACCGACGGTGGCGGCGGCGCGGCGGTGGACATGCTCGTGGATGATGTCGGCATTTGGAAGCGCGCCCTCGCCCCGACCGAAGCCGCCAGCATTTATGTGCAGGGCGAGCAGGGCAAGGATCTCACCACGGCCAGCGGGATCGCGGTTGTTGCCAGTCCCCTGTTGCACATCACCGCCACCGGCGGCGCGCTCAACCTCTCATGGACCGGTGAATCCGGCATGGTGCTGCAACAAGCCACCAGCCTGGCCCCGGCCAACTGGACCGATGTGCCCGGCACCGATGGCGCGGGCAGCTACTCGCCGTCCGCCACCAACGCCGCGGCATTCTACCGGCTCCACAAGCCTTGACGCGGGCGCTTGACCAGACCGTCGGGTCCGATCCCCGCCGGTCTGTTTTTCTGATGACAAATGAAACTCTGGCCGCGAGCCGCTAATGCACAATTCCGAAAACGCCAATTCGCTCTCCCCGGCGGGAGCAACTCTCCCTGACGCAAGTGCGCCGCCGGATCGCGCCGCTCCGGCATCCTCGGTGGCGGTTTCCACTTCCTGCGCGGCGCTGCAGCTCGGGTGCGTCATTCTGGGTTACATCGGCGTTTATCTCTGCCGGAAAAATTTCGCCGTCGCCGTGCCGCTCTTGCAAACGTCGTTTCACACCGACAAGGCGTCGGTGGGCGCCATCGACAGCTACGCCACCATGGCCTACATGGCCGGCAAGCTGTTTTGGGGACCGAACGTCGTGGACCGCTTCGGCGGCCGGCTTTGCTTTTTTATCGTGCTGGCCGGCGTGGCGATTTTCGGCGGCGTATCCGCCTTCGCCGTGAGTCTGCCGATGCTGGGCGCGGGTTATGTGGCCAACCGGTTTTTCGGCGCCGGCGGCTGGGCCGCCATGGTCAAACAAGTGCCGGAATGGTTTCCGGCCCGGCACATGGCGCTGGCCATGGCCTTTCTGTCGTTGAGCTTTGTGTTCGGCGGCGTCTGCGCGCTGTTGCTGGCCGGAGAAGTGGCGGCGGTCACCCACAACAGTTGGCGCGCGGTCATGGGTGTTCCATCCTTGGTGCTGGTGGGCATTCTCTTGATCTGCTGGCGGGTGCTGTCGCGTGGCGGCAGGGCGGCCCCGGATTCCAGCCGGCCGCAATCCGCCTGGCATTATCGCCGCTTCTTGGAACTCATAAAACTTCCCCAGTTCTGGATGCTCTGCTGCCTGTCGTTCACGCTGACCATCACGCGGGAAACGTTCAATGTCTGGACGGTCGATTTTCTCAAAACCGACGGCGGATCGCACATGACCACGCAACTGGCGGCGCTCCTGTCCACGCCGTTTGATGCGATGGGCGCCGTGGGCATTCTCGCCCTGGGCTGGCTGCTCGACCGCCTTTCCGGCCCGCAGCGGAAATGGCTTTTGTTCGCCGTTTTGATGGGCGTGGCCGGGCTGATTTTTGCGCTGCCGTCGCTCGTTCATCACCAGCTCTGGATGGTGATTGCCGACATCGGTTTGATCGGACTTTTGTCGTATGGTCCTTACAGCCTGCTGGCGGGCGTTTTGGCCTTTGAGGTGCGGGGCCGCGAATTTGTTGCCAGCGTGTCCGGCTTCGTCGATGCCGCGGGTTATCTCGCTGGCATTATCTCGGGCTATGTCTTTGGCCGGATTTTGGATTACGGCGGCTATCATCTGGGCTTTCATTTGCTGGCGCTGACCACCGTGGTTGGCGCTCTGCTCTGTCTGGGATTGAATCGGCCGCGCAAGGAACCCGCCGTTGCCTCCCCCGCATGAATCCGCACCCGCTCAAGACCCGCGATAAATTGTTGTTCACGCCCGGCCCGCTGACCACGAGCGCCTCGGTCAAGCAGGCCATGCTGCATGACGCCGGTTCCTGGCATTTTGAATTCAACGAACGCGTGCGCTGGACTCGCGAGCAGTTGCTGGCCATCGCCGATTTGTCGCAGGCCGATGGCTGGGAAACCGTGCTGTTGCAGGGCAGTGGCACCAACGGCGTCGAAGCGGTTTTCGCCACGTGTGTGCCGCCGCACGGGAAAGTTTGCGTTCTCACCAACGGCGCTTACGGCCAGCGCATGGTGCGCATGTTGCAATTGCTCAAAATCCCCCATGTGGTGTTGAACGCGAAGGAAAATGAACTGCCGGATTTGTCAAAACTGGAACAAACCCTGTCTGCGGACCCGGACATCACCCACGTAGCGGCGGTGCATTGCGAAACCACCACGGGCATTCTGAATCCGATTGCGGAAATCGGCCGCCTTTGCCGCCAGCACGCCTGCTTGTTCGTGGTGGATGCGATGAGCAGTTTCGGCGCGATCCCGATTGATTTCGAGAGTGCGGGCGTTGATTTTTTGATTTCCTCGGCCAACAAATGTTTTGAAGGTGTGCCGGGTTTTTGCTTTGTGCTGGCCCGCCGCGAAACGCTCCTGGCCAACGAGGCGCACGCGCGTTCCCTCAGCCTCAATCTCGCCGATCAATTGCGCGGCTTTGAGCGGAATGGACAATTCCGGTTCACCCCGCCGACCCATGCGTTGCTGGCCTTTGAACAGGCGCTGAAGGAGTTCCTTGCCGAGGGCGGCGTGACCGCGCGTTACCGGCGTTATCAGGCCAATCACGCCGCGCTGGTTGCGGGCATGAAACAGCTCGGTTACAAACCCTATTTGCCGCCAGAAATTCAAAGCTGCATTATCACGGCGTTTCATTGTCCGGCGGATCAGCGTTTTCACTTCGCGGAGTTTTATCAACGGTTAAGCCAGAAGGGTTTCATCATTTATCCCGGCAAATTGACCGATGCGGAAACGTTTCGCGTGGGCAGCATCGGCCATTTGTTCGAGGCGGACATGCTGGCGCTGCTCAAGGCCGTCGCGGCGGTTCAAACCGAGATGCATTTTGACGGCGATTTGCATCCGGCGCCCAATGAAATGCCGGCCAGGTTCCAAACCGTGCCGCTATTTTTATGAGTGATCATTCCTCCAACGTTCAGCCCAACCTGGACACCTTCCGCTCCGAGGGCGATTTGAATCTGTCGCCGCAGCGCCGTGCCTGGGCGGATGAGCACATCGGCGCTTCGGCGCGGGAACTACTCGAAGCGGATGCCGAATATTTTCTGCATCAATCGCTGTCCACGCCGTGTCTGAATGTGTTGCGCCGCGTGGAAGGCGCGTGGATTGAAGATGTCGAAGGCCGCCGCTATCTGGATTTTCATGGCAACTGTTTGCATCAAGTTGGCTTTGCCAATCCCAAAGTCATTGCCGCCATCAAGCAGCAGCTCGACGAACTGGCCTTTTGTCCGCGGCGTTACACGTGCGAATCCGCCGTCAAACTCGCCGCCAAGCTCACCGGGCTGGCGCCCGGAAATCTAAACCGCGTGTCATTCACGACCAGCGGCACCACGGCCATCGGCATGGCGCTGAAATACGCCCGCGTGGCCACCGGACGATTCAAATTCGTTTCGCTGTGGGATTCTTTTCACGGCGCGTCGCTCGACGCCATTTCCATCGGCGGTGAAGCGGCGTTTCGCCAGGGCATCGGCCCGCTGCTGCCCGGTTGCGAGCACGTGCCGCCGCCCGAACCGATGCGCTGTCCGTTTCGCTGCGGCAAAACCTGCAATCTGACGTGCGCGGATTACCTGGAATACGTTTTGGAAAAGGAAGGCGACGTGGCGGCGGTCGTCGCCGAGACCGTGCGCAACACGCCGTTCATTCCGCCGCCGGATTATTGGAAACGCGTCCGCGCCGCGTGCGACAAACACGGCACCCTGCTGATTTTGGATGAAATTCCCATCGGCCTTGGCCGCAGCGGAAAATTCTTTGCGTTTGAAAATTACGACATCGTGCCGGACATGGTCGTGCTGGGCAAAGGACTCGGCGGCGGCATTTTGCCGCTGGCAGCCTTGATCGCGCGCGACTCGCTGGACGTGGCCGGCCACATGGCGCTGGGCCATTACACGCATGAAAAGAATCCCGTGACGTGTGCCGCGGGCCTGGCGGCGCTGGAGTTCATCCTGGAAGAAAATTTGCCGGAACGGGCCCGGCTGCTCGGGTTGCACGCGTTGGAGAAAATGCGCGAGCTGGCCACGCGCCATCCTTTGATCGCTGACGTGCGCGGGCTGGGCCTGTTGCTCGGCATGGAACTGGCCCGCACCGCGCCGGATGGCTCGCGTCAACCGGCGATCGCCGAGACGGAGCGCGTCATGTATGAATCACTCAAGCGCGGCCTGAATTTTAAAGTGACGATGGGCAACGTGCTGACGTTGACGCCGGCACTGACCATCACGCAGGAGGAACTGGACCTGGCGCTGCAAATTTTGGATGAAGTTATCGGCTTGGTCGAAATGGAAAAATGAAGGTCAAATCAAACGTCATCCCGCCGGCGTTCACCTTGATTGAACTGCTGGTGGTCATTGCCATCATCGCCATTTTGGCGGCGATGCTGCTGCCGGCATTGGCGTCTGCCAAAGCAAGAGCGACACAATCCACCTGCCTCAATAATTTGCGGCAATGGGGATTGGCCATGAACCTGTATGCCGATGACAACAACCAGTTTTATCCGGCGTCGCGGGACCTTAATTATGTGGCCACGGCGGATCACAATCCGGTGTGGACGGAGATGTATGCGTGTGCGACGGCCGATCCGCCCATCGGTCTTTCGGACTGGTTTAATGCCCTGCCGCCGTATGTGGCGCAATTTCCGTTGTGGGAATACGGCGTGAACAATCAAAGCAATAGCGTCTTTTTTTCGTCGCGTTCCATTTATCTCTGTCCGACGGCCAACGCCGTGCCGCGCAATCCGTCCACCGATCCGGATCCGGCGGTGGGACCGACCTTCCATTACGGCATGAACCAGCGGATCAACTATCCGGCGGCTCCCGAGGCGCCCTTTAAAATCACGCAGGCGGTGCATCCATCGGCCTTCGTGGTATTTTCCGAGCAACGGGTTCACGCGAGCGAAACGCCGTATTTTGGAAACAACCCGAATGACTTGAGCAGCACCTACAACTGTTACAACCGATTTTCCGGCCGGCATAATGCCGGTGGCAACATTGTGTTTAGCGACGGCCATGTTTCGTGGTTTAAATACGATTACGTTTGCGCTTTAATTAATGGCAAACTTGCCGATCCCGGCCACCCGGACATCAACTGGGCCGCGAACGGTTTGCAGATTCAATGAATTTTATGAAACAAATCAACCAACACCTTGGTTCTCTCGTGATGGCGGCGGCAATGTTGACCGCCCGTTGGGCGCAGGCGCAAGACCTGGCCGATGCTTCCGGCACGCTGGAAACCGTTGGGCGGGACGGCGACCAGCGCGTGGTGCTGCCGGTCAATCAGGTCATCACGCCCGCCGGTCAGCAAATTGAATTGCACGGACTGCGGCCGCAGGTGCTGGTGTTGAGTCCGGATCGCCAAATGCTGCTGACCTCCGGCAAAACGCATGATCTATACGTGTTGAATCCCGATACCGGCGCCATCCTCCAAAAGGTGCCGCTGCCGGATGACGGCCCGTATGTCTCATTGCCCGAAGCCACGTCGGCACATTACTTGAAGCCGGATCGCGATGAGCAGGTGAGTTACACAGGCCTGGTGTTTTCGCCGGACGGCTCGCGCATTTATCTCTCCAATGTCAAAGGCAGCATCAAGGTGTTCGCCGTGGACGCGAATCATCACGTCACCGGCATTGGCTCGATTGCCCTGCCGGATGCCAATGTGCCGCGGCGCAAAGAGGAGATTCCCGCCGGCCTCGCGGTTTCGGCGGACGGCAAACGGCTTTATGTCGCGGGCAGTTTGTCCAACCGCCTTTTTGAATACGCGTTGCCGGGCGGAACGTTGTTGCGAACGTTTGACGTCGGCGCGGTGCCTTATGCTGTCGTGCTGGCCCGCCACAAAGTTTATGTCAGCAACTGGGCGGGTCGCCGGCCGGATGCCTCGATCCTGGTGGGCCGGGCCGGGCGCGGCACAACGGTGCGGGTCGATGCGCGCGGTGTGGCGAGCGAAGGCTCCGTCTCGGTGATTGATTTGGACACGGGCAAGGTGGTGAAGGAAGTCATGGTCGGATTGCACGCCTGTGCCCTGGTGCTGACGCCCGATGGCCGTTACGTGTGTGTGGCCAATGCCAACAGTGACACGGTGAGCGTGATTGCCACGGCGGCGGATGAAGTGGTGGAAACAATTCCAGTGCGCTGGCAGGCGCAGGATTTATTTGGCGCATCGCCCAATGCGCTGGCGATGGATACGCGGGGCAAGACGCTTTATGTGTGCAATGGCACGCAAAACGCGGTGGCGGTGATAAAATTCCATCCCGGACGGTCGCGGATTCTCGGTTTGTTTCCGGTCGGCAAGCCGGGGCAATCCAAACTGCGCGGGTTGATTCCCACGGGCTGGTTTCCCGGCGCGATTGTTTTCGACGGCCCGCGCAAAAAGCTTTTTGTGGCCAATATCAAAGGCACGTTGCCGGACCGGAATTACAATCCGTCGCGGCGCGGTTACAACTCCCACCAGCACCTGGGCACGGTGTCTTTCATCCCGGTTCCCACCAAGGCTGACCTAAAAAAACAAAGTGTGATCGTGTTGCGGAATTATCGCCGGGCCGTTCAGGCGAATGTGTTTCTGCCGGTGCGCGCGGGGCAGCCCGCCCGGCCGGTGCCGGAGCGGATCGGCGAACCGTCGGTGTTTAAGCACGTGATTTATCTCATCAAGGAAAACCGCACTTACGACCAGGTTCTGGGTGATGTCAAAGCAGGCCGGGGCGATCCGCAGCTCTGCACGTTTGGGGAACGCGTGACGCCCAACCAGCACCGGTTTGTGCGCGACTTCACCTTGATGGATAATTTTTATTGCTGCGGCATTTTGAGCGCGGACGGCCATGAATGGGCGGACACGGCGCTGGCCACGGATTACATGGAAAAATCGTTCGCCGATTTTCCGCGGAGTTATCCCGACTTGCAGGATCCGGATGATTTCGACGCGGTGGCGTATTCGCCGGACGGTTTCATCTGGGACGACGCGCTGGCTCACGGCAAGACGTTTTTGGACTTTGGCGAAGGCACCGTGGCGGTGAAGCGCTGGGCGGATCCCAACAATAAAAAAGCGATCAACTTTCTGGATTCCTATCGTGATTTCGTCAACGGCACTGGCCTGATCATTTACAGCAATTATCCGGGATTGGATTCGCTGGCGGCACACATGAAAGCGGATACGGTGGGCTGGGAATTATCCATTCCCGATGTGTATCGCGCCTCGCAGTTTATCAAGGAGCTGAAGCAATTTGAGGCCAAAGGGAAAATGCCCAACTTGATCGTCATGGATCTGCCGAACGATCATACGTCCGGCACCGATCCCGACGCGCCCACGCCCGCCGCCCAGGTGGCGGACAATGACCTGGCTTTTGGGCAAATTGTCGATGCCATCAGCCACAGTTCCTTCTGGAAGGACACGTGCATTTTCGCCTGCGAAGATGATCCGCAAGCCGGCTGGGATCATGTCAGCGGGTATCGCACGACGGCTTACGTGATCAGCGCCTACACCAAGCGGCACACGGTGGTCAGCATCAACTACAATCAAAACAGCATTCTTCGCACAATCGAACTGATGCTGGGCCTGCCGCCGATGAACCAGATGGATGCCAGCGCCACGCCGATGACCGCCTGCTTCAATGATCAGCCGGATTTGACGCCCTACGTTTGCCTGACCAACCAAGTGCCGCTCGATCTGATGAATCCGAAGTTGAGCGAAATAAAAGATGCCCGCCAAAAACATGACGCGCTGGTTTCATCGAAGCTGCCGCTGGACAAGCCGGATCAATGTCCCGACGACGTGCTGAACCGGATTTTGTGGCACGCGCAGCGGGGCTACGACCAGCCGTATCCGGAATGGGCGGTTACCGTGACGGACAACGACTGAGCTTTCGCATGAAACGCATTCTCATTTTGGCCCTGGTGGCGGCGGCCTTGGTGAGCGGCATTGGATTGTTCCTGTATCACAAAGCCAGCCAGCCCGTCGAGACCTCGACCGATTCGCCAGCGCGCCCGGCGTTGTCTTCAGCGGAACTCGAGGCGCTCAAAAGCAAGGCGGAGGGCGGAGATGCTGGTGCGCAGATCCGCTTGGGCTGGGTTTACCAAGAAGGCGATGGCGTGAAACGTGACATGAAGGCGGCGGTCAAGTGGTTTCAAAAGGCGGCTGATCAGAACAATCCCGCAGCCTTGGCCGCGCTTGGCGAAATGTATCAAGCTGGTCAGGGCGTGCCGTCCGACTTGACCAACGCGGCCCGCTTGTATCGGCAGGCCGCAGACATGGGCAGCGTCGCCGGCCAATATAACCTGGCGTATCTTTGCGAACAGGGCACGGGCGTCGCCCAAAGCGAAACTGAAGCGGCCAAATGGTATCAACTGGCGGCCGAAGGCGGCGATCCGCTGGCGCAATACGCCATTGGCCAGCGCTATATGTTGGGTTTGGGAGTGAACACCAATCTCGCTGAAGGAATGAAATGGCTGATGCTCGCGGCCCG
Organism: bacterium; assembly: GCA_021813325.1. Classification (GTDB taxonomy): domain Bacteria; phylum Verrucomicrobiota; class Verrucomicrobiia; order Limisphaerales; family UBA11358; genus UBA11358. Next base: position 8,095 of record JAKALA010000017.1, on the reverse strand, counting down.
CCAAGGCCAGGCGGATTCGGGTCGCGCCTTGGAAAAATGGCAGGCATCCGCGTCAGCAGATGAGGTAGCCAAGGCCGGAGAAATGGCGCAAAAGTTCGTTCCGCGAAAAGCCAATGCGGGCGCGAACGGAACAACTCAGTGATTCGAAATTCCGCGGGCATTTTCCCGGGTGGCTGGGCGGATTTGGCACAACGCGAGGATTTTGAGCTGCCGAAGTCGTTTCAGAAGAAATAGTGCCGCCGCCACTTATTCATCGCGCTCTTCGAGTTGTTAAATTGGTTTTTCTCCAAAATTGATCGCCATAGCCCCGCCCAGCAGGTTGATGACACAAACATTGTTGAGTTTAAGTTGCTTCATTTTCTCCGCCACAGCGAGCTGGGCCGGGTAATGTTTGAGCGATTCCAAGATGTAAGCATACGCCTGTGCGTTGCCACAGAACAACCGGCCAATCAGCGGCACAGAAAGCCGCAAATGCGTATAATAAATGGTGCGCCACAACGCATTCGGCGGCTTGCCAAAATCCAGAACAATCATCCGCCCTCCCGGTTTGGCCACCCGATACATTTCATCCACTCCGCGCTCCCAATTCGTCAGATTTCGCAAGCCATAACCAACGGTAACGATGTCGAAACGGTTGTTTTCAAAAGGAAGTTGCTGGGCGTCGCCTTGCAGAAAATTTGGTGTTGAAGTCAGGTTATCGGAAAGTTGTCTCTTTCGCTGTTCCGCGACCTGAAGCATTTGGGCGCTGAAATCCAAACCGATGGTCTTGGCTCCACGCTTGGCCAGGGCAAACGAGATGTCACCCGTGCCACAGCAGAGGTCAAGCGCGTGCGCGCCGGGCGACACGCTGGCTAGTTTTGCGACGCGACGTTTCCAAATTCGGTGCAGACCGAAACTTTGGAGATCATTCAACAAGTCATAACGCCGGGCGATCCGGGCAAAAAGGTCATTGACCTTGGCGGCCCGCTGCTCTCCCGGGGCGTAAAAAGCATTGCTCACCCGCGAAGTTTAACCGCCCGTCAACCCGGAGGCAAAGCCGAGAAATAATTTTGCCGGTTGGCAGCCGCTTTGCTAGTTTCGCAATCACGAGCCGTTTCGAAGCGAAATGGAGCCTTGTTTGATCACATTATGAGCAATGCTGCAACCCCCAAAAAAATCTTGGTGGTGGATGACAATGAAATTGTCCTGAAAACAATTTCACTAAAATTACAAGGCGCTGGATACAAAGTAATTACAGCCATAGACGGCTCCGCCGCCGTGGCGGCGGCCCGGCAGGATCCACCGGATTTGATTTTGTTGGACCTCAATTTTCCTCCGGAAGTGGCCGGGGTGCCGTGGGACGGGTTTCGCATCATGGAATGGTTTCACCGTTTGAACAGTGCCAATCGGATTCCGATCATTGTCATTACCGGCAGTGAAAACGAATCGGATCGGCAGCGGGCCACGAGCACCGGGGCCGTGGCCTATTTCCAAAAACCATTGGAGCATGATAACTTGCTGAAAGTGGTGCGGGCAACGTTGGGAGACACGGTGCGATAATAAAATTCGGCTTGCCAGTTGGCATCCTTGGCTTATTATCACCGGACTTTCGGACGCGAGCGTAGCTCAGTTGGTAGAGCATCACCTTGCCAAGGTGAACGTCGAGGGTTCAAATCCCTTCGCTCGCTCCAAATTTTTTTGAAGTTTCGCCGTCCGCTTCCGCAGTTCTTCGTCGGCGTGTTTCTCAAGCAAATCGTTGATTAGCTCGGAAACATTTAAACCTAATGTTTTAGCCATGTTTAGCCGGTTCTGATTCTTCGTGGTTGGTCTAAATGCTGCACAGGGATTTCTCATATTTTGCCTTTCGACAGTTATACAATAACACAGGTAAAAATATTTTACAAGATTTAGCTTGTGGTTTTTAGGTATATCGGTCTAATCTTTATACATGAGCCGCTCACTCCCCCCAAAAACCACGGAACAAGGTTAAACGGCTTCCTGTTCCGGCTCGCGGCGAGCCTCGCCCCTCCAAAACCAACCTCGCGCTCGCGCCGGAAGCCGTGGCCAGTCTGGCCCGGCTCAAACAACAGCACGGCATCAGCAACACCTTCGCCGTGATGCGCGGCGTGTTGCTGCTGGAAAACAGCATCAACGCCGCCGGGAGGGGGTTATGATGAGCAATCCAGAACTCACCGTCCCCACTGCCGACGAGCGTCGCGCCGCCGTCAAAGAGTTCTTTGACCAGCAGCGGCAAATCCGGCGGGAACGCACGCTGGCCACCGAGGCGGCGCAAATCGCCCTGCCCATGCTCGTGGAAGCCTGCCACGGCAAGACGAATCAGGCTTACCACCTCCGCGCCTTGCTGTTCAGTCTCTGGAATGGCCAGCCCGTTAATTTGAGCGACAAGCTCAAATTAGATTGGGAGCTGCAAAAGGCGTTTTGCACGGTGGTGCTGGCGTTTGGCAGCGAGGCGTTTTTTTACGATGAAATTTCAGCGGCGTTCAAGGAGGTCGGCTTGTTTGAATGGTTCATCGCGGAGGGCGAGCTATGACCACCGCCGGTCAACCCACTTGGAAGCTGATGCAAATGGTCTATGCCACCGGGTGCCGTGCCAGCGACGCGGCACAGCAGATATGTCTAATGAAGGCGCATCAAACATTGAAAGATGCGCAAGAGTTGAATCGGCAGGCACGGGAATTTGCGGCGGCGGCGCAAGCGTTGGAAAACCGTCTCGCCGGAAAGGACATAATAAAATGAAAATAAAGTGCCCGAAATGTCGCCGGTTGTTGCCGCAAATCGGCAATGACATCGTGGTGCCGGGCGACGAGGTGCAGTGCTGTCTCTGCCTCCACGTCTGGAAAATTTCATCACCACGGGAACCTGGAAACAACCAATCGGAACCGGTTGGCTGGGCTGCTTCGGAAGGCGCGGCCGCTCCCGTGGTGTTTTAGCCTCTCTATGAAAACCAGCATTAAAAAATACAACGTCGCCGAGCACCGGGCGGCCCGCCAGGCGCGGCGGGAGGCGGTTATTTTTCTCGTGGCCAAGGGCTACACGTTCAAGGCCGCCGGCTATGCGGTGGGGCGCACGGGCGAGTTTGCCAGAGCCTGCTGCGCCAAACAGGCCCGCCGCGCGGCGGCCGCCAAATAAATTTTATGAACCCGCACCGAACCACGGCCTTTGCCATCCGCAAACGTGACGCAATCTTTGAGGTGCTCGGCGCCAAGTGCGCGGCGTGCGGGGTGGCGAAAAATCTGGAGTTTGATGTGATTGTGCCGCAGGCCGAGCCGAAATCGCATCATGCCAACTTCAGCTTTGCGCAGCGCATGATTTTTTACTGCCGTCAGTTATCCGCCGGCAATTTGCAGGTGCTCTGCTCGGCCTGCAATTCGCGGAAGCATCGCGGCTGCACGCGGTTTATCACGCCGTTGATCGGACGCCAGCCGAGTCACAGAAACACCGCGCCGCAACCGTTTTAACCATGAAACCGCCGATGATTGAAACAAACCAATCCGTGCCGGTGGGCCGATACCATTCCGCCGAGGTGCGGGAAACGCTCCGCCAAACGCTTTCCGCCATGCAGCCCGGCCAATCGTTTTTGTGGCCGGAAAACAAATATGTCTACCTCGCCGCCCGGCAAGTGGGCGTGAAAATTAAAACGCGGAAGGTCGATGGCTGCGGCTACCGGGTCTGGCGCGTGCGCTGAAATTTCTTTACCCATGAAAAAACCAATCAAAATCATGCTGGAATTCTCCGGCTGGCAGGGGGCGCGGCTGGATGACGACGGCGCAATGCTGCGACCTCCAACCGCGCATGAAATGGCACAGGCCATCGCCGCCGATATTGAGCAGCGGGCGCAAGCTGGCGGCCTCGGCAAATTCAAAGTCACCGTCAAACCGATTCCCTAATGTCGCCTCAAACTGAAGCGCGCCGAGCCGGGATGCGCCGGCTCATTCTACATCAGCTTGCCCAGCGCGGCGGCTGCGGGACCGCGCGCGAAGTAGCGGCGGCGCTCGGTAAGGAGCTAAAGCACATTTGGCCCCGTTTCACCGAGCTAGCCGCCCAGCGCCAGATCAGCGACACGGGCTTGCGCCGGGCCACCAATGGCCGTCCACAAGTGATCTGGATTGACCGGAGCCGTTTTACCCCGGCCATTCCCCGGACGGGGAATGAGCAACCCACACCCATTCCACCCAATGAACCTAGCTGGTTCAAAAACTTCGGCCTGTAATCCATGAAAAAAGAAAAGATCATCGGCCAAATCCGCATCCGGGCGGAACGCGACCTGACCATCAGTGACGGCGCTTTGCGGCTCATTTTCCGGGTGTGCTCGCACATTTACACCAATCCCAAGGCGAAGCTGGACCAGCCGTTTCCGCTGCCTTGGTCACAAGTGGCCATCTGGTGCGGCGTCAGCGGTGAAAATAACGCCCGACGGCGCATATCCGAATTAGTGGATCGTGGATATTTGAAGTGTGACGGCTCCAAAGGATGCCCTCCAACGAATTACTTTTTTTTAAGTCTTAAGACCTCCAAAAACGGCGGACACCTAATATATAATTCCTTTCAGGAAGAAAGATTAGAAGAAAGAGGCGGGATTGGCTCGCTTCGCTCGAATGGAACGAAGGGGGAAGGATTGGCGGCTTCGCCGACAGCGTTTGTGCCCGTGGCGGAGCGCAAAGCCAAGTTCGCCGCCGCTCTGGCGGCAGAAGGGTTGGAACACTTGAACAAGCATCAGGCTCCGGCCACCGTAGCGCCGTTGCACCACGTCCAACGGGGGACAAAAACCGCTTTTGAGGAAAAACATGATTGATCCAAATCTTTTGAGCGAGGTCACACTGACGGGTTTAAGTGTGATCGAAATCCTGAAAAAATATCCGGCCTTGCCGCCAAAGGTCGTCGTGGCCCTGGCCGTGGTGTTTATGCTGGAGCGGACAGTAACACCCTTCCGGCTCTGTGAATGCGGCTGTGGGGCGTCCGTTCACGGCAAGGCACGTCTGGCCTCACTCGCGTGCCGAAAGCGCGTCTCGCGCCAACGTCGCGCACTGGCAGCCACCGGGCCGAAACAGTTCGGACTCGTCTTGCAGTCGGAAATTCCCGTCCGCATCCCGGCCACGCCGCCGCCCCGTTCGGAAGTGACCGCTGTTCCGGTTTCCAAAGCCGTGCCGCCGGCGTTTGACGAGGAGGGAAAGCAGTTCATGGGCGAGACGCTCCCGCCGTCGCAACGGATCAAGCCCGACACGGATTGCGTTCACGACTGTTGCGGATGCGAGGCCAACGGCAAACCGCGCGGCCAGCGCCCGGTCTGCTTTGTCTCCCACCGCATGGTGGGCGGCGAGGATGACGCGCCGGATATCCGCGTCGAGATCAAGTCCGACAAGCTCGCCTTGATCCGCGACCTGTCACAGTTGGGCCGGACGGTGGAGCAAATCAGCCAAGCCAATTCAAAATGAACCTGAACCGACTCATCACCTGCCACGATATTGCGCTGCACTGGCAAGTTTCGCCGAAATCCGTGCGCCGCTGGATTCATGTGCTCGAAAAACGCGGGCTGATTAAGCCGCTGCGCCCCACCCGGAACACACTGCGCCTAACGGTGGCGGACTACTGGACGCTGGAAAGCGAAGTGTCCAAAATGCAGTGCCAGCTACCCCGGACACGCCGCACCGTCCGCTTTCCGCCTAAAAACCCCGTCAAAACGGACGGAATGGGGAAAAGCAGCAAATTTGCCGTCCGCTGAAAAACCGTCCAAAAACGTCCTTGCAAACCCGCCAAAAGGGGCTAAAGTAGTTACATGATTGCCGTGGAAACTGCGACACGATACAACCGGGAGCCTTCCAAGGTGCTTGGACAGGTGGAACGCGGCCAGACTGTGCTTATTGAAAAGCACGGGTTGGCAGTGGTGGCGATGATTACCATGCCGCATATCACCAGCGGCGCGGCGATTGCCCGCCGCATGGCCGATTTGAAGCCCGCGCCAGAATCGGCGGACGCAATGGAAAAACTCATCCAAGGAATGAACGATGCCGGACGCCGCGACTTCAATTTTGATTGATTCATCCATCTGGATCAAGGGCCAGCGTGACCCGCAAAAGTTTCGGACGCTCATTGCCGGCGAAAACGATCTGGCGACCTGTGACGCGGCGGTGGGGGAATTTGAGGTTGGACTATACGCCCCGCGTGAAAAAAAAACCCGCGACCAGGTGCGGGAGTTTTTTGAGGCGTCCGTGGAACCGCTGGCTCGTTTTCCCCATTTCCCAGAGGATTTCCGCGAGGCGGCGCGGTTGATTGGCGAAGCCATTTTTTCAAGCAAGGCAAAGCCGTCCTTCCCTGATGGACTCATCGCAGCGGTTGCGAAGCGGACAAACCGCGTGGTGTGGACGGCGGACGAAACCGACTTCAAGGCGATGGGTTGCCAGACTCGTAATCCATTTTCAGAAAACCCGTCCGGCCTGTGACGCGCCGGAAAGGCGGTTAAACCCGACAAAGCTTCCCGCTGGCAGGCTCCGTAATTGGGCGGGATCAAAGGTGTTCCCGCTGCTCGACAGCATGGTTTCCGTGGCCTTGAGGGCGTCTCGATCAATCTGGCGAAAACAAACCAGTTCCGTGGCCGATCCAACCAGCGAACCGTTGAGCAATTCCGGCTTCTGTGTGTCACAGACTAGCTCGACACCCAATTCCCGCCCCGCCTGGGCGAGCAGGGCCAGTTCCATGGGCACCGTGTCACGGTTGCACCAGCGCCAGACTTCCGGCAGCACCACGATCTTGCGCCCCGGCCCGCTATGCGCCACGCGCCAGACCCATCGCAACCACCAGCGGAACACCCGTTTGGGATCGCCGTTGAATTTGAACAGCATTTTAGTGTGACAGAAGGCCGACCACCGCGTCGGCACGGAGGCGGCGAGCTGCTCCGGGGTGTGACAGACGGGGATTTTCAGCCGGGGCCACATGCGATTTAAGTCGTCATAGATAAACCGGCAGGCTACCACCTCGTCTTTCAGCAGCAGCCGGTTTACGAACGTGGTTTTGCCGCTGCCGGTCATGCCGACAATGACGGTGTGGTGCGGTTGGAGGGTGAAGTCCGGCACGGTTATTTATTCTCCCCGGCGGGTGTTTGCCGCGCGGTTTTGTCCTCGGTGATTAGTTTTTCGATGCGAGCGCCAGTCTGAATGTCGCGGACGATGATATACGCCAGCGCCGGCACGGCGCTCACCACGCTTTTTAAGGCCACGGGCACCTGTAGCGAGTTGAACATCTTGGCGAGTGTGGCGGGCGATGAATTGGACAGAGACTTTTTACTACCGGGCGGGAAGGCAGCCGCTTTGCCAATCTCCTCCACCACCGGACGAGGCAGTTTTCCGACGGCAGCTTGGCGCGTGCGGGTGTCAATGCGCCAGGCTTCGGCAAGCTCAACGAGTTCAACCGCCGCGCCACGGAAATCATCAGCAGTGCACGCACCAACCGGATCAACCACCGTAACAGCATCATGGCCAGCCAGCGCTTCAGTCGGGTTTTCCAGAGCGTCCAGAGCCGGCGGAGCGCCGACAGGCAGCGTTGGAGGAGTTTCGGCGGCGCGTTTCTCGGCTCGTTCCCGGCGTTTGCGCTCGGCATCGCGGTCGCGATCGGCGGAAATGGCTTCCGGACTGCCTGATTTGAGACCGTCCATCCGCTGTTTGCGTCCGGTGTTGCCGCCAAATAGTCTTTGAGTAGGACCTTTTCCACCAACCAATCCTGCGCCGTCACCCTTCGTTGGGACTGCCGCCACCGGGCCAGCAGATGTTTCTCCCGCTGGCATTCCGGACAGATTATTTTCGGCGGGAGTTGAAATTTTGGGATTCTCCACAATCAATCCTCCTCGCTTTCAAACCAGCCGAAACTTGCGGTTTTCTTTTTGGGAGCTGGTGCGGATTGAATTTGCCGCAAGCGCTTGGCTTCGTCCTGGGCATAGCTGGCATCCGTTTCGGCTTTACGGCGGGCACTTTCAGCGGTGGCCAGCCGGCGACACCAATCCAGCGACCGCAGCCACCCCCCAGAACGTGGCACTGCCCGCATGGGGACTGAGCCGCTGATCGGTGAACCCGATCGTGATCGATTTGCCAGCCCCTTTGACTTCAAA
>JAKALA010000121.1 GCA_021813325.1 bacterium | reverse complement strand
GGCACCTTCGGCATTACCGCCGCAGCCGATAGGAGAGAATTATCAGAATCGCTCGTAGCTATCATAACTATCAGAATTATGATAACCGTGAGAATTTAGCCAGTGGTGCTACGGGTGACGCTTACGTTCGTCGCGCTGTCCGGGCGCCTCCACCGGCAGCACAGGCAACGACCGCTGAGTGATTTAACTCCATTCTTTCAGAGAGACAAATTTCCATCTAATCTTCCGGCGGTGACTCGTGGAATGAGTCTCCTTGAAACGTATTGAAATGAAATCCGTTGCCATCATCGGAGCTGGTATCACTGGCCTGACCACCGCGTTTTATTTGAAACGCGCCGGTTTTGCTGTGACCGTGTTTGAAGCTGGCCCTCGTGCCGGCGGCGTCATCCAGTCCATCCGCCAAGACGGTTTTCTGGCCGAGTTCGGGCCGAACACCATTCTCGAGACTTCGCCAAAAATCAAGCAGCTCATTGCTGATGCCGGCCTGGCATCGCGCCGGCTGAATTCCGATCCGCAGGCTGAGGCGCGTTATGTGGTGCGTTACGGACGTCCGATTGAAATGCCCGGTTCGCCGCTGGGATTTTTCGCCACGCCACTATTCACCGCCAAAGCCAAGCTGGCCGTGCTGCGCGAACCATTCATCAAGCCGCGCCGCGATGGTGTGGAGGAGAGCATCGGCCAGTTTGTGGTGCGCCGGTTTAATCAGGAATTTTTGGATCACGCCATTGATGCGTTGGTCGCGGGCATCTACGCGGGCGATCCGAATAAATTGTCGCTCACGCACGCTTTTCCCAAGCTCAAGGCGCTGGAAGATAACTACGGTTCGATGATCAAAGGGCAAATTTTTGGTGCTCGAGATCGCAAAAAGAGCGGGGAAGTGGCGAAAGATCGCGCCGCGAAACTTTCTTTCGACGAAGGATTGCAAGTGCTCCCGGATACGCTGGCCGCGCAACTTGGCGATTTGCTCAAGTTGAATACGCCAGTGACCAAATTGACGCAAACCGGTAATGGCTGGCGCGTGACGACGTCCAATGGCGAAGCGGAATTTGACGCTGTCATTTACTGCGGCACGGCCTACAAATTGGCGGAGCTGGGCGTAGAGGGTAGGGCGGGCAGTTCTCTGACCGCCGTCGGCGCGCGGAAAGCAATACGCCCTGCTGGCGCTTTTTCTGAAGTCCTCTATCCGCCGGTGGCTAGTGTCGTATTGGGTTTTCGGCGCGAAGATGTGGCGCATCCAGCGTCTGGCTTTGGAATGCTGATTCCCAAGATTGAAGGGTTTAAGATTCTGGGCACGATTTTCTCATCCGCGCTGTTCCCGAATCGCGCGCCGGCAGGGCATCTTACGTTGACCAGCTACATCGGCGGCACGCGCTATCCCGAGTTGGGGACGTTGCCGCCAGACGAACTGGTGGCAAAGACATTGGCCGATTTGCGCGTGCTCCTCGGCGTGAAAGGTAAGCCAGTCTTTGTCCAAACCGCCGTGTATCCGCGCGCCATTCCGCAATACAACGTCGGCTACGGCAAATATCGCAACTTGCTGAATGAAATTGAGAAAACGTGCCCGAACCTGTTCTTTGCCGGACACTATCGTGATGGTGTTTCGTTGGGTGACTCCATTGTTTCCGGCGTAAACATGGCTGAACGTGTGAGCAAAACTCTTTAACCGCGGATTTTCCCGGATGAAACTCAGCTTTTTGGAAAAGATTTTTTGAATCTGTGTTTCATCTGTCATCAAGTTAACAAACCCCGCATAAACACAGGGTCTTTTGAGGCGATGAACGGCCACTGTCAGTGGAACTGTCAGCCCCACGGCGAACTGATCTACTATTCGCCACTAAGCTGCCACCACTCCGCTGAAACTCGCCCGCAACTCCTTAACGGGTTGCGCCACTTCTGCGGCATGATTCCAAATCATGCCTATGAAACTTAAATTCACCCTGTTCCGCCGTGGCGAGGTCTATTATAGCCAAGACAGCGCCACCGGCAAGCAAACCAGTCTCCGCACCAAGGACGAGGCCGAAGCGCGCAACCTGCTCCACGCCCTGAACGAGGCCCAACGCCAGCCGACCCTCAATCTGCATCTGGCCCGCGCCTACCTGACCGGCAGCGACCCCGCCTATTTCGAGCGCACGTGGCAGACCGTCATGGAGCAAATGCAGGCCCGGGGGCAGACCAGCAGCCGCGAACGCTACGCCACCGCGTTCCAGTCGCCCGCGTTGGATGGCTTGCGGTCCAAGAAACTGCTCGAAACCACCGCCGATGATTTCTTTGCCGCGTTCCGCGCTGGCAAGCCTTCCACCCTCTGTTTCTTGCGGCGGCTGCATCATGTGGCCTTGAGCGCGGGCTGGATCACCGTGCCGATCGTCGCGCCGAACCTCTGGCCCAAATACAAGCCCAAGGAACGGCGCGGCATCGCGCGGGAGGAACATGAAACCATCCTTGTCCGCGAGAAGAAAGCGGAATGGAAACTTTACCTTGAGCTGCTTTGGGAAACGGGCGCAGCGCAGGCGGATGCCGCGAACTTCAAGGCGGAGGACATTGACTGGCAAACGCGAACGATTACCTCCACCAGTTTTCATGTATTGCACGGGAGTCTAGCCATGACCATGTATCCAGTGGCTGACAACAGTCAGCTTTGGCAGCCTACGATGAGTGTGGATGGCACAATCTCGGAGTCAAACTATGCCGTCTGGGTCAACGGTGTTCCTGCAACGGTTTACGGCAATTATTGGATCGCTGAGAATATTCCGGTAAGTGAGGGGGGCGTGGCAATTTTCGAAGTAACCGCTTATCCACCCGGCGAGGTGCCATCTGAAAGTTCTGGGGATGTCAATCCGCAGACCCAAAACTCGGAAAATATTGACTCCAATGAAGACAAACCGCCTTATTTATACGTGGAAATTGAGAAGCTAAATGAGGACTATACTCAATGGACTGACTGGGAGGAAATTTATGGAACCGACTGGTGGACGTCCGATGTAACTCGGCGTGATGATTATACTTGGGAAAACAACCAAACCAGCTACGGGCACGGAAACTATCACGAGGTCGATGACGGTTACTATGGCCCGATGACCTATGATTTGGACACGCTTGTAACTTGGGGCAAATCGCTTTATCCGAATATTTCGCAACCGACAATTCAGCTTACCGGGAATGCCGACCCGCAGAACTCCTATTACAACAAGCCATTTTTCATGGGGAACTTTAAAAAATACCATGGCCACTGGGAACTGGGACCACGCCCATACAATATGGATAGCGTGGAAACCATCATTAATGATTGGGATTTCTATGCCAACACGACGATGACATTGCAAACAGGCGGCAAG
>JAKALA010000120.1 GCA_021813325.1 bacterium | reverse complement strand
GGTTCAATGGGCGGGGGAGAGGGCATTTCTGACATGGGTTTCCTTTCTGGGTTTGCCGGTGAATACGACGAATTTCCCGGGGACGCAAGGGGGAAAATGCCTTGGAAAATTGCTTTGCGCCTTTGCGTCTTTGCGTGAAAATTTACGGGTGCCCGCAACCGAAGCCATCCGCAAAAAGCTGTCCACCGTGCCCCACAAGCCCGGTGTTTATCTGCACAAGGACCGCTTCGGCACGGTCATTTACGTCGGCAAGGCCCGCGATCTTCGCAAACGCGTGAGCCAGTATTTTCATCCGAGCCGCCGTATGGGGTGGGATTTGAAGTTCAACGCGCTGATCGATTCGATCCACGACTTTGACGTGCATATCGTCAAAAGCGAACCGGAGTCGCTGCTGCTCGAAAGCAAGCTCATCAAGGAATTTAAACCGCGCTTCAATGTCATGCTGCGCGACGACAAGCGTTACTTGATGCTGAAGGTGAATCTCAATGATCCCATTCCCAATTTTGCGTTCACGCGTTTGAAGAAGGACGATGGCGCGCGTTATTTCGGGCCGTTCGTAAATTCCACCGGGCTGCGCAATGCCGTGGCGCTCGCACGCAAGCAATTCAATTTGCGTGGTTGCCGCGTGTTCACGCCCGGCGAGGCGGACTACAAGCACTGCCTTTACGCGCATCTGAAATACTGCACCGCGCCGTGCGTCGGCAATGTGACGCGCGAGCAATACCTGGAACAGGTCAAGGCGGCGTGCGACTTTCTCGAAGGCCAGTGCCGCGACCTGCAAGGTTCGCTTGAAGAGGAAATGAAGAAAGCCGCCGCCGCTCAAGATTTTGAAAAAGCTGCAGAGTTGCGCGATCTCATCCGTGATTTGCAGGATACCTGGAAAAAGACGGAAAAATTCGCGCGCGTGCCTTACACGCTGCCGTTGGCGATCAACCCCGGCAATGATTTATACGAGCTGGGCAAAGTGCTCGGTCTGCCCAAACCGCCGGAGCGCATCGAAGGGTTCGACATCTCCAACATCAGCGGCACGTTCGTCGTCGCTTCATGCGTCAGCTTCAAAAATGGCCGGCCGGATCGCGCGAATTATCGTCGCTTCAAGATCAAGGGATTTGCGGGGCAGGACGATTTTGCCAGCATTGCCGAAGTGGTTCGCCGCCGTTACTCGCGGCTGAAAATGGAAAATGAAATCGCCGCCGCGCCCGAGCAAAAGACCCGGGACGAAGATAGCGGTCAGGCAATCGTGCCAGAGTTGCAACAACTCATGGATGAAACCGTGCGCAAGGTGCGGCGCGGTTATGCCGTTAGAAATTCGCCCACCACCATGCCGGACTTGATCCTGATCGACGGCGGCCGCGGACAACTCGGCATGGCTTGCGCGGAGTTGGCGAAGCTGGGTTTGGAAAAAATTCCGATTATCGGTCTCGCCAAGGAATTTGAAGAGATTTATCTGCCGGATAAGGCGGAACCGTTGCGTTTGGGCTTGGATCATCCGGCGGTCAAATTGTTGCAGCGAGTGCGTGACGAATGTCATCGCGTGGCGAACAGTTTTAACGCCCAGCTTCGTTTGAAGAAAATTTCCGAGAGCATTCTGGATGAATTCCCGGGTATTGGCGAAGTGCGCAAAGCCGCGTTGTTAAAAAAAATCGGCTCGGTTGCCCGTCTCAAGCTTGCCCCGCTGGAACAAATTGCCGAAGTGCCCGGATTCGGCGGCAAAGCGGCAGCGGAGTTGAAAGAATTTTTGACGGCTCGCAGCGGGGTGGCGACCAAAATCTGATGCCGGAAGTGATTTGAACACGCACGGAGCAGTCTGAGCCTTTGAAATGATTTGGAGACGGTGCCCGTCTCTGGGAAAACCAGAAACGGGCAGGAAAGCGATATTGTTCACAGCAACAAAACCTCGCCCCCACTATTTCAACTTGATTCCTGCGCTGATTTTTTAATATCCGCTACGACTACAACTATTTGCGCAAATGTATTCGGGATTGGGGAAAAGTGTGCCACGCCAAATGCGCCAAAACCAGATCAACTGTGCCATTGTGCCGCCTGTGGCGCAGTTTTGAATTGGGTTTGGAAGAATCGTTTATTGTATAAAATGTTATTGCCCAAGCATTAAAAATAAATTTCCTGAGTTGGCATTCTTCGGCACTTTAATTGCGTTAAGTATCGCAGCAGTTGACTTGTTAAACATTTAACCAATGATTTTATGGCAAAAGTATTAGGCATTGACTTAGGCACCACGAACTCTTGCATGGCCGTCATGGATGGCGGCGAGCCGCTCGTGCTGGAAAACTCCGAAGGGAAACGCACCACACCGAGCGTCGTCGCGTTTACCAAGAGCGGCGAACGCGTCGTGGGCGATGCCGCCAAGCGCCAGGCTGTGACCAACTCGCGCAACACGATTTACTCCATCAAGCGTTTCATGGGCCGCAAATTTGATGAAGTTCAGGAAGAAACCAAGCGCATGCCCTACAAGGTCGTCAAAGCGGCCAATGGCGATTGCGCGGTGGAAGTGGAAGTGGAAGGCAAGACCAAGCAATTCTCGCCGCCGGAAATTTCCGCGATGATTCTCGCCAAATTGAAAGCCGACGCTGAAACGCGTCTTGGCGAAAAGATTACGCAAGCCGTCATTACGGTTCCCGCTTATTTCAACGACTCGCAACGCCAGGCCACCAAAGACGCCGGACGTATTGCCGGTCTGGAAGTGCTCCGCATCATCAACGAGCCGACCGCCGCGTCGCTCGCCTACGGACTCGACAAGAAATCCGACGAAAAAATTGCCGTTTATGACTTGGGCGGCGGCACGTTTGATATTTCCGTGCTGGAAATCGGCGACGGCGTGTTTGAAGTCAAAGCCACCAATGGCGATACGCACCTTGGCGGTGACGACTGGGACAATGCGCTCATGGATTGGATTCTGGACGAGTTCAAGAAAGAGCAAGGCATGGACCTCCGCAAGCAGCCTGACGCGCTTCAACGCATCAAGGAAGAAGCCGAAAAAGCCAAAATCGCGCTTTCCAGCTCGACCACTTACGACATTAATTTGCCGTTCATTACGGCGGACGCCTCCGGCCCGAAGCACATCCAGAAAAATCTCACCCGCGCCAAGATGGAGCAGCTCACCGACAATCTTTTCGAGCGCACCATCAAGCCGGTTCACGCGTGTTTGAAAGATGCCGGTCTCGACGCCAGCAAGATCGATGAACTGGTGCTCGTCGGTGGCATGACCCGCATGCCGCGCGTCGTGGAAACCGCGCACAAGCTCATCAACAAACCGCCGCATCAGGGCGTGAACCCCGACGAAGTCGTCGCCATTGGCGCCGGCATCCAGGGCGGTGTGCTCAA
>JAKALA010000001.1 GCA_021813325.1 bacterium | reverse complement strand
CGCTCTTTGCGACCGGGTTTCGCCCCCGGTATGCACTTTTCCGGTCGAGTATTTTCACGCCACTACACGCCATCATTTGCCGCCGCCATGCAATACTGCGCTTTTCAGGAGCGGCTATTTGTAATTTTTGTTCGTCTTCAATGGGCATGCTGAAAGTCATTTTACTGGCATTGGGAACTTTGTTGCCAGGTCCCAAAAGTGAATACACTCGCCCCATAAGTGAATAGATTCCAAGACTTCATCTGTGCGATATTTAGACAGTTGCACACGCCAAAATAGCAAAGGCGAAACTGAGAAACGCAAATAATTAAATCCTATGAAAACAGCAAAAAATCTGGGTTGGTTACTGGTAACAGCCAGTGTGGCATTTGCGGCCGCCAGCGCTCAGGCGTCCATCACTCTCGGCGATGACCTAACGATCACCAGCACCAGTCTCAGCGGCTCTGGTGGTGCTGTTTCTTATAATGGAGGTGGAGCTTGGACGCGAACCATTGCCGGCGCTTTCTCGTTGAACGTGGTCAACCACTCGCAAGGCGGTGCGAATCTGCAAATTCAATCGTTTTGCACTGACGCGGGCGTGCAGTGGCAAAAAAACGATGAATACACGGCGCGATCTTTTGCCAATTCAGGCAGCGGCGTGAACCCGGCTTGGTCGGCGGGAATTTCCTCCATTCAAGATGCCGCCTACCTTTACAACACCTATTTTGTGGGCAAGACCCTGACAGCCGCTCAGAATGCAAGCCTTCAATTGGCCATTTGGAAAGTGCTTTATGATTCCGTGGACGGCGGAATCGTTGCCAACCCTTGCTTCATGAATGGCAATTTGCAGGCCTGTGGATTTGGCCGGGCGGTTATGGCCGACGCCTTGGCAATGGTGCTCAGCGTCAACACCGCCATCAACAACGGCACGTTTGTGTATTATGACAGTTCTTGGCTGTCGCCCAACGACGGCAAAAGCCAGGGTTTGATTTACACGCCCAGCGCGAACACTCCGAATGTTCCGACCACGGCGGTTCCTGAACCAGCCACCATTGTCGCGGGCGCCTTGATGTTGCTGCCTTTTGGCATCAGCGCCGTAAAAATCATCCGCCGCAAACAAGCGGTGCAAAGTTAAATTTCCCAGCGCTAAACTTACGCGCGACCCAAGAAGGCCGGCTTTGATAGTCGGCCTTTTTTTATTTTCCATCCGGCGATTGGCTCCGGAACCATCTGTAAGCCTCAATCTCCGTCCCAAGCCAGGCAACGAATCGCCGTTGCTTGGTTGGCCTCAAAAACCAACGCCGCGGAAAATTGTTCCAATAATTCCAGCGAAACCAAGGTCCACCGCCGGCGCATCGCGGCATCATCGGCCACCGCCAGAGGCACAACGCCATGGGCGCTCATCAAAGAAACGGTGAAATGACTCAACGGATACGACAGACCGACCCCGATGGCTTTGACAAACGCCTCCTTGCGCGACCAACCGTTGAAAAAACCCGTGATTTGCCGGGTCAAAGGCAAAGCCGTCAACTCGGCCACTTCGCCGGCGGAAAAATGGCTTTGGGCAAGCGCTTGAACCTCGGGAATTTCCCGATGCATCTCCAGATCCAATCCCAATTCGCCATTCACAGCC
Source organism: bacterium (assembly GCA_021813325.1). Taxonomy (GTDB): domain Bacteria; phylum Verrucomicrobiota; class Verrucomicrobiia; order Limisphaerales; family UBA11358; genus UBA11358. Next base: position 226,360 of record JAKALA010000001.1, on the reverse strand, counting down.
AGCGCGATCAGCGCCCAATCGCCCGAGTGCGTGCAGCTAAATCGGATGCCCTTGGGATTCAGATGATTGGGCAACGCGGGTTTGCCGTGGACTCCAACTACATACCTGATTTGATTTGGAGGCAGGTCGAGCACAGCCGACAACAAACATCTCAAGACAGCCCGCCGGACGATGAATCGACGCTGATCGGCGGCGAAATGAAACCCGTCCGCTTGGCGAAGTTCCCCGGCGGAAAGGCCTGCCTTCAGGTTCCTCTCGCGGGCCGGAGTGGCGGCGAGTGAAACGCGCCAGACTTGAATCTCCCCCGGATTCAGCGCGGAAGCTTCGCGGAACGGGCCATCGAGCAATGGATGAATCTGGATCATTTTCTGGCGGCCAACTTGGGTTGAATCACCGGCCAATGGCCGGCCCATCATACGCCGCCCGTTGACGGGTGCTCCGAATCCAGACACTGCCGAACGGTGTTCAAGAGCTTCACGGGGGAGAACGGCTTTTGAATATAATTTTCCCCCGGAAGCAAATGCAAATCCTGGCCCGCAATTTCGGCGCTATAACCGCTGGTGTAGATAACTTTGAGGTTCGGCGCCTCGGCCTCCAAAATGCGGGCCAATTCATGGCCGCCCATTCCCCCCGGCATCACCAAATCGGTGAGCAGCAGCGCCACTTGCTCACGACACTGCGGCCAAAGTTGAAGCGCTTCCACCCCATTGGCCGCCTCCAACACCTGATATCCGTGGCGGCGCAGAATCAGACTCATCGGTGCGCGCACGGATAATTCGTCCTCGACCAGCAGGATGGTTTCCGTTCCTTGGAGCGACGGGGTGGGAGGTTCTGCAACTTGATCTGGCTCGGACGTTGCCGAGGAACAGGCCGGGAAATACACATGAAAAGTCACGCCATGACCGGGATGGTTATCCACTTTGATCCAGCCTTTGTGCTGTTTGACAATGCCGAAGACCGTGGCCAATCCCAGGCCGGTGCCTTTGCCAACGCCTTTGGTGGTGAAGAACGGCTCGAAAATACGGGGCAAAACTTCTGGCGCGATGCCCTCTCCCGTGTCGCCGACGCTCAGACAGGCGTAATGGCCGGGAGCCGCATCCGACTCTTGCCTGCTGATGCTGTCGTCAACCCGCCGCTCCGAGACGGCAATGCTGAGGCAGCCGCCCTTGGGCATGGCGTCGCGGGCATTCACCACCAGGTTCATCAGCACCTGATCCAGCATCCCGGGATCCGCATGGGTCATCAGGGGCCGTGGATGCAGACGCAATTCCATTTGCACATCTTCGCCGATGATGCGCTGGAGCATCTTGGCCAGATTGGCAACCACATCGTTCAGGTCCAGATTCTGCAATTGCATCACCTGCCGGCGGCTGAAGAGCAGCAGTTGGCGCGTGAGGTTCGCGGCCCGGTTGGCATCGGCGCGGATTTGCTTCAGCCCATCCTGATCCTCGCTCGTGAGCGCCTCGCTCATGGCGATCAATTCCGTCTGCATCATGATCGAAGAAAGAATGTTGTTGAAATCGTGCGCCACGCCGCCCGCCAACTGGCCGATGGCATCCAATCTTTGGGACTGGCGCAGTTGGTTCTCGAGTTCCATTTCATGCGTCACATCCCGTTTCACCGCCACGAAATTGACAATTTTTCCGGTGGCATCGCGCACGGGCGAAATGGTGGCGTCTTCCTCGAAAAAGGTGCCGTCCTTGCGCCGGTTGACAAAGTGTCCCCGCCAGACTTCGCCGTTGAGAATGGTCTGCCACAATTTGCGGTAAAACTCCTCGTCCTGCCGGCCGCTTTTCAAGATGGCGGGCGATTTGCCCAGCACTTCGGCCTGGCTGTATCCGGTGATTTTTTCAAACGACGGATTGGCGTAAGTGAACCTGCCTTTGGTATCGGTGATCATGATGATTTCCGATGCCTGCTCGACCACCGTGGCCAGCCGGGCATGGGCTTCCTCGGCCAGCTTCCGCTCGGTAATGTCCAGGCCGATGCCCATGAAATAGGTTTTCCCCTGCGATTCAAACGGCACGCCAGTGAGCACAAACGGAATCGGCCGGCCATCCTTGCTCCACAACGGCGCCTCGATCGAGGCGTTGCCTTGTTGCATGACCATTTCAATCGCCGCCATCACGGCGGGGCGAGCTTCCGGCTTGTGCCACGCAGTCACGTGAAAATCCTTCAGCTCATCGGCCGAATAACTGAGCAAGGTTTCATGGCGTTTGTTCCAGAGAGCCAGCCGGCATTCCGGGTAGGTGTAGAGGTAGAAAATTCCGGGCAGACTGTCCAACAGGGCCTGGGCGAATTTCTGTCCGCGCTGCGAGGCGGCCTCGGCCTGAACCCGTTCCGTGATGTCCCAGGTAAAGCCGGCCAGCAAGGTTTCCTCGCCCTGGACGACTGGAAATTTAATCGTCGTCAGGTTTCGCCCGTTGAATTCCTCCTCGCGTTTGAGCACTTTTCCGCTGGCCACCACCGCCTGATCATCGGCGGTCATCGCCCGGGCAAATTCGGCGGGAAACAATTCGCCCATGCTTTTGCCCGCCAGTTCACGACCCGCTATGCCGATTAATTCCTTGTGGTTGTCGCTGGCCAGCACGAACCGGCTTTCGTCCGGCGTGACTTTCTTCACATAAAGGTAAATCGGCGAATGCCGCATGAAGAGCATGAACAGCTCTTCGTTTTTGTGAAGCTTGGCTTCGGCGGCCTTGCGCTGGGAAATATCGTGATAATTCCCCAACAGTCCCTGCACGTCGGGGTCATCCAGCAGATTGACGCCGGTGAATTCAATCCATTTGTAACTGCCGTCCTTGCAGCGGTAGCGGCATTCCAGCGTGCCGGTCGCGTTGGGCTGGCTGAAAAGCGAAAGCATAAACCGCTGCGCCGCCTCCTGATCTTTGGGATGCACATTCATCAGCGCCGGCGTGCCCACCAGATCCGCCACGCGCCAGCCAAAGCGCTTCTCGAGGTTGGGACTCTTGTATTGGTTGATTCCCTGCCGATCAATGATCACGATCACATCCCCGAGATTGGCCACCATCTTGGCCTGACGCGCCTCGATTTTCTGCAACGCTTCATCCGCCCGTTTGCGCGCGGTGATATTTTCGGAAAAAATGATGATGCCACCGATGTCGCCATCCTCCCGGTTCCACGGCCGCACTTCCCAGCGCACCCAGTCCACAGTGCCATCCACCCGCGGAAACCGGTCTTCTTCACAGCTTTCAATCATTCCCGCCAGACAGCGTTGATGCACTTCCCGCCAACGCTGTGGAGTCTCCGGAAAAATCTCGTAATGACTCCGGCCCACAACCTTCTGCCCATCCAGCCGGTAATCTTCCAACCAGCGCCGGCTCACCACCAGATAAGTCATGGCCCGGTCAAACATCGCGATGGCCGCCGGACTGTGTTCCACAAACAGCCGCAATTGCTCCTCCCGCTCCCGCAGGGCCGAATGCGCCAGCTTGCGCGGGGTAATATCTTCAATAACCCCGACCACGGTCGCTTCGTCCGCGTTGTATTCGGCGATGGAATGGATGTCGATGATGGCCTGATCATTGGCGCGGACAATTTGAAATTCGAGGTCGTAGGGAATTCCCTGCTCCATCAAATCGCGCAAGGCGGCATCCAAACGCGGACGAAACTCCGCCCGCACGGCAGATTGGATGCGCGGCAATGACAGCGAACCCTGATCGGGCACCCCATAGATGCGGCGGGCCGCAGGCGAAGCCCACACCTCGCCGGTTTTCATATTGAACGCCCAGCCGCCCACCCGGCTGATGCTTTGCGTGCGCAGCAGCCATTGACTCAACCGCCGCAACTCCTGTTCCGCCTGCTTGCGCCCGGTAATATCGTTGGACACTCCGATGACGCCGATGACGCGGCCTTCAGCATCCCTCCAGAGGGATTTGTGCGACAGAAAGGCGCGAGGTTTGCCGTCCATGAACACCACCTCATCTTGTTCCCGGCTTTGGCCGCTTGCCATGACCAGTTCATCGGATTCACGGAATTTCCCGGCCAGTTCCGCGTCCAACAGTTCTGCATCAGTGTGGCCGATGATTGCATCCGCAGGCTGCCCGATCATCCGCGCACCGGCCTCGTTGATGACCAGGTATTTGCCGCGAACATCTTTGGCGTAAATCGCCTCGCTGCTGTTGCGGACAATGGTGTTGAGCAGATTTTTCTGCCTTAAAATTTCCGCCTCCGCCGCTTTGCGCTGGGAAATATCTTCGACGGTTGCCATCACCCACGCCGGTCTGCCGTCCGCATCCCTGAGCAGGGCGGCATTCACGTTCACCCAGACGCTGCCGCCATCTTTCCGCACGTAGCGTTTTTCCAGATTATAACTGGGAATTTTACCGCCGGCGACACTTTGAAACGCCGCCTCATCGCGCTGGCGATCGTCAGGATGGGAAATGTCGAACACCCGCAGCCGCAACAATTCGGCGGCGGCGTAACCGGTGATTTCGCACATTTTGGGGTTCACCCGCAGCCAACGGCCCGTGGCGGCATCAGCCTGCGCCAAGCCAATGGCGGCCAACTCAAAAAAGCGCCAAAAATCTTCGCGGCCGGCGGCCGGCTCAACAGGAACAAGCGGTGGTTTTCCCGTGGATTGGGCATTGATCGGGGAGTGGCCCGCAGTGGCGTCAGACTCGTCCGGCATGGTGATTTAAAGTTGTTGGGTTAAACTTGCCGTTGGAAACAATGACGCTACCGGCGAATTGGCCATCCACAATCAGAACCATTGTCGTATCTCATCAACGCGGCAAATTCATCGTTCACACGCAGCAGTATGGTGCCGACTTTAACATCAAAATTCCAGACTGTCTTCAGCCAAGTCGCAGCTTTATCGCAGAATTACCAGACCTGGTCTCAAACTCGAATGCCCGCCAGTTCACTTGCCTCCAGCAACTTTTTTGATGATGCTCAATGGCCAAAGTGGACGCCAAGGCGGTAAATTCAGGCCCGTTCCGGCGATGGCAATTTTCCCTTTTGACGGGAATTTTGCCAATTGATCGGTCGCGCGTGCTGCCGGACGTGATTGCCGGCGTGACACTGGCGGCCATGAACATCCCGCAGGCGATGGGTTATTCCAAGATCGCGGGCATGCCGGTCATCACCGGCCTTTACACTTTGTTGCTCCCCATGATCGCTTTCGCGCTATTGGGAGCCTCGCGCTACCTGGTGGTGGCGGCAGATTCCGCCACGGCGGCCATTCTGGCCGTGGGCATCGCGCCGCTGGCAGCGGCGGGAAGTGAACAATATGCCGCCCTTGCTTCGATGGTGGCTCTGCTGACCGCCGGTTATTTGCTGGCTGCACGCCTGTTGCGGCTGGGATTTTTGTCGGATTTCCTGTCCGGCACGGTATTGATCGGGTTTCTTACGGGCGTCGGCATTCAAATCAGCGTCGCCGTTTTGGGCGAAATGACCGGCATCGCCGTGAAGAGTCAGACGACGGCCGGGCAATTTTTGGAAGTCGTCACGCGCTTTCAGGAATTTCACTGGCCGACCTTCATGGTCGCTGCCGGCGTGATTGCCGCCAGCGGGTTGTGCCATCGGCTGGCGCCCCGCTTTCCCGGCTCGCTGGTGGCGGTGGTGGCGGTGGTGGGATTGAGCGCGGCGTTTGATTTTTCCGGCCGGGGCATTGCCGTGCTGGGGCCGGTGACAGGCGGGCTGCCGCATCTCGGATTTCCCCGGATTGCGTGGACGGATGTGCAGTCTTTGTTGCCGATCGCGGGAGCGTGTTTTGTCATGGTCGTAGCCCAAAGTTCGATCACCGCCCGCGCTTACGCCACCCGTCATCATCAACCGGTCAACCCCAACCAGGACCTGGTGGGATTGTGCGCGGCCGACGCCGCCGCAGCCCTGAGCGGCGCCTTTGTGGTCAATGGCAGTCCCACGCAAACGGCCATGGTGGAATCCGTCGGCGGACGCAGCCAACTGGCGCATCTGACCACGGCGCTGACCGTCGGCGTGGTGCTGCTATTCCTCACCGGGCCATTGCAATATCTGCCGGTGTGCGTGCTCGGTGCGATTGTATTTGTCGTGGGCGTGCATTTGGTGGATGTGCGTGGATTGCGCACGTTGCAAAAAGCCAGTCCCAAGGAATTTTATCTGGCGGTCATCACGGCGGCGGCGGTGGTTTTTCTCGGTGTGGAACACGGCATTCTGCTGGCCTTGGTTTTATCGCTACTACAACACGTGCGCCACAGCTATCGCCCGCATACCGCCGTGGTGTTGCGCGATCCGCTGGATCACTGGCGGCTGGCGGCACCGGAACCCGGCAAGATGATTGAACCGGGACTGGTGATGTATTGGTTTGGCGCCGACCTGTTTTATGCCAACGCCGGCTACTTTGCCGAGCAGGTTCGCAAACTGGCGCATGACTCCCAATCGGCGGTGCGCTGGCTGGTGATTGATTGCAGCGCCATTACGGACCTCGATTTCACGGCGAGCCAGGCCATGATTGAGTTGCACCAGGATCTGAGCAAAGCGGGCGTGGTGCTGGCGCTGGCCCGTGTCCAAAGCCAGCATCTGGACACCCTCAAACGCCTGGGATTGCTCCGACGAATCGGTGAAAACCGGATTTTTGTTTCGCGCCATGCCTGTTTGAAAGCCTATCAGGCAGAAGGTTTGCCCGCCGCCGGCCATCAGGCCAAGTGAAGGCGTTTTTAAGTGCCGCATCCAATCGCTGGTGGGTTTGAAAAACTTCAAAGACGTATCCCCGTTTGGATGCGGACAAAAACGCAAGGCATGACAGCGAATTTCGTCGAAAGCTTCGGAGCGATTCCCCCCCTACTGAGGAATCGCCCCTTCTCAAGCCGACCGACCATAGCGCAATCACCGCAGATGCGCCAACGGCCGGGCACCATCACACACCACAAACTCAATCAAATCGAGCTGGCCGGCATCACGGAAACATAACCCGATAAAACTGCATAGGCCCGCTGCTGTTATTCGTCTGATAATTGACGGCACCGCCGGACACCGTATTGTTCGTGAATATGGAGACCCACACTGGCGATGAAAGATTGGTGGTCGCCTGGATGACGTAGTCAAGACCGGTCAGCGTATTCCCGCTGATCTGCAAACTGGCGGCGCTTTGGGTCAAGGTGAGTTGCGGGGGAGCGGCCACCAACAGACTGGCCACACTGCTGGTGACGGCCCCAGCCACGTTGGTGATGACCACCGAGTAATTTCCGTTTTCATTCGTGGTGGCGCCTGTCAGCGTGAGCGCGTTGGTCAATGCGCCGCTAAAAACGCCGCCGTCGGCAAGGGCCGCATTGTTCTTGCGCCATTGATAGGCAAGTGGCGCGGTGCCGGTGGCAGCCACACTGAGGGTGGAACTTTGTCCGACCAACAGCGACTTGGCGGCGGGCAAATCGGTCGTGATTGACGGAGCGCTGGCGCCGCCGCCTACGGAGAGCTGCACTGGACTGCTGGTGATGCTGCCCCAAAAATTAGTCACCACAACGGTGTAATTTCCGGCATCGGCGCTGCTGAGATTATTCAACGCCAATGAGACGTTGACCGAAGTGTTCGAGTAGGTGGTCGAAGTCGTCGGCCCCAGTTCGTAGAGCTGCGATGACACCAGAATGCCGTCACGATACCAAAACACACAGGGATCCGTGTAATTTGTGACATAGCCGCCGGCACCGCCAGATCTGTTATAGACATTCAGGCTGCCGCTGACGGGCACGCTCAAAATAATACTGCTGCCCGCCACGGCATTGCTGGAGGCCGGCAGCGAACTGTCTAACATTGGCGGATAACCAAACGCCCAATACGAATCATAGTTCTGGCCGCTGATGATCGCACCGCCGCTGTTGGTGCTGCTGAGCGTGACCGTGTAGGTGCCGCTCCGCGCCGGCGTCACCAAGTTGGCCGCCAAAGGAAAGGCGTTGGCCGTGCTGATCACGTTCACATAATTATAGGTCCAAACAAAGTAGTTGGTTGCCGTGGCTACGTTGGTGACGTAGCTGAACATGGTCAGCGACTGGCCTGCGGGAGCATAATTCGTGAAATTAAACGTGGAAAAATTGGTGCCGCCGGAAATGGCCACGGACAAATAGCAATTCGCCTTGGGGAGGCTGCCGAAGGAATACCCCGCCGTTTGGGAATTGGAAGCGGTCAACGTATAAACACCTCCGTTTGTTAGTTGCACATTTGGGATGTCGAGAATGGAATTGGTCGCGCCCGCAATGGGCGTCAATCCCCGCCACCATTGATACTGCGGCAATGGATTCCCCGACGCCCCGCCGCTCAATTGCACATCGGTGCCGACCTGGGCGCACGTGTTTTGCGGAGCGGCGGAGATGGTCGGGGCGACCGCTCCCCCGCCGGCAGCCCCCACCACGAGGGTGGTGGAGCGGGCATCAGAATTCCCCCCCGAGCCACAACCGCTTTGGTCAAAGACCTTGAGGGTGAAGGCGAAATTCCCAGCGCCCGTCGGCGTGCCGGTCACTGTGGCGGTGTTGCCACCATTGTAAACGATGGTCAATCCGTCCACGAATGCCACCGCCGATCCCAAACAGACGTTGCTGAAAGCCATGGAACTGACCGAGCCAGCATGTCCCCCGGAATAAGTAATGGTGCCAACGTAAGGCTGCCCGACCGTGGCGTTGGCCGGCGAGATGGCAATGCTGGAGGCGCGGGAAACGGCGTCAAAGCCCAGCAAGGCGGACGCGCCCACGCCGATGCGGAGAATCATCGCCCAACTGGAGGGAGCCAGGCCCTGTAAATTCATCATGAAAGTCCGCGCCAGCGGGGCCAATTGCAAAAGCCCTGCCATGAGCACGGACATAAACTGGAGGTATCTGTATTTCATAAGCGTTTTATGATTCTGGTGGGATTAGATTATTTGGTTGGTGTCAGAACGAGGTAGGCCGGGAGGCCAACAATATTAAAATGATCCAGCAACGGCTTGGCTGGAGCGGCATTGGGTTGTTCCGCCGCGTAACGCACGGCGATGAATTGTTTTAAATGATCTTCCACCGGTGGCTGGTTGAACACCGTCGCGTCCATGGCGGAACAGTCCTTGCACCAACTGGCGTGAAAATCCAGGAACAGCGGACGGCCCGTGGCGCGGGATTTTTCCAAAGCAGCCAGCAATGTCTGATCCGATTCATCGGAAGCGCCTTCCGCCGAACCGGTGGTGGCGATGGAACCGGCCGTTGACTGATGCGCGCGCCACGCCAAATGTCCGTAGTAAAAGGCAAAGGCCAGGATCATGACGCCGAAGCCGTATTTCACGTATTTCATCCATTTGCCCGGCTTGGGTAGAAACGTCAGACCGGCGCCGGCAAACGGCCAGGGCAACGCCATGCCCACGCCCAGCAGAAACGGGAGCATCAAGCCGGCCATGGAACCCTTGGCATAAAAATTGGTGGCCAGCAGCACCACCGAAATCACCACCGGCGCCACACAGGCTCCCGCCAGCAGTGCAGACATGACGCCCAGCGACAGCACCACGGCGTTTTGCGCCAACGCGCCCTGGCCTGCCGCGCCGCTCGGACCGGCACCACTGAACCGCGAGAAGTCAATATTCACCACGTCAAACATGCCCAGGGCCATCACGATAAAAACCAGCGCGATCCCGACGTTGAACCACATGGAGGAATTCAACGCGCCAAACTTGGAACCCGTCAGCACCACCGCCAGTCCCAACGTGCCGTAAGCCAGCGCGATGCCCAGCCCGTAAATGGCGCCGTTGCGGAACCCATCCGTCCGCGAGCGGGCCTGCCGTCCGGCGCCAATGATGGCGAGGTTGATGGGAATCATCGGCAGCACGCAGGGCGTGAAGTTCAGCAAAAATCCGCCCACCAAGATAAGCAGCAACGTGGCGAGCATTCCCATGTTTTGGAATTTAGCCAACGGATCTGCCGTGCCTTTGCCCGCAAGCGAATTGTCCAAAAACGCATTGAATTCCGAGGCGCTCAAGTAACCGGTCTGCCGGCCTTTGATGGCGAAATCTTTGAATTCACGCTCCCAGTCAATGCCCGCGGACGTCTGCCCCGCAGCAGACGGCTGGGCTGATGTTCCACCAGCCATCTCACCGGTGACTTCGCTATAAATTCCGTTGGCCGCCACCAGCGCAAACCGTCTTTGCTCCGGAAAGAAACAGGCGGCATTGGTGCAGCCCTGAAACTTCACGGTCAACGCATGTCCCGGCCCCGGCACATCCTCCGGCTTAAGCTCCACGGCAAAATCCTTGAGATAAACCTGGCGGGGTTTGCCCGTTACGCGGTCGGTTTCCAGCACGGGCGGCGGCATTTTCAAAGGCTGAATTTCCGCGCCGTCGGCTGTGCGGAAATGCAGCCGGTCATAATACAGGACGCATTCCGAGGGCACGGTGAAATTCACGCGGAGCACATTCACACCGGCTGGATCAGTGACCGCCCGCACCTCAACGCCAAAAGGACTGCGCACGTTCAAACTGGCGGCGGGCGTTGTTTTTGGCTGGAACCCGGCCGCCGCCAGTAGAATCAGAAAAATTTTAAGTCCCGATTTCATGTTGCGATTCCTCAGTTGCAGCCGCAGCCACCGCCGCCAACGCCTTTGCCGCCGGAAGCCATTTCGCGCGAAAAAAAGATGTGTTCATTGATGCTTTCGCCCAGTGGATCGCGATCGCCACGCATGGTATAATCCGCCAGGGTTTTGCGCTGCCAGGGCTTTACCGCAGTGCAGCCGGTTTGCAGGCCGATGACAAAGCCAAGCACGGCCAGCAGCGTTATTTTTTTCAGAAGCGGTTGCATAACATCATTTCTTTAGCAGCGATTCGATTTGCTGTTCATATTGCTCCCGAGTTTTCGAGCCATGAAAACCGTTGTGCGTGAAACGCACCACGCCGGCGCCATCCAGCACAAATGAACTGGGCATGGTTTCAATGCCGGCTTTGGCGACGAGTTTTTGACCGTCGTCATGAACCACGGTGAACGTGGCCGGATGGTCCTTCAGAAATGACTGCATGTCGGATTTGTCCTCGTCTTCATTGACGCCGATGATGACCAGGCCCTTGTCGCCGTATTTCTTTTGCAATTCATTCAGCACGGGAAAGGACTCCTTGCACGGGCCGCACCAGGAGGCCCAGAAATCGATGATCACAATTTTGCCCTTGCGCGTGGCGGGCAGTTTGCCATCGAGCTTGAAGGCGGCGAGGTCGGGAAAACTGGCGCCAACGTTCAGCATGGCTGAAGCCGTAAAGACGCTGACGGCCAGCATGGCTGCCAGAACGAGGGTTTTAGGCCGGAATGTATTCATGGAATTTTCGTGAGGTTAATTTTGATGAATTGGTGATGATGGCACCGGCGGCGCCGGGATGAAGTTCGATCAGTTCCAGGCCTTCCTTGGCGCCAAGGATGCAGACGCTGGTGGAAAGCAGGCCGGCAATGGTGCAACTGGGCGCGATGATGGAAACACAGCGGACATCGTTCAATACCGGATAGCCCGTGCGCGGATCAATGATGTGCCCGTAGCGGCGGCCATTGACTTCAAAGTGGCGCAGGTAGTCGCCGGAGGTGGCGACCCCGTGGTCGGTAACCGCCACTCCCGCCCAGCATTTGCCCGGCATATGCGCGTCGTCGAGTCCCACCCACCAGCATTGCTTGTCCGGCGCATGGCCGCGCACGCGCACGTCCTGGCCGAAATCCACGAGCACATTCGGAATGCCGCGCTCGTTGGCGAGGTTCATGACGCAATCCACGGCGTATTCTTTGCCGATGCCTCCGAGATCAATGGCCATGCCGCGTTGCGGCAAAAATATTCCGCCTGGCCGACGCTGGACTTTATTCCAGCCAATCAAGGCGCGCGCGGCTTGAACTGAAGCGTCGCTCGGAAGGACCGGCGGCGACTGCTTCCAGTTCCACAATCTCATCAACGGCAGGGCCGTGGGATCAAAGGAACCCCGCGTGAAGAAGAACAATTCCTGGCAAAGGCTGAACAACCGGTCCGTCTCCGGATCCGTTTCCACCCAATGTTCGCCGGCGGCGGCATTGATGCGGCCGATCAAGCTGTCCGGAATGAAACGCGAATAACGCGCCTCGAATTCCGCCACCCACGTGACAACGTCACTTTGGAATTTCCGGGCCAGCGCATCGGGAACGCCATGAAAGTTTACCTGGCAATGCGTGCTCATGGCGGAGAATTGCAGCTTGTAAAAGCCCCGATCCACCGTGCTTTGAGCCGAAGCCTTCACCCGTTCGAAGACGCGGCTGGCATTCATGGCCGGTTCCGGCACCGGACAATCCGCCACGGACGACGGCTGACCGGCGAACCGGCCTGGGCGTTTGAGAAACATCGTTTGCATAACTCAATTCAGGTTAAAACCAGATCCGCCCGCCCAAGCTGATTACGTTGGCGGAAGGATAAGCGCTCTGTGAGGTCACCCCGTCCAAGCCGCGCATCACGTAGCGCAGGTAACTGGCGTCAAGCGACAGGTGTTTGATGACACGCCAGCTCACCGTGACCCCGACGGTGAAGGTTTCCATTTTAGAGAGCCGGTAATCCGAGGAATAAAACGTTGGCGGGTTGTTGGAATCCGGGACGATGACGTAATAAAAATCCGCGGCATTCTGGAGGTAATAACGCGCGGTCGGCGAAATCACGAGGTGCTTTCCGATTTTTTGGTGCCAGTCCAACTGCACCGTGTTGGCATTGATGCCGTAGGAGTCGTGGAAATAGCGGTAACTGATTTCATAGCTGGCATCCACCGGCGTGAGAAACTGAGTCCACGAAGCGTATAGAATCTGGTTGTTGCGATGGCGCGGGCGGACTTCCGGGCTGAGGGCGGGATCGCTCGGATTATTTTGCAGGACATTGGCGAACATCACACCCCGGTATGGGTCTGCCAGATAGCCGTGGGAAAAACCCAACGAAGCGTTCACCGTAAAATAGGCCTTGGGTCCGCAGAGTTGCACCAGCCCGAGGAAAATATCATCGGTCATTTTGCTCTGCCACATCATCAGATCATCCCGCACCGTATCCGCATTGTGCGACCAGCCGGTGCTCAGTGTGGTGTTTTTGTCGTTCAGATAGCGGGAATAATTCAACGCGCCGCCAAAGGAAATGTAATCGCTCTCCTCGCTGTAGGCGAACGAGGGCGTGATTTGATTTTCCCCGAACGTGACCGGCAACTGGATGGAAAAAGCAGTGCGCCGATCGTGCATGTGGGTCAACGGCACTTTGCCGCGGCGATAGTCTGGATTGTTCGTGAGACTATTGTAGGAAGCGGCGGCGCTATTAGTGGCGATGTTTGGAGCCGTTTGGGTCGCAAACGCGGACGCATCATTGGTCAGTTGAGCATACGTTTCCAGGCCGGAATCCACATAAATTTGGTTGTTGGCAACGAATTGGTTGTATTGGCTGGTGAAAGCGCTCTGGTAAGCGGATTGGTAAAGTGAACTTTGCGTTGGAAAATTCCACTGGGTTTGTGGCGGCGCCCCATTGGGCGTGGCGCCGGAAATGGCGTCCATTACCACATTCCCGCTGAGGCGCACGTTATCCTGCACCCCCACGTTATACTGCCAGGTATCCGTGTTGACGTTGATGCGGCCGTTGTCTTCCCGGTAGAAAGATTTGCGGTAGCCCAAATCATTTTCATCGCCACAGGCGCGATTCACCCGGGCCAGCACGAGGGCCAGGGCGAGCGCGATCGCAACCGACCTCGAATGCCAGCGCGCAGGTGAAATCGCGGCGGGAACGGTTAATTCGTCTGCGCCGGCAACATGGTATTGCGGGGCTGAGAAGTTGGATGGCGGGAGCATGTGGTAAATCGGCTTCGCGTTTTCAGTCTTGCGGCTCAAGGAAACACCAGCCGGTAAAATTCGCTGGGACTGCTCGTGGCGTTGGTTTGAAAATTAATGCTGCCCGAGACGCCAGTATTGTTGGTCTGCACGGCCAGCCAAACGGGGTTCATAAGATTGGTCGCCCTTTCCACCACATAAGTGAGGCCGGTGATGGCGCTGCCGTTAAATTGAATCAGGCCGGGCGAAACCGCCAACGCGGGTTTCAAAACCGGCGGCGAAACCACGGTCAACGTCGCCACACTGCTCGTCGCCGAAGCGAGAGCATTGGAAACGATGACATAATAAGAACCAGCGGCAGCCGCGGAAACATTGCTCAAAGTGAGCACCGGCGTCGTGACTGGCAGCAGGCCGCCGTTGCTTTTCACCCACTGATAGGAAAGCTGCGATCCGCTGGCGGTCACCTGGAAACTGGGACTTTGCCCCGAGAACACCGCCTGACTTTGCGGCGGTTGCACAATACCGGGCGGGAGCAGCAGTTGAAACACTCCCTGGCTGCTAATTGGATACTCCGCTGTTTGTAGGGTAAAACTGGCAAAATCAGACGTCGTTAACCAGGCCACCGGTTCCGGTGACGTAAAGTTCCCGGTGTTGGAATGCGCGATGATGTAATAAACCGGCGACGTGGCCGGATTGACATTAAGACCGTAACGGCTCAAACCAGTCGTGCCCAGAGGAGTTTCGCTCATTGGCCCTTCATAGGTCCAGTTTGTCACGGAAACGGACAAGTTCGAGGAGGACCAGACGCCAAAAGTTTGTCCGCCACCGTTGGTGCAAATCAGATTTTCGCCGCCAAAAAATCCCGGGCCGGCATCGTAAGCCGTGACAAATGAATTCGGATTAAAAAGTCCGTCCGCATTAATCGGCAGATTGGTGGAGGTGATGGTGAAACTGGCGAAGTCTGAGGTGGTCAACCAAACCAGCGGTTCCGCATTCAAATAAGGCCCGGTGTTCTTCAAGGCAAAGATGTAACAAACCGGGGACGTGATCGGATTCACATTAAAGCCGTAACGGCTCAATCCCGTGGTGCCCAACGGCGTTTCGCTCATTGGCCCTTCCAATGTCCAAGCCGTGACCGGCAAGGACAGATCCGGCGTTGACCAGACATTGTAGGCAAGGCCGCTGGCGTTGGTCAGAACCAGGTTTTCTCCCCCGAAGAATCCGGCCCCCGCATCAAAAGCCTCGCTGAATTGGTTCGGAAATTCAACCAGCGCCGGCGGCGAACTGGTGGCTGTGCCGCAGGGGTTGGACACCACCACATCAAAGCTCATGGCCGCAGCGGCCGGCCCGGGATTGGTCACCGTGTAACTGGTGTTGGTTGCGTCAGCAATGACCACGCCGTTGGAACGCCACTGATAACTTAACGGCTCATCGCCCGAAGCCACCACGCTGAACGTTGCATTGGAAACGCCTGGCAACATCAACTGACTCGCCGGAGGCGTCAAAATGCCGGGACTGTTGGTGGTGAACACCAGTTTGGCCACCCGGCTGGTGATGCTTCCAAAGGCGTCATGCACCACCACGTCATAATTCCATTTGGAAAAATCGGTGCCCGGATACCACGCTACAAACGTGTCATTGGTGGCATCCGCCACGGGGACGGCATTGGTGCGCCACTGGTAAACATACGGCGGAGTGCCCAAGACCTGCACGCTGAACGCGGCGCCGCTGCCGTTGCAAACGGCCTGATCGTCCGGCCCCATCAGCGCCAATGGCTGAATCGCGGAAGTCACATCGCCCCACGCCGTCCCAACGCGCACTGTGTCAAAATTAAAAATGCCGGACGACGAACTGCTCGCCGAACCAAAAGCAACGCCTTGCAAATTCGCAGGTCCGCCGCCCAATTCATCATCATCCAGACTCGCTGAGGCATTGGGCAACGGTTCAGCCAAACCCGGCGTGGGGTCAACAAAGAGGCTGGCGCTCCCGCTGGAACCAAAAGTGAATTTAACCACCACAAAATGAATTGTGTTGGCCGTTAACAGAACCTGGGCGGTGGATGAATCTGAACCCGCGTCACGGATGCGCAAATAATAACCGCCGGCGGCAGGTGTCGCATACACATCCACCGGATCACTCGACTGATCCGGAACCGTGCTGCCAGCACTCATGAGACTCAACACGAATTGAGAACTCGTCGGCAGTTGCCCGCATTGCACCAGAGCCGAAAAATACACCGCGCCGCTGGAAATGGAGTTGCTGCTGAAATCACGATATACAGACAAGCCCCTGCCACCGGTGATTTGCAGCATGTTGCCGGCGGGAATTGTGTTGCGAAGATTCGCCTGGGTCAGGCTGCCTCCGATGATTTCCAGGGAAGCGTCCGCCGTTCCCGTCCAAGGCGGGTTGGCCGCCAGGGCGGTTCCCGCCGGATAATTAAAACCTTCCTCCATCAGCGGCGACGGCTGCGCCTGAACGACCTGGCAGAAGACCGCCGCAACCACTGCACACAATACGAGCCATCGTCGCGGACTGCCCAATGCCGGGCGGCCGCCGTTTTTGACTTCCAAAATCATAGCCACAAGTTTCTCCATAAATTTCGTCGCAGCGCCGGTTGTCATCAGCGCCGGCCAACGGATTGGCAAAATGGGGGGAGCGATGAAATTGCTCCGTTTTATAAAACGCATATCAAGTGCTCGCTTCGTTTTTCCCAATAGCAGCGGCCATGCCACGCGAAAATCCACCAAGTTTTCAGGGAGCAGGTCCGCCAACCCGGTCCGGCGCCGGAACAGTGGTCCGAAACCGGAGCCGGCCGGCCCGTGAGTTCTCACCGTTTTTCGCCCGGCTTCACGGAATCAGATCATTCTCCCTGCTAACGAAATGATAACTTTCATTGATTTCCCGGTTATTTAATGGAAAGCATCAAATTTTCTTCCTGAAATGCACCCCGCTCTTGATTATCGGCATTGCGAACGCTACGGTGCAAACGTGACTAAAAACGCCCAATCCGTCCTGTGGGGCTTGCTGTTTTGCTTGTGCCTGCTTGGCGGCACGAGCCGGGCGCAGGTTTTCTCGGACCTGTTTGCCGGAAGCCAGGTGATCAGCGGCACCAACATCATCGTCCTCGGCTCCAATACCAATGCGACAATTGAAGCGCATGAACCCAAGCCGGCCGGGAAGGTGGGCGGACATTCCTTGTGGATTGCCTGGCAGGCGCCGGACAACGGTCTCGTCACCTTGAGCACCGCCGGCAGTTCGTTTGACACGTTGCTGGCGGCATACATCAGTGAATCCAGCGGCAGTCCCTCGCTGACGCAGTTGGAAAATGTGGCCCAAAACGACGATTACGGCGGCCAGGTAACTTCGTATTTGCAGTGTGGCGCCAGGGCCGGCAAGACTTACTACATCGTGGTGGACGGTTTCAACGGGGCGACCGGCGATGTGCGGTTGCAGCTTGCTTTTGTTTCCTCCGCCAACCTGCAACCCACGGTGGTGGGCCGCGCGGGCGATCAGGCCTTGCGGCTCGGCGATCCGTTGATCCTCACGATCGGCGTGATCCCCACCACTTCCAGGGTGGACCTTCAATGGTATCTGAACGGCAACCAAATCTCCGACGCCGGCGAACCCACGCTGGTCATTCCCAGCCTGCAACGCACCAACCTCGGTTTGTATTCATTGAGATTCAGCCTCGATGACGATAGTTTCTTCAGTTCCACCATTGAGATCGAAGTGAATTCGGAAGGTCAGCCGGCGGTTTTGGCTCGCAACAAGATTGCCGACGCCGCGTTATCCGGACTGACGCCCAAAGCGCTACAAGGCGGTCTGAGCGGCGGGGTCGTCATTGGTTACCACGGCACCCAGATTTTTAACACCACCAACGCGGTGGTGGATGCCAATGCGCCGCGGATCTGCGGGGTGCCGCCCGGCGCGGCGTATTGGTTTTATTACCAGGCGCCAACCAACGGCGTCATGACGATTGACACCGGGAACAGTTCATTTTCCACGCTCCTGGCCGTCTTCACTTACACCAATCCGCTAACCAGCTACACGAATTTAAGCCTGCTGGCGTGTGACAACAACAACAACGGCACCGGCACCAACTCCAGCGCCGTGTCGTTTGTCACCACCAATGGCGGAAATTATTTTATCGTCGTTGGCGGTGTGGGCGGCGCCCGGGGGATTGCGCATTTGAATTATTCCTTGGCCGCCAGCCCGGCAACCGCATCGCCGGTGGTGATTGACCAGCCGCAACCCCTGACGGCGGCCGCGAACACGGCTGTTGCCTTGAACGTGGTTGCCGATGGCACCGGACCGATGGCTTATCAATGGTGGAAAAACAACTCGAAAATCCGCAATGAAACCAACGCCAGCCTCTTTTTCTCGCAACCCTCCACGCACGACTCGGCAAACTATTTTGTGGTCATAACCAATGCCTTTGGAGCCATCACCAGCGCCCCCGCCAATTTGACCGTGCTCAACTCAACGCTGACCAGGCTCGATCCCGCATCCAACACCATGATCTCGGCATTCCCGGGCATCCGCGGCTATCAGTATGCTGTGGATTGCCTCCCGGATCTTTCCACCGGCTCTTGGGTCAACGTGGCCAACGTATTTCCCAATTATGGCGGATTGATTTGGGTGACCAACTCGACCACGAATTGCAACGGGATGTTCATGCGTGTTCATACGCCTTGATTGTTGGATGAAGATGTGCCAAACCACGCCGCATAAAGTCATGCCTCAGATCATGAACCCACCGGACTCCTTCTCCTGCTTAATTGTCGATGATGATGCCGGCTTCGCCACCATGCTGGCCAAAACCGTGGAAGCCGAAGGCGGTCAGGTTACCCATTGTCCTGATCTCCAATCGGCACGGCTCGCGACCGAGCATCGCGTCTTTGATCTCGTGCTGCTCGACAACCGCCTTCCTGACGGCACCGGTTACGAATTCTTTTTGCAACTGAACCGCACTTGTCCAGATTCAGTGGTCGTGATGATCACCGGGGCGCCAGAACTCGCCCAGGCGGTGGAACTTACCCGGAACGGGCTGTTTGACTACCTCACCAAACCGCTGAGTGTCGCCGATTTTACCGCGTGTTTGCAGCGGGTCCGCAAACGCCTGAACCATCCCGCCACATGCTCCGGCCAACTCTTGGGCGACGCGCCAGCATTGCGCGAAGCGATAAACTCACTCCGCCAAGCCGCCCGCCACCAGGAAACCACCGTCCTCCTGTGCGGCGAAACCGGCACGGGCAAGGATCTGGCCGCGCGGTTGCTGCATCAACTGACTTATGCGGGGCTGACCAGTGGCGGCGCCGCCGTGCCGTATGTGCCGTTGAATTGCTCCGCCGTGCCTGCCGAGATGTTTGAATCCGAGCTGTTCGGCAATGCCAAGGGGGCATTCACCGGCGCGGAAAAACGGCGCGCGGGTCTGATTGAAGCGGCCAGCGGTGGAACCCTGTTTTTGGATGAAATCACCGAGACACCGCTGCCGCAGCAAGCCAAGTTGCTGCGGTTTTTGGAATCGCGTGAATACCGTCCGCTTGGCAGCAACACCCTGCAACAGTTTTCCGGACGCATCGTCGCCGCCACCAACCGTCACCTCACTGAAGAAGTCCAGCGCGGGCGTTTCCGGGCCGACCTCATGTTTCGCTTGACCGTGGCGACGATTCAACTGCCATCGCTCCGGGAACATCTTTCCGATCTGGACCTGCTCGTGGAAAATCTGCTGACCCAACTCTCGGAAAAATACCAACGCAAAAAACCCTTTTTAAAATCGGGCGATCTCACCGCCCTCCGCCAATATCACTTCCCCGGCAACGTGCGTGAATTGCGCAATCTGCTCGAACGCGCCCTGCTGCGCACGCCGGAGGAAGCTCCCTGGCTGGCGTTTGACCTGGCCTGGTTGAGCGGCCCGGCCACGCGTGAAACAGCGATCGCTCCCGTCGCCGCGCTGCCCGCCGAACGACAATTGAACGCCATTGACCTTCAGGAATACCGGCTGATCCAGGAAGCGTTGCAAGCCGAAGGCGGCGGGATTCGCCGGGCTTCCGCTCGTTTGGGCATCACGCATCAAGCCTTGTTGCGACGCTTGGAAAAATGGCCGGAACTTCGCCTGGCGGCCTCGCGCCAAGCGTGATTTTTCGCGCTACAACCCGTGAATCAAATCGTCTGACACACCATTAATTGACACTGAAACTTGTGTTGAACGCCGCCTCCAATGCCCGAGTTTGGTCCGTTTGCGGATCAGCCACAATCAGAAGCTCAGTCAAAATCGGACCAGCCGGCTGAATAGTCCCCGGAATTGACCAACGGCACCCAAAGTGCTCTCCAAATATCCATTTTACCAAAACCCGATGTTAGCCGGTTTTCAGAAAAAATATGATCGCGGTTACGGACGGGCGCATCCACGCACAGTTCCTGACTGGGTTGATCTGCGCGGTAGCGGCATCTCCGTAGAGCGCCGCCATCATGCAATTATAAAAATTGCGGGGTTCTACCGCGATGCCGCTGCGAGAAGAATACTCCGCTGGTGGTTGGCCAGCGTGATGTTGCTGGCAATGATTTGTGGCGTTCACGCCGAACCGCCGACAGCCAGGACGGACCGCCACGCGAGCCAACTGATCGCCTTTGCCGGCAAGGTTGAAGTCACCGCGGCCAACACCAACGACTGGCGTCCGGCTCACCTTAATCAGTGGTTGCATCCCGGCGATCGCTTGCGCACCGCTGCGGACAGCCGGGCCACGCTGCAACTTTCCGATCGCAGCGTCATCCGGGTCAGCCCATCCACCATTCTCGAAATCGAGCCGCCCACCGCGCCCGCGCGGCATCGCTTTGGACTCAAACGCGGCGCGCTGTTTTTCTTCGACCGCGAGCAGCCGGCGGACGTGGAATTTGAAACGCCGCTGACCACCGGGGCGATTCGCGGCACGGAATTTCTTCTCACCGTGGTTGAAACCGACGCCACCACGCGGCTCGCCCTGCTGGACGGTGCGGTCAGCCTGAACGCTAACGGAAGCAATCTCGCGCTGACCAGCGGCGAACAAGCGTTGGTCGAACCCGGCCAGCCCGCCAGGCGAATCGCCATGTTGCCGGCGAACAATCTGATTCAATGGAGTTTTTATTATCCAGCCGTGTTTAATCCGGCGGAAATTCATTTCGCTCCTGCCGAAAAATCCGCGCTGGCGAAATCGCTGGCTGATTACGCTGACGGCGACTTGCTTCACGCCCTGCCAGACGCACCAGAAGAACTGGCCGGACAATCCGCCGCCACGCGAATCTATTTTGCCGCGCTCAAACTCGGCGGCGGCCAGGTGGCGCAAGCCGAGGACTTGATTTCCGCCGTCGGCAAACCTGCCGACCCGTTGCGCGAACTGATTTCCGCCGTGAAATTCCAAGCCATCGCCGCGTTGCCTACGCCCACCAACAGCAGCGGCTGGCTGGCGCGTTCCTATTATTTGCAATCGCGATCGCAACTGCCCGGCGCACTGAACGCAGCGCGACAGGCAGTGAAAATCGCGCCAGAATTTGGCTTCGCCTGGGCACGCCTGGCAGAGCTGGAATTCGGTTTTGGACATCGCCGCGAAGCTGCCAAAGCGTTGCAATCCGCGCGGCAGATTTCACCGCGCAACGCACAAGCCGTTTCGTTGACGGGCTTCATGGCGCTGGCCGAAAATCATCCGCATCGCGCGCTGGACGTGTTCGCGCAGGCATCCGCGCTGGACGGTTCATTACCCACCGCGTGGGCGGGCCGGGCGCTGGCGGAAGCGCAACTGGGCCGGGAGGACGCGGCGCGACGCGATTTTCAGATTGCCGCCACACTGGAACCGCAACGCGGTTTGTTTCGCAGTTATTTGGGCAAAGCGTGGAGCCAGTTGGGAGAAGACCGTCTGGCTGAAAAGGATTTTGCGCTGGCCGAAAAACTGGATTTCGCCGATCCCACGGCGTGGCTTTACTCCGCGTTGCACCGTTTCCAAACGCATCAGGTCAATGACGCCATTCGCGATCTGGAACAGTCGGCCAGGCTGAACGACAATCGCAGCATGTTTTGCTCGCGACTCCAACTCGATCAGGATCGCGCGACGCGGAGCGCTGATCTGGCGGCCATTTACGACGCCGCGGGCATGACGGAAGTCAGCCAAAGCGCCGCCAGCCGGGCGGTGGAGGAATCTTACTCCGATTTTTCCGGGCACCTATTTCTGGCGGACAGCCTGCAAAATCAGGAAGACCCGCGCCGGGTGGATTTGCGATGGGAAACCGCGCGGGAAAGCGAATTGCTCGTCGCCAACCTGCTCGCGCCACCGGGCGGCGGCAATCTTTCCCAAACGCTCTCGCAATCGGATCACCTGCGATACTTCGGCGAACGGCCGTTTGGCCTGAGTTCATTGACGTTGTATGACAGCCGCGGCGACTGGAAACAATCGCTTGCCGCCTTCGGTTCCTTGGATGGCTTCAGCTACGCGTTCGATGGTCAATACGTTTCCCAAAACGGTCTGGACCCGAACGGCAACCGGGAAGACCGGCAGTTGTCTTTCACCACCAAACAACAAATCACGCCCGACGACAGCTTGTATTTTCAGGCCAGTTATTATCATGGCAGCAGCGGCGACGTGGCGCGGCATTACGACCCGACCAACGCGATTCTTGGCCTGCACGCGTCGGAGGAACAAAACCCGAATCTCTTCGCCGCCTGGACGCACGCATGGTCGCCGGGCAGCCACACGTTGATTTTGGTTTCCCGGCTCACCGATCATCTGTCGCTGACCAATCCGCAGCCGGATGTGTTGTTCATGCAGCAGGATGGCGCCGGCACCATCGGCGTGGAGGCGGACCCGTATTTCACGTTGCAACAGGATGAGACATTCACGCTCTACTCGGCGGAGGCGCAGCAAATTTTTGAATCGCCGGAAAACACGTTCATCCTCGGCGGCCGTTTCCAGCGCGGCACCGTGGACACGCACTCCACGCTCACGCGCCTGTTTGGCGCCACCGCCGACCAGTCGGCTTCGCCGTATTTGGGACGCATCAACGGCTATGGGTATTATCAGTGGCACCCCATCACGGAATTTCGCTTCATGGCCGGATTGAGCTACGACTCGCTGACGTATCCGCAAAATGTATCGCTGCCACCGCTTTCGGCGGATGAATCCCGCCGGTCATTGTTCGGGCCCAAAGCCGGCCTCACCTGGCAGCCGTGGAACGGCGGCTGGCTGCACGGGGCATGGACGCGATCGCTCGGAGGACTGTTCTTCGACAATAGCATTCGTTTGGAACCGGCGACAGTTGCGGGTTCGATCAGCGCGTTTCGCAGTTTGATTCCTGAATCCGTTGCCGGCCAGGCGCCGGGCACGCGCTTTGATTCGTGGACGGCGGGTTTTGATCAGGCGCTGCCGTCGCATACCTATTTTGGTTTTGGCGCGGAACTGCTGCGCTCCGCCGGCGCGCGTGACGTGGGCGCGTTTACCAATTCCATTGCGTTCATCCCGGTGCCGGATTCGCCCACGACCACGCGCCAAACCCTGGATTATCGCGAACGCAATGTGACGGCTTATGTCAACCAACTGCTGGGCCGCGACTGGGCCGCCGGCGCCCGCTATCGCCTGAGCGAAGCGAAACTAAACACCCACCTGCCCGATCTTGCCGGCGTGACGGGCGCGTCTGCGCTGGAACAAGATTCCCGCGCCGTGCTGCAACAGGGCCAGCTTTACCTCAGCTACAATTTGCCCTGCGGCTTCTTCGCCGAATGGGATTCGGATTGGTTTCACCAAAGCAATCACGGCTATTCCCCGGCATTGTCGGCCGCCAATTTCTGGCAGCATAATGTTTATGCCGGATACGTGTTTCCGCACCGCCGCGCGGAACTGCTGCTTGGTATTTTGAATTTGACCGGCCAGGATTACCGGCTGAATCCGCTAAACCTGCAAACCGCTCCGGTGCGCGGCCGCACGTTGACGGTTTCATTGCGGATGAATTTTTGAACATGGAAACCCTCAACCCGCTGCGCCGCCTTGCCGGGAGCCAACCGCGATTGCTGCCGGCTGCGGCGCTGGCGGGATTGCTCGCGGTAATGAGCGTCTGGCTGTTGTCGCGGTCATCACGCTTGGGCACGGCGCTGTTGCATTCCAGTTATGACTGGTCGCAAACGATGATTGCGCAACCGGCGTTCAGCAATGCGCCGGTGGTCATTGTCTATCTTGATCTCGATTCCTACCTGCGCGAAAAGCAAAATCCTGCCGAGCCGTGGAGCCGCGAATTGCACGCCCGATTGCTCCGCCGGCTCACTGCCGCCGGCGCCAGGGCGGTGGTGTTTGACATCATTTTCGACGAACCGGGCGCGGACGCCAAGGCCGACCAGGATTTTGCCGAAGCGTTGCGCGCGAACGGTCACACGGTGCTGGCCGCAGAAATCAGCCGTTCCAGCCGCAATGAACCGGGTGTGAGCGGCGCGGAATCCCTGCAACTGTCGTTGCCCGAAAAAGCATTCCGCGAGGCGGCGGGGCACTGGGGCGTGGCCAACACGATTGTGGACGAAGATTTCATTGTGCGCCGGCAGTTCAGCGGATTTCACAATTTAGGCGAACCCAGCCTCGCCTTTGCCACGGCCAAACTTATCGGCATCATGCCCGCCAGTCCGCCCGTCGCCCAATGGGTGCGTTACTACGGCAAGCCATTCACCATTCCCAATGTCAGTTACAGCTCGGCCTTGCGGACGGTTGAAGTGCGCGATGATTTTTTCCGGGGCAAGGTGGTTTTCATCGGCGCGCGCCCGATGGCGGGAACATTTCTGGAACGCAAGGATGAATTCCGCAGTCCGCTGACCGCCTGGGGCGACCGCGAACAATTCATGCCGGCGGTGGCGGTTCACGCCACGCAGTTGATGAACTTGATCCGGGGCGATTCGCTGCGCCGGTTGTCGCCGGGAAACGAAGTGCTGGCGCTGGTTTTATCCGCGCTGCTTGTTGGCGGGCTGATGTTTTGTTTTCGTCCGCTGACGGCGGCGGGGATCGCCTTGCTGACGGAATTGGGCGTCCTGGGCATCACCATTCTGGCTTTGAACGAATGGAACACCTGGTTTCCCTGGCTGATCGTCAGCGCGGTGCAAATTCCCGGAGCGCTGGCGGGGTCGGCGCTTTATCAATCGCTGGAATGGTATCGTCAGAAGCGGCGTTTTGAAGAGCAGCGCCGGACGGCGGATTTGAAGATTCGCGAGCAGGCCGCGCTCATTGAGAAAGCGCAGGACGCGATTTTGGTGGAAGATGTCGAGGGCCGCGTGATCTACGTGAACCCCAGCGCGGAACGGCTTTACGGCTGGAGCGCCGTCGAGCTGCTGCACAATGGCGCGGCGCAACGAATCGTGGCGTCCTGCGAACAACGGTTTACCGAGGCGCGACTAACGACATTGAGTTCCGGGGAATGGCAGGGGGAAATGGAGCAAAGCACGCGCGACGGACGCAAGCTCACCGTGGCCAGCCGATGCACGCTCATCCGCAATGAACACGGCGAACCGCAATCGCTGCTGTTCATCAACACGGACGTGACGGAAAAAAAGCGGCTGGAACTGGAGTTTTTCCGCGCCCAACGCATCGAAAGCATCGGCACGCTGGCGGGCGGCATGGCGCATGATTTAAACAATGCGCTCGCGCCCATTTTGATGGGCCTGCAACTGTTGCAAAAACGGCACCCGGATGCGGAAACGCGCCGCATGTTGACGGTGATGGAGGAAAACACGCATCGCGGCGCGGACATGGTGAAACAGGTGCTGCTGTTTTCCCGCGGCCGCGACAGTGAAAAATTGCCGCTCGCGCTGGGGAATCTGTTGCACGAAGCCGAGCGCATCGTCCAACAAACTTTTCCGAAGTCCATCAATGTCGCCACGCTGGCGCCCCCCGATCTTTGGCCGGTGCTGGGCAACGCCACGCAACTGCATCAAGTGCTGCTCAACTTGTGCGTCAATGCCCGCGACGCGATGCCGCGCGGCGGGGAATTGACACTGGCCGCGGACAACGTGGAACTGGACGCCAACGAAGCCGCGCAAACGCCCAACGGCCAGCCGGGCCGGTTTGTGATGTTGCTCGTCGCCGACACGGGCAGCGGCATTCCGCCGGAAATTTTGCCGAAGATTTTCGAACCGTTCTTCACCACCAAACCGGTGCAACAAGGAACCGGACTCGGACTTTCCACCACGGCCCGGATCATTGGCCAGCACGGGGGATTTATTAATGTGAAAAGCGAAGTTGCAGTGGGAACAACCTTTGAAATCTATCTTCCGCGCGCTGAAAGTTCGCCGCTCCAATTGCAACCCTCCATTTCCCTGTCCAGTTTGCCTCGGGGCAACGGGGAATTGATCCTCGTCGTGGATGATGAGCAGTCGGTCCGCGAAATGGTCACCCTCGGTCTGACCACACAAGGTTATCGCGTCCTGGCAGCCGAAAACGGTTCCGAAGCGATTGACCTATTTGAACGAAGCGCTGAAGGCATCAACCTGATCCTGCTGGACACCGATATGCCGGTCCTCGACGGGCCATCCACCATTCCGCTCCTGCGCGCCCGGAAGCCGGATGTGCCCATAGTGCTGATGAGTGGCGAGCTGGCGGGCGTGACGGGAACCAATCCGGTGGAAACGCTGATCAAGCCCTTCAATCTCGAAGGACTCCTGCACACCATTCAAGCCCGGCTCGGTAAAAAGCGGAACCCCAAACAAGCGGCGTAGTATTGAGGTTGTCGCTTTTGAACTTGAAAGACAGCCGCTGATTTTTCCGCCGGCTCCGCCGCTCTCAAAAATCTACCGTCCACAAGCGGTCACGCATGAAGACAACGCGCTGTCACCGCACATTGGCTTTCGGGATAATGTCAACAGCAGGATGCCCTGGAGCAGTCGGAATCCGCCCGGACGCTTTTACCGGCGGCCCGACGGGCGCGGGAATAGGTGAAGACTGCGAACCATTTCTGGACTGCGCCGCTGGCTGGACGGATTGCCCCAAGCACCAACAATCATTCGGCGGCGGGAACCGGCTGGCAGCTTGTTTTTCGGCGAGCGGGGGGGCAGACGGATCGTTGGCCGCACCTTCAAGCTTTGACCAAAGGCTCATCCATGCACCGGCGCACAGTCAGCGCCAATTTATCCTGCGTATAAGGCTTGGGCAGAAAGTTGTGTCCGTCGATCAATTCAAAATCCGGCGCGACAAAGTCGGGGCTGTAACCGCTGGAATAGATCACTTTGAGGTCGCGTTTTTGGGCCAGCAATTGTTGGGCGAGTTCGCGTCCGGTGATGCCGCCGGGCATGACCATGTCCGTCAGCAACAGGTCAATTTCACCGGCATGGTTTTGCCAGACCGGCAACGCCTGAGCGGCAGAACCGGCTTCGTAAACCCGGTAGCCTTGTCGTTGCAGGATGCCCCGGGCCAGGCGACGAACCACGGGTTCGTCTTCCACGAGTAAAATCGTTTCATGGCCACCGCAGGCCGACGCGAGTTGAGCCGGTTCACCGGCGGATTTGACGGGGCTGGTCTTGAGGGGGAGAAATATTTTAAAGGTGGCGCCGCACGCCGGCTGGCTTTTCACCTCTATCCAACCTTCGTGCTGTTGGATAATGCCGTGAACCGTGGCCAGGCCCAGCCCGGAACCTTTGCCAATTTCCTTGGTGGTGAAGAACGGTTCAAAAATGTGGGGCAGCGCTTCTGGCGCGATTCCGCAACCGGTGTCCGAAAGGCTGATGCACGCATACGCACCGGAGACGCGCTGTTTGAACGGGGAGTTCTGGAGGGCTTCGCCGGACACCTCGCTGGTGCGGATGGACAACTGGCCGCCCCGAGGCATGGCATCCCGCGCATTGACCGCCAGGTTCAGGATGGCAACCTCCATCATCACCACGTCAGCCCGCACGTCCAAGGCGCCATTGTCGCAACGCAGTTGCAGTTGAACGGTCTCGCCGATCAATCTGCGCAGCATGTCCGCCATTCCGCAGATGAAACTGTTCAGCTCGAGGTTCTCCAACTGCATCCGCTTCTTGCGGCTGAACATCAGCATCTGGGAAGTCAATTGAGCCGCGCGGTCGGCGGCGCGGGCAATTTCCTCCAAGGCTTCCAGCGACGCCGGGGTTTCCGGGATCTCCATGCCCAAAAATTGCGTGTAGCCGCGGATGACCGTGAGGATGTTGTTAAAGTCGTGGGCGATGCCGCCGGCAAGCTGGCCGAGGGCCTCCATTTTTTGCGATTGGCGGAGCGTGGCTTCCGTGCGGGCGTGTTCCGCCATTTCAGTTTTCAACTGCTCGTGGGCGGATTGGAGATCCTGGGTGCGTTGCGCCACCATGACTTCCAATTGATCCAGTTTGGTTCGCGCCGCCTGTAGCAAATGCCATTTCTCCGCCAACGCGTGAGCCAGTTGCACCACTTCCACGTAGTCGAACGGTTTTTTCAAAACGACCAGCCGGTCAGAGACGCCGAATTTTTCGACCATCTGGTCCCACGAATAATCTGAAAAGGCGGTGCAAATGACGATTTGCAGATCCGGATCCACTGCCCAGATTTTGGCGGTGGTTTCAATGCCGTCCCAACCCGGCGGCATCCGCACATCCATGAACACCACCGCGTAAGGCTTGCCGGCCAGTTTAGATTCCCGGACGAATTCATACGCCTCCTGTCCCTGATAAGCTGAATCCACCTCGAACCCCTGCATGACCTGGCTGGGTTTGGTTTCGCCAAAAATCTCGGCCTCGCTTTTTTCCAGGTTCGACAAAGCGCCGGAACTGGGGCAAAGGATTTTTTTAAAATCGGCGTGGATGGCCAGGTTGTCATCTACAATCAGGATGCGGCGATTGCGCTTGGCGGGTGACTTGTTCATGTTCAGAAAACGTCAGGGCAAGGGCGACAGATGATTTTGCCGGCACCGGCCCGGAGACGTTCCTTATAATTGAAAAACCCGCTTGCGAGAAAGTTGCCAGCGGTGAGCTGAATCTGGTCCCATTCCGTCCTCAAAAACAAAACCACCTGTTCGACCACCGGCCCAATCAAGCGGGCCGCATCCGGCGTTTGCCCATGGTGGTTTCGCAAGCGCATTCCCACCAATAGCTTATATTTTTCGTTGACCGCAAAATTTAACCAAAAATCCAGCTTTAACGTCACATCGTCAAGCTTACATCGGTCGAAAAATTGGGTTTCCTTAGGAGACATTGGCCAATTATTGATTCTGGATTTTCCAAAATGCAAGCCTTGTTCCAGCCCGGCGCGGAAGGCCGCCGTGGCTTCCGGGTTCTGTTTGACGTGGCGGGGACGCGGAACCCGGAACGCGCCGCCCACTTTTCCCAACCAGTAATAAAGCGACTTGGCCGCCCGGATTTATTCCTTGAGCCGCGCCGTCTCCGCCGCGCTCACCATCAGTTTCGTTTGTTTTCTGCCCAAGCCCAAAGCTTACCCACCCCTCCAGCTTTGACCAACTCTTTATACCGGTTGTCATTGAGAATTGGTATTACAAGCTGACTTGGAGAGGCGGCGTTAGCGACGTTTATTGCAGACGAATTTGACTATATTAGAAAATGGCGCGTCACGATGATGATCCGAGCCATTGGCCTGCGCCCTCCCCCACCGCCGCCAAAGAGGCCAGAAGGCGAACCAGGATATAGTTAAACCGGCACGTATATCGCAATATGGCGACGGCAAATTGATTCGTCGTTAAACTTGTAACAACGTTTGCACACGGTTAATTTGCGGGAGTCGGATTTGCTCCCGTAGCTCAAATGGATCAGAGCAGCAGTTTCCTAAACTGCCTATCCCGGTTCAATTCCAGGCGGGAGCACCAACTTTTCAATTTTCTCCTTTGTTTTCAACTGTCGCCAAAAGTTCAAATCTGATACTGCATTTGACCCCATATTGGGGAGGGCAAATTAAGACAAAAAACAGTTGTGCTGGAAAATGCATGATCGCTTGCCATCGTTGTCGCCCGCTTTGGGCAGCCGGCATCGTCCGCGCTTGGCCTTCCGCTTCCAGCGCGTGATCCACGTGATGGACTCCTCCCCATTCAACTGGTCGCCCGCTGTCTGGACCGGGCCACAACGCCAACGCCGTGCGCTGGCAGGTGGGACCGGCCCTGCTACTCTATCTGCGGTTGCGCCGGCCTCAGTCAATGGGCGCACAGTTTCACCCGCCTCTGTGCGTTGATCCGCCCGGCCCGGTGGCAAAAATTGGAACTGGCCAGCCGGCTCGAAGGCTGCGGGACTGCCGGCGGCGGCGGACGCTTTCTGGGCGCCCCGCCGCCGGCTTATTCGCCCGGTTACACTTGATCCAATGGGACAGCCAAAGGTCATTCGCTCAAAAAAACACCAAATCCTTAAACCCATATTGCGCCTCGCTTGCGCTTTTGCTCGGAAATTAGCGCGATTCGCCCACCCCAATCACCCTTCGGGGACGACACTGTGAGTATTTCAATCGAAGCAGTTTGCCCGCTTACCATCGCAACGGCAGAGACGACACAACCTTGACCGGGTCCGGGCGTGGCGGCATTCTGGGGAACCGCCATCAGGTTTGTAATCATTTGAAGAACCTTGGGCCGAACCATCCTGAATTTTGAATATGATAAGACATTCGCTTCGTGCTGCGCTGACGGGTTTGCTTGTGTTCATCCCCCTGTTTCCATTACGGGCCGTCTCACTGTCAGATGATCGCGCTCGCGGTGTGCCGGTGGCGCTGTTGCCGACGCCGTGGACAGTTGAGGCCAAGTTGGCGGCGGTTCCGTTGCCCGAATATCCCCGGCCGCAATTGACGCGGCCCAATTGGCTGAATCTCAACGGCGATTGGGATTACTTCGGCGGAACAAATCGCGTCTGTCCGACGAATGCGCTCGCCAAGCCACCGCCGTTTCCAGCCCAGCCGGAACGCATCAAAGTGCCTTTCCCACCGGAATCTTATCTTTCGGGAATCATGCGGAAACAGGAAGTCAACATGTGGTATCGTCGAAGTTTTACGGTTCCCAAAGATTGGAAAAAACAAAGGGTGTTGCTCCATTTTGATGCGGTAGCCTGTCTGTCGCGGGTTTTTGTGAACGGCCATTTGGCGGGAACGCATGAAGGCAGTTATGACGCGTTTGAGTTTGATATAACGGACCTGCTTCACCGTGGAGAAAACGAGCTGGTCGTTGGAGCGTGGGACAACCATGACGGACGCCATGCTTGTGGCAAGGATTGCGTGACCCAGGGCGATTACACGTTCACTTCCGGCATTTGGCAGACGGTGTGGCTGGAATCCGTGCCTCGCAATTATATTCAGCAGCTTGTCATCACGCCTGACGCAAGTCAGTCCAGAGTTAAGGTGCGCACAGCCATTTCCGGCAAGGCCGAACGGGTTCGCCTGTCGGTGAGCGCCGATGGCAAAGTCATCGCGGAAGTTTCGGGGAACAGCACGGATGAAATTGAGATTTCTTTGCCCAACGCGCATTTGTGGTCGCCGGACGATCCTTTTCTCTACGATTTGAAAGTCCAGCTAGTGAGTCTCAGGGGCAAAGTGCTGGATGAGGTGGGCAGCTATTTTGGAATGCGCTCAGTGAGTTTGGGTATGGTGGATGGAAAACTGCGCCCATTGTTGAATGGCAAGTTTGTCTTTCAAATGGGGCCGCTGGATCAAGGCTACTGGCCGGACGGCATTCATACGGCGCCCACGGATGCGGCTCTGAAATTCGACCTGGAGGCAACCAAACGGCTTGGCTTTAATCTGGTGCGCAAACACGCCAAGGTCGAGCCGCAGCGTTGGTTTTACTGGGCGGACAAATTGGGATTGCTCGTCTGGCAGGACATGCCGTCCATGTGGTATCCCGAAGATCATCCGGAACGCACGCGGGCTGAATTTGAGCGCGAATGGCAAATCATCATGCGGCAACATTACAATTCGCCCGCCGTCGTGGCGTGGGTTCCCTTCAACGAAAATTGGGGGGCTTACGACGTCGCCCGGATTACGTCCTGGACTAAATCCCTTGATCCCACGCGCCTGGTCAATGGCAACACCGGCTACAATAACGCGCCCGGCTATCGCCCTCCGCCCGGTGATCCGGGCAATGGTGATTTTGATGATTTGCATATTTATGTCGGCCCGGGCAATCCGCCGCAACCCAGCGCCACCCGCGCCGCCTCGCTTGGCGAATACGGCGGCGTCGGACTGCTGGTTCCCGGACACCTGTGGCCGGTGGAAAACAATGCCTATGAAATGAAATCCTCCGTGGATGAATTGACCAAACGTTTTGAAAGCTTGCAATCCGACCTGCAAGGGTTGATCAAGGAGAAAGGCCTGGGCGCCGCCATCTACACGCAAATCACGGATGTGGAACACGAAGTAAATGGCTTTCTGACCTACGATCGCAAAGTCGAGAAAATGGATTTTCAGCGCGTGAAGCAGGCCAACGAAGCTGTCTTTCGCGCGGCGGAATCCGTTGCCGCAAAAACGGAAAAATAATGGCGGAAGACGGGTGACGCAGAATTCGCACCGTTGAAGCTGCATTGAATCTCGATAAAGTTCCTTCCATACTACGCCCATGAATTCCACACAAACACGTCGTTTGGCACTGCGCGAAGGTGCTTCAATCTTACGGATTATTGGCCAGCTTCCAAGGTGGACGACCATCGTTTTGGGGACTTTGACTTTGGCGGTTGCCGCCCAGGCCCAATGGGAGCCGCCGAAAATTTATCCGGCTTTGCCGTTGGACCAATCCGCCAGCCGAGGCATTGTGACGCGGGATCCTTCGGACGTGGTGCCGTGCAAGGACGAATACTGGGTTTTCTACACCGGGCGCGGCGTGCCTTCGTATCATTCCAAGGATCTGGTGGATTGGGAGCGCGGCCCGGCCGTGTTCCGCGAAGCGCCCGACTGGGTGGCCAAAAACGTTCCGGAAAATCGTCACATGTCGTATTGGGCGCCTGATGTCATGAAAGTTGGCGATCGTTATCTGCTCTATTACTCGGTTTCTTCCATGGGCAAAATGACCTCGGCCATCGGTCTGGCGACCAATCCCACGTTGGACCCGAGCGATCCGGATTATCATTGGACCGACGCAGGCATCGTGGTGCAGACGCACGAAGGCCAGTCGGGCGACGCCTTCAATGCGATTGATCCGTCCGTGTTTCACGACACCGATGACAGCCTGTGGCTGACGTTTGGCTCTTACTGGAGCGGCATCAAGCTGATCCAGCTTGATCCCAAGACGGGCAAGCGCATCGCGCCGGATTCGCCGCTTTATTCGCTCGCTTACAACGAATCCATCGAGGCGTCCTATCTGTGCAAGCATGACAACTACTATTATTTGTTCGTGAATTGGGGTTCCTGCTGTCAGGGCACCAACAGCACCTACAACATCCGCGTGGGACGCAGCGAAAAAGTGACCGGCCCGTATCGCGACAAAGCCGGGAAGGACATGCTCTATGCCGGCGGCAGCGTGTTTTTGCCGGCGGCCAACGGGCCGCTGTTTGGACCGGGCCACGCGGGAACTTTAAAAGCGGAAGGCAAAGATTGGTTCACCTCGGATTTCGAAGGCGATGTGCGCATGGATGGGCGAGCCACGCTGGCCATCATGCCGCTCCACTGGGGCGCCGATGGCTGGCCGCAGGCAACGGTGAATGACCTTAAAACAACTGCACCCATGGATGGAGCGAGCAACAAATGAAAATAACCCAACGCTTTCAACTCATCGTGTTAGCCGCGTTTGCGTTTACTCTGCACGCGGCGGATGCCCAATCAGCCGGGCCGCAGACTGAAAAGATCGCTCCCGGCGTCTGGCGCATTCGCTTCGGCACGCCGGAAACATTGACACCGACGCATTTTCGCAGCGCGCCCATTGACTTGGCGGGGCTTGAAGCCACGCCGGCCGACAGCCCCATGCCATTGGACTTGGCCAAGGTCTCCTTCCAGTCATCGGATCGCGGATGCGTGTTGATGCTGCCAATGTCCCCGCGCGAAAGCATTTACGGATTCGGCCTTCACACCGAACTGTTCGACCTGACGCAATCGTTTGGCCAGGCTGGCCGCCGTGTTTTCCTCAAGCCGACTGATTCACCCGAAAATGATCGCGGCGAATCGCACGCGCCGGTGCCGTTTTATGTTTCGACGGACGGCTACGGGGTTTTCGTGGACACCGCCCGGTTCGCTTCGTTTTACACGGGGAATGTTGCGCCGGTGGGCGGAACCGCTGAAGCCAGGGGCGGCGAGGTTCAAACCAGCACCACGGAACTGTATCGGGCCCGCGTGCAAAGGGAAAAAACGATGCTCGTGGATGTGCCAGCCGCCAAGGGCGTGGATGTCTATGTGTTTGCCGGACCGACCCTGCTGGATGCCGTGAAGCGTTACAACCTGTTCTCCGGCGGCGGCGCGTTGCCACCGTTGTGGGGATTGGGTGTGCAGTATCGCGGTTACGCCAAATTCGGCGCAGAACAAACTCTAGCGCTCGCCCGGCGCCTTCGTGACCAGCACATGCCGTGCGACGTTTGGGGCGTTGAACCCGGCTGGCAAACCCAGACTTATTCCTCGTCTTTCGTTTGGAATACCAATCACTTTCCAGATCCTGACGAATTTCTGGCAAAGATGCGCGCAATGGGATTTCAGATGAATTTTTGGGAACATGCCTTCACGCATCCTTCGTCGCCCATGTATGACGAACTCAAACCGTGGTCGGGAAATTTCAAAGTCTGGGGCGGCTTGGTCCCGGACTTTGCATCACCGCAGGCGCGAAAGATTTTTCTTAATCAAAACCGGGTTGCGCTTTTCAACCGGAATGTTGAAGGCGTGAAACTGGATGAATGCGATGATCAGCCGGAATCAGCAACGCCATGGTCGTTTCCACCAGCGACAATGTTTCCATCCGGCTTGGATGGGGAGTTGATGCACTCACTGTTTGGCGAACTGTATCAGCAAACCATGCTGGAGCCGTATCAGGAAAAAGGGCTGCGCACCTGGGGTCTGGTGCGGAATTCGCAGGCGCTGGCTGGTCCGCTGCCCTATGTGGTTTACAGCGATTCTTACGACGCGCGTTGCTATGTTCGCGGTCTGGTCAATGAAGGGTTCAGCGGACTCCTTTGGACGCCGGAGGTGCGGGACGCCAGTTCCATCGAGGATTTGTATCGCCGGTTGGAAACGGTGTGTTTTTCGCCGAATGCGGTCATCAATGCCTGGTTCATCAAGAATCCGCCCTGGGACCAGGTTGATCGCGGCAAAAATAATGATGATCAATTGATGTCCGCAACCGAACGGCAGGCTTTGACCGAAGGCGTCCGCCAGGTGCTGCAATTACGCATGAGTTTCATTCCCTACCTTTACAGCGCCTTCAATGAATATCGCATCAGCGGCCAGCCGCCGGTGCGCGCACTGGTGTTGGATTGGCCGGAGGATCCCAAGGTGCGCCAGATTGATGATGAGTTTATGTTCGGCGACTCGGTCCTGGTGGCGCCGATCTTTTCCGGCCAAAAATCGCGGCCGGTTTATCTTCCCGCCGGCGACTGGTATGACTTTTGGACTCACCGAAAAATTGTCGGCGGCGTCAGCATTGAGGCCACCAACGGCGTTAAACAAATTCCGTTGTTCGTAAAGGGCGGCACATTGCTGCCGCTGGCCAAGCCGGTGGAATACATCAAGCCCGACACCTGTTTTGAAATTACCGTCAACCTTGTTGGCAATCAGCCGGCGGATTTCATCCTCTATGAAGACGACGGGATCACCACGGCCTTCAGCCAAGGGAAACAGAATCAAATCAAGCTGCATACCGACGGCACCTCCCATTCCGCCCAGGTCGCCGGGAATTACCGTGGAGCCTCTCGTTACAAGATCACGGATTGGAAACTATTTTGATCGCTTGCGAGCGTTGGAGTGAAATGTGGCCGTTTAAGGCCACAAGACAGATGGGAATGTTCTTGTAGGATGCCATTTCGCCTATGAGAAGCCTCAGCATTGCTGTTCACACGCGTTTCAAGCGTTCAGTTGGTTTCACTCTGATCGGGCTGCTGATTGTTTTCAACGCTGGCACCAAAGCGGCCAATGGTGCTGAAACGCCTGTGTTCACACCGCATCCCGTGACGCCCAAGGCGGCGTTCTTTTCGCTTTCAGATGTCCGGTTGCTGGATGGTCCGCTGCAACGCCAGCAGGAACTTAACCGACAATATTTGCTCCGGTTGGAACCGGATCGGTTATTGAGCTGGTTTCGTCGTGAAGCCGGGTTGGACCCGAAGGCGCCGCCTTATCGCGGCTGGGAATCGGAAGGCCGTCCGTTGCCCGGGCACATTCTCGGATTTTACCTGAGCGGCGCGGCCATGACCGTGCAGGCGACTGGCGATGAAGTCTTGCGGCGGCGGCTCAATTACATCGTGGATCAACTGGCCGAGGTGCAGGCAGCCAATCATTCGGGCTACATGCTGGCCGTTGAAAATGGCAGGCAGGTGTTCGCGGAAATTGCCGCCGGCAAAATCGAAATCGATGGCCTGCCGTGGAATGGCTATCAAATCAACGGCCATTTCGAGCCGACCTACACGCTGAACAAATTGATGCTCGGGCTGGTGGCGGTTTACGAGGCGACTGGAAATGAAAAGGCCAAAACCGTTTTTCTGAAGCTGGCGGACTGGTTTGGCAACGATGTGCTCAACCAGCTTGATGAACAGCAAATCCAGACCCTCATGCAGTGCGAGCACGGATCGTTGCCCGAGTCGTTCGCCGATGCCTATCTCTTGAGCGGCGACGCCAAATTTCTCAAGTGGGCGCGGCAAATCTGCCACGAACGCATGCTCACGCCGCTGGCGGACAACCAGCGCGATTTCATCACGCATTTTCATGCGAACTCCAACATCCCGAAATACACCGGTTTTGAGGATATTTATCAAATCACCGGTGAGCCGCGGTTGCACGAGGCGGCCATGAATTTCTGGGACGACGTGGTGACGCGGCGCAGCTGGGTGATTGGCGGCAACAGCGCGAACGAGCATTTCTTTGATCCGGCGGATTTCAAATCGGCCATGTATGCGCCGGCCGGCCCGGAATCCTGCAACTCGGTGAACATGCTGCGACTGACCGAAGCCTTGTTTGAAACGGATCCAACCGCAAAGCGCGTGGATTACTACGAGCGCGTGTTGTTCAATCACATTCTCGCCTCGCATGATCCGGAGCGGGCGATGTGCTGCTATTATACGACGATGCGCCCAAACGGTTACCGCGTGTATTCGGATGAATTTGATTCCATGTGGTGCTGCACCGGCACCGGACTTGAGGTGCCCGGAAAATATGGCCGAATGATTTTTACGCATG
Source organism: bacterium (assembly GCA_021813325.1). Taxonomy (GTDB): domain Bacteria; phylum Verrucomicrobiota; class Verrucomicrobiia; order Limisphaerales; family UBA11358; genus UBA11358. The sequence continues at coordinate 189,381 of JAKALA010000001.1, read as the reverse complement.
CGCCAGACAACACGGCGCTCGATGTGAACCTGTTCGCCAGCGCACAGCTTGAATGGAAAGCGCGTGGCGTGAGCGTGCGCCAGGCGACGGATTTCCCCAACGAACAAGCGACCACACTGACGTTTCAATGCCGGCAGCCCGCTGCCAAATTTACTTTGCGCCTGCGCCATCCGTCGTGGGTGCCGGCAGGCCAATTAAAAATTACGGTGAATGGACAACTGGTCACGGCGACATCCCAACCCGAAAGTTATGAGGAAATCAACCGCGCCTGGCACAGCGGCGATGTCGTGCGCCTGGCGTTTCCCATGCATTTGAGCGCCGAAACCTTGCCGGGCGATGCTCATCACGTCGCGCTCTTGTATGGGCCGATCGTGCTTTCGGGCGAGCTGGGGCGGACGGGCGGTTTGACCAAGGAAGATTTCTGGCAGATCAACACGGCCGTTCCCACCAAGCTGCTGCCGGAGAGCGCCGAGCCGGTTCTCGTCGCGGATTCCGCCGCCGATGTGATCCGGCACCTTCACCGCGACACCGACAAGCCTTTGCATTTTGATACGGGTAATTTGGCGCAGAACGGTCCGATCAGCCTGATCCCGTTTTACGAAAATCATTTCCAGCGTTACGACATTTATTGGAAGCGCCTTTCCGCAGGCGAATGGCGGGATTTGCAGACGAAACGCGAGGCGGCGGCCAAAGCGGCTGCGGATTTGGACAAACGCACGGCGGATCGGGTGGTCATTGGGGACGAAGCATCGGAAAAAGCCCATGCGCTGGCCGGAGACCGGACCTTCACCGGCGCGGGCGCCTACGGACAGGAAACGGCGCTCAATTGGCGCGATGCCCGCGACGGCGGCTGGTTCAGCTTCAAGCTGAAGCTGGCGGAGAAGGATCAACCACAGGCCTTGCGTTGCACCTATTGGGGACGTGAGCGCGGCGCGCGAACGTTCGATGTGCTCGTCAATGGACAGCTTCAGGAAACGCGGTCTTTGGGCGACAATGGCCAGGACGACTATATCCATTTTGAGCTTCCACTTGCTCCTTCATTGGTCGGCGATCAGAACGAAATCACCGTGAAATTTCAGGCTCATCCGGGGAACTCGGCCGGTGGATTGTTTGATCTGCGCCTGGTGAAGTTGCCTTCCGATGGGCGGAGATGAAATCGCAATCAAAGAGTTGCTTGCGAAGCGGGGTTGGCCGCCTGTGCAAACAGGAGTCAATCAAAAGCCGGCCAGCAGTTTTCCTTGAACTCTCCCAAGCTGGCTCCTAAATTCCGGGCATGCCTGCCAGCCCAACTGGTTCATCGCAACAATCTGCCGGACGGACTGAAACTTTCCCGGCCAAAGGTTCTCCATCACTGCAACGAGTCATGTCGGTGGATGCATTGCGCGGTTTGGACATGTTTTTTATCGTGGGCATGGAGGAAGTGTTCGAGGCGCTCTCCAAAATGTTTCCGATGACGCCATCGCTGAACGATCGGGTGCAACATGCGCCGTGGGCTGGGTTTCATTTCTACGATCTGATCTTTCCGTTGTTTGCCTTCATCGTGGGAGTTTCATTGGTGTTTTCCCTGTCCAAATCCCTGGCGAGTGAAGGTCGCGCCGCCACCACCGGGAAAATTATCAAACGCACTCTCCTTTTGTATCTGCTCGGGGTTTTGGTTTACGGGGGCATCGACGGCGGCCTGGAACACACGCGGCTTTTAGGTGTTTTGCAACGTTTGGCGTTGTGTTTTTGCGGAGCCGGACTGGCTTTTGTCTGGATGAGTCCACGCAAGCTGGTTGCTTTGACCGTGACTTTGCTGGCGGGTTATTGGGCCATGGTCACTTTCATCCCGGTGCCGGGCTTTGGCGCCGGCGACTATGCGGAAGGACACAATTTAGCCAACTGGATTGACAAAATGTATCTGCCGTTTCGGAAATGGGATGGCGACCACGATCCGGAAGGAATCCTCAGCACGCTGCCGGCGATCGCCACTACACTGCTCGGGGTTTTTGCCGGATTATTATTGAAGAATTCTGCGATCGAACCCGCGCGTAAAGTCCGATTATTGGTTTGGTGGGGCCTCGCTGGTGTGGCGTTGGGACTGCTGTGGCACCTGCAATTTCCCATCATCAAAAAAATCTGGACCTCCTCGTTCGTGCTCTTTACCGGCGGCATCAGCTCGCTGCTGCTGGCCTTGTTTTATCACGTCATCGACATCAAGCAACGCCGGCTCTGGTGCCAGCCGTTTGTCTGGATTGGCATGAACGCCATCACCATCTATTTGGCGGCGCACTTTATCCGGCTGGAATCCATTGCCCGTTGTTTTACCGGCGGTGAAATACACGCGGGACTCGACCGGATCTTTCACGGTCTGGGCGATTTGGCGACAGCTCTTCTGGCCTTGGGCTTCTCTGTTTTGATCTGCCGGTTTCTATACGTCCGAAAAATATTTCTGCGCGTCTAGCCGTCAAGGCGATGTTCTGAATGACTGAAAAGACCCAGCTCAGGCCTTCTTCACAAAACACGCCTTCAGACCGACGGCAATGCCGTCCACTTTGCAGGAAATTTCGTGATCTCCCTCGACCAAGCGGATGGGCTTGGATTTGGTGCCGCCTTTGAGCACTTGCGAGCCGCCCAGCTTTAAATCTTTGATTAAGATCACGCAGTCACCGTCCGCCAAAACGTTGCCATGCGCGTCCTTGACGATCCTCGGACCGGGTTCGGCCTCCGGCTCGGCGGCCCGTTCCCATTCGTGGCCGCAGGTGACACATTCATAGCGGTCGGGATGCTCCAGAAGTTCGGGCATTTCACACATCGGACAAGCGGCGGGTTTACTCATAAAGGCGCAGCCTATCAGAAATAACCCGGCGGACTCAACGACCATTTGGTGAATTGCGCCATCGATTGTTCTGGGCGTGCTAACGGACGCATCGCTTGCACCGGGGGTATTAGCTCTGGCAAACTTCCGGCATACAACTACGGTAAAACGCCAGAATTATGCAAATTTCGCGCAAACACCATGTCCGTAAAGCGGAGGCCAAAGCCCGGATTGATGCGTTCCTGGATGAATTATTGCGACGTGAATTGCCCGGCGGCGTCACGATTAAAGATCCGAGTAAAGGCTGGGTTGGTGATCAATTGCAATTTTCTTTCAAGGCCAAAAAGGGCTTTTTTGGCGCCAATATCTCGGGTGTGGCAAATGTGCGCGAAAACGAGGTGGGATTGGATTTTGACGTGCCGGGGATCGTGACAGCCTTTGTTTCGGAAGAGCGCATCCGGGAGACAATTGATCAACAGTTGGCGGTTATGTTTCCCGAATAAGAATCGGGGGGGCATCCCCACTATTGGCGATTGGGCATTGCCGCCGGGGTCCCTTAGCATTGGAGCAATCCTGACAGGCTCTGGTCGCAGGAGGGTTACATCAATTTTATTTCTATGAATCCATATCTTTTGCTCGGCAAATATTCCTTCGGCATGGGCGACCGGTTTGGCCATCAGGGCCGGGCCCAATTGCGGGCCTGCGAACTGGCCCTTGAATTGGGTGCCGAATTTACGCCGGTCTGGAACAAATCCAATCGCGAACATTCCTTCATCGGCACCGAGCCTTCCAGCCTGCGCGCCGAAGCCGATGCGGCCGTGAGCGCCTTGGGTTGGAAAGGCGCCTATCATGTGGACGCCGATCACATCCGGCTCGAAACGGTCGATCGGTTCATCGCCCCATCGGATTTCTTTACGATTGATGTTGCCGACTCCATTGGCAAACCGGCCCGGGCGGAAGACGGGAAGGCGTTTGCGGATCGGCATCCGGAGCTGGCAGGCCAGGTCGCCATTTCCGGCATTGATCTTCCTTTGCAAATTTCCCGTGCCGAAGTAGAGCGCGTGGCCAACAAGTTTCTTCTGGCCGTGCAAGATGCGGGAACGATTTACCGGCACATTGCGGCTTCCAAGGGCGCGGCAAACTTTATCACCGAAGTTTCCATGGATGAAACCGACAGTCCGCAGACGCCGCCGGAATTGTTGATCATTCTCGCCGCGCTGGCGGATGAACAAATCCCGCTGCAGACCATCGCACCCAAATTCACCGGGCGCTTCAACAAAGGCGTGGATTACGTGGGCGATATTCGCCAGTTCGAACAGGAGTTCAATGACGATCTGGCGGTCATCGCGTTCGCCATTCAGAAATACGGTTTGCCGCCTTCGCTCAAACTGAGCGTGCATTCCGGCAGCGACAAATTTTCCATTTACGAACCGATGCGCAAGGCCTTGAAAAAGACCGGCGCCGGCGTTCACATCAAAACCGCGGGAACCACCTGGCTGGAAGAACTCATCGGTTTGGCCGAGGCCGGGGGTGATGGATTGGAAATTGCCAAAGAAATCTACGCCTATGCCATTGAGCGTGTGGACGAATTCTGCGCGCCCTATGCCAGCGTAATTGACATCGACAAATCGCAGTTGCCATCGGCGTCTGAGGTGAATGGCTGGTCATCGGCTCAGTTCACTGGGGCATTGCGTCACGATCAAAAAAATCCCGCGTTCAATCCGAGCTTCCGGCAATTGCTGCACGTCAGTTTTAAAGTGGCCGCCAAGAAGGGGGACCGTTATTTGAACGCGCTTCGGAAACATGAAGCGATTATCGCGCGAAATGTCACGGAAAACCTTTTCGAGCGGCACATGAAACCGCTATGGTTGGGGGCATAATCCTATGCCATTCATTCACGAAGATTTTCTCCTGGGCAACAAGTTTGCTCGCCGCCTCTATCACAGATTTGCCGAGGCGGAGCCCATCTTCGATTATCATTGCCACATTCCGCCCAAAGACATTGCGGAAAACCGGCAGTTCAAAAACCTCTTTGAGATCTGGCTGGAAGGCGATCATTACAAGTGGCGGGCCATGCGCAGCAACGGCGTGGCCGAAAAATTCGTGACCGGGGATGCTTCGCCGGAACAAAAATTCAATGCCTGGGCCGCCACCGTGCCGCACACCCTGCGCAATCCGCTCTACCATTGGACGCACCTTGAGCTGAAACGATATTTTGGCATTACCGATCTATTAAGCCCAAAGACCGCCGCCAAAGTTTGGAAAAGGGCCAACGCCCGGCTCGCCACACCGGCGCTGACCACACAAGGCATCCTCAAAAAAATGAAGGTGAAGGTCGTCTGCACCACGGACGATCCGGTGGATGATCTCGGCTGGCACAAGCTGTTTGCCGCGCAGGGGCACTCCACCAAAATGCTGCCTGCGTTTCGTCCCGACAAGGCGCTGACGGTAAATCAGCCGGATGGATTCAATAAATGGGTGGAGCAACTCGCCGCCGCTGCCAATGTGGACATAAGTGGATTCAGTGCTTTCATCAGTGCGTTGGATAAACGGCACGAGTTTTTTCATGAGCAGAACTGCCGCCTCTCCGACCATGGCTTGAACCATTGCTACGCCGATTTCTGCGACGAAAAAACCGCGGCGGCAGTTTTTGAAAAAGCCCGCAAGGGCAGGCAAGTCACGCCGTTGGAGCATTCTCAATTCGCCTCCTTCATGATCGTTTTCTTTGGTCACCTCGACGCCAAACGCGGCTGGACCAAGCAGCTTCACCTCGGTGCGCTGCGGAACAACAATACCCGTTTGCTCACGCAGCTCGGTCCGGACACCGGCTTCGATTCCATCGGCGATTTTCCGCAGGCCGTCACGCTCGCCGCCTACCTCAATAAACTGGATTCTGAAAACCAACTGCCCAAGACGATCATTTACAACCTGAACCCGGCGGATAATTACGTTTTCGCCACCATGATCGGCAATTTTCAAGACGGCACCATTCCCGGCAAAATTCAATACGGCTCCGGTTGGTGGTTCCTCGACCAGAAGGAAGGCATGGAATGGCAAATCAATGCCCTGTCCAATCTCGGCCTGCTTTCGCGTTTCATTGGCATGATCACCGACTCGCGTTCGTTCATGAGCTATCCGCGCCACGAATATTTCCGCCGCACGCTTTGCAATCTGATTGGGCGCGATGTGGCCAAAGGACTGCTCCCCGACGACGAAGGATTGCTTGGGCCGATGATCAAGAACATCTGCTACGCTAACGCGAAAAACTACATGGCTTTTCCGGGCGTGGATGAAGCCGGTCCCAGGAAAACGGTGTGACGTTAAAGTCTAGCGTGGTTATTTGCCAGGTTTCTTGTCGGCAATCAGTTCGCCGATCTGCACGCTGGATTTGTGGACGTTTTCCGCGCTTTCAATCAGCTCTGCCTGACCGTGAACTTTTTGGATGCTGATATTTTCGAGAAAAATATTCTTCACTGGCAACCGCGCATCGCCCTTGATTTTAAAAGGCGTTCCGGTTTCTTCGATCGTCACATTCTTTACGTGAATGTCGTGAATCGGCGTTAGTTTGAGCTCATAAGTTGGCACCAGATTCCGCCATTGATACAGCACGTCGGTGTCAATGCCCAACACGCCATGCCTCGCGCTTTTTGCGGTGATGTTTTCCAGATAAATGTTTTCCACAAAGCCGCCCCGCCGCTCATTGGTCTTGATGAAGAGAATGTTTTGCGGCTGGTCCGCATCCGTATTTTTGAACTGGCAGTCATGCACATACACGTTGCGCACGCCGCCGGAAAGCTCGCTGCCAATGGCCACCAGTTCATGTCCGCGCAACACCAGGCAGTTGCGGATCACAATGTTTTCGGACGGCGTATGCAACCGGCGCCCGTCAAAATCCATGCCCGCCTTGATCGCGATTGCGTCATCGCCTTGATCAAAACGGCAATTCTCGATGAGCACATTGCGCGTCATTTCCGGATCAATTCCGTCGTTATTGTGGCCATGCGCGGAAATATCCACGTGGCGGACCACGACATCCGAGCAGCGCAGCAGGTGAATCGTCCAAAACGGGCTGTTCCGGATCTTCACATTTTCGACCAGCACATTCCGGCAGCGATTGAATTGAATAAATTGCGGGCGGAGGTGATTTTCGCCCACCGCCATCTGGCGCCACTCTACCGGCGCATTGGTGCGCGCCATCTCGTAAAGGCGGGTCAGCGCCGCCAAATGTGCTGGCGGACGCGCAAACCAATCTTTCCAAACGTCCATCTGCGCTTTGAGCATGCCGGTGCCGGTGAGCGCCACATTGGTGCAGCCGAACGCATAGATCAGCGGCGAATAATTAAAGCACTCCTCGCCTTCCCAACTCGATTGAACTGCTGGCAGATAATCGTCCGGGTTGGGGCTGAATATCAGCACCGCGCCCACATCGAGATGCAGATTGACGTTGCTCTGCAAATGGATTTTGCCGGTCAGCCATTCGCCAGCTGGAATAATGACACGCCCGCCACCAGCGTGGTGACAGGCGGCAATCGCTCTGGCAGTGGAGTCACCCATGTTTATTTGGCCGCCGGCAACCGCGCCAAAATTCGTGATTACAAAATCGCGCTGTGAAAACAACGGGATTTGAATGGGCGGCATGGCGAATGGGGCTTGGACAGTGATGAAATCATGTCTCATTTCTTCCACGTTGTTCGCCCTTGAAAAAACGACGGATAACGCCACGCAGGCAATACCGCACACGAAAGATTTTGACCAATGGGAATTCATGCCCAAAGCCTAGCCCAACTTTGAAAAATCCAACAGCCCACCGTTCTGGCGATGTCTGATCACCCTGCCGCTGCCAGCTCGAAGCGCCTATTTGACATACGGCACCCCTCGTTCAGTATCGGCCTTCCGTTTTAGGGAAGGCCGATATGAACAACTGATTTCAACACCCACGGCAGACTATTTCAGCTTCCGATAACGCCGAATGAGCGCGTTCGTTGAACTATCGTGCGCCAGCTTGGGCTCTGCTTTGCTTTCTAATTCAGGAGCGATGCGCATGGCCAGCACCTTGCCGAGTTCCACGCCCCATTGATCAAACGGGTTCACGCCCCAGATGACGCCCTGCACATAGACGATGTGTTCGTAGAGCGCCACGAGTGCGCCAAGGATTTCGGGCGTGAGTTTTTCTGCAAAGATCGTGTTCGACGGACGGTTGCCCTCGAAAACTTTGTGTGGCACGAGCCAGTCGGCGACTTTTTCGGCCGCCACTTCTTCAGCGGTTTTGCCGAATGCCAGCGCTTCGCTCTGCGCGAGCACGTTGGCAATGAGCAAATCGTGATGCCGTCCGAGCGGCGTGAGCGCCTTGGCAAACGCGATGAAATCGCATGGAATCAGCCGCGTGCCCTGATGGATGAGCTGGTAGAACGAATGCTGGCCGTTGGTGCCGGGTTCGCCCCAATAAATCGGGCTGGTCTGATAAGTCACCTTCTTGCCGGCGAGCGTGATGTGTTTGCCGTTGCTCTCCATGGTGAGCTGCTGGAGATACGCGGGAAAACGCTTGAGATAATTTTCGTAAGGCAGCACCGCCACGGTTTCGGCGCCGAGGAAATTGTTGTTCCACACGCTCAACAAGCCCATGAGCACGGGCAGGTTTTTCTCGAAGGGCGTTTTGCGGAAATGTTCGTCCATGGCGTTGAAGCCGGCGAGCAGCTTGCGGAAATTTTCCGGGCCGACTGCGAGCATTGTGGAAAGACCAATGGCCGAATCCATCGAATAACGTCCGCCGACCCAGTCCCAAAATCCGAACATGTTGGCGGTATCAATGCCGAACGCGGAAACTTTCTCGGCATTCGTCGAGACGGCCACGAAATGCTTGGCAACCGCTTTTTTATTTCCGCCCAATCCTTTGAGCAGCCACGCACGAGCGCTCTCGGCGTTGGTCATGGTTTCAAGCGTGGTGAATGTTTTGGAGGAAACGATGAACAGCGTTTCCGCCGGGTTCAAATCCTGGACAGCCTCCACGAAATCGATGCCGTCCACGTTGGACACATAGCGGAACACCAGACTGCGCTGGCTGTAATGCCGCAGCGCTTCGTGGGCCATGACGGGGCCGAGATCGGAGCCGCCGATGCCGATGTTGACAATGTTCTTGATGCGCTTGCCGGTGTAGCCCTTCCACGCACCGCTGCGGACGCGCTTGGCAAAGGCGCTCATCTTGTCGAGCACCGCGTGAACGTCGGGCACGACATTCTTGCCGTCCACGATGATCTTGGCGGTCTTCGGCGCCCGCAATGCAGTATGCAACACGGCGCGGTTCTCGGTGATATTGATCTTCTCGCCTTTGAACATGGCGTCAATGCGCCCGCGCAGATCGGCTTCCTTCGCCAACTGGACGAGCAGTTTGAGCGTCTCGGCGTTGATCCGGTTCTTGGAATAATCGAGGAAGAGTCCCGCGCCAGAGGCGGTCAGTTTATCGCCGCGTTTTTTGTCGGCAGCAAAGAGCCGGCGCAGATGCAGCTTCGAGATTTTTTTCTGGTGGGCGGCGAGCGCTTTCCAGGCCGGGCGTTGAGTCAGGGACTTCGGATTTGATTTCATGGATAAAGCTTTTCAACCGTTGCGCATCAGCTCACAGTCGGCGCAGTCCTGTCCGCGCAAAATCTCCGATTGTTCAAAGGAAACGCCCGGACACTGATCCGGGCGTTTCGTTCGGAAAAAACGATGTCGCAACGTCGGAGGATAGTTTGGCGGCCGGCGGGATGAAGTCAATGCCCGCCTTGCGCCTGTTCGTCGCGGTGTTTGCTCCGGCCGAAATCGAGATTGTGAACATCCCTGCCTTGCATGGAAGGCGCGGCGGACGGTAACTTGTCGTCATGTCGCACGCTGATTTTGTCCACCTGCATCTGCACACCGAGTATTCCCTGCTTGATGGCGCCTGCCGTTTGGACAAGCTCATCGACAAGGCGCACGAATTGAAGTTTCCCGCGCTGGCCATCACGGATCACGGTGCCATGCACGGTGCGATCGAGTTTTACCAGTCCGCGCGGGCCAAAGGCATCAAGCCCATCATCGGCTGCGAGGTTTACGTCGCGCCTGGCTCGCGGCTGGAGAAAAAATCCGGCAGCAGCACGCGCGATTTGTATCATCACCTCGGGTTGCTCGCGAAGGATGCGACCGGTTACAAAAACCTCATCAAACTAGTAACCGACGCGCACGTGGAGGGCTATTATTACAAACCGCGGATTGACAAAGAAATTTTCGCCCGGCACAGCGAAGGATTGATCGCGTTGTCCGGCTGTCTCGCCAGTGAGCTTTCCGATTTGATCGTGAAAGACCAGATCAAGAAAGCCAAGGATACCGTGGATTTCTTCAAACAAACGCTCGGCGCGGACAATTATTATCTCGAGCTGCAAAACCACGGCCTTCCCGAACAAGCCAAGGTCAACCAGCAGTTGATCCAGTTTGCCAAAGAATTCGGCCTGAAACTCGTCGCGACCAATGACGTGCATTACGTCGAGAAAGGCCATTCCCACGCGCATGATTGTCTGGTTTGCATTGGCACGCAGGATTTGTTGAGCAATCCCAAGCGCATGGGCGCCGGTTATGTGCCGGAACAATTTTATTTGCGCAGCGCGGACGAGATGAAGGCGCGCTTCGCCGAGGTGCCCGAGGCGATCACGAACACGCTCGAAGTGGCTGAGAAGTGCAATCTGGAAATCAAGTTTGGCGAGTTGCATTATCCCAAGTTCATTCCGCCGGAACACATGACGCCCGAAGGCTGCTTGCGTCAACAGTTGGCGGATGGCTTATTCCGTCGCTACACGATTCACGCCCAGGCGGAAGGGCCTGAATTCGTGATCGCCGGCGTGGATGATCCCACGCGGCTGCCCACGTTTGATCCCAGCCGCTCTGACCAGGAGCCGGCGATCAAGGCGGTCATTGACCGTCTCCAGCTTGAACTCAAAGTCATCGAAAAGACCGGGTTCATTGATTACTTCTTGATTGTGGCCGATTTCATTCGCCATGGTCGCAACAAGGGAATTTCCTGCGTGGCGCGCGGTAGCGCCGCCGGCTCGATTGTCACATATCTGCTGGAAATCGCGAACGTCGATCCGATCCGTTACGGCCTGCTGTTCGAGCGCTTCCTGAATCCGGAGCGCGTCAATCCGCCGGATATCGACATCGATTTTGCCGACGACCGCCGGGCGGACGTGATTGAATATGTGCGCGAAAAATACGGCAAAGAAGCCGTCGCGCAGATCATTACCTTCGGCACGATGGGCGCGAAATCCGTGGTGCGCGACGTCGGTCGTGTGATGGGGTTGAGCTACGGCGAATGCGACCGGCTGGCGAAACTGATTCCAGCCGAGTTGAAAATGACGCTGGAAAAGGCGCTCAAGCAGGTGCCGGAACTCAAGGAAGCTTACGAGAATGAAGAAGTCACGCGGGAGTTGATCGACACCGCGTTTGTGCTCGAAGATTTGGCGCGTAATTCCAGCGTCCATGCGGCGGGTGTGGTGATTGGTCCGGAACCGCTCGTAAACCTGCTGCCGCTCAAACAGGACGACAGTGGCACGCTGGTTACACAATATGCCATGGGGCCGGTCGGCGATCTCGGCCTGTTGAAGATGGACTTTCTCGGTCTCAAGACGCTCACGGTTATTCGCAACACCTGTGAAATGGTCAAGCAAACGCAGGGTATTTCGCTGGACATGGACCGGCTGCCGCTTGATGACAAAAAAACTTACGACCTCCTGAATCGCGCGGAAACGCTCGGGGTGTTCCAGTTGGAATCGGGCGGCATGCGCGATTTGTGCAAAAAGTTCCAGATTAGTTCCGTGGAGCACATTACCGCGCTCGTGGCGCTCTATCGTCCCGGGCCGATGGACCTGATTCCCGATTTCATCAAACGCCGTCACGGGGAAATTGAGATCGAATATCCGCATCCGCTGCTTGAGCCGATTGCCAAGGAGACTTACGGCATTTTGATTTATCAAGAGCAGGTGATGCAGGCCGCGCAGATTCTCGCCGGCTACACGCTCGGCGGCGCCGATTTGCTGCGTCGCGCCATGGGCAAGAAGAAGGTCGAGGAAATGCAGAAGCAGCGCGAGAAATTCGTCAAAGGCGCCAAGGAACACCATGACATTTCCGCGACCAAGGCAAATCAGGTTTTCGATTTGCTCGAAAAATTCGCCGGTTATGGTTTTAACAAATCGCATGCGGCGGCGTATGCGGTCGTGGCGTATCAAACGGCGTATCTCAAGGCGAATTTCCCGGTGGAATTCTACTGCGCCATGATGACGAACGACATGGCGGCGACGGAAAAACTCAGCGAATACATCGCCGAGGCCCGGGAAGTAGGCATCGAGGTGCTCGGCCCCGACGTGAACGAAAGCCAGATGTTTTTTGCCCCGGCGCAGGAGGGCAAAGCCATCCGCTTTGGTCTCGCGGCGATCAAAGGCGTCGGCGAAATCGCTGTGGAATCTGTGCTAAAGGCGCGTGGTGACGGGGGAAAGTTTGAATCACTTTCCAAGATGTGTGAACGCGTGGACGGGCGCACGGTGAATCGCCGTGTGTTGGAAGCCTTCATCAAAACCGGCGCGTGCGATACCTTCAAAGCCACGCGCGCCACAATGTTCGCACAGATCGAACGCGCCCTGGCCCGCGCCGCCAGCATTCAATCGGACAAACAAAAAGGGCAAAGTTCCTTGTTCGGAGCGTTGGAGGAGAAAACGGCCCCCATGCCGGAAAGCCTGGTAAATCTGCCCGAGTGGCCGCAGCACGAGTTGCTGGCCAATGAAAAGGATTTGCTTGGGTTTTATGTCACCGGCCATCCGCTGACGCCACTGGCGCCGCTGCTGCAAAAATATTCGTTGCATGCCACCGCGCAACTTTCCGCCGTCGCCAACCGCAGCATGACGCGCATTGGCGGCATGATCGCAGCGGTTTCACACGGTGTTTCCAAAAAATCCGGCAAGCCGTATTCGATGGTGACGCTTGAAGATTTGGAAGGCTCGGTGCAACTGCTGGTGATGAACGATTACGATAAGTTCCGGCCGCTGCTTGAAGCGAACAAGGCCATTCTCGTTGTCGGCGAAGTTAGCACCGGCGAGGACAAGCCGAAGATTTTTCCGCAGGAAATCATGCTCCTGGCAGACGCGGCGAAGAAATACACCAAGCAGGTTCATTTGCATTTGAACACCGCCCATCTCCAGCCCGATGACATGGATCGTCTGCAGCAGCTCATTTCGGTCCACGCCGGCAAATGCCCGGTTTTCCTGCGTTTCTCGCGGCCGGACGGCCTTCAGGTCAACATCGAGGTCAACGCGCGTTTCAGCGTGACGCCGTCGCTGGAACTGGAACACGCAATGAACCGTCAATTCGGGGAAAAGACCTATTACGCCCATGTGGACAAAACCCTGCCGGAAAAAGCCAAACGGGCATGGGAAAAGAAGCCTGGCGGCGGCGGTGAGGAATAACCCGACGCTGGCGTTGAACAAACGCAGTAATCAGCTTGGCGGATGGGTAAAAGCGGCATGAGCTTCGCCGCCAATGACAATTACAACACCAATGGTCTCTGCCTGACCGAATTGCCTGCCTTGTGGCAGGGATCAAACCCACGGGATTCCTGTGATTCGTTTTTATCAAGTGAGAGCGCGGTAAATTCTGATTTTTCGAAAGTTCAACAGTTCCGCGCGAACAGCTTTCCCGGCAATTGTTTCACCAGCCGTTTCATTTCCAGGCTGAACAGCGCCACGTTCACCGCCGAGGCCGGTAAACCACTCGCGCGAATAATTTCGTCGATGGCCGTCTCGGCTTCCGCGCTCACCGCGCGGATGACTTTCTGCTCATTTTCGCTCAATTCCAAGGCCGGCAAAACGCCCGTTGCGCTGGCCGTGGGCGGCTGATTGCTGGGGGGAAAGAGGTATTCAAACTCGCTCAGAATATCCTCGACGCCTTCGCACAATTTCGCGCCTTTTTTGATCAGATCGTGACACCCTTTGCTGCGCGGCGAATCAATGCGTCCCGGCACGGCGAAGATCTGCCGCCCGTATTCTGCGGCGAAATTCGCCGTGATCAGCGCGCCGCTGGAAAGATTGGCTTCCACCACCACCGTGCCCAGCGTCATCCCGGCCACGATCCGATTGCGGATGGGAAACGATTGTTTGTCCGCCGGACGATTGAAGGGAAATTGCGTGATGACGGCGCCATCGGCCGCGATGCGCTCGAACAACTCGGCGTTCTCCGGCGGCGCCACAAGGTTGATGCCCGTGCCCAAAACCGCAATGGTCCGGCCTTTGCCGCTCAAGGCGCCTTGATGCGCCGCCGTGTCGATGCCGCGCGCGCCGCCGCTCACCACGGTGACACCGACATAAGCCAACTGGTAGGCCAGCTTGCGCGCGGTTTCAATGCCGTAGTGCGTGGTCATGCGCGAGCCGACCATGGCCACGGCATTTTTGTCTTTTGCCGTCAAATGGCCCTTGACGTAAAGCACCAGCGGCGGATCGTAAATTTCCCGGAGCGAAGCGGGGTAGTTTTCATCGGCCTGGACCAGCACCTGGCAGCCGTAATCGGCGATGCGTTTCAGTTCGCCCGCAAGGTCAACGGATTTTTCCCACGCCACGATTTTTTCCGCCGTGTCTTCCCCGATGTTTCGCACTTGCAGCAAGGCGGCTTTGCTGGCGGAGAGGATTTCCGGGGCGCCGCCAAAGTGCTCGAGCAGCGACCGGGCGCGCACCGGGCCAATGCCCTCAATCAGGTTCAAGGCAATGAATGCTTCCCGAAAATCCATGACCCATTAAAGAATTTCGCGCTGATTCAGGCAAGTTTCAATTGAACAACTGAAAACTTGAAAACCGGCCCGTAAAATTTGAGAATTCCGCGTGCCCGAACCCAGCCTGTTGGCCCTCATCCCGGCTTACAATGAAGAAGCGCGCATCGAACCGGTGCTGCGCGACTATGCGGCGTTTTTCCAAAAAAATTATGCCGGTCCATTCCAACTGGTCGTCGTGCTCAACGGCTGCCGGGACAACACGCTGGGCGTGGTGCAACGCGTGGCCAAAGATTTTCCCGGCATCGGTTGGCTGAATTTTCCGGCGCCCATCGGCAAAGGCGGTGCGCTGATTGAAGGACTCAAACTTGCCAAACCCGGCGGATTGATCGGCTATGTGGACGCGGATGGCGCGACTGGTCCCAAGGCGTTTCTGGATTTGGTGCGACATATCGGCGAAGCCGATTGCGTGATCGGTTCGCGTTGGCTGCCGGACAGCGTGCTGCTCCAGGCCCAGCCCAAACTCCGCCAGTTCGTCAGCCGGTGTTTTCATCTCATCGTGGAGATGTTTTTCGGTTTGCATGTCAAAGACACCCAATGTCCGTGCAAACTGATGCGCTCCGATGCGGTCGAAAAAATTCATCCGACCCTGTGCATCGCCGATCTGGCGTTCGATGTGAACCTGCTCGTCGCCTTGAAACGCGCCGGGTTCAAAATTTTGGAAGTGCCCATTGCCTGGACGGATATGGCCGGCTCCAAAGTCACGGCTTCATTGTTCCGCTCCTCGCTGACGATGTTTTTATCGGTTCTGCGCGTGCGGCTGATTTATTCGCCATTCTACGGCTGGCTTAAACCGCTGCGCCCCCTGGAAGGCTGGGTTTACCGCAAATTGCGCGCGCCGGCGCCGCGATCACGCGCGGAGTCCCAAGAGAACTCAAATTCAGCTAACATTTGAGGCGATCTATGAATTGCCGTTCGGCTTGGGCTTTTCTTTCACGCCCCAAGCGAACCAGGCACAGACGAGAAAAAGCATCAAATTAAATACTCCGAGCGTTTGAAGCACGACCTCCACACGTCCGGGGAAATGATTAAGCAGCGCTGGGAGAGCAAAACCGTAACTTACGGCCAATATCACCATGTAGGGAACGACGCCAAACTTGGAACGCGCCAGCAGGTCGTTCACCAGCACATTTGCCAGCGCCAGCGGCACCATGGCAGCGGCATACCACGGCAGCAGAACCGTAGCTTCCTTGATATAGTTCGAGGTGTAAACCAGTTTCACCACGAAAGGCCCCACCAACCAGAGGCCAAGCCCGCCACAAATAGCCATAACTGCCGTGCCTACCACGACAATTCCAAAAAGATTGCTTTTTTCCGCCCGGGCGTTCGCGTGAACGAGTTTGGGAAACATTACCGTCGCCAGTGGAAGCACGAGCCAAAGCAAAGCCCGCGACATGGTTCCGGCGGCCACATATGGCGCCATTTGATCATCCTTAAAGTAAGCCTTGGCGAACATCGTGTCGGCGGTGAACATGAACTGACAAGCCCCGAAGCCAAACATTAATGGCACAACCTGACGAGTCAGGCTCTTTCCATCAAATTTCTCCACACGCAACAGCCACAAGTCACGAGTCCGCCAAATCGCAATCATGGCAACCAAACCAACTCCGATCAAAGCACCACCCACCATTCCCGACGCGCCAAGGCCCAATAGTAGAACCAAAAACGCCGCCCCGCCGACGCGGCCGACACCACCAAAAATAGTGGCCCAACCCAACCAGAAAAAATCCTGCCGCCCTTGCAATACACCCGAAAACATAGGCACCCACAACGAACACAACAACAAAAACAATGTCACCCATAATCCTGTCGTATCTGGAAGGCGCCAGCCGGCGACGATTTGCTTTTGAAATATTAAGACGGCAAGCGCTAATGCCAGCCACCCCAAAAACGTCCACAACCATGCCAGTCGGATCATGCCCGATAGTTGCCGTTCGCGGCCCGTTGCCAAAGCCATGGCCGACTGCTGGGCGAAAATCATCTGCATAGGCATCGCAGGCAGACACGCCACCACCATTAGCAACGTGCCGAAAGCAGCATATTGAGTCTCATTCACTGACTTGGCCTTGGACAGAAAATGAACACCAAACGTCAGCCCACCCGCCGCGATGGTGGAAATCATCAACCAGCCGCTTTGCCGGAAAAAAGCCGCGTGCGGTTTATGGTCGACAGTCGGAAGGACTCCGGATTTTTCTTCGCTCATGAAGTGTTTGATTATTCCTGAAAAGTATTGTGGATGGAAAGCGCAATGACTACGAATCATTCGCTTTGTCTCGATATGAAGCTAGATGCTGTTTGTCGGATTTCACAAATTACGGCAATGATTCGAGAAATCTGACCAGCCACTTTATTCCCCGTTCAAGTTCAGCCAGCGAAATCCATTCATCGGCGGTGTGCGCCTGGGCTATGTCGCCCGGCCCAAACACCACGCTCGGGATGCCCCCGTCCGCCAGCACGGCGGCGTCGCAAAAATAATCCACGCCCGCCGGCCTTTTCTGCCGGGTCGCCGCCAGCAATTGGCGAACCAGCGGCATTTGGGGGGCAGTTTCCATGGGCAAAGCCGGCGCGAGTTTGGCGCTTTCAATCTTGGCCGATAATTTTTGGGAGCGCAGCAAGGCGGCTATTTCCCGGGAAACGCTCGTCTCGCTCTCCCCCGGCAGCGTCCGGCGATCAATGGCAATGGCGCACGTCTCCGGAACAATGTTCGGCTGCACGCCGCCGGCAATGGTGCCAACATTGATGGTGCCCGCGCCCAGCACCGGATGTTTTCGACGCTGCAACTGCCGGGCGTAATCTGTTTCCAAGAGATCGACAATCCGCGCCATTTCGTGAACGGCATTTTTCCCCAGTCGCGGCGTGGCGCCATGCGCGGCGCGACCATGTGCGACCAATCTCAGCCAAAGACATCCTTTATGCGCGGTCACCACCTGAAGTTTGGTCGGTTCGCCCACAATGGCAAAGTCCGCCTTGAGTCCGCTCGCCACCAACGCCCGCGAACCGGCCTGCGCGTTTTCCTCGTCGATCAATCCGACAAAAATAATTTCGGTTTGCTGCGGCCGCCTTTTGGCCGTTGCCAGTTCACAAAGCGCCGTGAGCATGGCCGAAACCGAACCCTTGGTGTCGCAAGCGCCCCGCCCGTAAAGCCGGCCGTGCTTGCGCTGGGGAATGAATTGCGTGCTGTCAGCCACCACGGTGTCCGTGTGCGGTGCCAGCAGAATGGTCTGACGAATCGAACCGCGCGGAGTCAGCCGGGCAATGACGTTGTTGCGCCCGGGCAAAGCGGTTTGAAATTCCACATCCAACCCCGCCCGCGCCGCCGTGGCGGCCAGAAATTCAGCGACCCGTTTTTCGCCCGCGTGCGGATGGCGCGACGACAAAAAAGCGGGATTTACGCTGGGCAAAGCGATGAGTTCGGCAAGTAATTTTTCCGCGCGCGTCACGATTTCAGGATGTCACATCATGCCGGTGGAAGAAAGGGAATTGAGTCTGGCGGCTTCAAAACGTCACCGCCTCACCCGGCAAAACAGCGGCCATTCTTCGGTTTGTTCAATTTGGACGGTTATCGTGCCAGAAGCAAACCATCGGGCCGGACCCTTATTGCTCTGCTAAAACTGCAAGATTTAGCTTCCGCTGAACGACCAAACCCGCAACCCTTTTTCATGCACCACACCCGTCTTCTACTCCGACTGAAATTACTTCTGCCCCTCTGTCTGGGACTGATCATCGCTTCGCCGGAATTTTCCCGCGCAGATGAGCCAAGCCAGACGCCGGTCGTCCAAAACATTTTCCTCACGCCCCGCCTGCAAATGGGCAACACCGGCATTTTGCCTGTGCAACCGATTGATGAGGCCGCCTGGATCTGGCACCCGGACTTTGGCAATCCTGTCGCGCCCTCCCATGCGGACTACTTCGCGGGCGGCTGGCGCGAGCCGGTGTTGCTCCGCTTCCGGCGCGATTTTACGGCAACGAAAGCGCCTTTGCGCATTCACGTCAGCGCGGATGAACGCTTTGAACTCTTTCTGGACGGACACCGCATTGCGCGCGGGCCGGATCGCGGCGACGTGGAGCATTGGGCTTATTCCACCTACGAAATTCAACTTGCTCCCGGAGCCCACCGGCTGGAAACGCTGGCCTGGAGCATTGGACCTTACGAACCCGTGGCTCAATTATCCTGGCGCGGCGGTTTTATTTTGAAAGCCGAGGGAGATTACGATGACCAGCTCACCACCGGGAAAGCGCCGTGGCGGGTGGCAAAACTCGATGGTTACGATTTCACCACGGGAATTTTCTTTGTGGGCGCCCAACTCACCGCGCACGACTGCGGACCACAATGGAAGGAAGGCAGCTTTGTCCCGGCGATTGTTGTGCGCGCCCCGCTCAAGGCGGGCAACCTGTGGGGCGAATCCGCAGCGGGCTGGAAACTTTTTCCAACAACATTGCCCGATCAAATCGACTGCGAAACCAACACCGGACGCGCCGTGGCGTTGGGCAATGGAGTGCTGACACGCGACCTTCCCGTGACTGCGGAACAGGCGCAAAACCCGAACCTGCCCCGCTGGCAGGCGCTGATTGATGGCCGGGAAGCCGTGGTGATCCCGGCCAACTCCGGGCAATTTTTGCTTTGGGATCTCAACAACTATTTTTGCGCCTATCCGCTTTGCAAGGTCAGCGGCGGGAAAGGTTCCAAAATCACCTGGAGCTGGGCTGAATCCCTGTATTTACCCAAGTCAGAAGCCAAAGGCCAACGTGATGAGTTCATCGGCAAAACATTTCGCGGCATGACGGATACGTTTTTGCCCGGCGGCAAAGCGCATCAAAAATTCAGCACGCTCTGGTGGCGGGCGGGACGTTGGTGTCTGATTTCCATCAAAACCGGCGCCGAGCCCCTGACGATTGAGCGACTGGCGCTCGATGAAAGCCGCTATCCGGTTGAGAACGAGAGCCACTTTGACGATGGCGATCCGCAGCTCGCGGGCGTGATCAACCTGGCCACCCGCGGCCTGCAAATGTGTTCGCATGAGACGTTCATGGACTGCCCGTTTTATGAACAACTGCAATACGACGGTGACACGCGGCTGGAATTGCTGACCACGTATGCCATGACCCGCGATGATCGGCTGGCCAAGCGCGCCATTGAGTTGTTTGATTTTTCGCGGCGCAATTGGGGGTTCGTGAACGAACGTTATCCCGCCTATTTACCGCAGCAGTCGCCCACGTTTTCGCTCATCTGGGCCTTGATGGTCAGCGATTACACTTACTGGCGGAACGATCCTGCCTTTGTCAAGGCGCGCGCCATCGGCCTGCGTTCCATGCTTGAAGAGTTTGAACCGTATGTAAACGCGGACGGTCTGCTGGAAAACCTGCCAGGCTGGCCGTTCATGGATTGGGTGCCGCAATGGTCCAATGGCAACGCCCCCGATGGGGTGAAAGGGATTTCGGCATTGAACAATCTGCTTTACGTCTATGCGCTCAGGAAATCAGCCCTCGTGGAGGATTACCTTAATGAACCTCTGCTGGCACAGCGGCTTCGCGCCAAGGCCGACCGGACCGCGGCCGCCGTGCGGGCCAAGTTCTGGGATGAGGCGCGTGGATTAATGGCCGACAACCTGGCGCACACCGAATTCAGCGAGCATGGGCAATGTCTCGCGCTGCTTTCCGACACGTTGACTGGCAAAGAGGCATCGCGTTGTTTTGAGCAGCTGTTGAAAGCGCCGGATCTCAAGCGGGCGACGATTTATTTCAGTTTTTATTTGCTGGAAACGTATCGGAAATTTGGCCGCGGCGATTTGATTCTGGACCGGATGAATTTCTGGAAAGACCTGGTCAAACAAGGACTAAAGACGCCGGTGGAAATGCCGGGCGACACGCGCTCAGACTGCCATGCGTGGGGCAGCCATCCGCTGTTTGATTTGCAAGCCAGCGTCGCCGGCGTCCGTCCCGCGTCGCCGGGATTTCGCACGGTGCGCATTGAGCCGCTGCCGGGCCAATCTCAAAAAATCGTCAGCCGCACGCCGCATCCGGACGGGTTCATCACACTCAACTTGAACTTTGACGGCAGCCATTGTTCCGGCAGCGTGGAACTGCCGGCCGCCATCACCGGTGAGTTCATCTGGCAGGGTCAGACAAACCCGCTCGTCGGCGGTGTCAATCATCTGGATTTAAAGCCAAAGCCGGCGAATTGACGGACCTTGAATTTCGCTCAGGGATACACGAGCCGGAAGAAAACATTGGTTTCGGAACCCAATGGCAGCCGCATTTGATTGGTGGTGGAGGAGCCGGACACGGTAAACCATTGCCCGCTCGCGCTGAGACTGACTGAATTCGATTCCAACCGATAACCCAGATAATTCGTGGGCCAGGACATTTGCAGCGTGTTGCCCGCCACCGAAGTGGCCAGTTGCGTGGGCACCAGCGGCGGCGGCGGCTGATTGGCGGCCAGCCGGGAAATTTCCAAATCACTCAAGGCGTAGTTATACACATAAACTTCATCCAAATCACCGTTGAACAGCGGGTCGGCGGGATATTGGCTGTCACCAAGATAGTTCAATGCCGGATTGAAACCGGCCGGTGAAATGGTCAACGACCCGGTCTTCACCGCGACGCCATTGACGTAAAGCCGGGCCACGTTGCCGTTGCGTGAAATGGCGATATGCCGCCACTGGCCGGACGGCAGGGCGGCAGTTTCCAGGATTTGTTCGGACGTCGCGCCATTGGTGGTGATGGCAAATCGCAATGTGGTATTGCCTGAACTTGGCGTCAGAAACATGTATTGCGTGGTGTCGTTGCCGAAGTCAAAAATCCGCTGCCAGGCATTGCCGCCGTTCCAATAAACCCACATGGCAACCGTAAAATTGGTGGCGCCGGCCAGAAAATTCGCGGGGAGCATGAGGTATTGGCTCGCCCCATCGAAATTCAAAGCCGAGCCGTATTTCCCGGACACAAAACCGGGAGACACGGCGGTCACAATCGGATCGTTCGCATTGCCGGACGTGTCGCTGGTATCGCCATCAAAATGGTAACGGGCCAACAAAGTCGGGCCGCCCCCCGGCGTGGCCACCGCCTCCGAAGAATTCGCAGATGCATTGAGCGAACGATCCACCGCCCGCACCACATAGAAATAATTCTGGCGAAGGTTGGCCGATTTATCCGTGAAAAAATTGTTGGTCAAACCGCGCGCCACGATTTCATAAGGCCCGCCCGCTTGAGCGCTCCGCAGCACGGTGTAACCGGCGAGATCGGTTTCGCTGTTGGCTTTCCAATCCAGCCGGACGGATGCCGCATTGGCGGTGGCTTGGAGGGAGGCGGGCGCGGCGGGCGCGATAAAATCGCAGGTTGAAATGGGGGCGGGGATCAAACGCCACTGCTGATCCGGAGAACCGGTGTCGTCCCATTGCACAATTTGCGCGCTGTTGTTGAGCGAGGCCCCTGACACGCTCATGACCTTGTCGCTCCACCGATTGCGAATTTTAAAATATCCGTTGGTCACGTATTGAAAATACCATTGCTCCAAAGTGTTGGTGCCGCCAGCCCATTGCTGAATCACATCGCCGTTGTCATACGACCAGGCATTAAGGTCGGCGGTCACTCCGTCATGCGCCGCTTTCAGGGTGAAATAACTGCAATCGCCGCCGAATCGTTCCGGCAACGGATACACATCCCACTGCTGGTTCAATGCGCCGGTGTAAGCGAATTGGTCCAAAACCCGGCCGTTGGCGGTGCTCGCTCCGGGAACTTCCAGAACCTTGTGGCTGTTCGCATTGACGATGATATACCGGCCCGCCACCGGCAGCGGAACATCCGCTCCCCAGGTGATATTCACCACTTTTTCGGCGTTGGGCTGGTTCACCCAATAGCCGGTGCCTCCCGGCACATTAACCGTGTAAGCCCGCTGCGGTCCGTTGCCGTCATAAAAAACATCGCGATCCTTCGCAAAAAACGGTAGGAGGTCGTGGTGGCCATGCGTTCCGAACCGCCGGCAAACGCCTGCACGGAACCGCTGGTGCCGCGATAAACCGCCGCCGCCGTCCATTTGTTCAAATCATCGGCGTAACCCAGCCGTTTGCCCTGGCACGCCTTGACAAATTCGCCCCGGGCCCGTTCGGCGCTGCCCCACCAGATGCCGCCCTGCAATCCGTATTCCACGCCCATGATGGCTTCCATGACATTGTGGAGTTCCGGATTAAACGGCGTGGCATGGGCGGCGGCCACCGTCTGAAGAAAATTCACGTAGCTGGCCGCGCTGCCGGCCAGACAATGCGTCGTGCCCAGGGAAACCCGCGGCGAAATCACATTGAACCACGAGGCGGCGTTATCATCGTTCAACGTGCTGCCGCCGCCAAAAAGCGTGCCGGGGAAATTCGTGGACGCCTGTAAATAACCGAAGATGTCATAGAGATTCTGCGGCGAACCTTCATTGTTCACCAGATAATCAGGTTCATTAAAGCCCTCCACCATCCAGATGTTGCGATGGTAAAATCGCTGGCACGCCCGGACCGCCGCCGCCCAGCGATCCGCATATACCGTGTTGGCGCCGCTGATATACCAGGCATTAACGCTGCTATCCAAATTCATGTCCCAGTGCGTCGCCGCCGTGGCCATGCTGGCGAATGTGACATCGGTCTGCATAACGGCCTTGTCCGCCGGCGTGACATCGTTGTTCGTGAGCGGTGCATCCACAAAAAAACCGACACGCACGATGTTCACATTATTGGTGCCCATGTAAACCAGCCCGCGATGCATGTTGTCGTAGCTGGCCCAGCAGGTATCCAGCCCCCAATTGGTCATGGCCCGGCTGATTCCCGGCGCGCTGGTATCAAATAAAACGGTGTGATCCTGAGCCTGAATCGCGACGGCCCCGGTCAATAAAATTAAAGCCGTCTTCAGCCAGCAGCACGGGACGAAGGCTCGGGGAAAAATAAATTTTAGAAACTCAATGCGGGATGGCTGCGAAAGGGCATGACTGGTCATGGTGATTGGCGCCGCAACTTAACACAAACATCCCCGGTTGCCGCAAACTTCGTGGAAAATTATTTCAAAACTGAATCGTAGATGATTTTCTTCAGGCCAAATTCGCTATCCCACTCGTAGGGCATGATCTGCTCCAGTGTCACGACGATGAGCTTGTCGTCCGGACTGGCCCAGTAATGCGTGGACGCCGCGCCGCCCCAGCCGTATTCACCGACGTGACCGGCGGGATCCCAGGTGGTGATTTTGGTGCGCACGTTGAACCCGAATCCGAACCCGGTCCCGTAACGGATTTCGCTCCCGAAATGAATCGGAAACGCCGCCGGCGGCAGTTGGTTATGGATCATCAAACCCACCGTGTTCGCTTTTAAAATGCGCTGACCGTAAAGCTTTCCGCCGTTCTGGATCATCGTTAGAAAGCGCATATAATCGCGCGCGGTGCTGACCAGCCCGCCGCCGCCGCTGAACAGCGTTACCGGTTTGGCAAATTTGGATTCCGCCGGAGCGTCAATCACGGCCAGAGTTCCGTTGGTGCGCGTATAATTGGCCGCGAATCGCGAAAGCTTTTCCGCCGGCACGCTGAACCCGGTATCTTTCATGTCCAACGGTTGAAGAATCGTTTCGCTTAGGAAAACGTCCAGGTTTTCGCCGCTGACGACCTCGATGACGCGGCCCAATACATCAACGCTCAGGCCGTAGTTCCAGTTGGAGCCGGGATCAAAAGCGAGCGGAACCTGGGACAGTTTCTCAACCATCTCCGCCAGATTTTTCGACTTCATCGGCTGTAGCCGTTCGTAGGCTTCCTGCAATGCTTTGGGGCCGTCGCCGTAAGTCAGACCGGAAGTGTGCAACATGAGATCGCGAATGGTCATCGGTCGCGTCGGCGAACGCAGCCCGTCCGGCGCGGCCACCATCAGGTTGGTGAAACTTGGAATATATTTGGCCACCGGATCAGCCAACCCGAGTTTTCCCGCGTCATACAAGGCCAAGGCTCCCGCTGTGGTGATCGCCTTGCTCATGGAATAAATGCGGAAAATCGTGTCCGGCGCCATCGGCGTTTTGGTTTCGCGATCCTGTAAACCGTAAGCGCGAAAGAAGCCGGTTTTTCCCGCATGCTCAACGATCACAATGCCCCCGGCAATTTTTTGATTGGCCACCTGGTGGTCCATGAACTGATCCACTGCCGCCAGTTTCGTCGCTGACAGGCCGGCTTTGGCCGGCGGCACGACGGGGATTTCCCGGGCGTTCGTGATCCAGGATGGCGTTGCCATCCAGCCCGCGACAACTAAAGCAATTAATTTCATGGGGGAATTTGTGAGTTTCTAAGAGTAATTCGCCCGGCCAAAGGGCAACAAGGGCAAAATCCAGCGATGCGCAGCGTTGATGGCATCAACGCTGCAACCGCCTTCAGGCCAGTTGCAGATTGCCGCCCACGCGCGTGGCGGCATCGTGAAGCCGGATGATCGGCCGCACTTCCGGATGCACCGTGGCCTGGCCGATCTGCCGGAGCAGGGCACACGTCGCCCAATTGAACGACATGGATTGATAATGCGACTCCCATTTTTGGAAACGCGTCTCGCCTTTCTCGTCCAGCCAGGGCCAGCGCTCCGGTTTGCGGCGAACCCCGCAGCGCCACGGCTTTGGCGTCAGCCGCGCGCGAAAACATTTCTGGGTCCGGCAAAGCGCGCGATACAGCGGATCGGCATCCAGCGCCTCGAAGACGGCCGCCGTTTCCGCGGAATCGGGTGCCATCAGCCCTTGCGTGGCAAGCAGGCGCAACCCGGCCCGGGTCTGATAAATCCGCCAGCCCCAGTCCGGATGCTGCCGGGTCCAACGCTCAATTCGGTCCAACGCCGCGGCTTGCGAGCTTGATGGCGCCGGGGCGTCCGTCCGTCCGAACAGGCGCTGAAACAGCCCGGGCCGCTTCGGCTCCGGCAGATCAATGTCCACAAACATCACCTTGGCGGTGTTCAACACCTGGCATCCGTAGGCGTTGCGCGTGATGACCGCGGCAAGTTCGCCCGCCGGATTTTTGATTTGCTGCAAAACCGGCTCCCGAAACGGCCGGTCCGGATAATAGCCGCCGCGCCGGGGCGGAAAATCGCCGGGGCGAAAGCGATCCGCCAGTTGCTGCGCCGCCTGATTGGCCAGGTTCTGCGCATCCGCCAGGCTTTGCGACGACCAGCGCCACGCAAAAAAATCACCGCTCCGGCCACGCGCCCAAAATTGCGGGAAGTTCATGCGGCCACAATCCGACTTTGCTGAAAAACAGACAAGACATTTCGCGGCACGCCCCAGGCAACATGAACGACCAACACCCCTGATAACGCCGCCCCAGGGCCGCCGATTCAATCCGCCGACCAGCGATTCAAATTCGTCTCTCTCAAGGGAAGCGCGCCAAGCTCGCTCTTTCGCAAGAATATCGCTACCCTGCCAACAACCAGAACAGTCTTGGCAAAAGAAGATTACAACCTGTTGTCCAACCTGCGCGCGCTGCCGCCGGCGGCGTGGATTCTTTTCTTTGGCATGTTCTTGAACAAGTTCGGCGCGTTCGTCGTGCCGTTCCTCGCATTGTATTTGACGCGCCTGGGTTACTCGCTCGCCGCTGCCGGACTGGCCATCGGCGCCTACGGCGCGGGCAACCTCATCGCCTCGTTTCTAGGCGGCTATCTCGCTGATACCATCGGACGGCGCAAAACGATTGTGCTTTCGATGTTTTGCGGCGCCGGTTCGCTGCTGCTGCTGTCCCAGGCGCACACCTTGCCTTTGATTATTTGCCTGTCGGGATTGGCCGGATTGGCCGGCGAATTTTATCGCCCGGCCTGTAGCGCGCTGCTGACGGATTTGGTTCCGCCCCATCAACGCGTCACGGCCTTTGCCGCGTATCGGATGGCGTTCAACGCCGGTTGGGCGTTTGGCCCGGCCACCGCCGGCTTTCTCGCCACCAAAGGCTATTTCTGGCTGTTCGCGGGTGATGCTGCCACGTCGGTCCTGTTTGGACTGGTGGCGTTGTTCGCCCTGCCCAAAGACACGATCCACATGAAGCGCAACAACAGCTGGTCGGAAGCGTTCAAAGTGGTCCGGCGGGACCGAAACTTTCACCAAATCATCCTGGCCTCATTTTTCGTTGCGTTTGTGTTCATGCAAATGGCGTCGAGCTTCGGCGTGCATGTCACGCAAATGGGTTTTTCCGCCGCGACCTATGGCGCATTGATCTCGCTGAACGGCGCGCTGGTGGTGCTCTGCGAACTCCCGCTCACCACCGTGACGCGACGGCTCCCAACCCGGCGCGCGCTCGCCGCCGGCTACCTGCTCATCGGCTCAGGTTTTGCGCTGATTGCCTTTGCTCAATCCGTTCCCGCGCTGGCCACCTGCGTTGTGATCTTCACGATGGGCGAAATGGTCGCCATGCCGGTGGCGGCGGCCTATGTGGCCAACCTGGCCCCGGAACATTTGCGGGGCCGTTACCAGGGCATGTTTGGACTCAATTGGGCGCTCGCCCTGATCCTCGCGCCGGGACTTGGACTGAAGCTGCTGGAGTTTAATTCCCTCGCGCTCTGGCTCGGCTGCGGCGCGTTCGGACTCATCGCCGCCATCGTGATTTCCAAACAAATACGGGTGCGCAAAGATAGACTTCGAGCAGACTGCGGAGTTCCCAGTGTTGCCAGAGGGCCGAGCGGCTCTGGAAGCTTGTGAAAGGGGTGAGCCTGCGGCAGATGGAGAATCGGCAAGCTCATGCAGGTTGGCCAAAAAGGTCGGGAGTCAGATTGCGACCGCGCTTGTTGCGCGCCGCTTGCCGCAAACGCGCGCTGGCGACTTCCAGCAAATGCTCCAGACACGGCACAGCAACGACGACTTCCTCTGCGGCAGTCTGCAACAGCGGGTAAAATTGGTCGCCAACAGCCTTGCCCAGATACGTCGGCACAGCGTTTCCGATTTGCTGATACTGTTGGTTCATCGGCCCTTCGATAATCCAGTCGTCAGGAAACCCTTGAAGTCGCGCGCACTCACGAACCGAAATAGGGCGCACAAATTCAGGATGACACATCGCGCTGCCTTTGCGATTCGGCTTCGTGGTCACAGTCGGAGACTGGCCGTCGTAATCCAGGCGGCGAAAGAATCCGGTCTTGCCGCCGCCTGACTCAAATGCAGGACCAAGGCCTTTCTTCTGGAGTTCCAGTGGAAGATTTCGCCAAGTGCCGCCCGGTGGAATCAACGCGAAGTAAGCCGCCATATCTTCCGTGTAAGAACTGTGCGGGCCGGGATTTTGCCGTAACTCCCAAATTGCATCGCGGACGGTTTGGAATGGCTGCAATCCAAGAACAGAATCGCCATGCGTAGCTTTCGGCAGCGACGGAGGCAGTCCGTCTCGTGCGCCAAACATAACAAACCGCAACCGGTGTTGAGGCGCACCCAAGTCCGCCGCGTCCAGCACGCCGAATGTCACTTGATAGCGGAGGCTTTGAACGTCGCGGAGAATCTGGCGAATCGCCGATCCGGAAAGCTCATCCTCAGCCAAAGGAGCGACGCCATCCTCCGCCAGCGGTTTTCCATTCGAGTAAGCACGGAGATTCCAATGCTTGCCGGGCCGGTCTTTGATTGGGCGGTGATTCAGTGCCGCCGTGATGAGATTCGCGACGTTCTCCATCACGAAATACCTTGGCCGGATTTCGCTGATGAGCCGGAAATATTCGTAAATAAGGTTTCCGCGTGGGTCGTTCAGTGCAGCGCGCTTGCCGCCTGGAGAAAAACTTTGGCAAGGCGGGCCGCCGACCATCAATTCAACGTCACCTGAAAACTGACGCAACTCTCGAAGGTCAGCGCCGCTTTTTTTGTCACATCGCCCTCAACCAGTGTGAGCGACGGACGATTTCGTCGGATGGTCGTGCAACACCAAGAGTCAATCTCGACTGCGAGCGTTGGGTGAATACCCGCCATCTCCAAACCCAAGTCGAGGCCCATTGCTCCGCTGAAGAACGACCAGACTTCCGGCACGCCTTTGTCTGCTGGTGCTTTCCTTCGAGTGTGGCCGTTGAGCTTGGGTTTCACGCTATGCTTGAGAATAAACTTCTGCTCCTTTACGCACAAACTCTTTGCTCTTTTCTTCCATTCCCTTTTTCAACGCCTCTTCTTCCGCGATGCCCTGTTCCGCCGCATATTTCCGCACGTCTTCCGTTATTTTCATGCTGCAAAAATGCGGGCCGCACCTGGAGCAGAAGTGCGCGGTTTTTGCGCCGTCTTGCGGGAGGGTTTCGTCGTGGAATTCGCGCGCGGTGACGGGGTCGAGGCTCAAGTTGAATTGATCTTCCCAGCGGAATTCAAAGCGGGCCTTGCTCAACGCGTTGTCGCGGTATTGCGCGCCGGGATGGCCTTTCGCCAGATCGGCGGCGTGCGCGGCGATTTTGTAGGCGATGACGCCGTCTTTCACGTCTTTCTTGTTCGGCAGGCCGAGGTGTTCCTTGGGTGTGACGTAGCAGAGCATCGCGCAGCTGGTGGCCCGTGCGGCTCGCACCCAGCCGATCATCGCCGCGCCGATGCCGCTGGTGATATGGTCGTAGCCGGGCGCGATGAATGTTTTCATTTCGGGCAAAATCTTAACGTCCAGTCGCATCATTTTCAATCCCACGCTCCGCAGACATCCGATGAAAAAACTGTCGCGCGTTCAAAGCATGGTGAGCCGCAAGTTAAACGAAGCAGCCCGGCGCGGAAGGCGTCGCGCAGGCGAATGATAAAAGTCGCGCGGGTGTTCTCAAGGTGTGTTCGACGCTTTGAACGTTTCAGTGGATGCGATTAATTCTTCCAGTCCGAACCTGTTCCGGTGTTCGCCCTGTCCAGGTGCTGAACGCCCGGAAAAAGGAACTTGGATGTTCAAACCCGGTCAGAAACGAAATTTCGCCAACGGACAGCTTTGTCGTGCGCAAATAATATCTCGCGAGTTCCTCCCGCGTCTGGTTGAGCACGGATTGAAAGCTCTGCTTTTCCTCGTTCAGCCGCCGTTGCAATGTCCGCACGCTCATGCCGATCTTGTGCGAAACCGAATGCATCGAACCGTCCCCGGCAGGCAGGAGTTCCAACAACGCACCGCGCGCACGCTCAGTGGTTGTGGCTGAACCGGTAAGCAGGTTCAAATGTTTGCGAAGTTCGGGTTCAAAAAATTGCCACATCTTTTCATTGGCGGTGAGAAACGGCCGCGTAGCATCTTCCGCCGAAAAGAGAATTGTCAGTGACTTTCCCGACCGCACCGGACAGCCAAAATAATTTTCATACTCGCGGGCCGGCGCGGGCAGCGCGGGCGCGCTCACTTTTAGCGGCTGAATTTTTGCCCGAGTTGCGAGCCGGGCGAGTTGAACGAAGAAAACCAGCTCCGCCGTAGCCAGACTCACCGGCGGAGTCGTTGTGGATGCGGTGAAAATTATTTCCACGCGCGTTCCTTGCGGTCCTGGCTTGATGATCAATTTCATCGGACACGAAAGACGTTTGTATTGCGCGATGCGAGCCAGTGCGGTGTTGAGATTCTGGCTGCACATCGCGGCGAACAACGGCGGATCGAACATCTCGAAGGAAACGGCCTGCCCGATACGGATGCCCAGCAAATGATCATCCGTCTCCGCTGCCAATGCGCACCAAAGCTCGAAATAACCGTCGGTGTTCACCGTCGCATTCTCCCGGATAAACAAATCCGCCGGCAGATTTGCCCGCCGCAGAACATTGGCGGGATTGATGCCCAAGTCGCGCAACAGCAAACGCCAGCCTGAATGCACAGGAAATTGATCAGCGAGGCGCATCGGTCGTTTATTTCAGCATAGACATTACCATTTTGTCGTAAACAAAATCTCCAAACCATTTTCGCATGAAAATAGTCATCTTGGCATATTGGCCGGCGACGTATCGCGTTTTCGGGCGGCGGGCACTGACCGACTTAGCCACCGTATCAGCGATGACTTCTGGCGACGAACCCAGATTTTTCTCTGTGTAGCGGTCGGTGGAATCGGCGACTTTCTTGGTCAAATCCGAATACGCGCTGCGGCCAATATATTTTCGCAAATTTTTCGAGAGGACATTCCCAAAGTCAGTTCGGATGATACCTGGCTCAATGACCACAACTTGAATGCCTTTGTCCGCAAGTTCGAGGCGGAGGCAATCTGACCAGCCTTCCAGCGCGTGTTTCGAGGCGTGATACCACGCGCCGAGCGGCGTGTAGATTTTGCCGCCCATCGAAGTGATGTTGATGATTTTTCCAGCGCCCTTGTTGCGCATCGCTGGCAACAATAACTGCGTAAGTCGCGCCAGACCGAACAGGTTCACCTCAAATTGATACCGTGCATCGGCAAGCGACACGTCTTCAACTGCACCGTAAAGCCCGAAGCCCGCGTTGTTCACCAGAACATCAAGGCCACCGAACTTCGATTCGATTTCGGCAACCGCAGCCGAGATGCTTTCTTCGCGGGAAATATCCAGCGGAATAATTACTGCACCGAGCTTTCTGAGATCGCTCATCTGCTCGGTTCGGCGGGCAGCGGCGATGACTTGGAAGCCGTCTTTAACCAGGCGAGTGGCGATGACTCTGCCCATGCCCGAAGAAGCTCCGGTGACGAGGGCGACATTGTTGGAACGAACGTTGTTCTTCATATTTCGAGTGTGAATCTACCAGCAATTCACGACTCGAAAATCGCATACGCCGCCAATCTAATTGCAAAAGACGCCAGCCCGATTTCGCGTCATTAACCACACGTCTGTATTTTGATTCACTCCTTCGCGTAAAGCTCGCTACCTTTGCCAGCAAACTCGCGGGATTTTTCTTCCATTCCTTTTTGGAGCGCGGCTTCGTCAGAGATTCCTTGCTCCGCAGCATATTTCCGCACGTCTTCCGTTATCTTCATGCTGCAAAAATGCGGCCCGCACATGGAGCAGAAGTGGGCTGTCTTTGCGCCGTCCTGCGGGAGGGTGGCATCGTGGAATTCGCGCGCGGTGACGGGGTCGAGGCTGAGGTTGAATTGATCTTCCCAGCGGAATTCGAAGCGCGCCTTGCTCAATGCGTTGTCGCGGTATTGCGCGCCGGGATGGCCTTTCGCCAAATCGGCGGCGTGGGCGGCGATCTTGTAGGCGATGACGCCGTCTTTCACGTCCTTCTTGTTCGGCAGGCCGAGGTGTTCCTTGGGCGTGACGTAGCAGAGCATCGCGCAGCCATACCAGCCGATCATCGCCGCGCCGATGCCGCTGGTGATGTGGTCGTAGCCGGGCGCGATGTCGGTGGTGAGCGGGCCGAGCGTGTAGAACGGCGCTTCGCCGCACCATTCAAGTTGCTTGGCCATGTTTTCCTCGATCATGTGCATGGGCACGTGGCCCGGGCCTTCGTTCATCACTTGCACACCTTTGGCCCACGCGCGTTTGGTGAGTTCGCCCTGCACTTCGAGTTCGCCGAATTGCGCCGGGTCGTTGGCGTCGGCGATCGAGCCGGGACGCAGGCCGTCGCCAATTGAAAATGAAACGTCATACGCGGCCATGATGTCGCAGATGTCGTCCCAGTGGGTGTAGAGGAAATTTTCTTTGTGATGCGCGAGACACCATTTGGCCAGGATGCTGCCGCCGCGCGAGACGATGCCGGTCATGCGATTGGCCGTGAGCGGCACGAAGCGCAGCAGCACGCCGGCGTGGATGGTGAAGTAATCCACGCCTTGCTCGGCTTGCTCGATGAGGGTGTCGCGGAAAATTTCCCAAGTCAGGTCTTCGGGGCGGCCATTCACTTTTTCCAAAGCTTGGTAAATAGGAACCGTGCCAATCGGCACGGGCGAGTTGCGGAGAATCCATTCGCGCGTGGCGTGGATGTTTTTGCCGGTGGAGAGGTCCATGACGGTGTCCGCGCCCCACTTGGTGGCCCAGCGCATTTTCTCGACTTCCTCCTCGATGCTCGACGCGACGGCGCTGTTGCCGATGTTGGCGTTGATCTTCACGAGAAAGTTGCGCCCGATGATCATCGGCTCGAGTTCGGGATGGTTGATGTTCGACGGAATGATGGCGCGGCCGGCGGCGATTTCGCTGCGCACAAATTCCGGCGTGATTTCTTTCGGAATGCGCTGCGGAAACTTTTTGAAGACGGATGGAGTGAAATTCGCGACGAGGGCGTCGCGGCCACTCTTCGGCGACGAGGCGTCGCCGCCACTGAGCTGCGATGAACCGGCGTGCTGCTTGTCGATCTGGTTGCGGACAATGTCGTTGGCCAGGTCGGCGAGCTTCGCGCGGCCCATGTTTTCGCGGATGGCGATGTATTCCATTTCGGGCGTGACGATGCCGGCGCGGGCGTATTGAAGCTGCGTGACCACTTTCCCGGTTTTGGCGCGGAGCGGTTTGCGGCGTGGCGCGGTGAGACCTTCCAGGCGAAAGGCGGTTTCATCCTGGCGTTTGGCTTGTGACAATCCACGATGCGTTTCGGATAAATAGCCATCATCGATCGGCTGAACGGGGCGGCCGTCGTATTCCTCGACATCGCCGCGCTTGAGAATCCATTCGCGGCGCAAGGCGGGGAGACCTTTTTCAACGCTGCCGGTAAATTCGGGATCGCCCCAGGGACCGCTGCAATCATAGACGCGCACCGGTTTGTTGACGCGCCCATCGCATTCGTTGAGCTTGGTGGGCGTGAGTTTGATTTCGCGCATGGGCACACGCACGTCCGGGTGGATTTCGCCGGTCACATAAACCCGCTGGCGGGCGGGCAATTGCTCGCTGCTGTGCGGTTCAAACGATTCTTTGGTCGCGATCATATTTATAAACAGGTGCTGGTGCGAAAGCGGAGAGTGCTGATGAAGCACGCGGCGCCCGGCGCCACGCGGTGGCTTCTTGCGCCGGCATTATCCGGTTTCAAGTTCACGGGTCATGGCCGCTTGCGCGACCAACTCTCAGCGTCATCCTCAAATGTGGACGATTTGGCTCCCCGAACGGTCCTCAAACTAAATCGCTTTGTCGGTAGCGTCAAGGTTGCAGGCTGGGCGGCTGCCCCCATGAACTTCCCTCACGGTTTTGATGACCCGCGTTGAGCGATATTTCGCGCAAAGACATTGCCAACCGCGCTTGGCCGCTTATTTTAAAGCCTGTTTTATGAGCAATCAACTTGACCAACTGAAACAATTTACCACCGTGGTGGCCGACACCGGCGACTTCGCCTCGCTGAAGCAATTCGCCCCGCGTGACGCCACCACCAATCCGTCGCTGATCTTCAAGGCCGCCCAGATGCCGGAATACCAATTCATCATCGACAAGGCCATCGCCGACAACAAATCCAAGTTCAGTGGCAGTGACCTGCTCCACCAGGTCATCGATGATCTGACAGTGCTGTTTGGCCTGGAAATTTTGAAGATTGTTCCGGGGCGGGTTTCCACCGAAACCGACGCGAATCTTTCCTTCGACACCGAAGCGCTCGTGGCGAAGGGACGCCGTTTCATTTCGCTTTACGAAAAGGCCGGCATTGCGCGCGAACGCATTCTCATCAAAATCGCGTCCACCTGGGAAGGCATCAAGGCCGGCGAAGCGCTCCAGCGTGAAGGCATCAATTGCAATCTCACGCTGCTCTTTTCCATGCCGCAGGCCGTCGCTTGCGCTGAAGGAAAGATCAGACTGATCTCGCCGTTCGTCGGCCGCATCATGGACTGGTATAAAGCCAAGGAGAAACGGGATTTTGCTCCAGCCGAAGATCCCGGCGTGATTTCCGTGAAGGAGATCTACACGTATTACAAAAAGTTCGGTTACAACACCGAGGTCATGGGCGCCAGCTTCCGCAACGTGGGCGAAATTCAAGAGCTTGCCGGCTGCGACTTGCTGACCATCAGCCCGAATCTGCTGGCGGAATTGCAGAAGACTGAAGCGCCGCTCACCCGCAAACTCAGCGTGGAAACAGCCCAAGCCGCCAAAATTGAGAAAACGCCGCTGGATGAAAAGAAATTCCGCTGGCGGTTCAACGAAAACGCCATGGCCACGGAAAAAACCGCGGAAGGGTTGCGGCTTTTCAATGCCGACGCCGAGAAGCTGGCGCAATTCGTGGCCGCCAAGCTGTAAGCGATTTTCTGACGGGTAAACGCATAACCCTCGACGAAAACATATTACCCTGACCGGCGGACATGGGCGTTGGGGAATTAAACCCGAAGCGCGAGTTGAAGAAGCAGGTTGCTGACAGGGTCCAGTCTTGGGCTGAATTCAAAGGCATCCGTCCGGTGCCAAATGTCTCAAAATTGTTGGCCTGAGAACGGATTCAACCGCAGACGGCTCGGTTTGGCTAATCAACCGCAGTAAACAAAATTGCCGGCGAAGGCTTGCCGGGCCGGTGGGTTGCGGCCAAAATACGGGCCAGTCGCTCGCGTGCCATCGCGAGCCGCGAATTTTGACACCAACGACATGCCAGCCGCCCATCTCTCCAACCCGCCGCGCACTTCCGATGTCATCAGTGAGGCTGCCGCGAGAGAAAGTGCCGAAGTTTTGCAGTCGCTGGGCACCTCGGCCCAAGGGCTGACCGAAGCCGAGGCCCGGGAAAAACTGGCACAGCATGGCGCCAACGAGGTGGGCGTGGAGAAAAAACATGAGTGGCTGCGCCGGCTGTGGACCGCCGCGCGCAATCCGCTGGTCGTGCTGCTGACCGTGCTCGCGACACTTTCCTATCTCACCAATGACATTGCCGGCGGCACATTGATGCTAATTATGGTTAGCCTTGGCGTCGCATTGCGGCTGGTGCAGGAAACGCGCGCCGACAACGCCGCCGCCAAACTCAAGGCGATGATCAAGGTGACCGCCACCGTCATCCGCGACGGCCAACCCAGGGAAGTCCCGTTAAAAGAACTGGTCCCCGGCGATGTGGTCAAATTGTCCGCCGGCGACATGATCCCCGCCGATGTCCGGCTGCTCACCGCCAAGGATTTGTTCGTCATCCAAGCCACGCTGACCGGCGAATCATTGCCGGTGGAAAAAACCGATGCGCGCGACCTCCGCACCGGCGCTTCCTCCATCGAACACACGAACATCTGTTTCCTCGGCACGAGCGTGGAAAGCGGCTCAGCCACCGGGATCATCGTGGCCACCGGCCATCAGACCTATTTTGGCAAAATGGCCGCCAGCCTGGCGACACAGCAGGTGGACACGGCGTTCGACAAGGGCGTAAAGAAATTCGTCTGGCTGATGTTGTCGTTCATGCTGGTGATGGTGCCGCTGGTGTTTTTCATCAACGGCCTGATGAAGCACAATTGGAAAGACGCCTTTTTCTTCGCGATGGCCGTCGCGGTCGGCCTCACGCCGGAAATGCTGCCCATGATCGTTTCCGTCTGTCTTTCCAAAGGCGCGCTGGCGATGTCGAAGAAAAAGGTCATCGTCAAAAAGCTCAATTCCATCCAGAACTTCGGCGCCATGGACGTGCTTTGCACCGACAAAACCGGCACGCTGACCATCGACCACGTCATCCTCGAACTGCATTGCGACGTGTTCAAGAAGGAAAGCGAAGAAGTGCTGCGCGACGCGTATCTGATCAGCCACTTCCAGACCGGTTTGAAAAACGTCCTCGACCGCGCGGTGTTAAAACATCGGGAATTGCACACGGAATTGGGGGTCGAACAGCATAAAATGGTGGATGAAATCCCCTTCGATTTTTCCCGCCGCATGATGTCGGTCGTCGTCCAGGATCCGGGCGGCCAGCGGCAAATGCTCACCAAAGGCGCGCCGGAATCGGTTTTCAAACGCTGCACGCATTTCGAGAGCGATGGCGAAATTTTTCCGATGGAGCCGATCCTCGTCGGCAACCTGATCGAACAGGTGAATTCGCTGAGCGAAGACGGTTTTCGCGTGCTGGCCATCGCCAGCCGGAAAATGGGCTGGCAAACCGCCTATTCCAAAGACGACGAGCAAAACCTTGTGTTGACGGGCTATCTCGCCTTCCTCGACCCGCCCAAGGATTCCGCCGCCAAGGCCATCACGGCGTTGCGGCAAAACGGGGTGACGGTGAAAGTGCTCACCGGCGACAATGATCTGGTGACGCGCAAGGTGTGCAGCGAGGTCGGCATCCACGCCGATCAAATCATTCTCGGCAGCCAAGTGGAAGCCATGAATGACGAGCAACTGGCGCTGGCCGTGGAAACCACCGACATTTTCGCCCGGCTTTCCCCGGCCCACAAAAAGCGCGTCGTGCAGGCGCTGCAAAAAAACAAGCACGTCGTCGGCTTCATGGGCGATGGCATCAACGACGCGCCCGCCTTGCGCGCCGCCGATGTCGGCCTCTCCGTGGACAATGCCGTGGACATCGCCAAGGAATCCGCCGACATGATTTTGCTGGAAAAAGATTTGATGGTGCTCGAAGAAGGCGTGCTCGAAGGCCGCAAGGTTTTCGTAAACATCCTCAAATACATCCGCATGGGCGCCAGTTCCAACTTCGGCAACATGTTCAGCGTGCTCGGGGCCAGCGCCTGGCTGAAATTTCTGCCGATGCAGCCGATTCAAGTCCTGACGAACAATTTGCTCTACGATTTCTCCCAGGTGCCGATTCCCACCGACAACGTGGGCAGCGCGGTCATTTCCAAGCCCCGGCCATGGGCGATGGGCGAAATCGCCAAATTCATCGTGTTCATCGGCCCGATCAGCTCCATCTTTGATTACACGACTTACGCCATCATGTATTTTTACTTCAAATGCGGCAACCTCGGCCTCGTGCCGCCGACGCCGGAACTGGTCGCGCAGTTTGCCAACGCGAAGGACAGCGACCACACCTATGCGGCGGCCTTGTTCAGCACCGGCTGGTTCGTGGAATCGCTGATGACCCAGACGCTCATCGTCCACGTCATCCGCACGAATCAGATTCCGTTCATCCAGTCGCGGGCGAGCTGGCAGCTGACGATGACCACCTTGGCCATCATGGGCGTGGGCGCGTTGCTGCCATTCACGCCAGTGGCCAAATATCTGGGATTTGTGCCGCTGCCCTGGCAATTCTGGCCGCTGCTGGCGATAACCCTGGTGTGCTACGTGGGCCTGACCCAGCTCATCAAACACTGGATGATTCGGAAAAATTGGATTTAAGCCGCGAACCCGCGCGGTGCGCCGCGCGGGCCCAAACCCGACAGGCGAGAATGCCGTCACAACTGTTTAGCCAATGATGGTCCGCACATCCACCGCCTCCATGCCGGCGGAGCGGATGGCTTGGAGGCCCAGCTCGGTGTCTTCGTAAGCGCGGCAGAACTGCGGCTCCACGCCAATCCGGCGCGCCGCTTCCAGAAAAATATCGGGCGCGGGCTTCTGGTGCCTGACCATTTCGCTGGTGACCACCGCGTCAAACAGATGGCGGATTTTCAAATGCTCCAGCACGCTGTTGATAATCTGTTGCGTGCCGCCGGAAGCCACGGCCAGGGGAATTTTGCCGTGGTTCGCCCGGGCAATTTCCACCACGGCATGAATCGGTTCCACCTGGGCCATGAGCGGCAAATACGCCTCCTCCTTCTCATGCGCCACGGCAATGTGGTCCAATGAACGGCCCTGTTCTTGCGCCAGCATTTTCAAAATATCCCGCGAGGGGACTCCGCCAAGCGAATAAAAGCGGTCCTGTGGAAAATGAAGATCGTGACGCCGGGTAATGATCTGCCAGGCGTGCCAGTGCAGCGGCATGGTGTCGGCCAGGGTTCCGTCGCAGTCGAAAATCAGACCTTTAATGTGAGCGGGGAGCGTCAGGTGGTCAGCAGTCATGTTTGCAGCGCGGACAGTTTTGTTTCCAAATCGTGGTTCATCAACGGATCGAGCATCGGATCCAAATCCCCGTCAATGAAGGCGGACAGGTTGTAGAGCGTCAGTTCCAGGCGATGGTCGGTGACGCGGTTTTGCGGGAAATTGTAGGTGCGGATTTTTTCGCTGCGCTCGCCGGTGCCCACCTGATCTTTCCGCTGCGCGGCGTATTTGGCGTCTTCCTCCGCGATTTTGCGCTCCAACAGCCGCGATCGCAGAACAGTCAACGCCTTGGCGCGATTTTTCAACTGCGACCGCTC
Source organism: bacterium (assembly GCA_021813325.1). Classification (GTDB taxonomy): domain Bacteria; phylum Verrucomicrobiota; class Verrucomicrobiia; order Limisphaerales; family UBA11358; genus UBA11358. The sequence continues at coordinate 150,815 of JAKALA010000001.1, read as the reverse complement.
GTCCGCGCAGCGCACGATCATGCCGGTCGGCTTGTGAATGATCTGCACGGCGGAATCCGTGGTGTTTACGCCCTGGCCGCCTTTGCCGGAGGCGCGGCAGACATTGACCTCAATTTCGTCGGGCTTGATTTCGATGTCCACTTCCTCCGCTTCAGGCATCACGGCCACGGTGCAGGTGCTGGTGTGAATGCGGCCCTGCGCCTCGGTCGCGGGCACGCGCTGGACGCGATGGACGCCGCTCTCGTATTTGAGCCGCTTGAAGACGTCCTCACCGCTGACTTGAAAAATGATTTCCTTGAACCCGCCCAAGTCGGAGGGATTGGAATCCAGCGTTTCCGCTTTCCAGGCGCGCGCTTCGCAATAGCGCGAATACATCCGATATAAATCCGCCGCAAACAAGGCGGATTCCGATCCGCCGGCGCCGGCGCGGATTTCAATGATCGTGTTGCGGGAATCACTCGGTTCCGGCGGCACCAAACCAAATTGAACCTGTTTGCCGAGTTTTTGTTCATCGGCTTCGAGCCGCGAGATTTCCTCTTTGGCCAAAGCCGCCATTTCGACATCGCCGGCATCGAGCAACGCCCGGTTGTCAGCCAGTTCCGCGACGGTTTTGAGATAGGCCGAACCGGTGGCCACCAGTTCCTTGAGCCGGGAATATTCGCGGGAAAGCTCCTGCGCCTTTTGCGGGTTATTAAAAGCATCCGGAGCGCTCAGGAGAGATTCGACCTCGGCAAAGCGCTGGCGGAATTTTTCGATGTGCGGACGCAGATCCATGGGCTGGTTTCAGGTCATAAAAGGAAATTTCCGCGGCCCCCTCCAGTGAGGACCAAAAACAAACCGCCCGCAAGGCCGGAAAACTCCGGATTTGCGGGCGGCGGTTATCAAAAAGCTAGGCTTTCTTCTTTTTCTTGGAAGCGAACGCTTCGGCCGCCGCCTGCGTCTTGGCCGCGCGCTGCTGGAATTTATCGACGCGACCGGCGGTGTCCACGAACTTCTGCTGGCCCGTGTAGAACGGATGGCAGGCGTTGCAAATACCGACGATGATCGTCTGCTTGGTGGAACGGGTCTTGATGACGTTGCCGCAGGCGCAACGGATCTCGGCGTCCACATATTTCGGATGAATGTCCGTCTTCATAAAAATGGCCGGACAGAATAGCAGTCGTCTTCCCGTTGACAAGCCGGATTTTTCAGGCTTTGGCCCGGCCGGGGCCGGAGCCTGGCCGCCGGTTCCACCGCGCCGCCCACAATCTTTGGAGACATTGACTTAAATCAAAGCCGGTTTCCCTGACTTTGAGCATCCTTGGCCCATCAAACGCGCCGGCGCGTCGCCGGTGCAAACCAAGAAAAAATCAATATGTTTTGTTTTCAATGTGAACAAACCTCCAAAGGAACCGGTTGCACCGACTTTGCCGTGTGCGGCAAAACCGAATCGACCGCCATCTTGCAGGACTTGCTCGTCCACGCCGCCAAGGGCATTGCCCAGTTTAATTACCGCGCCAATTTGCTGGGCGCGCGCGATGCCGGTCTGGATCGTTTCCTGTTGGAAGCGCTGTTCGCCACGGTCACCAACGTCAATTTTGACGATGCGGCCATTGAAAAGATGATCCGCTACGCCATCGTCCAGCGGGAGAAAGCCAAAGCGCTTTATGAAAACACGGCGCGCACGGCCGGCCAATCCGCGCAGGAAGTTCGCGGACCCGCGACCTGGATGCCGGCCGCCACCAGCGAGGGGTTGGTGGCGCAAGGCGAAGCGGTTTCCAGCCTCACCCGCCGGGACCGGTTCGGCGCCGACATCGCCGGACTGCAGGAATTGCTGCTTTACGGACTGAAAGGCATGGCCGCGTATGCGGATCACGCGCTCGTGCTGGGCCACGAAAACGATCAAGCCTATGCCTTCATTACCGAAGCCCTTTGGTATCTCGCCGAAGAAATTCCATCCGTGGAAAAACTCTTTGCCCTGAATTTGAAATGCGGCGAAGTCAACCTTCTGGTCATGGAACTGCTGGATGCCGCCAACACGGGTGCTTATGGCCATCCGGTCCCCACACCCGTGCGCGTGGAGCCTTTGAAAGGCCAGGCCATTCTCGTCTCCGGCCATGATCTGAAGGATCTGGAAAAACTTCTCCGCCAAACCGAAGGCAAGGGCATCAACATTTACACCCACGGCGAAATGCTGCCGGCCCACGGTTATCCTGAGCTGAAGAAATTCAAGCACCTTGCCGGCAATTACGGCGGTGCGTGGCAGGATCAAAAGGATGAGTTCGCCAAGTTTCCGGGCGCGATCCTGATGACCACGAATTGCATTCAAGAGCCGCAGGCAAATTATCAAGCCCGCATCTTTACCAGCGGACTCGTCGGTTGGCCGGGCGTCACGCACATTGCCAATGGCGATTTCACGCCGGTCATTGAAGCGGCCCTGGCCGCGCCGGGATTTGCCGAAGACGGCCCGGATAAAACCATTCTGGTCGGCTTTGGTCACAACGCGGTGCTCAATGTCGCGGACAAAGTCGTGGAGGCCGTGAAGACCGGCGCGATCAAGCATTTCTTCCTGGTCGGCGGTTGCGACGGCGCGCGCACGGGGCGCGATTATTACACCGAGTTTACCGAGAGTGTGCCGAAAGACTGTGTCATTCTCACGTTGGCCTGTGGGAAATATCGTTTCAACAAGCTCGATTTCGGGACGATCGGCGGCATTCCGCGTTTGCTGGACATCGGCCAGTGCAACGATGCGTATTCCGCCATCCAGATCGCGGTGGCGCTTTCGAAGGCGTTCAACTGCGGCGTCAACGACCTGCCGCTCTCGCTCGTGCTCTCCTGGTATGAACAGAAGGCGGTGGCGATCCTGCTGACGCTCCTGCATCTGGGCATCCGCAACATCCGCCTCGGACCGACGCTGCCGGCCTTTGTCACGCCGAATGTGCTGAAGGTGTTAAATGAAAAATTCAATCTCATGCCCATCAAAACGGCGGCGCAGGATTTAAATTCAATTCTACAGTTGACAGCCTGACAATCTTAATTAAAACCGTCGTCATGAACTTCCGCGCTGTTTTCATCGCCCTCGTGATCGGCACTGCGCTGATCGTTTCGGCTTATGTCATAAATTCCAAACGGCCAGCGATAGAAGTCCGCCAGCCCAATGCGGATTTTGTGAAAGCCAGCGGGAAATGCGCGGAGTGCCACCGGAACAATCAGTATTCCATCGTTCATGAGTATGAAATGAGCAAACACGCGGCCAAAGGCGTGACGTGTCTGGATTGCCATCAGGTGGCCCAGGGCCAGACCGGCACCAATCACAACGGATTCGTCATAAACACGGACGTCACGCCGGCGAACTGCAAGATCTGCCACGAGCGCGAATACGACCAGTTCGCCCGCAGCCGGCATGCGGCGCCGGCCTGGGTGGCGGTGGCGGGCAACCAGGCCTTTGCCCCGGGCATGATTGAGGAAATGGAAAAACTCCATCCCGGCTCCATGAAACGGACGGCCCATCCGCTGACCAAACGGGAAGGCGCGGCGGCCACCACCAGCGGCTGCACCACCTGCCACGCCATCGGCCGGCCGAATGCCGACGGCTCCATCGGCAATTGCACTTATTGCCATGCGCGCCACACCACTTCGGTGGAACTGGCGCGTCTGCCCAGCACTTGCGGCCAATGCCACCTTGGCCCGGACCATTCCCAGATGGAAATCTACACGGAATCCAGGCATGGCATCATGTTCGCCGCGCAAAAAGATCAAATGAACCTCAAGGCGCCGCCGAACAGTCTGACCACCCAAGACATGTTTGTGCCAACCTGCGCCACCTGCCACATGAGCGGCATCAATGGCGCCGGCGTGACGCATGATCCCTCCGAACGCCTCTCGTATAATCTTTTTGCGGAAGTCACCACGCGGCGCCCCAATGCGGAGCGCGCCGAGGCGAAAATGAAAACCATCTGTCTGCAATGCCACACGCCGCCGTTGGTGGATCGCGTTTACCAGGAGGGCGCGGCCGTCGTGGACGCGACCAACCGGAAAGTGCTCGCCGCCAAGGCCATCATGGATTCGCTGGCCGCCGAGGGCCTGATTTCCACCAATGCCTTCAGCCAGAAAATCCAGTTCACCTATTTCGACCTCTGGCATTATTACGGGCGCACCGCCAAACATGCCGCCTTCATGGGCGGGGCCGACTATGTGCAATGGCACGGCAACTACCCCATCCTGAAAAACACCGTTGAGTTGAAGGAAGAGGCCGCCCAACTCCAAAAAGAAAATGGCAAATAAATGGTTGCGCGAACCACGCAGCTGGGTGGAACTGTTCGTCCTGTTCAACCTCGGCGGCCTGGCGCCGGACATCTTTCTGGCGCACAGCACAAACCATTTCCAAGCGCAAGCCGAGTGGGTGCCGCTGATTTTTTCGCTGGCCGCGCCGGCGATGTTGCTGGGCGCCATCCGGGCGTTGGCCAATGGCCGGATGCTTCTTTGGAACCTGCTTGGCCAGGCCACCGGATGGATCTCCGTAATCATCGGCGTGGTGGGTTTGGTGCTACATTTGAAGAGCCAGTTTTTTCAACAATGGACGCTGGCCAGCCTTGTCTATACCGCGCCCTTTGCCGCGCCGCTGGCCTACACCGGCATCGGCCTGCTGCTGATATTAAATCGCACCGTCGCAGCCAACACACGCGCATGGGCGGAGTGGGTGATTTTCCTCGCCTTGGGCGGTTTCGCCGGAAATTTCATCTTCAGCCTCACCGACCACGCTCAAAATGGGTTTTTCCGCCAGGTGGAATGGATTCCCGTCATTGCCAGCGCGTTAGCCGTTGGCTTTCTCACCGTGCCATTGGTGTGGCGTGTCGGGCTTGGTTATCTCCTGTTATGCGCGCTGATGCTGGGGATTCAGGTGCTCGTCGGGGTGGCGGGATTTGCGCTTCATCTGCGGGCGGACTGGATCGCCGAAGGTGGCAGCCTGTTTGAACGGATTGTTCACGGCGCCCCGATATTTGCGCCCATGTTGTTTCCCAATTTATCGCTGCTGGCAGCCATCGGTCTATGGGTTTTAGGCGGGGAAATGGGAGCCAAAACAAACTCGGGAAATCCGCGAGCCTGACGGAAAAATCACTCTGAATCCTGAATCCGGCGGCGGGCATTTTTCTTGTCCGCCTGGCGGGACTTGTTGGCCAGCATCCGTTGCTTGGACCGGCGGCTGCGTCGGCGTTTTTGCCGGCGAATCCGTTCCGCCTCGTCGCGCCGGGCTTCCACCCGGCCTTGTTGTTGCGCCTCGATTTTGTCCAGCAACATGCGCCGGGCGATGAATCGGTTAAGCCCCTGCTGCCGCGTCGTCTGGCATTTCACGCGCAATTGCGTCGGGACATGCAGCAGCATGACACAGGTGGAACTTTTATTGACGTTCTGGCCGCCATTTCCGCCGGACCGCACGAAGGTTTCTTCAATATCCGCCTCGCGCACGTTCAGCGCGGCCAGGCGCTGCTGCAATTGCTCCTCTTTCTCGGAACTGACGGTGAAGAGGCTCATGAATTCGGCGGCAGTTCAAACGCCGATTTGCTTTTGAATCGCGCCGCAGATTTTTTCCGACCACGATTTCAACGCGCCATCATCGCGGCCCTCCACCAGCAGGCGGACTTTGGGTTCGGTGCCGGAGTAGCGCAGCAGCAGCCGGCCGCCCTGCGCCGATAAATCCTTTTCGGCTTCGGCCACCAGTTGGTTGACGCCGTCAAGCTGGGCAAACGGCACTTTCTCGCGCACTTTCACATTGGTCACCAGTTGCGGAAAACGCGTCCAGCACTTGGCCAGTTGGGACAAAGGCTGGCCTTTGGCTTTCATGATGCGCAAGACTTGCAGCGCGGCGACCAGTCCGTCGCCGGTGGTGGCAAAGTCGCGGAAAATGAGGTGGCCGCTTTGTTCGCCGCCGAAGTTGTAGCCGTTGCGCAACATTTCATCGATGACGTTTTTGTCGCCCACGGCGGTGCGGAGCATATGGCCGCCGGCCTTGACCATGGCCGCTTCCAGCCCGGCGTTGCTCATGACGGTGGAAACCAGCGTCCGGCCCACCAGCGTGTTGTCGGCCAGCATGTCCAGGGCGGCGATCGCCATGATGTCGTCGCCATCGATCAGGGTGCCGAATTCATCGCACAGCAAAACACGGTCGGCATCGCCGTCGTGCGCGATGCCAATGTGGGCGCCGTGTTCGACAACGCGTTTGCAGATGGATTCCGGATGCATGGAACCGCAATTGGCATTGATGTTTTTGCCATCGGGCCGCGCGCCGTAAATGATCACTTCCGCGCCCAATTCGTGCAGCACGCAGGGCGAAGCCTTGTAGGCCGCGCCGTGTCCGCAATCGACGACCACCTTCAATCCTTCCAGCGTCAGTCCTTTGGGAAAGGAAGCCTTGGCGTATTCGATATAGCGCCCGAGGGCGTCGTCAATGCGCACCGCCTTGCCGATGTGTTCGGCGCTGGGCTGGATTTTTTGCACTTCTCCGGTGAACACCAGCCGTTCGATTTCAGCCTCGATCTTGTCGTCCAGTTTGTAGCCGTCCGCGCGGAAAAATTTGATGCCGTTGTCGGTGTAGGGATTGTGCGACGCGGTGATGACGATGCCGGCGTCCGCCCGGATACTGCGGGTCACATAAGCCACACCCGGCGTCGGCAATGGTCCGATGAACAAGACATCCACGCCCATGGACAGGATGCCGGAGGAAATGGCGTTCTCCAGCATGTAGCCGGACAGGCGGGTGTCCTTGCCGATGACAATCTTGTGCTTGCCCCGGCCGCGCGATTGGGTTTCCAAATTTTTGAAAACATGGGCGGCGGCCCGCCCGAGTTTGAGGGCGGTTTCCGCCGTCACGGGTTCCACATTGGCCGTTCCGCGCACGCCGTCGGTGCCGAAGATTTTCCTGGGTTGATTCATCATGGTCTAGGCTAAAAAATTAGGGTGGAGGCAACACGCCGATGGTCTCCGGCGAAACGTAGATAAACGTCACGCCGGGCGGCACCGAGACTTCCACATGTTGCTTTTCGGTGCTGACGTTGGTGGCGCTGCTCAAATCGATGTTGGCGCGCAACTGATTGGCTTGCAGCGTATCGATGATGTTTGTCGGACCACTGACCGTGACCGACACCGATGACTGCAACAACCGGAAGCCGCGCACATCCCCGGTGGAGGACACCAGCGTGACCGGCAGGTTGCGATAAGTGGTGGTGCTGGCGTTGCTGGCGGACACGGGCATCGGTGTTTCGCCCAAAGTCCGGCGAACCGTCAGCCAGATGGCCGCCGCCAGAAACAGCGAAAACAATTTCCAAATCCAGTCGTTGAAAAATAAATTACGCATCATTTCGGGGTGTTTCCGCCCGGCTTGATGGCCGGACGGCCTTCGCGCCGGGTGATCACGGCGGGGCCGGTCGTTTGCCGATGCTTCACAAACCAGGCCCGCAACCAGTGCAAAAAGTTGTCCGAGCTTTGTGGCCGCAAAATAATCGGCGTCATGAAAGACCGCAATTCTTCAATGGTCACCCCCCGCACCAACTGACCTTTGTAACAATGCGAGATGGTGCCGGTCTCCTCGGAAACCACCACGACAATGGCATCCGTCTCCTCGGTCAAGCCGATGGCGGCGCGGTGGCGGGTGCCGGTGGTTTTGCTTAAATCCGTGCGCTGGGTCAGCGGAAAGATGCAGGCCGCATAAGCAATCCGGTCGCCGCGGATGATGACGCCGCCGTCGTGAATGGCGTTGTTGGGGAAAAAAATGGTCTCCAGCATTTCCGACGTGACTTCGCAATCGACCTTGATGCCGGACTCCACGGTTTCACGAAGCTGGATGGATTGTTCGATGGCCATCAGCGCGCCGATCTTCACATCCGCCAGCCGCTCGCAAGTTTGCAGAATGATTTCAATGCTTTCGCGCTGCTCACTGGTGCTGGCAAACAACGGCAGGTTGCCCAGTTCCGCCAACATGCGGCGCAGTTCCGGCTGAAAGATGACCAGCCCGCCCACGGCGATGAATACCGAAGCGCTGTCCAGCAGCCAGCTCAACACCTTGAGATCGAGAAACCAGGTGGCCGCCTTCAACGCCAGCAGCACCAGGACAAAACCGATGACCACCGGCCAGCCGCGGGTGCCGCGCACAAAGCGAAAGGCATAGTAGATCAACACCGCGAGGATTAAAATCTCCACCACGGGTTGCCAGCCTTTTTCAAAATCATTCCACATGCTGTTTTTGAGCCAATATAGCTTCCGCCATCCGCAGCGCCTGCACCGTTTCCGCCACATCGTGGGTGCGGAAAATTTGCGCGCCGCCCTGCGCCAGGGCCAGCGTCGTGCAAGCCAGCGCCGCTGGCAAACGATTTTGCACCTCCACGCCCAGCAATTTTTGGATAAAGGACTTTCGCGAGACGCCGAGCACCAACGGGCGCTGCCACTTTGTAAAACCCCGCAGCCCCGCAAGCAACTTTAAATTGTGCGGCAAGTTCTTGCCAAAGCCGATGCCGACATCCAGCGCCACCTGTTCGGGGGCCACCGCGGCTTCGTTTAACAGCCGGTTCAGCCCGCCGGCAAAAAAACGATCGACCTCCCGAACCACATCCGCATACGCCGGCGCCAGTTGCATCGTGGGCGGCAGGCCCTGCGCGTGCATCAAGATGTAGCCGGCCTGAAATTCCGCCACCGGCTGCCACATCGTCAAATCCGTGCGGCTGGCGGCGGCCACATCATTCACTATGGACGCGCCCGCCGCCAGCGCGGCCCGGGCCACGGCCGGTTTCATGGTGTCAATCGACAGGGGCACTTTGACTTGGGCAGCCAGTTTTTCAACCACCGGAACCACCCGCCGCAGCTCCTCGGCTTCGCTCACCGGCGCGGCCCCGGGCCGGGTGGATTCGCCGCCGACATCCAGAATTTCCGCCCCCTGCTCGACGAGGTCCAATCCGTGCCTGACCGCGGCATCCGCATCCAAAAACCGGCCGCCGTCCGAAAATGAATCGGGCGTGACGTTGACGATGCCCATGACCAGGGCAGGGCGCGGAAAGCGAAACTCAAATTGGCGGGCGCGGAAAAGCATGGCCTGAATTTACACTGCTTGCTTTACAGTTGACGAGGCCGGAGCGGCTCCGGCGCGCAGGTCGCGGATGGCAAAGCGTTCACACCTTGGCGCGGAAATACGCGATCGTATCGGTCAAGCCATCGGCGAGCTTCACTTTTGGCGCCCATTTCAACAGCTTTTTCGCCTTGGTGATGTCCGGCTTGCGTTGTTTGGGATCGTCCTGCGGCAAAGGCTTGTAAGTGATTTTGCTCTTGGAGCCGGTGGCTTTGATGATTTGCCCGGCAAACTGGAGCATGGTCATTTCCGTGGGATTGCCGCCCAGATGCGCCATGTTGGCCACCGAACCGGTGACAAAGTTGTCAATCCCAATGACCTTGCGCCCCCGCGCCAGCAACCGATCGGCGAGGTGGGAACCCAGAAAGCCGGCGGCGCCGGTAACGACAGATGTGGGTTGTGTTTTTTCCATCGCAAATCCTTTATGTTGTGGCCGGCGCCAGTTTGCGGACGCGCCGCTTTTCAAGGCTTCATCCGCGTTGGGGAATTTACTTGGCGCCGGTGCCGCGCAACACGGTCGGAATGGTGCGCAATAGAATCCGCACATCAAGCCAGATGGTCCAGTTGTCGATGTATTCGAGGTCCAGCCGCACCCAGTCCTTGAAATCGGTGATTTTGTTTCGTCCGCTCACCTGCCACAAACACGTCAAACCCGGTTTGACGCTCAACCGGCGGCGATGCGCCAGATCGTTGAATCGCTTCACCTCATCCACCGGCAATGGACGCGGTCCTACCAGGCTCATTTCGCCGCGCAGCACGTTGAATAATTGCGGGAATTCATCAAGGCTGTATTTGCGCAGCAATTTGCCGGTCGGCGTGATGCGCGGATCATTGGTGACTTTGAAAACCGGGCCGGACATTTCGTTCATGGCCTCCAATTCATGCTTCATCTGCTCGGCATTGGTGGTCATGGTGCGGAATTTGTAAATGGTAAACGGCGCGCCATTCAACCCGGAACGTTGCTGCCGGAACAACACCGGCCCGGGCGAGGTGAATTTCACCAGCAACGCCACGAGGATCAGGATGGGCGATGCGATCAACAAGATAACCAGCGCTCCAAAAATATCGATGAGCAGTTTCAAAATCATCTGCCAGGACGCCTCGGTCGTGGTGCGGAAAACAATCAGCGGATGCCCCAAAATCTCGTCGAAACTGGCATGGGCAATTTGCGTGGCGAAGAAGTCCGCCACCAAATACGCTTCCACACCCTCGATTTCGCATATTTTCAGGACGTTTTCGACATGTTCAAAATGGGCGTGCTTGGCGCTGATCAGCACCCCGCTGACGGAATGTTCGTGGAGTAATCCGATGATTTCCCGGGCCGGCGTGTTGGCGAGATTGAATTCCTCCACCACCTCCACATCATCCCGATGTTGATCCGCCATTTGCCGGCGGAGTTTTGCGGTTTCCGACGGCGTGCCGGCGAGAATGATGCGGCGGCGATAAAGCGCCTTGGCCATGCGACTGCGCAAGGCCGTCAGCATGAACTCCTCCTTGAGCCAGACCATGAAAAAACTGATGAAGCCAAACAGGATCAGCACCCCGCGCGGCGCATTGGCATTGGCGCGAAACAAAAAGATCAACAACACCAAGCCCACGGTGATGATCGAACAACTGCGCCCCAAGGGCAGCAAAAACGTCAGGCGCGAGCTAATGACCGGACGGTTGTAAAATCCTTGAGATTCAAGAATCAACGGAGTCGCCGGCACCAGGGCAAAGTAGAGCCAGACCACCTGGCTGAAAGCATCCGCCGAAACATGTTCCAACCCGAACCACTCATGAAAAACCGAGGTTGCGCGCAGCACAAAGGCCAGCCAAAAGCTGGCGGCAAACAGGCTGGTATCGACCAGCTGGTGCATTTGGGTGCGAATTTGTCGGTCGCGTCGGAGCATGAAAAAGGTCTAAGGCGGCAACATGTTAACGGGACAGCCGGACAATTCAATTCATTTGGCGGACGCCGGCGGCAACTGGAATGCCGGCACGGAATGGACAATCAACTGTTGCATCCGCGCGAACATGGCCTCTTCCTGCCCCGGCAGGCAGACGGAAAAATAGGAAACGTAGGCCCAGCGCTGCATGACGCCATGACGGACCAGATTGATAAAAATCGATTTAAGCATGCCGGGAAAGTTGTCGGTGGTTTGATGGTCAGTCACAAACCAAAACACATAGATGCCTTTCAACTCCTGCCGTCCGCCTTCGGGCGTGGTTGCCGTTCTGCCGACGGTCCATTTCATTACTGGCAACACATACGGATGCGCTCCGCCGATGGGCAGTTTGACTTCCGTCTTTTTCTGAATCTGCCAACCCTGCCCCGGCAAACAGTAATCCGGCCGATGAATGCTGGTGCGATCCGCGCCCATGAGAATCAAATTGGCCAGTGCCCAGGCTCCATCCGGCGCTTGGTAGTGGCGTTGGGCGTAACTCGTGTCTTTGGGCAGATAGCCCAGAACCACGTCTGAGGTCGGCACGTTGGTCGAGGTGAAATCCAGCACGCGCGCCGGCAGTTCGATGCGCATGGGGACGCTTCCAGGAATGGCCGTGGCAATCAGGCCGGGCGGTCCCAAGCGTTGATTGGACTTCAGCCATGACAACGCCCCGGCCGTGCCCGCAATTAACACCAGTGTGACTATGAACAAAAACCCTTTCTGGGTGGAAACTTTCATTCAGCCGGTTCCTCCGCTTTCTTTTCCAGCCAGCGCCCCATCAACAGCAGTCCAACAATGGCCGGGATGTATGGAATCATGCTTAAAAAACCGTTTTCATGAACGTAGTCGCCAGCCGGTTTTCCGAAGAATTCCGCGGCCAATATGATCAGCAGCAGACGGATAAAATTCCCGACCACGGCCAGCGGCAACGCCATCACCATAAACAGCAGGCGGCGGCCCGGCGAACGAAACATCACAAATCCATAAACCGTCGCCAAAAGAAACACCGCGATCAAACTATGCATGCCGCTGCACGCGGCCGCCACGTCATATTGAAATCCGCCGCCGGGTGAAATTAACTGCGTGCCCACACGGGTCACATCGATGGCCAGCAGATGGGCCGCGCCCGCCACCAGCCAGGTGACAAAAAGGCGCAAGGGAAAAGTGAGCGCGGTGGCCAGGGAAGCCACCGGCACACAAAACAAAAACAGCCAAAATGGAAAAATGCTCGATTTTAACCAAGCCCAACCCCATGCCAGCCCCATCAGCCCATAAATCCCCAGAAACATCGCCACCAGAGAAATGCGGGGTTGTTGCGTCACAAAACCGGTAATATGCATCAACAGGGCGAATCCGGTGATCAACAGACCGGGCCACCAGACACGAATCGGCAGTGCCAACAGCTCCCTGCGTTTCCACCAAAACAAACCGGCCACAATGAACGGAATGAGATAACCGTGGCTGTCATCCGATCCCACAAGGCTGTAGTCGTAATTCAACCATTCAAAAATGGAGGAAGAGTGGACATAGCCCAAAATGGAATTGCCGAGGAACTGAAACAAGGCCAGCCAAGCCAGCAGCAGCGGGAAGAAAAACGATTTGTTGGGCAGTTGCTGCCAACAAGCCACCGTATCCGGCCAAAAGCCAAGCGCGGCCTCGTTGTTAGTATGCTCAGTCATGAATGCGTATTGCCATGCCTCTGATAGCGAAATAACCGGCTCGCCTCAAACAAATTCCTGTTAAAATCTTGAATCACAGGCAAGATTTGACACACCTTTTTCGCAATCAATAACATTCAGTCGTATGCGTTTTGGCATTTATGAACTCTATAATTTAATCCAGCCAGGCTTCCGCCAGCGTCGGATAAAATTGTTTATTCAACTGTTTAAGCCGAGTAAAGACACGCGGATTTTAGATGTTGGCGGTTTTGTCTATGATTGGGAAGACGTTGTGCCAATTGAATCACCCGTCACCCTTTTAAACCTATATCACCCGCCACCCAAAAACTTGGCCTCCCGTTACAAACTGGAAATCGGTGACGGCCGCAAATTAAAATACTCGGACCAAAGTTTTGACATAGCCTACAGCAATAGCGTCATCGAACATCTGCCAACCTTTGAAGACCAACAGCAGTTCGCGGACGAACTGCGGCGCGTGGGCCGGCAGGTATTTGTGCAAACACCGAATCGCTGGTTTTTCATCGAATCTCACTTTCTAACCGTATTTGTTCATTATCTTCCGTGGCGAATCGCCCGCAAATTAATTCGCTTTTGTTCTTTTCGAGGATTTTTCCGTTCTGGTGATAATGTCAATTTGAACCAATTGGCCAGGGAGCTAAGACTCTTGGATTATAAAAAAATGCAGACTTTGTTTCCCGACTGCGAAATTCACCGTGAAAAATGGTTCGGGTTCACCAAAAGCCTGATTGCCATTCGGCATGATTTTCAGCCGCAATAACGCCTTAATGAAGGGAATACTTTTTCCAACCGCACAATTGCGCGGCGAATTTCATGACAAACAGTGGATTATTCCGGCCGTAACGCCCGGCCAACCGGCGGGGTTCGCTGCACAGGCGGTAAAACCACTCCAATCCGCCGCGCTGCATCCAGCGCGGCGCCTGGCGCACGCGGCCGCTGTGAAAATCAAAGGCCGCTCCCACGCCAACCATCAAAGTCACCTCCAGCTTGGGTAAATATTCCGCCATAAATTTCTCCTGCTTGGGGGTGCTCAACCCCACCCAGAGAATGTCCGGCTGCGCCGCGCGGATTTTGGCCGCCAATTGCGCCTCTTCCACGTCGTTCAACCGGCGGAACGGCGGCGTGTAGGTGCCCACCACGTGCAACCGGGGAAATTTCGCCCGCAACTTGTCCGCCAGTTGATCGGCCACGCCCGCCGCGCCGCCGTAAAAGAAATGTTTGCAGCCGCTGGCTTCACTCCACGCGCAAACCTCCAGCATGAAGTCCGGACCATAGACGCGGCGCATCTCCGCATGGCGGGCCAGCTTGCCCGCCCAAACCATGGGCATGCCGTCGGGCGTGCAGAGAAAAGCCTGGTTAAGAATATTTCGAAACGAAACGTCCGCTTGGGCCTCCATCACGCCATGCACTCCGGTGACGCAAATGTAACCTTTGCGCCGGTCACGAACCGCCGCCGCCACCGCGTCCAATGCCGTCCGCAAATTGAGCACGCTGATGCCGACGCCGAGGACATTGACGCGCTTAATCATTTACGATTTAAAATTTGCGATTTACGATTTCCACACATGCGGCGCGCCCATCGTATATCGTAAATCTTAAATTCCGAAATGAAATTATTGGTATTCGCCCACACACCGCCGCCGCACCATGGCCAAAGTTACATGGTGCAACTCATGCTGGAAGGTTTCGGCGGCGATGCGCGCCGGCGCAAACCCGTGTCCGATGACGCGGCGGCCACCAGTCACGGCATCGAATGCTACCACGTCAACGCGCGGTTCTCGCGCGGACTGTCGGACATCGGCGAGTTTCAGGGCGCCAAGATGCTGCTCATCGTCTGGTTCTGGCTTCAGTCCCTCTGGATTCGGTTCCGTTACGGAGTGACGAATTTTTACTACATTCCCGCGCCCGGCAAAAGCGTGGCGCTCTATCGCGACTGGCTGGTGATGTCCCTTTGCCGCCCGTTCTTTAAAAATGTCATTCTGCACTGGGAGGCCGCCGGCCTGGGCAAATGGCTGGAAACTTCCGCCCAGATCCGTTCCCGCGCCATCACCTACCGATTGTTCAAACCGGTAAACCTGAGCATGGTGCTGTCACGCTACAACGTGGCGGATGCGGAAAAATTTTTGTCCCGCAACATTGTTGTTGTCAACAATGGCATTCCCGATCCTTGTCCGGATTATCTGGAAACGATCCAGCCGCAGCGCCGGGTGCGCTTTGCCGTCCGTTTAAAGTTATTCGCCGGCATGACGCCAACCCCGCGCGAAATGGCGGAGGCCGGTGACGCCCCTGATGTCATCAAGGTTTTATTCCTCGCCAATGGCTTGCGGGAGAAAGGGCTGTTTGCCGCCATGCGCGGCGTTGTGGCGGCGAACCGGTCGCTGCAAACCACCCACCGTTCCCTGCGAATGAAGCTGGTCTTTGCCGGCAATTTCATGACCACCGAGGAGCGGAAAGAATTTGACCAGTTGCTTCAGCTTCCCGAATTTGCCTCGGCGGTGACCCATGCCGGTTTTGTGTCCGGCGCGAGCAAACTTCGCGTCCTGCGCGAGGCCGACATGTTTTGCTTTCCCACTCAATACCTTGGAGAAAACCAGCCGGTCTGCCTCATCGAAGCCATGGCCTTTGGGTTGCCCATCGTCACCACCCGCTGGCGTTCCCTCCCGGAAATGCTCCCGCCAGACTACCCCGGCCTGGTTCCCGGACAGGATCCGGAAGAAATCGCCTCCACACTATTGAAAATGGCCACGATTGAAAGCAGCGACCAGTTGTTCCGTGAAATGTTTCTCAAGCGATTTTCCCTTGATCAATACTTATCCGGTCTGGCCGCCGCCCTGCACCGCGTGGACGAATAAACCCAATGCCGTATTGCTTGGCGAAAGCTCCATTTTAAAGACCGGCGGCGCCGCATGATTGGCGGGCAATGAACCGATGAAACAACCCGCGCACCGTGTCGCGGCCCCCGGGCAACGCCTTTTTCATCGGCAGCCGCTTGTTGTTCGAGGTCGGCCAGGGGTTGCGGCAGCGCGGCGGCCAGGGTTTTGCGCCAGTCCAGCCGGCGCAGCCGGCCCCAGAACAGGGCGCTGCCCGCGGACGGGGAAAGTTGCTGCCCGGTGCAACCAATGGCAATTGCTTTGCCATTGGATTTGATCTCAAATATCCCGGCCATCGCTTGGTGATCCGGTGGGAGAGGTCCCGACGATTGCGTCGTTTGCATTTACCACCAATCAATCCCCAATCGGCGGCTCTTTTCCAACTACATGGATTCGGTTTGGCTTTGAACAGGCACCCGATCACCACATCCGCCGGGATGACGCCACCGAAATGGCTCCGTTCACGAAGGCACAGGGATGAAGGCGCTCCAAACCTTTTGTCAACTTCCCGCAGTTCTGCTACAAAATGCGTGTTGACAATTTCATGAGCAGCCGTTTGACCATGACCCGACTCAAAACTGTCTGGATGGAAACTGCGGGAAGGCTGTCACCCCGCGCGTCCATTGTGGCCGGCATGGTTTTGCTGTTGGTCATCGCGCTAATTGACTGGACTTCCAATCCGCTGATCGGGGTTTCCATTTTTTATCTGGTTCCCATTGCCTTGGTGACATGGAAAAATTCCCGCCGCGCGGGGTTGTGCATGGCGGTCCTTTGCGGCGGCGTCTGGCTGGTTATTGAATTCAAGACCAATAAACTTTACTCAGCCCAGGTCATTCCCGTCTGGAACGCGGTCGGGCGCACTTTGTTTTTTTGTCTGGTGTCCGCCTTGATGTCAGAGGTGTTGAGGCGGAAACGCGTGGAACAATCCCTGCGTGAATCGGAACGGCAAGTTGCCGAAGTCAGTGAACGCGAACAGCGGCGCATCGGCGAAGATTTACACGACGGTCTGTGCCAACAGTTGGTCGGCATTGCTTTCGCGGCGCGCAAACTGGCCGCCCGACTTTCCGACTTGTCGCTTTCCGAAACGAAGGACGCTTCGGAAATTGCCCAATTACTGGGGGACGCTATTTCGCAGGCCCGCGACGCGGCGCGCGGATTGTATCTAGTGCAATTAGAGGCAGATGGGCTTGCCTCCGCGCTCGACGAGTTGGCCGCCAAGACCCGATTGCGACATAAAATCGCCTGCCGGTTTGTTGATAACATCACGAGTCCAATCGCCGGAGAAATGGTTGTCACCAGTTTGTTTCGCATTGCCCGGGAAGCGGTCAACAATGCCATCAAACACGCGCAGGCCACAAAAATCATCGTCACCCTGACGGTGGATGAACGGCAAATCCGGCTTGATGTTGAGGATAATGGTCGCGGCCTTCCATCTGGCTTTGAAGCCCATGGCGGCCTAGGCTTGCAAATTATGAATTATCGGGCGCAAATGATTCAAGCCTCGTTCAACATGGTCACTCGCTCCGACGGCGGCGTTCGCATCACCTGTCTGCTTTCCCAGCCGGCCAAATCCAAAGTATGAAATCCAAAATTTTCCTAGTGGATGACCATCCGCTGGTGCGCGAGCATCTCACGGCACTGATTCAGCGCGAACCAGACATGGAGGTTGGCGGTGGCGCGGCGGACGCACCCACGGCCTTGTCGCTCATCGGCCGGCAAAAACCGGATTTGGTGATTTTGGACCTGTCCTTGAAACAATCGCACGGGCTGGAGTTGCTAAAGGATTTGAAGCTTTTACATCCGGAATTACGGGTATTGGTGCTGTCCATGCACGATGAGACGTTGTATGCCGAGCGTTCGCTGCGCGCCGGCGCGATGGGCTATATCACCAAACAGGAAGCGACGGTTAATGTGCTCTCGGCCATGCGCAGGGTGCTGGCCGGGCAGGTATATCTTAGCGAGGCGATGTCCGCGCGAATGATGAGGAATATGATTGGAAAGGATAAGGTTGAGGCGTCGTCGCCAGCGGAAGTGTTGGCGGACCGGGAATTTGAGGTTTACCAGATGATTGGACGCGGCCTTGGAACCCGGCAAATTGCGGAAGAATTGCGGCTGGGAATCAAAACGGTGGAATCCTATCGCGCGCGCATCCGGGAAAAATTGCATCTGCTTGACGGCGACGAATTGCGACAACACGCCATCCAATGGACCCAGGTTGAAAATAAATAACGATGAGAAAATTGCCGGTCGCACAAGGGGGCCGTGACTTGAGCAAGGCATATAAAACGGCAGCCGCAAAAGAGCGCCAAAAGCGCAAATGCGGGGAAACATTTCCCGCGATCTCGGTATTCTTTCGCGGTTGTAATTTTTAAGTCGGAATCTTCAGCTTCCCACTTTTGGTAAGGGATTCCCTCGCAGGAAAACGAGGAGACGTCCGTCTATTCCCTTCTTAAGGGAGCCGCTATGGTCGCGGCGTGCATCCACGACATGAAAACAGCCTCGGTGAAAATCCTTTCCCCCAATGGAAGGTGTTTGTTGTGGACAATCATCCGGTGGTGCGCACACATCTGGCAGCGCTTATTCAACGGGATGCCAATCTTCAAATCTGCGGTGAAACCGATGTGCGGGCGGCGCTGCCGCTGATTGGCCAGTGTGAGCCGGACCTTGTCATCCTTGACGTCTCATCAGAACGCTCCCAAGGATTTGATTTGTTGAGACAGTTGCAATTGCTGCATCCAACGGTGCGCGTGCTGGCGCTGTCTTTGCATGGCGACAGATTTCACATGGAGCGTGCATGGCACGCCGGCGCGGCAGGGTTTCTCACCAAACAGGAAGCAAGCCTTCGCGTTTTATCCGCCATTCAAACCGTGTTGGCGGAAAAAATTTAAATCATGCAAATCAAACGGCTGCACTCTAATAATGATGAAAATCCATCAGGCGCGCGGACGTCTTTGCGAAAGCTGATTGCGCTATTGATGTTGAGTCTTGTTGCGTCCTTGTCTCCGGCCCAAGTAACGAATGTCGCTGCGGTCACTCCGACGGTCTGGAGTCCGTGGGCCGCCGGCGGAACATTTGACGTTTCAACCACTCCCTGGGTTGTTTATCGTTCTGTCGTTGCCACCAACGACGGGACTGGAATTGGAACCAATGACTACCGGACGTTTCCAAACATAGTCTATGACCGGATTCACAGAAGATTGGTCGCCGATTGGCAGACCGGCTATACGCACACGCAGACCAATCTTGTTCCAGTAGTCGCGGAATGCCTCGATGGAAGAAACTGGGGAAATTTTTATCACCTCACCAATGTTGTTGCGCAGGGAACTCAATTTAAACTTGGTATTTTGAACAATGGTGATTTGATGGCGGCGTGTGGTCGGAGGCATTTTACAAATGGCGTGCCGGTTTATGACCCCATTTATCTGATCAGCAGCGGTGATACTTTTCGAACCTGGCGGACCAATGGCGTGGCCATTTCCAATACTGATGATGCCATGCTCACGCCGGGTGAGCCGCTCCAGCTTCCCAACGGAAATATCCTTGTCGGCTGGTATTCCATAACCAATCGAGCCAGGCCGACGAATGGTGTTTGTATTTCCACCAATTTCGGCGCTGACTGGACGCGGATCACGATTGATTCGGCTGGCAGCGAGATTGATTTTAAAACGGATGGAAACGACAAATTATGGGCGTTGTCCCGCCGGGCGACCTCGGTGGAGGTTTACTCATCAACAAATTTTGGATGGGCCTGGAACGATGAAGGGACGGCGAATTTTAATGCCAGCCGGCTGGCCGAATTTGCCTCCTTTCCAGCTTTTGTGTTTTCGGGACAGAGGATGATTGTCGGTTTTCGCGATCAACCGTTTGGCAATTCATGTTTTTATTACTCGGATCTGCCGCCTTATACAAATGGCTGGACTGGCTTTGGGCGCAACAGTAATCCATCATTGTATGATTCCGGGGTGTCCATTGGCGCGGGTGTTACTTATTGGATATCAGCCTTTGACACCGCGTCCACTTCAGTAAAAGGGGCGCTTTATTCATCGAACGCCTGGATCGAAGCATGGGTGACGGCCAACGACGGACTAGGATGGCCCTGGTCATCTGTTGACTTTCCAAGTCAGCCGGTCGTCTGGCTGAAAAACAGTTCAATTCCGGTATCAGGAAGGATGACACAGTGGGAAAACTGGGGAACTGGGATAATTAGCATCACGAACACGTCTGCCAATGGCCCTATTTCCATGCCTTGTTCCGGCAACAACATTTCCCGAATGGCATGGTGCGCGGGATATACCAATGTTCATGCCGGTGACGCCATGGCGCTATCCAGCATCTGGCAAACCGGCACCGGGACAATCATCTGGCAGGCTGGACGAACCAACCTATCAGATCGTGGTTATATCATGGACAACTGCAATGAAAAGGCAAACGGCGTTGGGTTTTCGCTGAAGCGCTGGGGGACTTCGATTCGATTTACTATTAACAATGGAACAGGCACCAATGCGGACGCTTGGATTCAAAATGGTGATGCTGACGTCACCGGCGCACCTCATATTTTTGCGGTTTCCTTTGCCGCCGAAGGGGTTTGCAATTTTTTTGAAGACGGAAAAAGATTGAATGGCATTCTTGCAAGCGACAGCGGCAATAAAAAATATTCAACCGCCGCAACTTCTTGGGGGGTATTGTCGTTCGGAACCTATTCCAGCAGTTCAAACGTGCAATGCCCCACATTTCTGAGTGATATTTTGATTTTCACCAACGCATTGGCTGACTCGGAGGTCTATGCTCGGATGGCGCAATTAAAACTTAATAATACAAATGGCATCGGCAACCCGACCACCAACCCGCCACCCGCCAGCGTCCTCCAACTCCAATGGAATTGGATTTATCCGCCAGACGCATCAATCTCCAACCTAACATTTGCCATCCGCCATTCCACGAACCTTGCCCTGCCGATCATGCAGTGGTCAGTTCTTACCAACATAACGGCCAGTGCCAATCCTTCACTGCTGGTTACAACGCAACCCGGTCAGCATTATTTCGCGGTAACCGCCCCCGATTTGTTGAATGGTTCCAATTCGCCCGGCGGAAGTTTCAGCCAACCCATGCTCCGAGGTGTCATCAACATGCCGAATAATCATTAGGTTTTCGGCTTGAAGGGCGGGTTTTTGCCGTGGGCATTCAAACATTTTGCCAACCCGTTGCCACTCTGCTACAAAACGCGCGGTGAAATTTTCCATCATCACACCCAGCTTCCGCAGTTCCGCCTGGCTCAAGCTTTGTATCGCCTCCGTGGCTGACCAGCAAGGCGTGGAACTGGAGCACCTCGTGCAGGATTCCTGTTCCGACGACGGCACCCGGGATTGGCTGCCCAATGACCCGCGTGTCACCGCCTTGATTGAGAAAGATTCCGGCATGTATGACGCCGTCAACCGGGGCTACCGCCGAGCCACCGGAGACATTCTCGCCTATCTGAATTGCGATGAACAATACCTGCCCGGTGGATTAAAAGCTGTTCACGATTTTTTGGAAGCGAATCCCAAGGTGGAAGTGCTGCTGGCCGGCACCATCGTCACCGACGGCGACGGCCAATATATCTGCCATCGGCACGGATTGACGCCGCATCCGCAAGGCATTTGGTTCCGGTTCAACGCCTTGACCAGCTCTATTTTTATCCGCCGCAAAGTCATCCACGAACGCGGTCTTTACTTTGACACCCAATGGCGCGATTTCGGCGATTTTCATTGGGTTCAAACTCTGATGAAACTCGGTGTGCCCATCAAGGCCCACAACGTATTCACCTCCGTGTTTGCCGATACCGGCGAAAACATGAATCTCAAACCGAATGCGCGCCGCGAAAAGGCGGAAACCGACGCCATGATTCCCGGCTGGGTGAAAGCCACCAAACCCTTGTGGATACTGAACCACCGCCTGCGCCGGCTCGCCGCCGGCCATTTCAACCTCAAGCCCACGACTTACAGCGTTTATACCAAGGCCAGCCCGGACAAGCGCATTACGATTACTGTGCCCAAGCCGACGGGTGTGTGGTGGAACCGGCTCTGAAAATCCCCGGTCTCAGGTCTCAAATTTTCTCTTTCTGCATTTTTTGCCTTTGCGTGTTTGGCGATTATTGCGGTTTGGGAGCATGGTCGCTTGGTTTTAACCAAAGATGGGTGATCCGGTTGATCGATCTTTGGTTGGAGCGATCCTTCTGCCAACCATGCCGGAACGACCACCCGCAACGTTCGCCATGCCAGATCCAAATAGAAAAATTGCGTCCCGAACAATCCCGCCGCAAACAGCCCCAGTAGCGGAAGTCGGGCTAGTCACTCGCCCGGACGCACTGGAATAACCAGTATTTTGCAACTCGCAGGCCCTGCCCTTGGCACGGCAAAACCTCAACATTTCCACCATTACTGTAGAGAGTGTCTTTGAAATTGGTCGCCACTGGGGTTTTGGCCAGTCGGCAAGCCGATTTGATTAGGATTTGAACTGGCCAACAAACCAAGGCGCGAGAGATAAACGATTGGCCAAAACACGCCTCCACCCGGAATTTCCTGCCCAGCATTCTAATCATTTCCTTTCGGGTAAACTCGCGCACATGAAAATGATTCGCGGGACGGCGGGTAAATGGATACAGAACAGAACCAATACGCCGATCTGGTGTTGATACGAGATATTGTCCACCGGGCTTTAGAATCCGTGCTATTTCAGAGAGGTAGGCCTCCACATTCGGGAGATGTTCAATGGTCTCAAAAGAAACCACCACGTCGAACTCACAGTCCGGAATCGGTTTTAGATTTTCCGCGCTGGCGGTCGTAAATCGCACCTTGGGCGAGGAGAAGTTTTCCCGCGCGAATTGGATTGCCTCGTCAGAAATATCAATCCCATGCACGCTTTTGGCTCCGGCCTCTGCGAGTAATTGAGCGCCATAACCTGTCCCACAAGCAATATCGGCCACGTTTTTGCCAGAAACCAGCTGGGCAGCAAAGCGATAGCGTGCCAGATGTTCATTTTCAATGAGTTGAGAGAATTTACCAATTGTAAGTCGTTCGCTCGTTACTTCCATAGATTTTGAATTGTTTAAGGGCGGCGGCGTTTTAATGTCCTAAGTCGGTGCCAAAGGTTATTAGGATCAAACAGAAATGAAAGCCCGGTATGCAACGAAGCCAGTGTGTCATGGCCGTTCAAAAAATGCAATCCAGCCACCCGCAAATGGAGGCTGGCCAAGTCCACGCGTTGTTCTTGGAGGCGTGCCCACCGGGAAAGCGGACGGGACTTCAGGTATTCCTCGAATTTGAGCTCTTGCATGCCGCTCTGTCGCCGGTAGTGACAATCCCTCACCCATCGCGATTTATCCTGCATCACTGAAAATAGTCTGTATGTGTTCGCTCCCGAATGAAAACGATAGGCAACCAGATTTTCTTGAGCCAAGAGAAGCTTGCCTATCTGTGAAAGGCGCAATTCCAAATCAAAATCATCGCAGGGGTAGGTCTCCTGGCGAAATCCCATCAATGATTGCAATGCATCAGTTCGGGCTAACATGCTTGAACCGAGCAGACAACCATCTTGGAGAGGGTCAACCTCCTTCACTGAGCCGTTGTTAATTGTCTGTTTGTCTGCATTGTTCCATGCGCGCTTGAGACCAAACTTACTGTAATGCGAATAGACAGCAACGGCCTCGGGGTGGCGACTGATGATGTCCATCTGCCGTTCGAGCCGGTGCGGCATGCTTACGTCGTCTTGGTCGTTCCGGGCAATATAAGGAGCAATGGATTCTTGGACGCCCCGGTTCAAGGTGTGACAAAGCCCTTTATTTTCCTGCCGGATATATCGGATGCGGCTGTCCTTAAATGAATGAACGATTTCAGGCGAAGCATCTTTACTCCCATCATCAATTATCAGGAGTTCAAAATCGGCAAAAGTTTGTGATAGCAAGGCCTCCAGGCTCTCCTTTAAGTGAGAAGCCCCATTGTAAACCGGCACGATTACTGAAAGTAAAGGACGGGGCATCTAACCAAATGGAAGAAATTCGACTGGTGATCGTTTGCCCTTGGTCTGGCGGCCTGAAAAGGGGCGTCGTTTATTTGTCGAATACATTTCGGTTGCAAGGGATGACACAGGTGAATGCAAATGTCAAGCTGACGACCTACGGCCTTTATCCCAAGGGTTGCCCCAGACCAACACGTGACGGTTGACACGCCCAAGCTCACCGCTGTCTGTTGGAATCGCCTTTGAGGAAACTGGCTCCGGTTGTTAGCTTTTACAGTCTCCGGTCTCCGGCCCCCACGTTTCAGGTTTCGCCTTTTGCTATTTCCGCCATTTCCTCCCCTTGCGGCAAATCATTTTGAACGTATCACCGACCGATATACGGTATTGACCGTCGCGCGGTAATGTTCTTCCGAAAAATCCCGGATGATTCGCCGGGAAGCGGCCTGTCCTTTTTGGGCGATCAACTCACGGTCGCGATCCAGGGAAATGATCACCTCGGCCAGTTGGCTGACCATTTGCTCCGGCGTCCTGACCGGAATCTTGCAACCGCACTCGCCGGTGACGATCAATCCCGGCCCCCCGCAATCGGCCACCACCGGCAGGCAGCCGGAGAGCATCGCTTCCATCATTGTCAGTCCCGCGCTTTCCCGCAGGCTCGGCAGCAGAAAAACATGGGTGGAGGCGAGTTCCTGTTGATACGCCGCGCCGCGAAGCTCCGGCCCAAAAACCACCTCCTGTGCCAGATCCAGTTGCCGGACCAGCCGTTGCAAATGCGGCTCCTCCGGTCCGGTGGAGCCGAGCCGATAGCGGAACTTCACCCCGGTTGCTTTGGCGCGAGCCAAGGCCCGCAACGCCAGGGCGATGCCTTTGGTGCCGATCATGTTTCCGCCTGCAAACAATCGCAGCGGCCCGTCCGGAGCGCGCAAATTGCCGTGCCGGGTGAAAGCCTGGATTTTGTCCGGCGTGTAAAACGCTTGACTAAGCCCGGTGACGCCTTCGGTGGAGCCGCGCAGCCGTTTCATCAGCACGCCGGTTTCGGCGTCCGGCGTGAAAATATGCGCGGCGTGGCGGGCACAAGCCCGGACCGGCGCCGAAATCCGCGCGACCAGGTTGGACAGGTTGCGCATCATCTCAAACCCCGCGCCCACGGAGCTGAGGCTGGGCAGCATTCGCAGGGAGACATTCGTGTAGCCGCCGATGGGGCCCAGCACCAGCGGGATGCCCAGTTGCCACAGCGGCGAGGCTACCCGCCACGTGGCATAAGTTATATGGTGCGCCAGGTCGAAATGCTCGGCGGCGTGCAGCTCGCGCGCCGTTGGCATCAGGTTTTTGGAAAATTGCGCATATTCCCGCCAGCCCTGGAGCCGGGCGCGCAGCCGGTTGGGGTGCCATTCCCGGTAATCCCCCGCATAGACAAAATGCACGTTGGGCGGCACCAAACCATCGGCGGCGGCGCGGGTCAAGCCTTCCCGGTTTCGCCCGCAGGTGAGCACCCACAGCTCATGATCCCGGGCCAGCGTGTTGACCGCTGTCCAGCCGATGGCATTCTCCGAACCCCAATGGGGATGGCAGGCATAGGCGGTGACGAGGACTTTCATTTGGCGGGAGACGAATACACGGAAAGCCGGCGGGACTCAAGAAACAAGCGGGGAACCTGAACCCTGAAAAGGTTGCCACAGAGGCGCCGAGGTAGATCAATCCATTGACTTGACCCGCCCCGTGTGCTGCGGGTTGGCGCGCCATTGCGGCCAGGAACTGTTCGCGGGCACCAGCGAATTGGTGGCGGGCTTGATGGCCCACAGCGCTTGTTGGTTGCAGACATAAGCAATCCCGTCACTCGTGATGTTCGGAGCCGCATGCACGCTGCCTTTCAGCCAGACCTGCCAGACGGGATATCCCCTGTCATCCCTCACGCCAAAACAGCCCCAAGGGAATCCAAAGGCGGACCGGCCGCTGGGCAGGGCAACGCCCGCCACACTGGGGAACAATGGTTCCGGAAGGGAGGTCTGCCACCGCAGTTGCCCGCCGGCCTGGATGGATGCCAGCTTCCGGTTAATGGTCAAGTAAAGGATTCCCGTTTCGTCCAGCACCGGGGAGGCTCCTTGATAGTCGCCAGTGCGCAGTTGCCAGCGCCGGGTGCCGTCGCTGTTCAAGGCGTAAAAGTTGCCGTCGCCGGACTGGAAATACACCGCGCCATCCGGCCCGATGGCCGGCGACGACTTGATTTCGCCTTGGGTGGCAAATTTCCATTTCAATTTGCCCTCAGCCGTCAGCGCGTAGAACTGTTTATCAAAAGACCCGAAATAAATCGTCCCGTCCGCACCGATGGCGGGCGAGGAAAACACGATGCCGTCCGTGGCGAATTTCCATTTCAGCACCCCATCTGGATTGAGCGCATAAAATTGCTGGTCCCAGGAACCGAAATAAACCGTGCCGTCTTTGGCGATGGCGGGGGAAGAATCCACCCAGGCACCCGTCTTGAATTTCCATTTTAATTTCCCGGCGGGTGTCAACGCGTAAAAGCAACGGTCCCTTGAGCCGAAATAAATGGTGCCATCGTCTGCCACCGCCGGTGAGGACATGATTTCGAGGCCGGCCTTGAAGCGCCATTTTTCCTTCCCGTCCGGGGTGACTGCCCACATCCAGCCGAAAAAAGTCCCCTGAAAGATCGTGCCGTCGAGGCCAACCGCCGGCGACGAATCGGAGCGGAGATCCGGCAGCCTGAACTTCCAGAGCACGGACGGATCGTTCGTGTCGTCTGCCCGGCAGGGGAGCCAGCCAGCCAGAATGACCAGCCAGAGGATCACCTTGCATGCACGTTTGATAATCACCGGCACAGTTAAATCGGAAAACCATGACTGCGCAAATCCAAAGGCGTCCGGTCAAAGTGCTTCCGGCAGCCCGCCGGAAGTTCAAGCTTCCTGGACCTTCGTGGTCGATATGGTCATTTGGATGCCGTTAATCGCCCTCTGCGTTTCAGTGTTTCCATGTTCACATCTCTGTTTGCGCCTTCAGCGCTTACAATAGTTCACTTTTCCGATCTCAGATTCTTCTTCCAACCCCTCATTTTCTCTGTGCCTCTGTGGCCAAACTCGTTTGGGTTCTTCGTGGTTTAAAAATGATCTGACGCTCCCGTCCCGACCAGCTCTTGGGCGCATCTGGACACTGCCCTGGAGCGCAGGCGTCCCAAAGGGAATGAACTGCCGCGGTGGCCATATTTGAAAAGCAAGCCGGGGCGCATGGGAATGCGCCAGCCCAAAGCCGGCTTGGAAACCAGCGCGCCGTTCTTTGCCATTTCGGGGCCGTGTCAAGATGCGCCCAAAGCTCTTGCTGTTCAGATACAATTCTTGATTTCAACATCACGGCGTTTATTCTGCTCGAACGCAGCACGCAATCGCCCGCAGTCATAGCAATGAACACACTTGATCTCAACAACCGTCATATTTTGGTTACCGGCGGCACCGGTTCTTTCGGAAAAAAATTTGCCGAAACCGTCTTCAAGAAATATCCGAAAGTGGCACGCCTGGTCATTTACTCGCGCGACGAACTCAAGCAGTTCGAAATGGCGCAGCATTATCAGGATAAAAAGCATTCCATCCGCTTTTTCATTGGCGACGTGCGCGACAAAGAGCGGCTGACGCGCGCCATGGAAGGCATTGACACCGTGGTGCATGCCGCCGCGTTGAAACAAGTCCCCGCTGCGGAATACAACCCGTTTGAAGCTATCAAGACCAACGTGCTTGGCGCGCAAAACGTAATTGATGCCGCCATGGACAAGGGCGTCAAACGTGTCGTCGCCTTGAGCACCGACAAGGCGGCGGCGCCGATCAACCTCTATGGGGCCACCAAGCTTTGCTCGGACAAGCTGTTCATTGCCGCCAACAATTACAAAGGCCATCGCGACCTGAAATTCTCCGTTGTCCGTTATGGCAACGTCATGGGCAGTCGCGGCAGTGTCATCCCCTTCTTTCTGGAACAGCGCAAAACCGGCGTGCTGCCCATCACCGACGAACGCATGACTCGGTTCAACATTTCGTTGGAAGAAGGGGTGGACATGGTGCTCAATGCCCTGGCCAACGCCTGGGGCGGCGAATTGTTCGTGCCCAAAATCCCCAGCTACCGCATCACCGATGTGGCCGAAGCCCTTGCCCCCGGCTGCAAACGCGTGGTCACCGGCATCCGGCCCGGCGAAAAACTGCACGAGGAAATGGTCACCGAAACCGATGGCCTGAACACCATTGAGTTGCCCAACCAATTTGTTATTTTGCCCTCCACGCGCTTGTGGGATCCGGATGAGTTTTGCCGCACGTTCAACGGGAAACGCTGCGAATATGGCTTTTGTTACAATAGCGGCACCAATAAAGAATGGCTGACGGTGGATCAAATTCGTGAGTTGATTCGCAAGCACGTGGACCCGACTTTCACGCCGTAATTTCCAAATGTCTCAATTCATTCCTTATGGCCGGCAGAGCATCAGCGAGGCTGATATTGAAGCCGTTTGCCAAGTGCTTCGGTCAGACTATTTGACTTGCGGGCCAAAGGTGGAGGCATTTGAAGCCCGCTTCGCGGAAAAGGTGGGCGCAAAACATGCCGTGGCCGTCAACAGCGCCACCTCCGCCCTGCATCTGGCCATGCTGGTGTCCGGGATCGGGCAGGGTGACCGGGTCATTACTTCGCCCAACACTTTTCTGGCTTCGGCCAACTGCGCCGCTTATGTGGGGGCCACACCGGATTTCGCGGATATTGATCCGGCCAGTTACAATCTGGATCCCGGAGCGTTGGAACAGGCGTGGAAGCCGGATGTGAAGGCCGTGGTGGCAGTGGATTACGCCGGACAGCCCTGCGACATGCCGGCCATTGCTGGAATCGCGCGCAAACACGGGGCCGTGGTGATTGAAGATGCCTGCCACGGCGCGGGCGGCGGCTTGGTCCACGATGGGCGTTCATGGAAGCTGGGGGGACATCCGTGGGCGGACATGACTATTTTCAGCTTTCATCCCGTTAAAACCATGACCACCGGCGAAGGCGGAATGCTCGTAACCGACAATGATAAATGGGCGCAACGCGCCCGGCAGTTGCGCTCCCACGGCATGGTGCGCAGCTCCGCCGACTTTGTTGGCTTAATTACGCCTTCGGAATTTCCGCTCCCAGATTTCAGATCTCAGCTTTCGGAACGCGGCCCTTGGTATTACGAAATGCAGGAACTGGGCTACAACTATCGTCTCACTGACATCCAGTGTGCGCTGGGGCTTTCACAACTGGACCGTCTAGATGAATTCATTGCCCGCCGCTGTGAAATCGTGGCCCGCTACAACGAGGCATTCGCTGGTTTGAAGTTTGTCAAGCCCCCTCAACTCGCGAGGCGCTCTCAGCCTTCGCAAATTTCCTGGCATCTTTACACGGTGCAGATGGACTTCCAACAGATCGGAAAAACCCGGACGGAAGTCATGGCCGCGCTGAAACAGCATGGTGTCGGCACCCAGGTGCTTTACATTCCAGTGCATCTGCAGCCGTGGTATCGAAAAACTTATGGCTATGGCCCGGGTAAATGCCCGGTGGCCGAAACATACTATACCCGCGCCTTGAGCCTGCCGCTGTTTCCGGCCATGACGGATGAACAGATTTCACGGGTCATTCAGGCGGTGCGTGGTCTGGCATGAGCTAAATTTTTGCGATCATGATTGCAGCCGTCATTCCCGCGCGCGGTGGAAGCAAGCGAATTCCGCGGAAGAACATCAAGTCATTTTGTGGCAAGCCCATGCTTGCCTGGCCAATCCAGGCGGCCAAGGAAGCCGGCATTTTTGACGCCATTCTGGTTTCCACCGATGATGATGAAGTTGCCGCAGTGGCTGAAGCCTATGGTGCCGAAGTTCCGTTTCGGCGGCCGGCAGAGCTCGCCAATGATCATGCGCCAACATTGCCGGTAGTGGCTCATGCCATTGAATGGCTGAAAAGCCAGCGCGGCCCGGTTCGCTTCGCCTGCTGCATTTACCCAACAGCTCCGTTCCTAAAACCGCAGTTTCTGCGCGAGGGTTTAAACCTGTTAAAAACGCGCGCAGACGCTGATTTTGCCTTCAGCGTGACCTCATACGCGTTCACCATCTTCCGCTCTTTGAAACGCAATCCGGATGGCACAATCGCCATGTTTTGGCCCGAGAACGAATTGAAGCGGTCACAGGATTTACCCGAGGCATGGCATGACGCCGGCCAGTTTTATTGGGGATGTCCAGAATCTTTTGCAAAATATCGGGGAGTTTATTCTGCCCGTTCTTATCCGGTTACAATCCCGCGTCACTTGGTTCAAGACATTGACACCCTGGAAGATTGGGAAAAAGCCGAACGCATGTTTGCAGCCATTCAGAAAGGCAAATGACGGTGCCAGATCATTTGTTCATTCGTGCCGACGCCAGCACCCGTATTGGCACGGGGCATGTGATGCGCATGATTGCGCTGGCGCAGGCGTATCAGGACCGGGGCGGCCCGGTGACCATGGCCTGCGCCACCTGTCCCGAAAGTGTCGCGCAGCGGGTTTGCCATGAAGAAATCGCCTGCGAACGCCTGGAAAATTGCGAGCCGGGATCGCAAACGGACTGGCAGCACACCATCGCCCGCGCCAAATCGTTGGGGGCCAGGTGGGTGGTGCTCGATGGCTATCATTTTGATCTCACCTATCAACGAGCCTTGCGGGAAGCGGGCTTACGAGTGCTGGCGGTGGATGATTACGGGCATTGCGAAACTTGGGCAGCCGATGCCGTCTTGAACCAGAATATTTTTGCGCCGGAGTTGAAATATCAGAGCGAGGTTGAAGGCTGTCAGTTCCTGCTGGGCACGCGCTTTGCGCTATTGCGCCGGGAATTCCGGCAGGCAGCGGGAAGCCACCGGTTTGAGGCTCCTGATGAATCTTGTAGGAGACGACGTGAGGAGTCTCATTCTGTTTGCGTTGAAAGAGATCAGAGCCTCCTTGCGTCGGCTCCTACAGTTCAGGAAACTCCTCGTCCCATCCACCGCTTGCTGGTAACGCTCGGCGGCGCGGACCCGGACAACGTCACCGGGCGATTGTTGTCAACCTTGAATTTGTTGGCGGAATTTCGTCTGGAAATCAAGGCGCTGGTTGGCGGTGGAAATCCGCACTTGGAATATTTGCGGCAACTGACTGCCGCTTCGCCCCATTCCATTGAAGTGCTTCACCATGTCCTGGACATGCCGGCCTTGTATCGCTGGGCCGATGGCATCATCAGTGCCGGCGGCAGCACTTGCTGGGAATGGTTGTTTTATCGGTTGCCTGCCGCCGTGGTCTGCATCGCTGATAACCAACGCCCGGTCATTGCCGGACTGGTGAAACATCAACTCGCGATGGACCTTGGCTGGCATGAAAACCTTGACCCCACTTTCGTCTCGGCGAAGCTGCGAGGCTGGCTGAAATGCGCTGGCAAACACCGGCCCAAACCGCCGGCAAATCTGGCGGTGGACGCGCTGGGGGCAGACCGGGTCGCTACAGTGCTGGATGGCACCCATGTCTGGCTGCGCCGCGCCAGCGCCGGAGACGCGCAGTTATGGTTTCAATGGGCCAACGATCCCGCCGTGCGCGCCAACGGCTTTCATCCTGACCCCGTCACTTGGGAAGTTCACCAGAAATGGTTCGAACATCACCGGCTCTCACCAGATTCCCGACTTTGGATTGGATTTGATATTTTGGACAAGCCCATGGGCTACGTGCGGCTCCACCGCCGGGACAATGCCGCATGGGAAATAGGCGTAGCCGTGGATGCGGCGGCCCGTAACCGGGGAATGGGACTTCGGCTGGTCAAACTGGCGCTGCAACAGTTTGCCAGAGAAAACGAGTCGGCGACAATCCTCGCGCGCATCAAACCTGCCAACGCGGCTTCCTTGAAATTGTTCCGGGCAGCGGGATTTGCCGATGACTCTACCCGCGCCAACCCGGATTGTTGCGTTCTGGTCTGCAAACTGATTAACATCATCTGATGAGGCACCTTCACATTCATGGACGCGAGATTGGCCCCGGAAAACCGGCCTATATCATTGCCGAAACTTCGGCGAACCATAATCAGTCGCTCGCCTCGGCGCTGGAACTGATCACGCTGGCAAAGGAATGCGGCGCCGACGCCGTCAAGATCCAGACCTACACCCCAGACACCATCACGATTGATTGTGACAACGAGTGTTTCCGCATAGGCAAAGGAACGCTGTGGGAGGGGAAGAATTTATACCAGCTTTACGGCGAAGCTTATACGCCCTGGAAATGGCATGCCGAACTGTTCGCCCACGCGCGCAATGTTGGCATCACCTTGTTTTCCTCGCCGTTCGATGAAACAGCCGTGGACCTGCTGGAAAAACTGAATGCGCCGGCTTACAAAATCGCCTCGTTCGAACTGGTTCATTTACCGCTCATCCGCCGGGCGGCGCGAACCGGCAAGCCATTGATCATGTCCACCGGCATGGGCAGCCTGGAGGAGATTGCCCAGGCCGTGGCGGCAGCGCGCGAGGCCGGCTGCAAGGAACTGGCGTTGCTCAAATGCACCAGCGCCTATCCCGCCCCGCCAGAGGAAGCCAATTTGCGAACCATCCCGCATCTGGCCGAGGCGTTTGGCGTTCCGTCAGGCTTGAGCGATCACACGATGGGCAGCGCCGCCGCCGTGGCGTCGGTTTGCCTGGGCGGATGCATCATCGAAAAACACTTCACCCAATCACGCGCCGTGCCGGGGCCAGACAGCGCCTTCTCAATGGAACCCGCCGAATTCAAGGCGATGGTTGCCGACGTCCGCGCGGCGGAAAAGGCGTTGGGCCGGGTGAGCTACAATCTCACGGAAAAAGAAAAAGCCAGCCGGGTGTTTCGCCGTTCGATTTTTGTGGTTAAGGACATTCCCGACGGCGGCGAGATCACGCCGGAAAATGTGCGCATCATCCGTCCGAGTCATGGGCTGGCACCGCAACATTGGGAGAGCGTCCTAGGCCGCAAGACCAGAAAGGAGCTTCGGCGGGGCGAACCATTGCTCTGGGAAGCCTTGCAGTAAGGGACTTTCTTTCGCCTGGCTTTTGCCTCAATCTGTCCTCATGGTCAACGAAGTTCCGCGCACAGTTTTTCTAGCAGAAACCACTCCACAACTTACCGCGGTGATGGCTTGTCTCGGTAGCCTCAATATCTGCGAAGCCATTGTTTTCTTTGAGCGAAGCATGTCTTCAGAAATGAAGACAGCAAATTCACTGCTGGAAGCGGCCCGGAATCGTTTTCCATATGTGAAATTCATTGAAATTGAAATTCGACGGCATGCTGCGGGCAAATCTTACAACGGAGATCGGATACTTTCTTTCGCCCAGCGCTTGCAAGATATCCAAACCATCCGGGAGCAACTGGATGAAGTTTGCCGGGCGAATTTTGGGATGAGTCTGACGGCTTTTGGCCAGTCCCTACAATCTGTTTATTTCACCGCACTGCATGATTATGTCAGCGTGTTTTTGGCGGCGAGTCCCCCAGCAGAACGCATTTTCTATCCTCACGGGTTGGATCATCCACGCCGTCAGCACGTTGGGGAATATGCTTATCTGGTGGACCGTCGTTCATGGTGGACCCTGTTGAGGACGCTTGCGCAGCAGAAGAAACTTTTTGGATGGGGTGGACTGGTTCTAGGTTTTTTAGGGCGAATCCCGGGGAGGACATCCACGATATGTCTCCCCTTTACGGGGGTGGACCGCGTGCTGACGTTTCGGTCGGACATTGATTACATTCCCAACCAAGTCACCTGCGTCACGGGACTTAAGGAAATCTTCGAATGGCTGCTTCGATTGCCGGCATGGGCGGGAGTGTTGCAAGCAAGGCAACACCATGTCCAGGGTGGTTCATTGTTGTTATTGTTGGGCGAATGTAACCGTCATCCGATTTGGGAGGAAAACCGTCATTTTGGCGACGCCCATTTGCAGTTGCTCCAAAAGATGGTGCAGAAGACCGGATTGGAGCACATTGTCCTCAAGGCGCACGTCCGGAGCGATGGTTCCGCCGCGAAATGGCTCGCGGGTTTTCTTAAGTCGCGCAAGCCCGGATGGAACATCGAAATTCTTCCCCAAGCACTGTCCGGCCTGCCGGTGGAGGCTCTGGCCTTGACGGGAGAATTCGCCGCCGCCGGTTCGCTGGGTTCCTGTTCGTTGCCACCGGGATTAGGTTTCGGCATGCCGCACTATACCAGTCCCATCGCCGCCTGCTTCTTCGACAACGGTTGGCGGGACAATCCATTTTGGGTGAAATATGCGAGTGCCACCAAGATGCTGATTCAAGAGGGCATCTGTCTCGATGTGGACGCATAAATATCCTATAGCGACGGTCCCTTCCGCCCCGAAATAGCGCACCTGGTTAATACGCTTTTAGCTATAGCTTGCTTCTTGGATTTTATCCGAAATAATTACGCTCATTTGCATTATTGTATGAGCATTTGCCACCTTCCATATGAGATTAACGAAAAAACGAATCGCTTCGCATATTACGAAAATTACTGGAAGAGCCGGGGATTGGATCTTCTCTTAAAGCATTGTGATCCACGCGGTATGACCTTGTTGGATTATGGTTGCGGTCGAGGGGAATGTCTCCAACTGGCCGCCGCCGCAGGATTTAAAGTGTTGGGAGTGGATGTTGATCCTGAATGCGTGAAATTAGGAGCCCGTTTTGGTCCGACAGAGGTGCTTAGGATAGATGATCCCTTGTCTCAGCTTGGGCCAAAATCGTTCGATGTTGTCACGTGTTTTCACGTGCTGGAACACGTTGACAATCCCAAACAGGTGCTGACGACGCTTGCCACCATTGCACGGAAATACGTTGTCCTTGCCGTCCCAAATTTGCGAAATTTACAGGGGATAGTGAGACGTTCTTTTGATCTCTCCTCCTTCAATGAAGGACACCTTCAATCGTGGGATCATTTACATCTGCTAAATCTTGCCCAGCGGCATTGCGGACTAAAACTGGTCGAATGGGGAACAGACGCAACCATTCTGCCGCTGTTGAGCAATTGGTCGGAGAAAATCATGGGCGTCAGAACAACCATCCGGCTTGAAACAGGCGTCTTTCGTCGTTTATTTCCCTTCCATGGAATATCCGTTCTGGGCGTGTTCCAGCCAAACACATAGTGCGGGAATGTGCTCTCATGAATACCGGAGAGGACATTGGCCTAGACGTTGATGGCGAACCGGCAAAAGACGCCAGCACAAATTCTCCTGCTTCCACCGCATAATGTTCTCGGCGCTAAAATCTCATGTCATGAAGCGCAAGGGCATGTTGCTCTACACGGGCTCCAACTCCATGTTGGCAGCGGCCACCTTTCTCGGCAGTTTTGTCTGCGCCCGCCTGTTGGAGCCGAAGGAACTGGGAGCTTTCCAGACGGCGCAATTGCTCGTCACCTATCTGGCATTTCTACCGCTAGGCACATTCAACGGGTTCAACCGTCAATATCCCTACCTGCTCGGAAAGGGCGACAGCGACGCAGCTATCGGATTGTCGCAAACCGGCTACACTGTGTCGTGTATCACCGCCATTGTGGCGGCGGCTCTCAGTGTGGGACAATTATTCCTGTTTTGGGAAACCGGCCAGGATTCGGCATTAATCCTGGCGGCCGCCGCCGTGATTCCCGTGGCCGTGATTGGACAGTTAGCTGCCGTGCAGTTCGCCATCCTGACGGGACGCCAGGCTTTCGGGTGGATCGGGCGCACCCAGCTTGTCATGGTCATACTGACGCTGGCGTCGCTGCTGTTCGTCTGGAAATTTGCGGTGGTGGGTCAATGTGTCCGCCTGGTTATCATCGCCGTGGCGACCTGGTTGTTGTATCATTTGAAAACGGGGGAAGCCCGCCATTGGCGCTGGGACTTCGATCAGATTCGACAGCTTGTGCGAATAGGCGCCCCTATCATGGTTATCGGCTATACGGCTTCCATTTTTTCAGTGGCCGACCGCACGCTGGTGGCATCAGTGAAAGGAATTCAAGCGGTCGGTTATTATTCCCTGGCTGGATTGACGATTGCGGCCATCCAAAGCGTTTACACGCCGCTGGCTGTCGCCATGTATTCCAAGGCAAACCACGCTTACGGACAATCGCACCGCCTCGCCGCCCTAGTGCCGCCTTTAAACCGGTTCCTGATTTTGATCACAGCCACAGTAGTTCCGCTGGCCGCCATAATCTACTTTAGCCTGCCAGTCGTGGTTCCCTGGCTCTTGCCAAAATATGTCCCCGGCATCGCCGCTGCACGGATCGCCTGCATCGCTTCGGTGGTCTTCTGCTATTGCGGCACCGCCTTTGTTTTCAACGTCACCGGACACAACCGGATCTATGGCATCATGATGGCTTGTGCGTTGGGGGCTTTCTTCCTGATTGGATTTTGCATTCCGCAATCGGAATTGACGCTAGAACGGGTGGCTTGGCTGCGTGCCGTCATCTCCATGGTCGTTTGTCTGCTGGCCAACTCCTATCTGGTGTTTTATCTGCGCCGCGGCATCCGGACGGAAGGGCGCTCATCAAGGAAGTGAACTATTCTCCGCCGGTTCCCCATTTAGGAGGGGCCATAACAACCAAAATAAAAATACTTTCCAAGTTCGCATCCCAAAAATAGCTTGTCGGCCACTAAAATGTTTTACCGGTTTGCACTTATTAAATCATGAAAGTAGCGATGTTAAATATGGACTTCCGGGAAAACGGCCGGAATTACACCGCGCCTGAGCCGCTATTTCATACTGCTGTCGCGGCCCTGCTTCAGGGCCTTGCAAGGATTCCTGAAGTGGAAGTCCATGCCATTTCCTGCACGCAACGTCCGGTGACCGCGCCGGAAAAACTCGCTTCCAACATTTTTTACCACAGTCTTCTGGTGCCCAAGCTGGGCTGGTTACGCACCGGCTATCAAGGCTGCATCCGCGCCACGCGCAAGAAACTTCATGAAATCCGACCAGACATTGTCCATGGGCAAGGGACCGAGCGCGACTGTGCTCTCAGCGCGCTATTTGGCGGATTTCCCAATGTGGTCACCGTCCATGGCAACATGCGGCAGGTGGCACAGGTTGTCGGGGGCCGCCCCTTTTCATTTCACTGGCTGGCTGCCCGACTGGAATCCTTCACCTTGCCACGCACGGATGGCGTGGTGTGCATCACCAGTTACACTCGTGCCGCCGTGCAAGCGCTGGCACGGCGAACCTGGCTGCTGCCCAATGCCGTGGATGCCGCGTTTTTTGACCTGAATGCCGCGCGTCTTCCAGAGCAGCCACCGGTCATTTTATGCGTGGGAACAATTTATCCGCTCAAAAACCAGAATGCCTTTATTAAGGCACTTGATCCGTTGGCCAAGCGGCTTCGATTCAAACTCATTTTTCTAGGACTTCCGGATCGGGGAGCTTATGGGGCGGAGTTTCTTGAACTCGTCAAAGCCCGTGACTGGTGTGAATATGTTGGCCAAGCTGACCGCGACCGGGTTCGTGAGCTGTTCAGCAGGGCTTCCATCCTTGCCTTGCCGACGCTGGAGGACAATTGTCCGATGGTGGTCTTGGAAGCCATGGCGGCGGGAGTGCCGGTGCTGGCCTCAAACGTCGGCGGCCTGCCGGACTTGATCACCCATGAAAAAACCGGAATCTTCTGTGATCCACAACATCCGGACAGTTTCCGCGAAGGGGTTGCGCGATTGCTGGAAAATCCTGATCTTGCCCGCCGATTGGCAGAGAACGCAAAAATGGAAGCCCTTCGGCGCTTTCATCCCCAGACCATTGCCCGGCGGCATCTGGAGATTTATCGGGAAGTCCTGCGGGAAAAAGCGAAAGTCTAAAAGATCGCCTAGGCTGAAACAACCCGCACCACCAACGGGCTTTTGGCCGGACGTTGGGCCGAGATTTCAAAAGCCGATTTGAGTTGCTCACCAGCCTTGGTTGCCTGGTTCAGATCAACTGCGTGAACGCGGCAGAGCGCGCCGGACTTTTTCATCCGTTCCCCGGGTTTGGCGATGCGATCCACGCCGACGTCGTGGTTGATGCGGGATTCTTTCGTAAAGCGTCCGCCACCTAAATCCCGGATCACCTCGCCAATAATCCGAGCGTCGCACTTTGAAATGAACCCGTTCTTTTGCGAAAGCACTTCAGCGGTAACCTGGGCGGTTGAATCAAGTTTCAGCTTGCGATTAAACACCGGCAAATCGGCTCCCTGGGCGACAATCATTTCGTCCCATTTCTTGCGGGGCGCACCGGATTCCAGGCAATCGGCCGCCTGTTTTCGGGCCGCTGTGATGGATTTGCTTTTTCCAGTTTGCAGCAGCAGGTGAGCGGCGGATTCGATCACCAATTCACGCAAATCTTCCGGGCCTTGGCCATCGAGACAAGCGACGCTCTCCGTGACTTCCAGCCAGTTGCCGGCAGATCGGCCAAGCGGCGCGTTCATGTCGGTGAGCACCGCGCGGGTGTTCGTGCCGCATTGATGGCCCAAAGTGACCATGGCCCGGGCGAGTTTGCGGGCATCGGCTTGGGTTGGCATGAAGGCGGCCGTTCCAAATTTTACGTCGAGAATGAGCGCGTTCAGGCTTTCCGCCAGTTTCTTCGAAAGAATGGAAGCGGTGATCAGCGGGATGCTGGGCACGGTGCCGGTGGCGTCGCGCAACGCGTAAGTTTTCCTGTCCGCCGGCACCATTTTTTGGGTTTGCCCGCAAATAACGCAGCCAACGCGTTGAACCAGTTGGATGATCTTTGGCGCCGGCAACAGCGTTTGGAAGCCCGGAATGGAATCCAGTTTGTCCAGCGTGCCGCCGGTGATGCCCAGGCCGCGACCTGAAATCATCGGCACCCGGAAACCTAAACAGGCGAGCAATGGCGCGAGCGGCAAGGACACCTTGTCGCCAATGCCGCCGGTGGAATGCTTGTCCACAATGGGCCTACTGTCGGCGGGAAATTTTAACACATCACCAGAATCGCGCATGGCCAGCGTGAGCGCCGTGGTTTCCTCAGTGTTCAACCCGCGAAAATAGATGGCCATGAGCATGGCCGACATTTGGTAATCGGGGATTTCGCCGGCCGTGAATTCGTGGACGTATTCACGGGTTTGTTCCGCCGTAAGGGTTTTACCCTCGCGCTTGGCTTCGATGAGCGGGAGGAAGTTCACGCGTTACATATTGGCGGCTGATGTGGCGGCGGAAGATGACTCATCCTCCCGACGTTTCTGTTCAGCGGCCGGGCCAGTGTTGTTGGAACTTCCATTCGCGGTGGCGATGCTGATTAGGCCGTAGCCGAATCCGCGCAAGCCATCATGCCAAAGGATCTGCCCGGTTGCTGCATCCAGGCAAAAAATTTTTCCCTGTGTGCCGGCAAATACGCGATCATTGTCCACCATCAACGTAACAAAAGAACCGCCTTTGAGCTTGGTTTCCCAGCGTCGGGTGCCCGACTGTTGGTCCGTTGCCACGACAGAACCGCGGATGCCGATATAGACGATATCCGGTTTTGCCATATAGCCCGTGAATGATTTGGGTTTACCCGTTGAACTTCTTCGCCGCGATGGTGGAGTTGTGGCCGCCGAAGCCGAACGAATTGTTGACGATGGCATTGACCGTCATCTCGCGGGCGGCGTTGGGCGCGTAATCCAAGTCGCACTCTGGATCGGGGTTTTGCAGATTGATGGTCGGAGGCACAAGGTTATTTTTCAGAGCGAGCGCGCAGATTGCCATCTCGACCGCGCCCGCCGCGCCCAACATATGTCCGGTGGCGCCTTTGGTGGAGCTGACCACCAGCTTGCGGGCATGATCACCAAAAACGGTTTTGACCGCCTGCGTTTCGCAGATGTCGCCTTGCGAAGTGGAAGTGCCGTGGGCGTTGATGTAGGAAATATCGGTGAGATTCAGTCCCCCGCTTCGCAACGCCATCTTCATGCAGCGGGCGGCCCCTTCGCCGCCGGGTGAAGGCGCGGTGAGATGATGCGCGTCGGCCGTGTTGCCGTAGCCGACAATTTCACAGACGATCTGTGCGCCGCGCTTTTTGGCGTGTTCCCATTCTTCCAACACCAGCACGCCGGCGCCTTCGCCCATGACGAATCCGTCGCGATCTTTGTCGAACGGACGCGAAGCCGTTTTGGGGTCGTCATTGCGGGTGCTCATGGCTTTCATGGCGCAGAATCCGCCGATGCCGATGGGAATGATGGCCGCTTCGGAACCGCCGGCAAACATGACCTGGGCATCGCCCGCCTTGATGGTGCGCCAGGCTTCGCCAATGGCGTGATTGGCCGTGGCACAGGCGGAGCAGGTCGCAAAATTTGGCCCGCGTAAATTGAAATACATGGAGATCAAGCCCGAGGCCATGTTGCCGATGAGCATCGGAATGGTGAACGGCGACATGCGGCCGGGGCCGCGCTGCAACAAGATGTTGTGCTGATCCGTTGTGGTGGCCAGGCCGCCGATGCCAGAGCCGATCATTACGCCGATTTCGTCGCAATTTTCCTTTTCCAGCTCCAGCCCGGAATTCTTCAACGCGCTCCAGGCCGCATAAATGGCAAACTGCGAATAGCGATCCGTGCGGCGGATTTCTTTGGGCGACGGGAAGGCGGGCGCCATGTCGAACTCTTTAACCTGCGCCGCGATCTGGGTATCAAACGCCGTGGCGTCAAAGGCGGTGATTTTGTCCACCCCGCACTGTCCTTCGATCAAGTTTTTCCAAAACGTGTCAAGGTCATGTCCTAATGGGGTTACCAAACCCATGCCGGTGACGACCACCCGGCGTTCTGAATAGTTGTTTACCATGGCAAAATCAAACGGGGCAGTTCGGGCTGTGTCCAGCCTAAACTGCCCCGTCGCGCAAATTTCACTTATTTTTGGGCTTCCTCGACGTATTTGATCACGTCACCGACGCTTTGGAGCTTTTCCGCCTGTTCATCCGGCACTTCGATGCCGAATTCCTCTTCCAGCGCCATGACCAATTCCACAGTGTCGAGCGAATCGGCACCGAGATCCTCAATAAACTTGGCCGCCGGAACGACTTGTTCGGGTTTTACCCCGAGCTGTTCGACGATAATGTCTTTTACGCGCTGATCAATAGGTTTGTCTGACATAATATGTCCGCTTATCTAGCTTGCAATCGCCGTCGGCGTCAAGCTCGAATCATAAATTTCTCTGCCAAGACCTTTAGCTAAAGTAACGATGCCTTTTTCAAATCGGCCGAAAAAACGGCAATTACATCACCATTCCACCGTCCACCGTGAGCACTTGACCGGTAACGTAACGCGCTCCCGGGCTGGCGAGATACAGCGCCGCCGAAGCGATGTCTTCCGCTTCGCCAAAGGAACCCAGTGGAATCTGTTTGAGCAATGCCGTCTTCATATCTTCCTTCAATTCCGACGTCATGTCCGTTTGGATGAATCCCGGCGCGATCACGTTCACCGTGATGCCGCGTCCGGCCAGTTCCTTGGCGGCCGATTGGGTGAACCCAATCAACCCGGCTTTGCTGGCGGCGTAGTTGCATTGGCCGGCGTTACCGATAAGGCCAATGACGGATGAAATATTAATGATCCGGCCAGTGCGCGCCTTGATCATGGCGCGGCTAAAAGCCTTGGTGACGAGGAACGCTCCTTTAAGGTTAGTGTTCAAAACCGTGTCCCAATCGGCATCGCTCATGCGCATGAGCAGGCCGTCGCGGGTGACGCCGGCGTTGTTCACCAAAACGTCCACTTTGCCGCAGTCGGCCAAAATTTTTTCGGCGGCGGCATTGACGGCGGTGGCTTCCGCCACGTCCACGGCATGCGCCCAGGCCTGGCGACCGAGCGCGCGGATTTCGGCGGCGACCTTTTCGGAATTTTCCTGCGTGCGGGAAACGACCACGACCGCCGCGCCTGCCTGGGCGTATTTCAAGGCGATGGCGCGACCGATTCCACGGCCGGCACCGGTAACAACGGCAATTTGATTGGCTAGTTGGCTCATAGATTTATCAGCCACAGATGAAACACCGATTGAACGCAGATTCAAAGCGGAATCTGCCTGACCGGATGCAAAGTTATTTCGACGGGACCAAACCGAGGAGGCTTTTGATTTGAGACTCTTCAGGGAAACTGCTCAGGGTGGATTTCCAAACGAGGTTACCGGCCCGATCAATCAGGGCGTAAGAAGGGCTGGCATCCAGCACATAGTTTTCAGTAGTGTAACCCGTCTTCAAATCCGCGATTTGTAAGTCTTTGTCTAACATGGTTGGATAAGTTGTGCCGCGTTCTTTGAGAATCCGTGCTACGCGCTTTTCATTATAGCTGACGCCAATGACAACCAAGCCTTGATCTTTAAATTTGTTGTGAAGCGCTTCCAGCTTGGGCGTGTCTTCGATGCACTGGGGACAATTAACAGTCCAGAAATCCAGTAAAACCACTTTGCCGCGCAAATCATCCAGACTCAGGGCGTTCGTTGTGTTCAGCCATTGAGCCGCTTGAAGTTTGGGTGGAGGCTCACCCAATTTAGGCTCAGGTGGTCTAAACATCGGGTAACTTTTACCGTCCCTTTGCGAGTAGCTCAATTCGTTTGTGCAGAAACATACGTTTCGATTCAATTTCATGTCCACGAATGCTGCCGGCTCATAACCATTGGGCATCGCCAACGCGTTTTTTCCCAAAACCAAGGATAAAAGTTGGTAACGGAATATATGTTGTGGGGTATGCTCTGTGTAACTGTCCGGTATGCCGAGCGAGTCGGCCGCGTATTCAAAAATGATACAGTCGCCCATAAAGTCTCCAATACTAGGATACTCAACTGAGTGAACGAAACCGTTGGTTCCGATGTTCAACTGACCAACCAGCGTGCTTGTGATTAAGGCATTCCCCTGATGATCGCGTTTGCTAACAACAGAAGTCTCAAACTTCATATCCTCCCATTTCACGGTGGCATTGGTGAGATACAGAGTGCTGTAATTTCGCGGAACACCGAGTGAGAGAGCCTCAAATATCAGGCTGCGCTCGAACCGGCTGGAAGTGGCTACCCAACTGCCAGCGGCAACCTCTTTGGCTGCGGTGATAAGGGAATTGTCAGTGACGAACCAGAATTGGTTAAAGGATTGGCCATATACGCCAGAATTCTTGGGAATGAGCTGCGCTTGATTGGTGGGGTTGGGTGTCAGGCATTGCACAAACCAAGTGTCCTTTTGATATCCGAAGCGCCACCATTCCCGGTTTAGGACCGTGCCATTGGTGCTGGACATCTCGCGATAAACAACCGCTTCCTTGATGG
The DNA here is from genome assembly GCA_021813325.1 of bacterium. Lineage (GTDB taxonomy): Bacteria > Verrucomicrobiota > Verrucomicrobiia > Limisphaerales > UBA11358 > UBA11358. Next base: position 108,031 of record JAKALA010000001.1, on the reverse strand, counting down.
GCACTTCGCCGTTGACGAACTGTTTGAATAGCGCCGTTCTGTCTGCATTGACATCGGCATTTACATTTGAAGCGGCACCCCAGAAAACGACCAATGCTATGACTGAAATAGAAACACCGAACGGGGTATGCTTTAATCTGTGTTTCATTTTTATAATCAGGGTTAACCCGAAAGTGCGTTGGCCGTGGCTTCCAAGCTGGCGGCGTCAGCAATGTTGAGCAGGGGCGCCGTTTTGTCGATGCGCTTCATGAAGCCGCTCAACGCCGTGCCGGGTCCGAGTTCAATGAATCGCGTGAAACCTTGCGACAACAGGACGCGCATGGATTCCTCCCAACGCACCGATGCGCAAACCTGCTCCACCAACTGGCTGGTGATGCGGCTGGGCACGCCATGCGGCCGCGCATTGACGTTGGAAATCACCGGCACATTCGTCGTGTTCAGGGTGACTTTTTCCAATTCAGCCTGCAATTTCGGCTGCGCGCTGGCCATGAGCGGCGAATGGTAAGCGCCCGCCACGGTCAACGGCAAAGCGCGTTTGGCGCCCTTGGCTTTGGCGATTTCACAGGCCCTGGCAATCTTCTCGGCTTCACCGGAAATCACGAGCTGGCCGGGACAATTCAAGTTGGCGAGCACCACGCCCGCTTCGGCGCAGGCTTCGCGCGTGAGCGCTTCGTCGAGACCGATAATGGCCGCCATGCCGCCTTGGGTGACATCGCAGGCTTCCTGCATGAATTTGCCGCGCTGGCGCACCACGCGCAGTCCGTCCTCAAAACTCATCGCGCCCGCCGCCGTGAGCGCCGTGAATTCGCCGAGCGAAAGGCCGGCGGTGGCGTCGAATTTCAAATTCGGCACCTGCTCTTTGAGCAGTTCAAAGCAAACCCAACTGACGAGAAAAATCCCGGGCTGCGCATTCTCGGTTTTGGTGAGATCGGCTTCCGGGCCGTTGAAACAGACGCTGGCGAGATCGTAGCCGAGGGCGGCGTTGGCGCGGTCGAACCACGCCTTGGCGCCGGGAAATTTCTCGGCCAGATCTTTGCCCATGCCGACGACTTGGGCGCCTTGACCAGCGAATAACAATGCGGTTTTGCTCATGGAGCGATTTTAGTGGCGAAGTGCGCGAAACTCACGAAAGAAAAATTCCTTTAAGCTCGGAATGTTTATTGATTCAATTTTAACATGTTTTCACACACCGTAATATGTTTTACTTTAGTGACAATAAATTAAATCCCCTTGGTTTTATTGGATTCCTGACGCTCCACCCCTAAAACCCTATCCCCAACGGAAGACGATACGCCCCAGACCGTCTGGCGCAACGGCCAACCCCATTCCACGTTCATCACTGGATCACAGTGATGAACGTCAAACCACCCTACAGCAGTCAATCCATCACACTTCATTGTCACAACCAAGTGGCCTTTTGAAGATGGCGACAGCGGCAGCGAGCCAGAACACAAAGTCGTTAGCAAAAACGGCCAGAAGCCGGTTAAGAACATTCTGGCCGTTGAGGCGGCGGGGAAAATTATTTTCCAGTAGAGGGTTTAACTTCTACATCGGCTATCACTGACGGAAGGGCTGTCGTCGGCAAATTCGTAGTGTGAAGCGTCATGTAATTTCCTTTGGTGCTTTGTGGCAGAACAACCCGCATTTCGTATGTCAGTCGGTATTTGCCAGAGTTGGTGACTTCAAAATAATTCTGCAAGTCAAACGAGAAATCAGAAAGCATTTCTGCTTTGTTTTGAGCCAATGGTCGCATCTTGTAGCCTGCTTTGATGTTGGGGCCATCTTTTAACATCATTGGTTCGGTAATGGGTTTGCCAAGTGATTTGCCTTTGGCTGTCTTGGGAACTGAATTGCCTTTTTCGTCCATCAAGCTCATCTGGCAGCAGCTTTCTATCGGCGGAAACCAAACCCATAGATGGTTTGTTTGGCTCCGGCTGTTTTTGACGATTGGCGTGCAATGAATCGGGATGTGATTTGAACTTGATAGGGGGGCAATCAATAATGCCATGCTAACCCCATTTGTTTCATTTCCCCAAAAAACATTGCTTCCCGAAAAATCGGTTCCTTCTCCCGCTGGCGGTTCGGCACGGATAATTCCGACAACAAAAATCCAAATTGCAATGGCCAGCCGAAAACAGTGGCTGCCTGAAAAAATGTTCACTGTGTTCATAGTTCGAGAGTGTTTAATTCGAGTTGTAATAAACGGTTGTCCATTCTGGAAACGTATCGTCAGCAGAATCCAAACTCGGCCCAGTAACGTCGCCTCTGGCCAAAGACCATATACCACCAGAAACGGCGGTTTGCCCGTGCCATCCCCAAGTAATTCGTCCTATTGTTACCGGAATTCCGCCCGGCGGTTGAAATTCAAGATATGTGTTGAACGAATCGTTCAAATCAGCAAACGAATAGAAGGAGTCGGTTAATGACGGGCCATCACCAAAAGATAGTGTCGCCACATATTTGGGATTCCTCAATGCGGATGTGTCAAAAATGCTTGCTGCGGTATATGGGTTTCCATTGTCGAGCCAAAACCCGCCAGTGGAACGTGAGCGTGGCAGGTGAAATGTTGTAATGTCCCATGACCATTCACGGTCAATCAACTGCGTGAAAAAAAATGTCCCGTTGAAATTTGTTTTCCAATGCACGTCTAAAGACCACCCCATACCGCCACCGCCACCTCCCGCATCGCCCAAACCCAAGTAAATGCTTGGCAAAGCATTTGTATCAAGCACGACACTGATTGGATTGTCTGGAACAAAATTTGAAACTGTGGGGCGAAAAACCGAAAAATCCCCATTGGCGGCAACACTTACAAACTGCCCATTTGGAAATTGAAGGCTCAAACCAACGGTAACGTGTCCGCCGTTTCCATTCACAAACCAGCAGGATGTCTGATTGGTGTTTTCCAGTAGGGCAGCGTTGATTCGATAATTCACCGAACCGTAAGGTTCCCAATAACCAGCCCCGCTAATCGGCTCCGTAACGACATATTGCAGATGTTGCCACTGTTCGTTGACATACTTGGTCGGCAGGCTCCACTTGCCAAGCATATTGGAAACGCTACCCATAGGCAGGCCGTCAAATGTGAAGTTCACTTGCTGCCCAGCACAAAATTCAGGATTAGTCACAGACAAATCATTGCCGTTCGCCAAGATGGTCAACGGATATTTCTGCCCGCCCACGCTGAACGTGAAGAAATCTTTTCCCCCGACAGTGGGCGTGATGTCCTTCTCCACGTCATCCGGCAAAGTCAGCCATAGATTGCCGTCGGCCTTCAAGTTGCCGAGGCTGCCAATCGCAATCTGCGTCTTGTTGGTGACTTCACGCATGGATGCTCCAACAAACTGCGGCACCGCCCGCTTGTCAAGTATCTCCCAAACCGAGCCGTTGAACTGCCACAAGTTTTGACGACCAGGAATCGCCTTGCCGCCGGTCTGAACGTGCCAAGTGGTGTCCGCCGTCCGCGTATAGGTGTCATGCTGGCTGCCCTTTTCGTTGTCGTCATCCCAAGCTGAATAATCATTGTCCCAAGTTTTGTTCACGGGGTCGCTGACGTTGCAATGCTCGTTGCCGATTCTATCCCAAATCCAGAGCGTGTTCGTGAATCCGGTGGTGGTCGTGCCGTCATTGTTAGAGCCGACTTCTTCACCCCAACCGCTCCAATCCCAAACCATGTTCCCATTCATACCACCTGCGCTGCCGCTGTGGTTTCCCTGATAATCCCAATAATCATTTTGCCAGTTGTTGTATTCAGAACCGGCACCGCCAATTCCTGCAACCCAAACGTGGTTGTAATTAACCCACGTCTGGCTTTCGGAAGACCCGTCATCGTCATCGCCGATGAAATCTCCGCCAGCGTTTTCATACACCTCGCTTTGGTAGTGCGTGGTCGCGTCCAAATTTTGCACGTCGGACAACAAGAACACCCGCCACGGTTTGTCCTGCGTGGACTTGGTTTGAACCGTCGCAAACGCGGTGGCGGTGGCGAGCATCTGACTGGTGATGAGCGCAGCGATGAGTTTGCCGCCGTTGAAGTTTGAGCCAAAAGGTTGTGTGGCGATGATGGTTGAACCGACAGCGGTATGCTTCAATTTGCCAGCGTTGCGTTGTTCTGCCGTCCAACCGATAAACTCATCACGTTCACCAAGAGCCAGGAAGTCGCCACTGATATTACCGACGCCAAGAACCGGCTTGTTTGGCTTTGAATCATCCACCACCAAAAATCGCACATTTCGAGTTGGTGGCAGATTGTTGACCGCTGACGATACGAAGTGCCGGTAAATGTTCCAGAGCGTCTTTGTCTCATCGTCATTCGCTATCACAATCTTGGGCGACAATCGCCCAATCTCTTCAACCGTCACTTCTTCGTTGTTCAAATCCGTCGGCACCCACACATTGTTTTCAGCGGCTGTAATGGCGGCGGGTTCGGCGATTTTGGTCTGCTGCAACTGATACAGTTTTTGGGCGAGGGTGTAATCTTTCGCCGGTAGTGATTTCAATTCGTTCAGATTTTTGACGAGCAATTTAATTTCCTCGCCCAAGTCGAAAGTCTCTTCTTTGTCATGGTATTCCTCGGCGCAGACATCGCACCATTCGTTACGATGAGCGTATTCGGGAACCCAATGATGAATCGGGACAAAAACTTCCTCGTCTTGCCGGATATGGCCGCACCGAACACACACTGCCGGAGTCCAAGGAAAATTGAAAAAATCGAAGGCGTCGCCGAGAGGATACTGCCAGCGTTGCAATAAAATCGGCAATGACCAATTCAAATCAATTCCCAAAAGATGCGGCTGCAATTTGGGATGAAGTGTTACCAGACTGGTATATTGCTTTTGCAGGGTAGCAAATCCTCGTTGCATCGAAGCGAGGATGATGTCCGGCGTGTTGGCGTCGTCAGGCTTGGCCGCTTCGCCGTCCATGGCGTCGGGGGCTTTATCAATTTTTTCGGGCGACCGTGCGCCAGTCGCAATTTCGTATTGTCGGACACCTGTAAAATGCTCCAAATCCGACCCACGGACGTTTTTGGCCGCCACCATATATCGTTGCGCCGTCCGTTCCTTGATTTCTGGACAGTTCTGTTTTAACCAAGGCAGCCACTCACCATGCGGAACAAGGTCTTTGATGACATTCAGGTGTTGACCGGCCTTGTAAGCCCATTGGACAGCCTCACGGCCTTTCTTTTTGGATTCCCTATCAATGGCCTCACAATTCCGGTGCGCCTCGTTAATGGCCTTGGCGTAGTCATCCAATGTCATCTGGGGTTGAGCCGCAGGGGGCGGCGTTACTGGTTGAATTTCTGCTATTGGTGGTGGTGTGCATATTTTATCCATTCTCCCATTCAATCAGACTTTCAAACCAAGTCAAACGCTGCGGGCTGGTTAAGGCCACTTCATAAAACCATTGGCGTTAAATGCGAATTTCAATCCACCCCCTGAAATATCAGGGATTTCCGGGCGGAAAATTTTGTTGAATTTTTTCCCCCGCATGAATAAAGGAGAAAATCACAAGTCAAGTGCTGGACACCCCCGCAGAGGCAAAAAAACCGTGGTTTGGATTCTTTGACCGCATAAAAAGACCCCGGCCACTTGCCGGGGTCGTGAAGTGGATTCGTGGTTTAGGCCGTGGCCTTGACCGTGTATTTGCCATCGGCAAACGTGAACACGGCTTTTGCGCCGGTGGATTTCTTTTTCAGCGTGTTCTTCACCTTCCAAGGCGTGAACACGTTGCCAACCGCCTGAATGATTTCCTCGGCTGCCATCGGCGAACCATGCGCCGTGAGAATCTCGGCAATCGTTGTCTCGGCCTTCGGCTTCGTTGGTTCGGGTTTCCACACGGGATCCAGTTGACGAATTTCCGTCTCCATGTCGGCCAGTTCCGTGCGGAGTTCTGCGTAGCGGGCTTTGAGCGGTTCGGCCAATCCGATGCGCTTTTGGTTCAACGCCTCGATTTGAGCGTTGATGTCGGCGAGGGCGGCGGTGGCGTTCTTGTTTTTGTTCTTCGTGTCAGTCTTCATAGTTTTGATTTGTTGTTTCGTGCCGATTCGTTCGGCGTGACTGGACTGGAACACGGGGGCGCAATACCGGCAAGCGGGGAGCAAAAAAATTGCTATTTCTTGTGAAGCGACATCAAATCGTATGTGGGCTGACTGAAATCACGCAGCCCATTTGAGAACAGGTGCCAAAATTCCTTCGACTTCTTATCCCATTGAATGCGGTCAACGCTCTGTGCGCCACCATGCGCCCAATGAACAGCCATCGTGCATTTTGCCGGATTGACGACAATCTTTGAAATCAGGTCTTTCAGGATTGAGGCGATTTTTGCCCGTCCCATTGGATTGCCAATGTTCGCTTCCATCTCTTTGCAAAATTCCTCGAACTTGCCGGGAATGCTCGCCGAGAGTTTGTCTTTGGCAATGTCCGCGCCTAATTTTTTCTCAAGTTCAGATTGCTGCAATTCCAATTCTTGAAGCCGTTTCAAAATCGTCTTTGGTGGAGTTCCATCCGAGCCTTCGATGAGCGACATGAATTTTGCCAACTGCTTTTTTACCCCTTCAATCTGTAATCGTGTCGCCGCAGCGGTATTCGACGGCTTCTCGAACGTTTTGAATATACGATTATCGGTTAAGAACACCTGAAAACAATCTTCCAAAACATTCGTCGCAACCACCTTGTAAGAGCATTTCTTGTGTTTGTGAGCGTTGGCGCAAACCAAGTAACTGTAACCGTGCCTTGACCTGACCAAGTGAATCAAACTTGCACCGCACTTTTCGCACTTAATCAGGCCAGCAAACAAATTATTTTTGGCAGGGTTCAGCGTGTATCGGTATCCAGCTCCTTTGTAGGTGTTCCGCTGTTTCAGCTTGGCTTGAACCGAGTAGAACAAATCGTCCTCGATGATGCGTGGAAAATAATCGGGAATCTTGTCCCCGTCGTCAACACGTTCGCCATTGATAAGAGTTTTCGGCTGGAAACATCCTAAAACGGCTTCACTCGTCAGCGTATTATAGATGACTGCTTTGTTCCAATCGTTGCCACGAAACGATTTTATCCGTTGCTCATTGAACATGCGGATTATCGCCACAATACCGAAACCCTCGCTGGACAACTTGAACAGTCTCTTAACGGTTGCCGCATGTTCAGGGATTTTGACGACTCTGCCGTCTTTCACGGTCAGCCAACCCGGAACTCGCTTTGTGTAAATCTTGGAGGCAGCATCCAGCCGCTTTTGTTTCCACGCCGACCTACCACGGAAAATTCGCTTCTGCCGTTCTTCATTTGCAAGAGTGGTTTTCAGCGTGAGAATCAAAAACGACTGCGACGATTGCCAGTTGTCTTTGGTCAGGGTTTGATTGTCTCGCAACGAAACAATGGTCACGCCGTAATCGAGTATTTTTGAAATCAAATTCAGCGAATCCAGCGGCAGCATTCTTGACAGCCGGTCAACATCCTCAATGAGCAAATACTTGGGAATGCTGCCACGGGTCAAATCATTCAACAGAGCCGACAAGGCTTTCCTATCGTCTGAATTTTTGCCGCCTGAAACACCCAAATCTTTGTAGGTTTTGACCAGCCTTTCACCGTGTTCCTTGCACCATCGCTGCGCACCTTGAATTTGCCGCTGTTCTGATTGACCATCTGCCTGCTCTGGGGTTGAATAGCGCAGGTAGAGAATCGCATTTTGCATATATGGAATCGAATTTATCACAAGTTGTCACCCGTTTCAGTCATATTGTCATTTTTTGGACCGATCCGGCGAAACCCGAGGCCGCCGACGCGGTGATCGCGGGCGCCAATCAATTTCTCAAAAGCATTCCGGGCATGACGCATTTTCACGTCGGCAAAATGGTGGGCAGCCATCGTCCGGTCGTGGATCAAACGTATCAGGTGGCGCTCAATACGGTGTTCACCAGCAAAAAGGCGCAGGATGATTATCAGGTGCATCCCCAGCATCTGGAATTCATCGAGCACTGCGTGAAGCCGTTTGTGAAGAAGGTTTTGGTTTACGATTTTGAGTAAACTCCCCGCAGGCGTTACTGATGAACGCAGCTCGGATCGTTTACGAAAATCTGCGCCATCTGCGGGAAAGCTTCACGCCCGCGGATGAAACTTGCGGTGGATTTCCCGCAGCCGGTTGCCCGTGACATGCGTGTAAATTTCCGTGGTGCTGATGTTCGCATGGCCGAGCAGTTCCTGTATGACGCGCAGATCCGCGCCATGTTCCAGCAAGTGCGTGGCAAAACTATGACGCAACATGTGCGGCGTGATGTTGCGCTCGATTCCCGCCCGTTTAACCCGGTCCTTGATGTGTTTCCACAACGTGACGGCGGCGAAAGGCGTGCCGCGTTGGCTGAGAAAAACGTTCGCCGGCGATTTGGCCGAAACGAGTTTGGGCCGGCCCGCTTCCATGAAGCGGTTGAGCGCCGCGATGGCTTTGCGACCCACGGGCACCACGCGTTCCTTGTTGCCCTTGCCGATGACATTAACAAAACCGGCCTCAAGATGCAGTTGCTCCAGGCGCAGATTCCTCAATTCGGACAGGCGCAGGCCGGAAGCGTAGGCCAGTTCAATGATGGCCTGATCGCACAGGGATTCAGGAGTTGCTGGTGTTTCGGGCGTCAGAATTTTTCCGATTTCATCATTGGAAAGGGCTTTGGGCAGGCGCTTCCAGCGGCGTGGGAGGGAGAGATTTTCCGCCGGATTGGCCGGCAACAGTTTTTCATTTTCCGCATACCGGTAAAACGCCCGCAGCGCCGCGATTTCCAGGTAAACGCTTTCGCTGCTCAACCGTTTGGAGGAAACCGGATGCGGCGGGCGTTCCCGCGAGTTGTCATCGGCTCGCGCCGAATCGTTCGCGGCGGGCGTTTTCGCCCGCCCGGCGGCAAGTTGATTGCGCATGCGCTCGTGCGTAAGGAAAGCCATGAGATGCTTCAGTTCCACCGCGGGCCAGGCCGCCAGTTGCTGTTTCTCCGCCCACGCGACGAACTTGCCGAGCAACGCGGCGTAAGTTTTCGCCGTGTTGTCTGACTGCCCGCGTTCGTGGCGCAGGTATTGCAAAAAATCTTCAACCAGGTTGCGCATGGAATGGATGCCGGCGGAAGTTGTGCCGTGGATTCCGCCGGGCGGCAAGCGTGAAACGACGGCCCGCCGCCCCCGGAAGGTTCAGAAACGAGGTTTTGGCGGACATGGCCTCGCCGCGCGCGTGAAAACCACGCTTCCGGCGTGAAAATTTTGCGCCCCAGGCTTGGCCGATGAGGGGACATCTCAGAAATATCTGGATTTTTGGCAATTTTTTTCTTGGCATTGAATTGGCTATGGTAAACTCAAACTCCAATTCCGCGTGGATGCATTGACCGTTGTCTCACCACTCGAAATTGGATCTAAACAACAATCAATTATGAAAAACCAAAAACGTAAAAGTGCATTCACGCTGATTGAACTCCTCGTCGTGATCGCGATTATTGCCATTCTCGCGGCCATGCTCCTGCCCGCGCTCGCCGCGGCCAAGAAAAAAGCCCAACGCATCAACTGCGTCAACAACCTGAAAGAAATCGGTCTCGCCGTCCGCATCTGGTCGGGCGACAATGGCGACCGCTATCCGCAAACCGTCCCTGGCTCTCAAGGTGGACCCTTCTGCAACGCCGGCACGACCGCCACGGCCACTTACAACGCCATGCAGGCTAACGGCGGGACGGCCCAATTCACTTATGCTTTCTACCAATGTATGTCCAACGAGCTTTCGACTCCCAAGGTCATAGCTTGCACCTCGGACACCCGTTCCTATAACAACACCAACTTTACCAGCATTCAATGGCAAGGTAACTTCGGCAATGGCAACTGCTCCTATTTCGTGGGCCGTGACACGATTGAATCCAATCCCCAGATGATCCTCGCGGGTGATCGTTCGTTGAGTTCGGCTTCGACGGGGGCAACGCTTCAGAATTTCAGCAATTTCAATGGTTCCGCCTATGCTTTCGGCACCAACGTGACTGCGGGCGCTGGCTTGAATATTGGCTGGGCCGGAGGTTATATGCACGACAAAGCCGGCAACGTGGCGATGTCTGACGGCAGTTGCCAGCAGTTGTCTTCCAAGGCGCTGCGCGACGCGCTCATCAATTCGGGCGATTACTCAAGCAATGTCAATGGCCAAAGCGCCCCGACGCCAATTAACAATGGGGTTGGCAACGTGTTCTATATCCCGTGATTTTGGAAACCGTTTAACCGCTTTTTAACGCCAACGAGGCCACGTTACCGTGGCCTCGTTTTTTTGTCCGGCCGGCCGGAAAACATTTTGAAAAGCCAAAATGATGCCGCAGACCGGCGTCGCGCCGGTCCCGCGCTGGATTCGCGGCCGTTGCCGCCAGTTACAACGGCCGTCCGGTTTTTGCCTCGTGCTATCGGCGGGCCTTTCTGGATTTAAGGTAACTCACGGGTTTGGATTTGGCCGTGGGCGGTTCGCCGCTGACCATGCGCTTCAATTCCTTGATCTGGTCGCGGAGCAGCGCGGCCTTCTCAAACTGCAATTCCTCGGCGGCCTTGAGCATTTCGCCTTCGAGTTCGCGGATGGTTTCGGTCACATCCAGATCGGTCTGGGTTTCATGGATAAGCCCGGTGGCGGCGGCGGGCGGTTGCTCCTGCACGGCCAGGCTTTCTTCCACCGCGCGGCTCACACTGCGGGGCGTGATATGGTGTTCCAAGTTGTAAGCCAGTTGCCGGCGGCGGCGATATTCGGTGACCGCGAGAAATTTTCTGATGCTGTCCGTCATGACATCGGCGTAGAGAATCACTTCGCCATTAAGATGCCGGGCGGCGCGTCCGGCGGTCTGAATCAAGCTGGTTTCGCTGCGCAGAAAACCTTCCTTGTCCGCGTCCAGAATTGCCACCAGCGAAACTTCCGGCAAATCGAGGCCTTCACGGAGCAGGTTAATTCCGACCAGCACGTCAAATTCGCCCTTGCGCAGCGCCCGTAAAATTTCCACCCGCTCGATCGCATCAATCTCGCTGTGCAGGTATCGGACGTTGACGCCAATGTCGCGCAGGTAGTCGGTCAGTTCCTCGGCGGTGCGCTTGGTCAGCGTGGTGACCAGCGTGCGTTCCTTTTGGTCGCTGCGTTTGCGCGCTTCCTCCAGCAGGTCGTCAATTTGGCCTTTCAAAGGTTTGATAGTGACTTTGGGGTCCACCAACCCCGTGGGGCGCACCACCAGTTCCACCACTTTGCCTTGGGACCAGCCGATTTCGCGCGGCGCGGGCGTGGCGCTGACATAAATCGTCTGGTTTTGCAGTCCTTGAAATTCGAGAAAGTTCAAAGGCCGGTTATCCAAGGCGCTGGGCAGCCGAAACCCGTGATCCACCAGCACGGTTTTCCGGGACTTGTCGCCTTCGAACATGCCGCCGATCTGGGAAACGGTCACGTGGGATTCGTCGATCACCAACAAAAAGTCATCGGGAAAAAAGTCAAAGAGCGTTGTGGGACGCGAGCCCGGCGGGCGATTCGCGATATGGCGCGAGTAATTTTCAATGCCGGAGCAGAATCCCATTTCTTCCATCATTTCCAGGTCAAATTCCGTGCGCATCTTGATGCGCTGGGCTTCCAGCAGTTTCCCGTCGCGCTCAAACTCCGCGATGCGCGTGCCCAGTTCCTCGCGGATCGCCAGGATGGCGCGCTTCATCTTTTCGTTGGTGGTGACGAATTGCTTGGCGGGGAATATCATGTTGCCTTGAAGCGCTTCGATTTTTTGCCCGGTCAATGGCTCAAAGCGGGTAATGCGTTCAATTTCATCGCCGAAAAACTCTACGCGCAACCCGTCTTCACGTCCGGCGGGCCACACTTCCACCGTGTCGCCACGCACGCGAAAATTGCCGCGTTCAAATGCAATGTCGTTGCGCGAATATTGCAGGTCCACCATCCGGGCGAGAAACTGTTCGCGCGACAACGCCATGCCGACGCGCACGGGAATCACGAGCGATTCGTAGTCTTCCTTGCTGCCAATGCCGTAGATGCACGATACGCTCGCCACCACGATCACGTCGCGGCGCGTGAACAGGGAAGCCATCGTGGAAAGACGCATCCGTTCGATGTCGTCGTTCACGCTGGAATCTTTCTCGATGAAAGTATCCGTGCGCGGGATGTAGGCCTCCGGCTGGTAGTAATCGAAGTAGCTGACGAAATATTCGACGGCGTTGTTGGGGAAAAATCCTTTGAATTCAGCGTAAAGCTGCGCCGCCAGTGTTTTGTTGTGCGATATGACCAGCGTTGGTTTGTCCACGTTTTTGATGACGTTGGCCACGGTGAAGGTTTTGCCCGAGCCGGTGACGCCCAGCAGCGTTTGATGCTTGGAGCCGGAGAGGATTTCCGCCGTCAGCTTGTCGATGGCCTGCGGTTGGTCGCCGGCGGGCGCGTAATCAGAAACGAGTTCAAACACGCGGGGAAGTTAGAACGTCATTTCCACAGCGTCAAACGCGGGCTTTGGCCAGCGCAAACCAATTGATGGACGAGTGTTTCCACCAGCCGTCAGAACTTGGAACCGGTGTTGGGTTCACACTCGCGCGGGCGCTCGCCCCGCCGATTTTGAAATCATCCGCTGCCTTTCTCGTTGCGTCTGTAACCCGGCGCGGCAAACTTCGTCTCCATGCACATGAAACTTGCTAGTCTAATCCTTGCCGCGGTGGCCGGGTTTTGCCCGGCCATGCGGGGCGCGGAGTCCATCCAGCCGGGCGAAGTCTGGCTGGATAATCGTGGCCAGCCCATCCAGGCGCATGGCGGCGGGATTCTCAGGCTGGGCGAGGTTTATTATTGGTTTGGCGAGGATCGCTCCCCAAACAACGAGCGGGGCCGGCGCTATGTCAGTTGTTACGCTTCGACCAATTTGGCGCAGTGGACGTTTCGGAATCAGGTCGTCAAGCTGGCCGATCCGGAGCAGCTCGGTCCGGGTTGGGTGTTTGAAAGGCCCAAGGTTTTTTACAATGCGGCCACCAAAAAGTTCGTGATGTATGCGCATCTGGACGACCGGCGCTATAAACTGGCCCGGGTGGCCGTGCTGACGTGCGACACGGTGGCTGGCGATTATCACTATCTGAAGAGTTTTCGGCCACTGGATCACGAGAGCCGCGACATCGGCCAATTTGTGGACGATGACGGCACGGCGTATTTAATTTTTGAAGACCGACCGAATGGATTTCACATCGCCAAACTCTCCGCGGATTATTTGAACGTGGAAAGCGAAGTCTGCCTGATTGCCGAACACATGGAAGGCGGGGCGATTGTTCATTATCACGGACTTTATTACGTTTTAGGCTCGGCGCTGACGGGCTGGAATCCGAACCCGAACAAATACGCCACCGCCAAATCACTCAGCGGGCCGTGGTCGGAATTCAAAGACCTCGCGCCTCCGGAGCTGAAAACTTACGGCTCGCAATCCACTTTGTTGCTCAAGGTCGTTGGCAGCAAAACGGACACCGTCATCTTCATGGGCGATATTTGGAAACCGCGCGCGCAATGGGATTCGCGCTACTTGTGGATGCCGCTGGCAATCAGCGACGGCCAGATGCATTTGCCGAAGCCGCGGGAATGGACGCTCGACATGCAAACGGGCGAAGCTAAGATTCAAAAATAATTTCAACCCAGAACCTGATTCAATGAAAGTTACGATTGCCGCGCTTTATTTATTTGTTTCGCTCATGACCACCCGTGCTGAAATGCAAACCGCCATCCCTCTCTGGCCTGAAGGCGCTCCCGGAGCCTTGGGCAAGGCCGATTACGATATTCCCACGATTACGCCCTATTTGTGCGAATCCAACGCCACCGGCGCGGCGGTGGTGATCTGTCCCGGCGGCGGCTACGCCGGTCTGGCGGCGCACGAGGGCAATGACTACGCGCTGTGGCTCAATCAGCATGGTGTGACCTGTTTCGTGTTGAAATACCGGCTCGGCTCACACGGCTACCGGCATCCGGCCATGATCAATGACGCCGCCCGCGCCGTGCGCTGGGTGCGCGCGCATGCCGAAGAATACCAGGTGGACACCCACCGTGTCGGCATCATGGGCTCGTCCGCGGGCGGTCATTTGGCGTCCACGCTGCTGACGCATTACGATGCGGGGAACACCAATTCCGCCGACGTGATTGAGCGGCAGAGTTCACGTCCTGATTTGGGGGTTTTGTGCTACGCAGTCATCACGATGGGGCATTTTACTCATCGCGGTTCCCGGGAAAATTTGCTCGGCAAAAATCCGTCGCCTGAACTGGTCAAGTTGCTTTCCAACGAGCAACAAGTCACGCCGGACACGCCGCCATGTTTTTTATGGACCACTTATGAGGATAATGTTGTGCCAATGGAGAACACGATGATGTTTGCGGAGGCTTTGCGAAAAAATCATGTGCCATTCGCGCTGCACATTTACGAAAAAGGCGGACACGGCATGGGCCTGGCCGACAAGCCGCCCTTTGCGCATCCGCATCCGTGGGCGAATGACTGCCTTTTCTGGCTCAAGCTGCACAACTTTGCCAATTAATTTTGGCGGCGGCTAACGGTTCCACCGGTTGGCAGGCGTTATTTGGATGGACCGCAGGTTGATGGCCCGCCAACTGGCGGCGTCTTTGGCGCGGACTTTGACCAATAAATTGTCGGTTGGTTTCAATTCCGCTGTGCCCAGATCAATCGTGATAAATTGATCCCAGCCGGCGGTCCGCGGAATGGCGCTGGTGAAAGTTTCATTGCCGGCTTCCACAACAATTTCGCCATCGCCCGCCGCCGCCGCCACGGTAATGGCGAGGTTATATTTGCCAGACTGACGGATTTGCGCATTCCAGGAAGCCCATTCGTCGGCCTTGTCCCAATAGCCAATGTTCGATTTGCCGCCGCGTTCTTCGATTTTCAGTTGGTCTCCATGAAGTGTGGCGTCATCCGCACTTAGTATCAGTCGTCCCCGGGCGTCTGGTTGAATAATTAGCGGAATCACCGGCACTGGCGCCGGACGGAGATCCCGGCCGGTGATGCGCAGTGAACAGGTCAAATCGCCCAACTTTTCCGGCGGCAACTGGACGCTCAATCCGTTGGTGGTTTGGGTGAAATTTAAATCTCCGTCGTGCCCCAGCAATTGCACGCGCTCGATTTGGTTCTGGCTGGAGTCGCCGGTTTTGGCCAGCGAGCGAATGAGCATTTCGTCACGGTCGGGCCAGCCCAGCGCAATGGCGTAGAGCATCTTGCCTTTGGTGGTGAAGCGAATATCGCGGGCGGTGTATTTGAAATCTTCCTGGAACATGCCGCCCTTGGCATTGACCGCACCTTCGCCATACACCCGCCAGGGGCGCGTTCCGTAAATGGCTTCGCCATTCACAGCGGTCCAAGCGGCGAGCTGATGCAGCATGGTTTCCACTTCGGGATCGAGGGAGCCGTCGGGGCGCAAGACAACATTCAGCAGGAGATTGCCATTTTTGCTGGTGATATCGACGAGCATGTGAACGGTCCAGCTCAACGGCTGATATTTCCAGTGCCGGTTGTAGAACCAGTCGCCAATCGAGGTGTCGGTCTGCCACGGATACGGGTTGATGCCGCCATTGACGCCACGTTCATAGTCCTGCACCCAGCGGCCTCCGGACGGCTGTTTGCAGTTGTAAACAGCCATTTGCTTGCCGTGGTGCCGGGCGAGGCTGTCGTTGTAGAAATTGGCAATCTGGCTCAGGCCAACTTCATTGCCGAACGGCACGCCGCCGTCGCTGTAAAGCAGGTCGGGATGGTAATTGTCCACCAGCTCTTTGATTTCCGCATACCATTGGTGCTGCCAGCGCGGGTCGTTGGAATACCAGCCGTTGTCGCCCGGTTGCGCCGGGAAATGATACAAATCCCAGTAGTTGGAATTGGCGCCATCATACGGCACGCCGGCGAGCGGACCGGTCTTATCGGCCTGGTGGGCGTCTTGAAACCAGGTGAAACTGGCGCCAAGATGTTCCGAAACGCCGAAGGGCAATCCATTTTTTGCCGCGGCTTTTTGCCATTCAGCCACGACGTCGCGGTGCGGCCCGTAGTTCACTGAATTCCATTTATGCAGCTTGGAGTTCCACAGGAAAAAATTGTCGTGATGTGTGCCCATGCTGACGAAATAGCGCGCGCCGGCCTTTTTGTAGAGTTCCATTAGCGCCTCCGGATTCCACTTTTCGGCTTTCCACAAGGGAATGATGTCTTTCCAGCCGTTGGTGGAAGGATGGCCATAGCGTTTCAAATGGTCTTCGTAATCCGGTGAACCCTGCTGATACATTTTCCGCGCATACCAGTCGCCTTCCATCGGCACGGCCTGCGGCCCCCAGTGCGCCCAAATGCCAAATTTCGCGTCTCGAAACCAATCCGGACACGTGTAGTTGGTCAGCGAATCCATCGTGCCCACGTATTTGCCGGGGGTGATGGGCAGGCTGTTGGTGGAAGCGGGTTCCGATTGAAGGCCAGGCACTGTCGCCAGGAGGAACAGCATAGGAAAGAAACGTTGGATGCAGGACATGGGGTGTTCTTAAGTGGAGGGTTTAAATGGAAAAGCCGCCGATGGCCTAAACCACCGACGGCATAATAAGTCAGCCAGGTGGATTTCAGCCAATGCCGACGCGTTTGCCGGCTTTGCGGGCTTCGTATTGGGCTTTGATCCATTTGTAGGTGGCCGCCAGGCCCTTGTCCAAAGTCGTGCTCGGTTCCCATTTGAGCATCTGCTTGATGAACGTGTTGTCGGAATTGCGCCCCGCCACGCCCAACGGCGCATCCAGCTTGTGCGTGCGTTTGCATTTCACCCCGGCGATTTTCTCCACCTTGCTCAGAAGCGTGTTGATGGAGACCAGTTCGCTGGAACCCAGATTGATCGGCGTGGCAATTAATTTGTCGCAATGCGTGATCATGTCGATGCCCTTCACGCAGTCGTCGATATACATGAAGCTGCGGGTTTGTTCGCCGGTGCCCCAGATGTTGATGGTCAGGTCGTTTTTATCAATGGCTTCGATGACCTTGCGGCACATGGCGGCGGGCGCCTTTTCACGGCCACCGTCCCAAGTGCCGTTCGGACCATAAACGTTGTGGAAACGGGCGATGAAAGTTTTCATGCCGCGTTCATGCCAGTATTCCTGGCAGAACATTTCGGAAACCAATTTTTCCCAGCCGTAGCCGCGTTCGGCCATGGCGGGATAGGCATCGGATTCCTTCAAGGCGCGCACGTTCGGGTCTTTTTGGAGGAGCGTGTTGTAGGCGCAGGCGGAGCTGGAGTAAAAATAACGGCGCACGCCGGCTTTGTAAGCGGCTTCGACCATGTGGGTGTTGATGAGAATGGAGCGGAGGCATTCGACGCGGAAGCGTTCGATGAAGCCCATGCCGCCCATGTCGGCGGCGAGGTTATAGACTTCCACGGCGCCTTCGCAGACGCGGTGGCAGTTGGCCTCAATGCTCACGTCGAGGCAAAGATTCTGCACGCCGGGAACATGAATATACCATTCATAAAGGGGTTTTTTGTCCACCGCCCGAATGTTGGTAAAGCCTTTCTTGGTGAAATACAGCGCCAGATTGCCGCCGATGAAACCGCCCGCGCCAGTGATGACGATCAGGTCATTTTTTTTCAGCGGGGCGTCCTTTTCTACAACACGTTTGTTTTGTTCCATAGACTTTGATTGATAAGAGACAATTGCCGCCGGTTTTGATCTGAGGCGGCTTTCGGTAACGGCAGCATAGGGATTAATGGCCTTGATGACAATACCGTGGCGGAATTATTTCCCGCATTTTCTGGACAGCCAACTTGAGGAAATTAAAATGCCGTCCATGACGAAACCGACTTTGCTCGTTCTCGCGGCTGGCATGGGCAGCCGCTACGGTGGACTGAAACAAATTGATCCCGTCGGACCCTCCGGCGAAACCATTATTGATTATTCCATTTTTGACGCCATGCGCGCCGGCTTCGGCAAGCTGGTCTTTGTCATCCGCAAGGACATTGAACAACAATTCCGCGAAATTGTTGGAGCGCGATTTGAAAAGCGCATTGCCGTGGAATACGTTTTCCAGGAGCTGAATAAATTACCCGCGGGCTACCGCTTGCCGGAGGGACGCACCAAGCCGTGGGGCACGACGCACGCCATCCTGATGGCCGAAGACGCCATCAAAGAACCTTTTGCGGCCATCAACGCCGATGATTTCTATGGTCAGCAGGCCTACAAAGTCCTGGCCGAACACCTGAATTCCGGTTCGCCTGACTACGCCATGGTCGGGTTTATCCTGAAAAATACTCTGTCGGAATTTGGCAGCGTGGCGCGGGGTGTTTCCCGCGTGGATGCGAATAATTACCTCACGCACATCGTCGAATTGATGAAGATCGAGCGCGACGGCGGCGGCGCGAAAGACAACGGTCCGGACGGCAAAATCACCAAGCTCACGGGCGACGAGGCCGTTTCGATGAATTTTTGGGGATTCACCCCGGCGCTGTTCCCACAGCTCAAATTGGCGTTTGAGCAATTCCTCAAACGCGCCGGCAACGAGCTCAAGTCGGAATGTTACATTCCAGCTACCGTGGGTGAGTTGGTAACTGCCGGGCAGGCTAAGTGCAAGGTGTTGCGCTCTTCGGATTCCTGGTTTGGGGTGACCTATCGTGAAGATCGTCCGCAAGTGGTCGAGAGTATTCGTAAACTGGTCGCGGCAGGCAAGTATCCGGGGAAACTCTGGACTTAATTCCAGTTCTCTCAGCAGTTGCTTTCAAACCGTCGTCTTTGGGCGGCGGTTTTTTATTTGCTCACCAGTTCTGTGGATGGCGGGTGCCTGCTATTTTGATTAATTTGCTCCGCTAGCTCATGAATATTTTGCCGCGCCGATTCAGTTTTTTCATTTTGGTGGAAGTAATGTGGCTGGCCGTATCGGCTTGGGGAAATGTTCCTGGCGGCGGGAATACCGGCCCCGACGTAACGGTGACGGTGAATGGCGGATCGGTGATTGTTGCCAATGGATTTGTCACCGCGACCATTGATAAAGATAGCGGCGACATTACATCGCTCATATACGGCGGCAAAGAACTCGTAGCCACATCCGGTTCCAAAACCAAGATTTACCACGACTGGACCGGCACGGGTTGGGATGCTTCCACCGGCACATCGGTAGGGGGCGCCTTTGAAACCATGTTTGGCTGTGTGTTTACGACAAATGTGATCAACGCCGACATGGTGGATTTGAGCTTCAAGCGCACCTACAATCCCGCCGTCAACACCATCCCGGCCGACATTGATTTGCACTGGGTTTTGCGGCGCGGCAACACCGGGCTTTATTGTTATTCCGTTTTGGAACATCAACCCGCCTATCCGGCCGTCAGTCTGGGTTCCTGGCGCATGGTCTGGTGGATTGGCAACAATGCCGGCACCAATGTCTGCGAAAAAATTTATGTCGATGACGTGCGCCATTGGCAAATGCCCAGTCCCGCTGATTACGCCGCCGGTCTGGCCACGGGCATCGCGGAGGTGATCAAACTGACGACGGGTGTTCGCGCCGGCAAATATGATTGCAAATATGAATACTCCGCCAACCTTTGGGATTTGCCCTGCGATGGCCATGCGAGCGATGTCAACAAAATCGGGCAATGGTGTGTTTTCGGCAGCCACGAGTTTTTCAATTGCGGCCCGACGTTTGCCGATTTGAATGCGGCTGCCGGCATTATTCACGTCACATTTAACGGCCTGCATTACAACACGCCGGATTTCGTCATCGCCACGAACACATACTGGGGAAAGTGCTACGGCCCGTTCCTGCTTTACTGCAATACCAATGCCGCGGGCGGTGACGCGTGCTGGGCCGATGCGAAAGCCCAGGCGGCGGCGGAAGAATCGGCCTGGCCTTATGCCTGGGTGACCAACGCGCTGTATCCGCTGGCCGGCCAGCGCGGAGCCGTTTCGGGAACTTTCTTGATGCACGACCCGCTCAAATCCTCCGTCAATTCGTCCAACGCCTGGATCGGGCTGGCGGATCCAACCGATCCCGCAAATGCTTATACCGGCTGGCAATTTCAGGGATTCAATTACGAATATTGGGCGCATTGCGATGCCGCTGGACAGTTCACCATTCCCCATGTTCGTCCGGGCAAATACACGCTTTACGCGTTCAACGATGGCGCAATGAAGGAATTCTCAACCAACAACATCACGGTCACCGCGGGCGCCACCAATGATCTCGGAATTTTTACTTGGAACATCGCTCATACGGGTGATTTTATTGCGTGGGAGATTGGCAAACCCAATCGCAGCGCCAGCGAATTCAAACATGGCAGCACCGACTGGTTTGAGCCTTACAACTGGCTGAACTTTCCCGGCGAATTTTCCAATCCGCTCGAATTCAACATCGGGGCCAGCGTGGAATCGAATGATTGGAACTATGCGCACTGTGCCTGGCCGGGCGATTGGTCGGCCTGGAAATGGCGCATCAATTTCATTCTGCCCACCGTGCCGGCGAGCGGCAATGCCACGATGAATTTTGCCTGGGCCAGCGCGGATCACGCCCGCATCGACATGTATGTAAACGGCGAATCTTCCATGTTCACCAGTTTTTATCCGTCCATGAGCGATGGCAACGCGCTGATTCGCGAAGGCATTCATGCCAAATACGGCACGGATGCGGTTTCCATTCCGGTCGCCAAACTGCATCCCGGCACCAACACCATCACGCTGGTTCAAGGTCGCGTTTTCACCGGCAGCGCCACCGAGCATGTCATGTATGACTATCTGAACCTGGAGTTGCCGGGCGTGCCGCCGCTGGTGTCGGGTTATGATTTGGACTGGCGCGGTGGCACCAATAACAATGCTTGGGACATTGGTGCAACGGCCAATTGGAACACCAACGGCAGCCCCAAAGTGTTTGCCAGCGGCAACCGTGTGTTCTTTGATGACTACGGCAATAATTCAATGCCGGTTAATATTACCACGGCGCTGGCTCCGGGTGCCGTGACGGTTTGGGCCAATAAAAGCTACGAAATAAACGGCGTGGGCGCATTGACCGGTTCCATGGCTTTGGGCAAGGGTGGCCTCGGCACGCTGACTTTGGCCAACACCAACACCTTTGGCGGAAGCACGACCGTGAGCAATGGCACGCTGCGGGTGAATGGCGGTTTGAGTTCCAGTGTTGTGACCGTGAAAGCCGGAGCGACGGTTGGCGGCTCGGGAACATTGGGGGCAGGCTTGCTGGTTGAAGCGGGCGGAATGGTGGCGCCGGGAAACGCGGCTGGCACTTTGAACATTGCCAATTCCATGACGGAATCGGGTGGCGCGACCAATTTGTTTGAATTGTCCGATGATCCTGCTGGCGTGAGCGGGACGAACGATGAGTTGAACATCCTCGGCGATTTAAATTTGTCTGGCGCCAATGTGATCGACGTCAAAGCGCTCGCCGGTGAACTGGGTGTTGGCACTTACACGCTCATCAAATATGCCGGCAGCTTCAACGGTTCACTCGCCAATCTAAAACTGGTTGGCGTTCCCGGCTCGCTGGCCAATCCACCTGGCGCCATTACTCTCGTGGTGAGCGATAAACGGTTTCCGACCAACGTGGTTTGGAAAGGTGGCTTGCTCGCCAATACCTGGGACACCCAAATTACCAGCAATTGGCTGAACGGTTCGGTGCGTGATTATTTTGTGACGGGAGATGCTGTCACTTTTGATGATTCGGGTTCCACCACACCCGCAGTGAATTTAACCGGAACTTTGAATCCCAACTCCGTCATCATCAACGCCACCAACGATTATACATTTGCCGGCAGTGGCAGCATCGGCGGCAATGCCAGCTTGACCAAGCAAAACTCGGGCACATTGACCATCGCCATGGCCACGAATAGTTATACCGGGGTCACAACCATCAATGGCGGCGGGTTAAGCGTTGCCGATGTCAGTGACGGCGGTTCGCCGAGCGCCATCGGGGCATCCTCCAGCGATCCCACCAATCTTGTCATCGACGGTGGCACGTTCCGTTACACCGGTATTTCCGCCAGTGTGGTTCGCGGCGCCACGGTGGGCGCCAATGGGGCCACGTTTGAAGTGGCCACCAGTTCTTCGGGTCTGACCATGAGCGGTATTTTTACCGGTCCGGGGACACTAATTAAAACTGGTCCGGGCACCTTTCAACCCGGAGCGGGCAGCACTTACGCCGGCGGCACGGTCATCAGCAACGGCACCTTTACCGCTACGCAAATCAGCGCGGTCGGATCGGGCACCGTCTGGCTGGCGGGCGGAACATTTTATATCGGTGCCACCAAGCCGACCAATCTCATCAGCACGCTGGCCAACAGCACCATCAGCGGTGGCAGTGGCGGCGGCTTGGCCGGCGTCGGCAAAGTCACCGGCGCAAACAACATCAATATCAATATCACCACGGGCGTATTCGATTTGATCGGTGATCTCAGCGGATTCAGCGGCCGCTTGACGTTTGGCTCGGCCAATGGCGTGCGGTTGAATGGCACTTCTGGCAGTTCGCAGGCCACGTTTGATTTGGGTTCCGGAACGGTTGGCATGGGCTTGCGCAACGCACCACGCTCCATTGCCCTGGGCGCGCTCGCGGGTGGCAGCAACACCACCTTGTCTGGCGACAATTCCTCCGGCAATTCGGTCACTTACACGATTGGTGGCAACGACTTTGATTCGGTTTTCCACGGTAGAATTATCGATGGCAGTTATAGTTCCAGTTCGCGAACAATCTTGACCAAAACCGGCACGGGCACCTTGACGTTGGCCGGCACCAATTCCTACACCGGCGCCACTACGATTAATGCCGGTGCGCTGTTGATTGATGGCGACGATTCCGCCGCGACTGGAGCGGTAACCGTCAACGCCTCGGGAACGTTGGGCGGCTCCGGCATCATTGGCGGCACGACCTCGGTAAAAGGAACGCTGACGCCCGGTAATCATGGTGCTGGCCAGTTGACCTTCACCGGCGATCTTACTTGTGACACCGGCAGCGCGATGGTCATTGAATTGGACAAGGCCAATGGCACCAATGATCCGGTGAATGTTGGTGGAACCCTGACGTGTGCCGGCACGCTCACAGTGAATAATCTTGGCGGGCAAATTGTCGCGGGTGACAGTTTTAAAATTTTGAACGCGGCAAGTTACGCCGGCTCGTTTAATGCGATCAATCTGCCGCCATTGGTCAACGCAACTTGGAACACGAGCAATCTGACGGTGGCTGGAACGGTCTCCGCGATTGCAGGTGGTTCGACTGCCACTTCGCTGACCTGGCACGGCGATGGAATCAGCAACATTTGGGATGTGAATCAGTCGGCCAATTGGCTGGCGCAAAATGGCGCTCAAACCGTTTTTACCAATGCGTTGCCGACCGTTTTTGATGACACCGGATCAAATGCCATTCCCGTGACGCTGCTCACTAATGTTCAACCTGGCACGCTGATGATCACTGCCAGCAAGGATTATATTTTTACCGGGCCGGGCTCGGTTGCCGGCGCGGGTTCGCTGATCAAAGCCGGGAGTGGCACGTTGACCCTGATGAATTCCAACACGTATTCCGGCAATACCAGCATCAATGCGGGCACGCTCAAATTGCTGGGCATGGATGGCTTGGTGCATCGTTGGAGTTTTAATGGAACCCTCGCGGACTCCGTCGGCGGGCAGACAGCGGCCATTGTGAATTTGGGCGGCAACAACGCCACTTTGAATGCCAATTCCGTCACCCTGGTGGGTGGTGCTCGTTCGACCTCAGGCTATGTGAGTCTGGGCGCGAACTTGTTGCCGAACGCGACCTCGCCGGTGACCATCGAAATCTGGGCGACGCCCAATGCCATCCAAAACTGGTCGCGCATCATCGATGTGGGAACGTCAACCTCCGAAAACCTGTTGATGAGCTGGACCCAAGGCACGACATTGGCTTCCGATCGCGTCGAGTGGAAAGACAGCGTCACTTCCACGGCCGACAACACGTGCCAGCCGTATTCGCTCGGAACGGAATTTCATATTGCCCTGGTGATTGAGCCGGGCGCAGGAACGAACGGCACAACGCGTGTGACCTGGTATCGGGCCGCCGCCGCTGGCAGCACGCTGGGCAATGCGCGGGGCAGTTTCGATTCGGCCAACACGTTGGTCAATTTCCTGAACGCCAATTTCTGGCTGGGCCGCTCCGCATACACCAGCGACAACACCGCCAGCGCCAGCTACAACGAAGTGCGGATCTGGAACCGGGCTTTGTCTGCCGATGAATTGCAAACGCTTCAAGTCAGCGGACCGGACGCGGTTTTTGCCGCAACTTTACCGGCGAACACCGCGTTGAATCTGAATGGCAGCACGGCGGTTTTTGACAATAGCAGCGGGCATATGCAAACAGTTGGCTCGCTTTCCGGGGTCACGGGCAGTGAGGTGAAATTGTCCAACGGCGGCCTGACGGCTGGTTCTGGCAATGCCTCGACCACGTTCGCGGGAATTCTCAATGGGACGAACAGTTTTGTGAAAGTCGGCACCGGTTCACTGGTGCTTTCCGGCGACAGTCCGGCCAGCGGTAGCTGTGTATTGAGCAACGGTGCGTTGGTGGTTAATGGCTCGTTCGCCGGCGGCGTTGTCGCCGCTGGCGGAATGCTGGAGGGAAACGGTTCAATCGGCCGAGACGCAATAATCCGCCCGGGAGCAACCGTTGCCCCGGGCGTGAACGCGATCGGCGCGTTGACGTTTGGCGGTAATTTGACCTTGGCGGCGGGCGCCACAAATTTCATGGAAATCAGCCATTCGCCGCTGACCAATGATGCGTTGAACGTCCAAGGAATTTTGAGCGGCGGTGGAACGCTTGCGGTCCTTGATCAAGGCAGTGGCATTTTGGCCGCCGGCGATCGTTTCAGGCTGTTCAATGCGACGGCTTATAATCTGGCATTTGCCACTGTGGATTTGCCTGCGCTGCCAGCCGGCCTGGCCTGGGATGTGAGCCAATTACCAAGCGCGGGAATGATTTCCGTGGCGCCAATAAATCCTCCGGAGCTCGGTTCGGTGAAGGTATCTGGAAATGCGTTGATTTTTCGCGGCACAGGCGGCGTGCCCGCCGGGGATTACTATTTGGTGGGCACAACCAATTTGGCGACGCCTTTTACGAATTGGACCCGGCTGATCACCAATCAGTTCGATGCCCGTGGCGATTTCAATTTCACCAATCAAATTGATCCAGACTGGCCGCAAGGATTCTACCGTTTGCTGTTGCCATAGGCGGATGATGAGGTTGCCCGCAACTTTTTGGTGGAACTGGAGTTTGATCAGTGACATTGGACTCCGTTCTGGAACACAAAACCTATGCGCGCTTGCAAAACACTCTTGGCGGGAATGGGCGTCGGCCTTTTTTTAATCGCTTCGGCCGGAGCTCAAACCACCAATCCTCCCACCACGTATATTGAAAATTTTGAGCTCCAAACCGGCACGATCCTGATAAAGGGATTCAGTCCGGTGGGCTCCGTTTCATTGGGAGATTCGACGGTCTCTGTTCGCGTGAAAGCCACCGCGGACGTTTGGCACACGCAAAAGGTTTACGGGATACAAATGGTTTTGACCCGCGCCGGCTCCCAGTCCGGTGGCGCGGCTTCACGCGAGGTCATGGTGGTGGATTATGACGAACTGGATGCCTTGGCGAGCGCCTTGGAATATTTGGGGAAAATCACCTATGAAGTGACGCCGTTAACGGGTTTTGACGCCAGCTTTACCACGCGTTCGGGCATTCGTTTCAGCGCGCACAGCGAGCGCCGTCAGGGAGGCATCCAACAATCCGTCCGGTTTGGCGACGGACAAAAAGTCCTGCTCACCACGGAGCAATTAAATCAGCTACGCAATTTGGTGACGCAGGCCAAATCCACTTTGGACGCCATCAAATAAGTTTCTGGACCATGCTGTCGCGCTGCGACCAGTCTGCATTCAAACCGGGAAAATCCAGGTTGTAATTCAGCCCGCGGCTTTCCGGTCGCATGAGCGCACAGCGCACAATGAGCTCCGCCACGGTGGCGATGTTGCGCAATTCCAACAGGTCCGCGCTGACGATGAAATTCCAGTAATATTCGTGGATTTCCTCCTGCAAATTGGCGAGCCGTTTCTGGGCGCGTTGCAGTCGTTTGTTGGTGCGCACGATGCCCACGTAGTCCCACATCAGCCGGCGGATTTCATCCCAATTGTGCGAAACCACGACCATTTCATCGGCATTGATGGCATTGCCCGATTGCCAGAACGGAATCCGGATGTCGGTTTTGGAAACAGGTGCGGCCAGAATTTTTATCGCCGCCCGATGCGCGCAAACAACCGCCTCAAGCAGCGAATTGCTGGCCAGCCGGTTGGCTCCGTGCAGGCCGGTGCTGGCCACTTCGCCCACGGCATAAAGTCCCGCAATGCCCGTTTCGCCATCCACGTTGGTTGCAACTCCACCGCATTGGTAATGCGCGGCGGGGACCACCGGAATCGGCTCTTTGGTAATATCGATGCCGTAGCTCAGACAGGTTTGATAAATATTGGGGAACCGCTCAATGATAAAGCGCGCCGGTTTGTGCGTGATGTCCAGGAAAACGCAATCAGCCCCCGTTTTTTTCATTTCACTGTCGATTGCGCGCGCCACGACGTCACGCGGTGCGAGCGATTTCAGCGGATGATGTGCATCCATGAATTCCTTGCCTTCCAGCGTTTTCAAGACACCGCCTTCGCCGCGGACCGCTTCGCTGATGAGAAACGACTTTGCCTTGGGATGATAAAGACAGGTCGGGTGAAACTGGATGAACTCCATGTTGGCAATGGAAGCCCCGGCGCGATACGCCATGGCCACGCCGTCACCTGTGGCGATATCCGGATTCGTGGTGTAGAGATAGACTTTGCCGCAACCACCCGTGGCCAGCAGGGTTACCGGGGCGATAAAGCCAAAAACGCGGTTTCCGTTCTTGTCGAAGACATACGCGCCATGGCAGCGGTTTTCACCAACATAACCCAGTTTCTGGCTGGTAATCAGGTCAATCGCGATATGATTCTCGAAGATTTCAATGTTCGGTTGACGGGCAATGGCAGTTAACAGCGCACGTTCAATTTCGCGGCCAGTCACATCTTTCGCATGGAGAATTCGCCGTTTGGAATGACCGCCCTCGCGACCGAGATCCAGTTCCTTGCCACCGTCTTCACTGGGCGCTTCCCGCTCGGAAAATTTCATGCCCAATTCGATCAGTTCCTGGATGCGCGCCGGACCTTCCTCAACGATGATGCGGACGACCGTTTCTTTGCACAGCCCTGCGCCGGCTTCCAAGGTGTCGCGCACGTGCAGTTCAAACGAATCTTCCTTGCTGGTGACGGAAGCGATACCACCCTGCGCGTAATTGGTGTTGGATTCAGCCCGATTCTTTTTGGTGACAATGGCCACGCGACCGTGTGGTGCCACTTTGAGGGCATACGACAATCCGGCGATGCCACTGCCCAGAATGAGGAAGTCGAAATGTTTCATGTCAGAGTCGCGCGTTGTCGATCAGCCGCGTTTTACCAAAGAACACCGCCAGCGCCATTTGGGTGCCGGGCTTGACCTTGTCCACGGGGGTGAGGGTTTCTGGATCGAAGAATTCGATGTAATCCAGCCGTGCCAATGGTGCCACGGTTATGAACGCACTCAGATCTTTCAGCATCTGGCTTGCGGGGACGGCCTTTTTCCGGACACCCGCACTGGCTGCTTGCAGCGCATGAAAAAGAATCACCGCTTGAGCCCGTTCTTCCGGATTGAGATATTTATTGCGCGAACTCATGGCCAGCCCATCAGGTTCGCGATGCGTGGGGGCGACGACGATTCGTATGGGGAAATTCAAATCCCTCACCATTCGCCGGATGACGGCGGCCTGCTGGAAATCTTTCTGGCCAAATACCGCGACGTCGGGCAGCACCAGATTAAATAATTTGGCCACCACGGTGGTGACGCCCCGGAAATGGGTTGGGCGGGATGAGCCTTCCATGCCGCGCGACAGGCACTCTTCCGACACATAAGTGCAGTGGCGATTTTCCTGTTTGCCCGGATACATTTCTGGGTCGCTGGGTGTGAAAACAACATTTACCCCGGCGGCGCGGCACATGGTCAAGTCACGCTTCAAATCGCGGGGATAGCGGGAAAGATCTTCGTTGGGGCCAAATTGAGTCGGGTTGACATAGATGCTGACCACGACAAAGCCATTTTTCCCAACGCGTTTGCGGGCTTCATGCACGAGGCTGACATGGCCTGCATGGAGGTAACCCATGGTTGGCACAAAGCCGATTTTGCTGCCTTTGCGGTTTTGCTGCCGGGCCAGCTTTTGCATGGCGGCCGCTGACGAGATGATTCTCACAGCGGGAAACTTAGCGGGGCGGCGAAGCCAATCAATGCAATTGTTCCGGGAAAATGTCGGCGCCGGCCGCGGGCTGGCGTCAATAATGGAAACGCCGCGCCAGAAATTCCAGCGCGGCTTGGCTCCCCACCTTGATGGTCAATCAAATCTTGGCGTAAAGATGCGTGTGGCGACTACAGGATTCGTTGGTCGGCACATCGGGCATACGATCGTTTGGCTGCACAATATTTTTCGCCAGCATCCAGGCTTCCACCTCATCCCCGCTGACGTCCGCGAGCATATGGCCGTCAATCACAACACATGGGCTTAACATTTGACCGCTTTTTTCCACCATTTCCTGGCGTTGAGCCGGGTCGTTGATGATGTCGCGGTCTTCGTAAGCCAGGTCGTATTTTTTAAAAATGGCGCGAACCCCGTTGCTCCAGCCGCACGTGGGCTTCAAATAGGCGATGATTTTCGGCTTGTTCATGATGAGCAATAATTGTTGTTGTAACGGCAATATAGTGCCATAACTCGCCGGGGAGGGCAACTGATTTAACCGGCCAAATCCGCCGGCCTGGACTGCAAAATCAAAACGCCTTGACCGGCAGGTTGCGTCAGGCGAATCGCAAAAGGAGTGTCTTCGAATAGGAAGCCACTTGCCTTGGGCGGCATCCCGCTGGCAACCTGTCCGGCATGTTGTCACAGGAAGTTATTCAAAACGCGTTGAAAGCCGTCAAATACCCCGGCTTTTCGCGCGACATTATCTCATTTGGTTTGGTCCGGGAAATTTCCGTTGCCAATGGCGCGGTCAGCGTGATGCTGCAACTGACGTCGCCAAATCCGGACGCCGCGCGTCAAATCAAAGGGGAGTGCGAGCAGGTCTTGAAGGGGCTTTCCGGCGTGAATCATGTGCTGGTTGACGTCAAACAGCCAACCTCCGGTCAGGCGGAAACCGGCAAATCCTTCGCCAATCAAACCAAAGTTCCCGGCGTGAAACACATCATTGCCGTCGCCAGTGGCAAAGGCGGGGTCGGCAAATCCACCTGCTCGGCGAACTTGGCCTGTGCCTTGAAACACCTCGGCGCCCGCGTTGGCCTGTTGGACTGCGATATTTATGGTCCGAGCATTCCGCTCATGATGGGCGTTTACGAGCGGCCCGCCGTCAGTGAAAAGGAGCAGCTCGTCCCGCCGGTCAGCCATGGCGTGAAAGTCATGAGCATGGGCCTGTTGCTGAACGACGACCAGCCCGTCATTTGGCGCGGACCGATGATCACCAAGACCATTCAGCAATTCCTTTTCGCCGTGGCCTGGGGTGATCTGGATTTTCTCCTTGTCGATCTGCCGCCCGGCACCGGCGACGCGCAATTAACCCTCTGTCAGACGGTCCCGCTGGATGGCGGCGTGGTGATCAGCACCCCGCAGGAGGCTGCGCTGGGCGTGGTGCGCAAAGGCATTGCCATGTTCAACAAAGTCAATGTGCCGATTCTGGGGATCGTGGAAAACATGAGTTATTTTACCGCTCCCAATGGCGAGCGGATTGAAATATTCGGTCATGGCGGCGGCAAGCGAGAAGCGGCCCGTCAGAACGTTGCCTTCTTGGGCGAAGTGCCAATTTTCCCGGAAATCCGTGAAGCCGGTGATCGCGGAACGCCGATGGTCGTTTCCACGCCGAACCACCCCGCCAGCAAGGCGTTTATTCAGATCGCGGAAAACCTGCGGAAATTTCTGAAGTGATTTGTTGTTGCTCGGTATTTTCAGCCTCTCCTTTGACTGTCTTGGCCCCGCATTCCGGCCACTTCTCTCCCGGGGAGAATGATGACTGAAGGGCGGTCGAGCGGGATAAACCGTGTGCCAAACTTTTGATGTCCAGGGCTGCGCGGTTCGTTGCACGGCGGAGTTTAAGTTCAAGCGCCTTTGGCAGTTTGGTCATGCCAACGCGCGGTATTTGCACAGGCACGCGGCGGCTGGACAACCGGGGAAAAATGCCTATGCTTCCGCCCGTTTTGTCAGGGGGTTCCCTGATTTGAAGTATGCCATCATCCGATTTAAACGAGTTGAAAGACCTGGTCGCGGAACTGCGCGCCGAGCATGTGGCGCAAAAGGAAAAAGAAAAACGCGAGCGCTGGACCAAATATGTGTCGCTCAGCATGGTGCTCGTCGCCGTGCTGGCGGCGTTTGCAACGATGCGGGGTGGCGGCTTTTCCACCCGGTCGCTCAAGGAAATGAACGAGGCCACGTTCGCCCAGTCCCAGGCGTCGGATCAGTGGTCATTCTTCGAGGCCAAATCCATCAAGGAAAACCTCTATGAAATTGAACTGGAACGATTGCATTCCGCCTCGCCGCCGGACGCGGCGGGCTTGGCGAAAATCAAAGCCAAGGTGGACAAATACGACAAGGACAAGGCCGACATTGCGGCCAGTGCCAGGAAGTTTGAAACCGTCCGCGATCGGGCGCGTCAGAATGCGACGGGCGCCGCGGAACATTCCAAGGAAATGGGACTGGCCATCACCGTTTTTCAAATCGCCATCGCGCTGGGCGCCATGTGCCTGATTGTGAAGAAAAAGCCGTTGTGGATCGGTTCCATGATTCTCGCGGCCCTGGCGGTTGGGCAGATGCTTCGCGTGCTTTATTTCATGCCTTTGTAACCCGCCCGCCCGGCTTCGCGCCGGGCATTTTCTGTTTTCGCCGCCACCCCGTTCTGTGGCAGGATGGGCTGCCATCATGAAAACCGTTTTGCCCTTGTTCCTGACCGCAACGTTGCTCGCCACCGGCTGTGTCTCCCCCCGGAAAGCCGCGTTGCCCACCGATAAAGACATGACCGCCTATCTGTTGGTCTATTTCAAGGATCAAGATCACAGCCTCCATTTTGCACTCAGCTCGGATGGCTACACGTTCACCGATGTCAACCACGGCCAGCCGGTGATCAACGGCGCCGATATCGCGGAGCAAAAAGGCATTCGCGATCCGCACATCGTTCGCGGCCCGGACAATGCGTTTTATCTGGCGATGACCGATCTGCATATTTTTGGCAAACAGGCGGGTTATCGCACCACGGAATGGCAGCGGCCGGCGGAAAAATATGACTGGGGCAATAACCGCGCGCTTGTGCTCATGAAGTCCAAGAATCTCATCGACTGGTCCTGCACCGATCTGCGCGTGGATAAAGCGTTCCCCGGCCTGGCCGAGGTCGGCTGTGTCTGGGCGCCCGAGACGATTTACGATGCGGCAAAAGGCAAGATGATGATCTATTTCACCATGCGCCTGGGCCACGGAAAAACCGGCCTGTATTATAGTTACACGGACGACGCATTTACGGAGTTGGAGACCTATCCCGAAGCGCTCTTCACATATCCTCGTCCCGGGGTCCAAATTCTCGACGCCGACATCACCAAGGTGGGCGACAAATATCACCTGTTTTATGTGGCGCAGGAGCGCGACGGCGGCATCAAGCAAGCCGTCTCGGACAAGATCAATCGCGACTATGTCTTTGATCCGGCCAAGGTGGACCCGGAAACGGTGGGTTGCGAGGCGCCCAATCTCTGGAAGCGCAACGGCGAAAATAAATGGGTGCTGATGTATGACGTGTTCGGGCTGCATCCCAACAACATGGGCTTCAGCGAAACCACGGATTTCAAGACCTTCACCAAGCTCGGCTATTTCAACGATGGCGTGATGAAGACCACCAACTTCACTTCGCCCAAGCACGGCGCGGTCATTTCCCTGACGGCGGCGGAGGCAAAACGGCTCGCCGAACATTGGGGGTTGGAAAAGTATTAATCGCCAGGCAACCGCGTTTTGTCGATTGAGGATTGAGGCGGGCGCCATGCACCGAAGTTTACCGTTGCGCCAGCAGGGTGTTCATGGAGCGGATGCGGTCCGCCAATTCCTTCATGATGTGCATGGCGAAAAAGGGATTTTGCGCGACCACCCGGTGAAACCGGCGCTGATCAATCCGGGCCAATTTGCTGGGCGCGGCCGCCACCATCACATTCAGCGCTCCTGCCAACAGCATGAACATGCAATCGCCCGGTTCGCCGGCGCGAAACAAAACACCTCCCGTTTCCAAAGCGACGGGATTTTCCTCGCGGGCAAAAAGATCAGCCGGATTCATTTTCCGCATTATATGCACGAATTGCGGCCGGCAAAGTTACAAATGGGTGACAACGGCTCCGGCGGCGCGCCACTGGAACGGGTTCTGGCTCGATGGCCGCCGGCACCAAAATGAAGCGCCGTCAGCGCGGGCCGGCTTGGGCGCGCACTGACGGCAGGTAATCTCAGTTTCTGTTTTTTGAGAAGCCGCTTATTCCTGAGTCTTCTTCTTTTCTTTTTTGGCGGGTTTGGCCTTGCCGCCAATGTGGATGACCGTGGCGTCAAGTTGGCCGCCCTCATTCTTCTTGAACTGGCCGGTGATTTTCTCCCCGACGCTGATGTCGGCCAGCATTGCCGGCTGGCCCGCTTTCATGATCTTGGTTTCCGAGGTGACGTTTAAAACCCGGTTGGACAAGGTCACGGTCATGGCATTGACGTCCACGGCGGTCACAGTGCCATGGAACGGCGTCGCATGTTTTTTGGCCGGTTTGGCCGTTTCCGAGGCAGCGGGTTTCTTGGCCGCTTTTTCTTGGGCGCGCAGATTGAGGGGTGCCGTCACTACCGCAGCGGCAAGCATGATGAACAGAACGATGTTTTTCATAGGTTGTTTTTGTGTTTGTTGATTTTCCCAATTGAATGCCCTTTGGGAAATGGGTTCAGGTTACCAGGAACCTTCGGTGAGCAGGGCGGTGATATTGCTGGCCAGATCCGCGCCCAACAGCGGCGCGGCTTGACGTTCCGCGCTGGCCAGATCGGAACCGATGCTGATCAGCGTGTGCCCTGTGACATCCTTTTCGAGCAGCCGTTTGCCGCTGGCCCGTTCGCGCACCACTACATGGGCGGTAATGCCAACGCGCAAATTTTGCGGCGTCGCGGCGTCCTGGTTCAAATAACCCAGCCCCTCCCGGTCATAGCTGCGAATGACTCCGCTGATCACCACGTCGCCGGGTTCGCCGGTCACGACGCGATAAGTGCCATCCACCAGCAAGCGCTCGCGCAACGCCTGCGTGACCGCATCGCCCAAACGCGGCTGGAGCGTCAGATTGTTGAAGGGCAGGACTTCCACCGTTTTGGCCCCCGCCGCCGCGCCATTGACGGCGCCCAAATGATACCCGGCGCAACCGGTCCAGAGCAACGCCATCAGGCAGGCCAAAAATGTGGTTGAAACGCGCATGTGGCTATTCTTGGGGCGCGCCCTGCAACCGGGGCTTTAAAACTTCGATCCGCTTGCGGGCCTGAGTGCCCAGCGGTGAATTGGCATCGAGCTGCAAAACAGCGTTGTAATAGATGATGGCGCCCGCCCATTTGCGGTTTTTTTCGTAGTATTTGGCGATCTCAAAATTCCCGCGCACCTGTTCAGCTTTGAGCTTGGTCATGGCGGCCTGCGCGGCCGGCACGCGCGGATCATCCGGAAACACGGTGGCAAAATCGGTGTAGGCTCCAATGGCCTGCGTGGCGGCGCTCTGATCGTATTCCGCGGTCTCCGCTTGTTTTTGCCAGGCAAGGGCGGCGCGATACATGGCATCGGCGGCGACCAGCGGCTGATTGTTATAGCGGTCGGCGGCGGTGTCGTAGGCTTTTACGGCTTCCGCGTAGTCGCCGCCCTTTTCCCGCGCGGCACCGATGTTCAACTGCGCATGGGGCGCCACCTCGCTGTAGGGGCCGTTGGCGACCACTTGCTTGTAGAGCTTGGCCGTTTTGTCCATGGAGCGATACAGCGGAATAAGGTTCCACAGCTTGAAAAATTCCCCGTCCAGAAAACGCCCGGCGATGAGATATTGCCGCCAGAGAACTTCGGTGTATTCCGCGCTTTTCGGATATTTATCAATGATCTTCTGGTAGGAATTAAAGGCGGCTTCATCCTTGCCCCTGGCCTCCTGGCAACGCGCGATCAGGTATTCGGCGCGAGGTGAATAGTCTGATAACGGCCAGACGCGCAGCACCCGGTTGGCCGCCCGCACGGTGAGCGAATAATCTTTTTGCGCAAACGCATCCTCGGCCATCTGTAACTGGTCTTTGGCGCGGGGGCGCTGCCATTTGGCCGTCTCGCCGTAAGGTTCGTAATACCAGCCTTCGCCCGGCACATACATCAAAGGGGCGGGGGATCGCGCCGGCAGCAACACCAGCACGAAGACAATCAAAAACCAGAATCCGAACCGACGAGTCATGCGCGAACGGTAACGACCAGCTTCCGGCAAGTCAAAATCATTCACCCCCGGTAAATGATGACCAAACCGTAGTCGGTCATGATCTTTTGAACCCCGACATCAAAATGTTCGTAATTGATCGGATGAATGCCGATGATGTTGGTTTCGGTGACTTCCTGAAGAAAGGCCGACACAATTTCATCGAACTTGTCATGCCCACCCTCAATGCAACTGGCCCGGCGGACGGTGCGGACGCGCAGCCGTTTGCCGGCGCCTTTTTGCACGGCTTCCAACGGCGGCTTGGGTTTGTCGATCAATGACTCGCTGGGCGTGTCGCGCACCGGCACCTTGAGATGCAGCGGCACCTTGGCCGCCGCGCTGGCTAGGATGGGGCTGACCAAGGCGGAAGAGGGCGGGGGCACCTGCGGCAGCTCGCCGGTTGTCACCTTGCCGGTCGCGGGAATGGTGAGATGCTCGCCGCAACTTGGACAGTCAATTTGCGAGCCGGCCCCGGACTGGTCCACGGCCAGTTCCTGGTCGCAATTGGGGCAGTTGAAAATAATATCCATATGGCAATCGGCTAAACTAGGTTTTAGCCAGCCTAAGTCCGCCCGCCGGGGCAGACCAGAAAAAAATCAGCGAATCCGCCGGCGGCAACTCAGGCCGCTTTTTTGTGAAACAATTCCTGCGGATTGGCCGTGTTCAGCACCGACAAATCAAGCCCCGCGCCCGGATCGCGCGCCTGCGCCGCCGCCATGTGCCTGGCGATTTGTTTCACGGCCGCGGCGGCGTAAAACTTGACCACGCCCACGCCCACCTGCGAAAGAAAAATGACCACGAGCAGACAATACTCATCCACGTTGATGGCAAACATGCTGAACTTTTCGCCCTGCTGATAAATGCTGTTGAAATTACTTTCGTTCACCAGCCCGGCAATGGTCTGGTTGGCCATAAAGGCGCCGGAAGCCAGCGCGCCGATCGTCGTCAGATCAAACTGCGACGCGTCGCCTTGGTGCGCCAGGAGAAAACCGCCCTTGTCGATAATCAAGGCGGAGGTGGCTTCGGTCTGCGTGAGAAATTGCTGCAGCGTCTCATTGAGCCGCTGAACATCTTCCTCAATAAGCTGGGGCAGAGTGGCCATTTTAGACGGATTGCGGGGCGGTCTGATTGATGTATTTCTGTAGCAACATCCGCGTAATCATGTTGAGACTTTCAAACACGCCCTCGCATTTGTGCGCCGTGCCGGGGAACGCGGGCACCTGCACGTCGCGATTGTTCAGCAGATATTCCAGATACTCCATGGGTGCCGCGTTGGGCAGATCGCGCTTGTTATATTGCAACACGTAAGGAATGTCGGCGATATTCAACTTGAGCGTGTTCAAGTTGTCCAAAAGATTCTGAAAACTTTCCACATTTTCCGGCATCTTCTCATACTGCGAATCCGCCACAAAAACAATGCCATCCACCCCGCGCAGCACCAGTTGGCGCGTGGTGTTGTAGATCACCTGGCCGGGCACGGTGTAGAGCTGAAACTTGGTTTTAAAGCCCTTGATGGTCATCGCCTCGATGGGCAGAAAGTCAAAAAACAGCGTGCGATCCGAGCTGGTGGCCAGCGAAACCAGCTTGCCCTTGTTGCCGGCAGCCGTCTGCACGTGGTCATGCACCTGCACGAGATTCGTCGTTTTGCCGCCCATCGCCGGACCGTAATACACGATTTTGACCTGCAACTCCTTCGTCGCTTGATTGATGATCGCCATAATTTTTTATGCGGGTTTTTTCCGGTCCAGTTCGCCTGCCAATATCGCCAGTTGGGCGGTTGGCAGCCTTTCGCCTGCGCGGCCAAACGCCGCGAGATAAACGGCATTCACCCGGAAAATGCGCCAGGGAATATTGCCCACGGTAAAGCTGACGTTGTTCAACGCGCCCATCCGCAACTCCCGCGCGCTTTGGTTCATCCGCTCGAAAATTTGGGGAATAAAGGCCGCCAAAGTGTCGGCATTGAACTCCGGCGGCACTGCGCTGGCCACGCGCAACCCATCCGCCAGCGCGATGATCACGCCCGCCACGCCCTCGATGGCTTTGGCCCGGGCCACCACATCCTTCGGCGGCGCGTGACGGCTGGTAAAATCGGTCTGCGGAATGGACGGCGGCAGATACTCGTCGTCCAGTGCTTTAGTCGGATCAACATAATCGCTGCGAAAATAGAAGTTTGAATCCGCCGGCTTGGTTTCTAGTCGCTCCAACGGTCGGGACTCCGGCGCTTTGGGCAGTGGCAGCGACGGCATCTTGCCGACGGGCGCCGCCGAACGCACCGGTGGCGGGGTTGTCGTTGGCTCTGTCGGCGCCAGCGGCACGGCGGGAGCGGGCGGCGGGGTTGGTTGCGGAAAGCCAAAGAACAAATTGGGAATCTCCGAGGAAACCGTCGTGGCTTTCTGGGGCGCGGCGGACAGCTTTTGCCGCGCCGTTAAAAACAGCGGGGTGATGACCTTCAGCGGCAATTCCAACATGGCGCTGTCCTGTGGCGACGGGGCGGAATTCGGCCGGGCGCTGGTGCGAATTTGCTGCCAAGTCAGAGTCACCCGCCCGCGCTTCAATCCGGCCTCCAGGGAATTTAGCGGCAACGCCACCTTGTCATCGGTCATTCCGTGGCGGGCAATTTCATCCTGCAGCTCGGGCGGCCAGCTTTCTGAAAGCTGATGCAATGCCACAAAAATGGCGGGACTGGCCGGTTCCGGAGGGGGCGCCATCCGAACCGGCGCGGGGCCGGCGGCGGGCGCGGCCATTCTCAATCCTCCAAACGCCGGCGCCGGAGCTGCGGGCGCGGGCTTGGGCGCCAGCGGTGAAGCCGGGGCCGCAGGCGCGGGCGACGGACTCATCCGGGGGCTGGCGGGAGCCATGCCCGGCAAGTGCGGACTGGAAGTTTTGGGAGCCGGGGCCGGGCTGGGGGCGCCGGGCGCAACCGGTGCCGGTGCTGGCGCTGGCGCGGCCTTCAGCGGTTGGGTCGTGAACGCCACGCCGGTTCCCTGCGAACCGAAGGGGCCGGCGATTTCATTGGAGACTTCTACGCGTTGACGATTCCGCCGGGTGAGATGCGCGGGGCTTAAGCGCGGGAGGATTTCTCCCAAGGGTAGCGTGATGGGTTTGCCATCCAACTCGGCCGCCGCCGCCGAAAATATTTCCGGAGCCAAGTGGCGCAGATCGCCAAAGGAAATTTTAACCGCGCCGGACGCCAACTGGGCAGTGACGGTCTCCACCGGCAGGCTGACGCTGGCATGGGGATGTGGCACGCCCACGGCTTTGGCCCGAAATTCCGGGGCCAGGTTGGCCAGGATGGGCGCGAGCGGAATGTCGATGGTGACGACATTGGCGGATGCCGGTTGAGGAGCGAGGTTGGGCTGCCGAATCCCGGCGACAGGCACGGGTTGAGCATTGGCAGACACCGTCCGGGTGGTTTCCGGCACAGGGTTGTCGCGATCTGATCCGCGGAACCAGCGGAACAAGCCCACAACCTTCGATTTGACCGTTTTCGACATGGTGAATGTATTTGGGTTGCCCATCCATAATGATTGACAGGCGCGGGAAGTCCAAGCAGAAAGCACGCCACCGCCGGCCGCTGGGAAGATTCGCCCCGTTTTTGTCCCACGGCTGGACTGGACTGCGCCGGAATGTCTCGATTTATGGCCGGGAATGGCTTAAAAATCCACTCGCAAGTGGGAACGCAGATTGCTTATAAATGACTTCAACACAAATCAAACTTGTCTTTTGCCGCCGGCGCGGTTAGCCGTAATGCCGGGTCACGATGGAGAAACGACATAAAATTTTACTGCTCGACGACGACAATGACTGGCTCGCCCTGAGCCGGGAGATGCTGGCGGCTTTGCCGAGCCGTCCGGACATCCTCACCGCCAACTCGGGCAAACGCGCCTTGTCGCTGCTGGAATCGGAACCGGTGCGCCTGCTGATCTGCGACCTCAAAATGCCGCGCATCGACGGGCTGCAAATCCTGGCGATTGTGCGCCGGCGCTATCCCGAATTGCGCACCGTGGTGTTGAGCGCCCTGGAAGATGAAGAGTTTCGCTCCCGCGCCTATGCGTTGGGCGTGGATTTGTTCTGGCTCAAAATGGAGATGCAGAGCAACACCAAGATGTTCATCGAGTGTCTGGAATCGCTGCTTGGACGGGACGATGAAACCGGTTTTCGCGGCGTGCAAAGCAAGAGCCTCATGGACATCATCCAGATGGAATGCCTTTCGCGCAGCTCCACCGTGCTGCGCATCAGCCGCGGCCCCTTGGTGGCCAAATTATGGCTGCAGGATGGCGAGCTGGTGGACGCCGAAGCCGAGGGCGCGCGGGGCGAAGCGGCGTTTCACCGGCTGCTGGCCTGGAAATCCGGCACGTTTGAAAATTTGCCCGCCGAACCCAATCGCGAACGCACCATCCTCAAACCGATCAATGCGTTGCTGCTGGAGACGGCCCAAAACATCGATGAAACCAGCGGACCGGTGCCGGTCGAATCCCTCGAACAAGCGGAGCATCGCAAGACAATCTGGAAGCTTTCCCTGCTGACCCGCGAGGGCGCGGAATTCATCATTGCCGTTCCGCCCGAAGGCCACGGCGAACCGGAAGCCATCGGCATTCAAAGCGTCACCCCGCTGGTGCAATGGACCCGCCACGCCGACGCCGTTGCCCGCCGCCTGGGCGAACGGCTGGAAGCCGGCCCGGTCCTCCAGGTCAACGGTCAGAATCTGGAACGTCAAGTGCTGGTGTTGCACCACGAAAACAAACTTTTCCTGGTTGGCTGGCCAGCCGATGCCCACGGGAATCTCTTGGAGAAAAGCCGAAAACTTGTCGCATCATGGAATTCTTGAAACGATTATTCCGGAGCCACCCTTCGGTCCAGCAGTTGCCGGCCGGCACCATCACCATTGATCGGCGCGGCCAGATCGTCGCCTCCACGGTGTCGTCGGCGTATCCCCAGGGTTTGTTGAGCGACATTGGGTTGGACGTTCTCAAATTGCTGCGCGAAGCCCGCACCGCGCACATGCCCCTGGCGGAAGTGAGCCTGCATTTTGGCAGCCTGCACATCACCGCCCGCGAATTACGCGGCGGCGCCATCATTTTTCTCCTCCCGCAAACCGCGTCGTTGCCGACGCCTTCTGTCTCACGCTCATGAACACCAAGGAAATCAACCAACTGGTCACCCAGATCGAGTCGCACATCGAATGCTGGAAACAGTTCAACCACTTTATCGCCGTGGCCCGCGCCAAAAAATTCACGGCCGCCGACGACAATCATTTTCTGGAAATCAAGAGCATCATCGTTCAGGAGCTGGAAATCATTTACGCCTCGATTGAAGTGCAATCGCCCACGCGCGAGGAAATCCATGCCCTCATCACCAACGCCCCGTCCCTCCGCTATTTAAGCGAAGCGGGGGAAGGCGCCCTGCGCGGTCTGGAATCCCAATGGCACAAGATTTACATCGGCTGGCACGCCATTCTGGGCCAGCTCAAAGTCAAGCAACTCTCCGAAGAGCACAAAGCTTTTTGGGGCAAGAAATAATTTATGCCTCACTGGATTGTCGCCCTGGTGCTCGGAATCATTGAAGGCATCACCGAGTTCATCCCCGTCTCCTCCACCGGCCATTTGCTCGTGGCTGAACATGTTTTGAAGGTCAGCGAATCCGACCTCTTCAACATCGTCATCCAATGCGGCGCCGTCATCGCCGTTTTGCCGCTTTTTCCGCAGCGGATCTACAAATTCATCTTTGAATTCCGCGAACGGGAAACGCGGGATTATTTGCTGAAAATCTTCGTCGCCTTCTGCATCACCGGCGCCGCCGGGCTGGTGATTGATAAAATGGGTTTCAAGCTCAAAGACAATCCCCTGCCGATCGCGTGGGCCATGCTGCTGGGCGGTGTGGCGTTTCTCGGCGCGGAATTTTTTCTGCGCGGAAAAAAACTCAGCGAAAACATCACTTGGACCGTGGCTATCGCGGTCGCCATCGGCCAGCTCGTGGCCGGCACCTGCCCGGGCACCTCGCGTTCCGGCGCCACCATTGTCTTCTGCCTGCTGCTGGGGTTAAATCGCTCGGCGGCGACGGAGTTTTCCTTCCTCGTCGGCATTCCGACCATGCTGGCGGCGGGCGGCTGGGAGGTTCTCAAGCACGTGCGGCATCCGGCGCCCGGCGCGCCGGCGGAAGATTGGGGCCTGCTGCTGCTGGCCACGGTCGTGGCGGCCGTTATTTCCTTCATCGCCGTCAAGTGGCTGCTGCGCTACGTGCAAACCCACACGTTCAACACCTTTGGCTGGTATCGGATCGCCTTGGGCCTGGTCATTTTGATCCTGCTGGCAAGGTGACGTTCTTCACCGTCAGTCACTCGAAGCCGGTTTGCGCCCGCCTTCGGGCAATCACTTGGCGTTGGGATCGGGAATGAAAATTTTCTGACCCACATACAACTTTCGGGGATCAAGCTTGGGATTCGCCTTCAAAATCTGGGCCGTGGTCACTTTGACGCCCTGGTCGTTGTAGGCCTTGGCAATGGCCGACAAAGTTTCCCCGGATTCAATGACGTGTTCGTAACCTTTCTGTGCTTTCTGTGGCGCCGTCGGTGCCGGCTCGTTATTGTCGCTGGCGGCTGGCGTTGGGTGCCGCGACGGCGCGCTGCCAACTTTGACGGCCCTTTCGATTTCCTTGAGGATCAAATCACGGTCGGCCTGACGCTTCTTGTCAATTTCCTGCACCTGCGTCGCCAAAGCTTTTAAATCATCGCGGCTGACGGTGTCGGTGGCGGCTGGCGCGTTCACCTTGTCACGCAGGTCGGCAAGGTCCTTGGAGAGCGCGGCGAGCTGTTTGCCCTGCTGTTCCTGCGTGGCCAGGATGTCCTGAATCTGCCCGGCCAATTTGTCCATCTGCTGCTGCGTGGCGGAATCTTGGGCGCGCGCCGCGCCCGCGATCAAGGTCATGGCCAGCAACCAAAGCGAAATCATTCTCATGCGGAAATGAAATGCTGCTTTTTCGGCGGCGTCAAGATGAACCGAGCCGTAGGACCGGCCTCGCGCCTGGCTCTAACTCCCAGAGGCAACCGGTTGAGCGCATTCAACGCATCCCGCCGTTCCGTGGCTGGAAGTTGAAAAGAGGGAGACCGGCGCGACGCCGGCCCCACGCGGCATTGCCCGCTTCACATCTCAATTCAACTGCATGATTCCAGGTTGGAGAGTGCTGCCCGGATTTCGAGCGGTGATCGGCCCCGGCGCGCTTGATTCGGTCTCCCTAGTGTGGTGAGCGATTAGTTCGTTGCATAACGCCGAAAGCGCAAGACGGCGGCTTTGCCTGGAAACAGCGGGGATAATTCTTAAACGCATTTCTCACTCACCACACTGGGGCCAACCAGCCATCCGCTTTTAAAACTGATCTTCCTTCTCCTTGAACAGCACGTTGAAAGTGGTCATGGAGCCGTAACTTTTGGTGATGTATTGCTGCATCTCGACTTTTTCGCCGCCGGTGAGTTTTTCGTGGGCGTTGATCTTCTGCTCCAGCACGCGGAGGTTGTTGCGCATCATCACAATTTTGTGGAAGAAAACTTCCAGCGGCACTTCCTTGGTCTGCAGGGTCGGATCGGAGGGATGCAAAACCACCTTGCCGCCGTGCCAGCGGATGCCGAGCTGTTCCACCACGGAATCGGGCTTTTGCAATCCCATTTTGGCCACGGTGGACGCCACGGTTTCTTCCACAAATTGTTGCAACGGCACGGCGAGTCCGCTGACAGCGGCCTGGGGTTCGGCGGTTTCCAGGCCGGCCGCCGCCGGTTCAATCGTCCGTTTGCCGTCGTTGAATTGAATTTCCGCCGTGATTTCCGAAATGGACTTGACCGTGCCCAACCCGTATTGCGGATGACGAACCGTCATGCCGATGTGAAGTGATGCGCTGTTCATGCTGAAAATATAGCGCGGCCGACCGCGGATGAAATGCGGATTTGCGGCAAAATTTCGGGAGGACAATTCGTGGCCGGCGCGCTAGGCTCAGACCATCATGCAACTCCAGCGCATTCATCACGCCGCCATCATCGCCTCGGACTATGAACGGTCCAAACGGTTTTACACCGAGACGCTGGGGTTGCGCATCGTGGCCGAAACTTATCGCGCGGCCCGCGATTCTTACAAACTCGACCTCGCCTTGCCGGACGGCAGCCAGATTGAATTGTTCACGTTTCCGGGCGCGCCGGCCCGCCCGTCCTGGCCGGAAGCCTGCGGCCTGCGGCATCTCGCGTTTGCCGTTGCCGACATCGCTGATGGCATTCGCGACTTGACGGCGAAAGGTGTGACGGTGGAACCGGTGCGCGTGGATGAATTGACGGGCCGGCGATTTACTTTTTTCGCCGATCCCGACGGTTTGCCGCTGGAATTATACGAGGTGTCGAACGTTTGAACCGAAATCCCGCCTTTGGGCAGAACCGCGAACCACACGAACCACGCAAAAAACAAAACCAGATTTTGCTTTCCCAATCATTTTCGCCACCGGACCGGGCGCGAGGATTCAGAAGGTTTTGCCGGTTCGCGTATTTCGTTTATTCCGCGGTTTTAACTGCGGAGTTGAGATGAATGCGCGGTTGAACTGGATTAGGCCCGGGACGGAAGCATTTTCCAGATCAGAACAAATGCGCTGGCAAAATCTTGCGGGCGGGCATCCACCCAAGCGGTTACGACCGTGGGCGCAAACCATTCGCCGGTTTCAATTTCATCCGGATGCAGTTGGAACGGTCCTTCGCCGGCACAGCGATAAATCCAGCAAAATTCCCAGCCGGTTTCCCGACACGCATTAATTTTGAACAGCCGTTCGGGCGGCGCGGCCAGATGGAGTCCGATTTCTTCACGCAGTTCCCGCACGGCACAGGCGTCATAAGCCTCGCCGGTATCCAGATGACCCGAAGCGGACGAATCCCACTTGCCGCGCGCGGTGTCCTTTTTCACCGACCGTTTTTGCAGAAACACCTGTCCTTGCGAGTTGAAGACCAGCACATGCACCGCCCGATGCCAAAGTCCACGGGCATGGACCTCCTGGCGCGGCTTCTGGCCGATCACCTCATCCCGTTCATTGACCACATCAAAAATCTCTTCGCTCATAAACGTGGCCTGAGTATATTTCAAGGTGGCGAGCTATTCGCGCCTTTTCTGAGACGGAACGAGGCCGTTGAAATGGTTGCCAACGGCGGCCAACCCCGCGTAGGAACGGGTCGCACGAGGCCGGAGACAGGGCGCGACACCCGCCCGGCGGCAGGGCTTCGTCCGAGAACTCGGTCATGTGGAACGATTTGTCACGCAAACGAACCAAATCTGGCACGCCGTTGCCATAGTTGGCATTCAAACCCCTAGTTTGGCTGAGACCCACAATTCCGCCAAAACCAACCATATAGCCATAAATTACTTTTATTCAGCAGTTTCCTGAATTAGATTTCAATTGCCA
Source organism: bacterium (assembly GCA_021813325.1). Taxonomy (GTDB): domain Bacteria; phylum Verrucomicrobiota; class Verrucomicrobiia; order Limisphaerales; family UBA11358; genus UBA11358. The sequence continues at coordinate 64,071 of JAKALA010000001.1, read as the reverse complement.
GAATCAGGACTAGGATTTAGCTTTAAGCGTTATAAATTAACCAACCATGTCGAGCGCTGCAAAAGACTCATCGTCAGCAAACGATTTGCTGAAAAACTCCACGCTTTACCGCGAGTTTCAAGCTGAACGGGAAGAAATTCTTCGCCACAAATGGCTTGAATCAGAAAAGGCCGGTTATGATGTCGGTTTTGAACGCGCTTTGACGGATTGGATCATTAAGCACCGTGCTTCCTGGCGTCGCGCCCGTCACGCGGCCGCCCAGAATTAGCCCGCGAATCCGCTAATGATTCCTTTAAGGTCGCCCAGCGAGGTGGCCAAGGAAAAATGAAGACGAAACCAAACACGCGAATCAGCCCCGTCCGGCGGGTGCGGTTCGTGTTTTTTTATGCCTGAACCCACTGTCATCCTCGATAGCAACGCCATTCAGCGCGCTTTGACCCGCATCGCCCACGAGATCGCCGAGCGCAATGAACAGAGCAGCGAAGTGGCTTTGATTGGCATCCCGGTGGGCGGCGACCATCTCGCCTTGCGCCTGGCAAAAATCCTTTCCGGCATTTGGAACCATGCCGTGCCCGTGGGCATTCTGGATGTGACGATGCATCGCGACGATTTGTCCGACCGCATTGCGCCCACGGTGCATCCCACGGAAATTCTCTTTGACGTCACCGGCAAAACCGCGGTGCTGGTGGACGACGTCTTGTTCAGCGGACGCACCACGCGGGCCGCCATGGATGCGCTCAATGATTTTGGCCGGCCCAAGCGAATTCAGCTCGCGGTGCTCATCGATCGCGGCCATCGCGAACTGCCCATCAAGGCGGATTTCGTCGGCAAAAACGTGCCGACTTCCCTGGATGAAACCATTTCCCTGCTGCTCACCGAAGCCGGCGCGGCGCCGGATCAGGTGTTGCTGCGGAAAAAACACTGAATGGCCAAACCCTGCTGACCGGGGCGGGACGCGGTTCGCGCGGCTCCCACAGCGCGCCACCGGACGTCAGGCTTTGGCAATAAACTCCTCCCAATTATGAGCTGGACCAAAAAACATCTGCTCGACATCGAATCACTCACCGCCGAGGAAATCACCACGGTGCTGGACACGGCGCGCGGTTTCAAGGCCGTGGGCGAACGCGCCATCAAGAAAGTCCCCGCGTTGCGCGGCAAGACCGTTGTGAATCTTTTCGTGGAACCTTCCACCCGCACCCGCACCAGCTTTGAGCTGGCCGCCACGCGATTGAGCGCGGATGTCATTCAGTTTTCCGCCGAGGCCTCCTCGTTCAAAAAAGGCGAAACGCTCAAGGATACCGCGTTAAATCTACAGGCGCTGAATGCGGATTTCATCATCATCCGCCACAGCGCCAGCGGCGCGCCGCATTTTTTATCGCGCGTGCTGGATGCGCACGTGGTCAACGCCGGCGACGGCGCGCATGAACATCCCACCCAGGCGTTGCTCGATACGTTCACCATTCGCGAAAAAAAAGGCCGCATTGCCGGGCTGAATGTCACCATTCTCGGCGATATTCTTTACAGCCGCGTGGCGCGGTCCGACATCTGGGCGCTGACCAAACTCGGCGCGAACATTACTTTGTGCGGTCCGTCCACACTGGTGCCGAAGACTTTTGAACAGATGGGCTGCCGGGTGACGCATGACATGGATGAGGCGATTCGTGATGCGGATGTCATCAACCTGTTGCGCATTCAGCATGAGCGCCAGCGCAAGACCCTGTTCCCGAGCATCGGCGAATATTCACAACTCTTTGGTCTGAACAAGGCCCGCCTCGCCAGAACGAAATCGGACGCCATCATCATGCATCCCGGCCCGATCAACCGCGGGGTGGAAATTGACAGCGAAATCGCCGATTGCAATCGCTCGGTGATTTTGGAGCAGGTGACCAACGGTCTGGCCGTGCGCATGGCCGTGCTGTTTCTGGTGAATGGCGGGAAGGTTGTGGCCGAGACGGCTTCGCAGTCGTAATGGCCTTTAGCGCTCCGGGGCCGGGCATTTCGCCAGTGGGCGTGGCGGATTAATGAGCATTTTCCGCAGATGATAGGAGCACGGTCACGCGGCTGACCTTGCGCACGCGCGGCTTCTTTTTCTTCTTAAGATCATCGTCGCTGCTCGTATCGGTGGAAGCCTGTTGGTTGGCTGCCTGGCTGGATTGTTGCGCCGCCGCCTGGCTGGCCGTCGTGGCCGTGGCCGAAGTGCCCAACGTGGACTGGGAACTGCCGTTGCCAGACGAAACATTCTGCGATAGCAGGTTTGCGCCGCTGCTGTTGCCCGCTCCGGTGCTGATCCCGGCGATGCCCACCACGGTGCCGGCAATGGAACCCGATCCGGCAAAATTCGCCGTGCCGCCCGAAAGCACCGTGCCGCTGAAACTTTGCGCGGCGCTGATGTTGGCGTCGTGTTGGGAAACGATCAACCCTTCCACTTTACCCCGGGCGGTGACATTCACTGTGCCGCCGATAACCCCCCCCATGCCCAGTATGACATTGCCGCTGTCCGCGGTCGCGGCCACGCCGGCCAGGCCCGCCTCCAACGTCACCGAGGGTTCCCCGCCAATGCTGCTGTTCAGGGCAAACTGGGAAATGCCGCCACGGCTGGAAACAATGTTTCCGTGAGGAGTCTTGATGGTGATGTTTCCCGGCTGGGTGAAGCCATAGGCCCATTGGTATTTTTTGGTCGGGAATTCCGCCAGAATGCCGCTGCCATACGGCGCCGGGTCAACCTGCAAAGAAACCAAGTCCGTCAGATCGCCCATGGTGCCAAACAGCGGCAACCCCGTCGTGGGATTGGGATAAATGGTGTAAACTTGCAAGGCGCGGTTGACGCCGTTGCCGGCATTGACATGGCCGTTGACGGATTCCACCGTGACGTCGCCGCCGTTGAACGTGGCAATGCATCCGCCCCCGACATTGATGTCGCCCGCCGCCGTTACTTCCACATCGCTGTAACCGGAAGTGAAAATGCCGTAGCAATCGTTGTTCTGGAAATCAAAGCCGCCGCTGCCCAGATCAATGTTGCCGCCCGCATGGACTGTGACTTTGCCGCCGTCGATCGAATTGATGGAGGAAGTCAGCAGGCTCAAATTATTGTTCACACTCACATCCACGGAAGCGCCGCCTTCACCGGCCCGACCGGTCAGGCTTTGCAGCGACGCGTAGCGCGATCCAAACCCATAAGAGATGATCCCGGGCGAATAGCCGAGATCAATCGAGCGGGCGTGGATCGCAAACGCGCCCGGACCGCCGATCAGGAAACCCAGTCCTTCGGTGGTCGTCGCGCTCTGGCTGGCGGCGACCATGCTGGCGATCACCGGCGCGGCGCTGAAATCATAGGTCCGCACCTGCAAATGGCCGGTGGCGGGATCGATCACCGGGTTGCCTTGCGAATCGGCCACCAGCACGGTGAAAGTTCCGGATTCCAAGGCGGCGATTTTGTTCGCCGATAAAAATGGCGATGACAGCATGTTGCCCCGGAACGCCAGTTGTAATGAGCTGGCATCGTAAATGAAACCGGGATTGCTGCCGTAGGCGCTGGCGCTGGCGCTGGGAAACAGCAGATAATTCTGGGCTTTCAAATAGGCGGCCAGGTCGCCGCCGGGCGGATGTGTGGCGTCAAAACTCGTGAGCTGCGCCACGAGCGCCGGATCCAGCGCCAGTTCAAAAACGGAATCCCAGGCTGCCGGCTGCAGCGGATTGGCGCTCACGATGGCCGATGGCAGTTGGGCAAAGGTCAGCAACGGGCTGTTGTAAATGTTCCCGTTCACATAAATCGACGTGGTGTCACCGGCAGTCAGATTTTCGCCGGCAAATCCGGAGTTGATGACATCTCCGCCCGCGGTAATGTCGGTTTTTTTGGTGGTGTAAATGTTGAGGTTTTCCCAATTGCCGCCGACCTTAATGTTTACTCCTCCCTGATTTCCGCTGCCCAAAGGTGCCACCGCGTGATCGCCCGTTTCAAAATCACCTTGCTGTGTCCAGCGGGTCGCGGCGCTGTCGGACATTGCCAGATTGATCGGATCACCGTTGGGCACGCCGATCAAGCTGCCCGCCAGCGTGAGATTCAAATTTTGATCCGCCGACGGATATAAAATGACCGAACTGTCCAAGATCAAATCCCCGGCATCCGTCGTTACTTTAAGCGATGGCGGTAAAATCAGGGGAATGGCAATGTCCGGATTGGACAGCGGCTTGTGCGGCGCGTCGTAGCCGGTAATTTCCACCGAACCCGCCGCCGCCAAGGACACCGAGGCATCCGCCGCATAATCAAAGGCATGGTAGCCCGCGTAATTGATGGGCGTGCTGCTGGCGTTGCGTTCGCCGAAAATGCCGTTGGGGTTGCGCACATCCTGCACGTAAACATTTCCGCCGGCGCTCACGTCCCAACTGCCGCTGATCAAGCTCAACGCAAAACCCTGATACGCCTTTTCCGGGTCATTGATCAAGGTGGCGGTCGCCGCGCCCAGGTCGCCGCCGGCGGTGATGTTGCCCACGCCGTTGGCCAGCACGTAATGGCCATAAACGTTGCCGCCGGCCTGAATGGTGACGTTGCCGGGCGGCGAACCGAAGGCGCCTGTGCCGCCATCATAAATGGCGTGGGCGTAATCCGATTGCACCGGCAAATAGCTGATGACGTCCCCGCCGGCGGAGATGCTCACGTTGCCGCCGGCCCCGGTGCTGATGCCACCCAGATTGGCCAGATTTACCTTGTAATACGGCGCCGCCGACTGGCCAAACGTAAATCCGTAATAGTTGTATCCGGAATTCACGTCGCCATAATCCGCCGTCACATTGATGTTCCCGCCGCTGATGGTGCGGATGGCGCCGCCGCTGACGAGCACCTCGTTCGCCGCGTGCAAATTGATGTCGCCGTTTTTGGAAAGGATGAGCGCGGTTCCGTTTAAATAGATGCCGTCGTTGCCCGCCGTGGGTGTGGCCCCTGAAGCTAGGGACGCACCCGCCGTTAAATTCACATTCCAATCAGTGCCTGCCTTGATCGCGGAGCCGCTGTTGAACGTGATGTTGTTCCCGGCGATCAACGTCAGCATCGAGGAGGTGCTGGCATCGGCGAGGTTCAACGAAGCGCTCAGAATGATGTCGTGATCCGCCTGCAAATCAATTTGTGACAGGCCGCCGGCAATCTGCGTGGCCAGCGAACTGGCGTAGCTGCTGTCGATGGTCAGATCATAGGGATCGATCAACAGCGTGCCGCCGGTGGCGCCCGCCGCCGCCCGTCCGTTGATGGCCGTCTGGAGCGCGCCAAGCTGGCGCGCGGAAATTTCCGCATGGCCGCCCGCGCCGCCTTGCGCGCCACCCGCGATATTAATGGTGGAGCCGGTTTGATCGGAGAATTGGTTGTCGGATTTGACGACCACACTGCCGCCCGCGCTGGTTCCCTGGCTGTCGCCCTGCGCCGAGATGACCGACTTGTCGCCGAGATTCAGACGGTCGCTTGCTACCAACTCAATAGTCCCGTTGACTTCGCGCACTGAATTCGCCTGCACCAGGCCGTTTTGATTCACAAACTGGGCCTTGGCCGCGATGCTGCCCGCGTCGGCGATCAACTGGCCGTTGTTATCCACCGAACCCTGCGGCAACGTCACCTCCGCGCTCAAACCGCGTCCGTCCGGCGCAAACGACAACAGCACCTTTTGCCCGGCAAACAGCCCGATCTGGCCGCCGGGAGCCGAGATGGTCCCGTTGTTGACGATGTCGCCGGCAATGAGATAAGCCGCGCCGCCGCCGGTGATATTGATCTGGCCGTAATTGATAATTTTCGCCGTCGGCGGAGGCGCATCAAACGACCAGGCGCCGCCGCCGGAAAAATCGATGGTGGGTGACGCGGTGGTCATCACCAAACCATGCGCGGTGATGGACGCATCGCCGCCCACGGTGAAGCCGTTCGGATTCTGCAACACCACGTAGCCGTTCGCGGTAATGCCGCCATTGATGATGGACGCGTTCGGATCGCTGATATAATTCCACGTCACCGACGATGCGGACGGCTGGTTGAACACCGTCGTCTGGCCCTGGTTGATGTTGAACGACTGCCAGCTAATCCGCGCAAAACTGGATGATTGATTGATCGAGAAGGTGGAGCCGGCGCTGCCGAAGGAGGCGGCGCCCTGCGTGACCACACCGCCGGTGGGGTTGGCCAGCGCGCCCTGGCGGCTCAACCATCCGACCACGACGAGCGCCACGGCCAGCGGCACCCGCCGCAATCGATTGTAAAACTTTTTGTTCATAACGCTACCGCGATGCTTGATCGTTTGATGCTACCAGTTTCTGTCATGGGCGTCCGGTTTGCCGGGTTACGTTTGGGTGACAAAGTTAAAATTGCGCGGTCAGCACAAAATTGAAATACGGTTGATACCGCGTGGTCAGCGCGGTGCTGATGAGCGGCAGGGAGACCAGGAATTTTGACTGCCAATGGCTGCCCACCGAGCCGGCCAGTCCAATGCCCGTGCTCCACAACTGTATTTCGTCAGGCGAGGATGCCGCCGGATCCAGCAACCGGGCGGCCGCATAATCCATGAACGCCAGGCCCCGCACGGTCAACGGCGTTCCACCGCGAACCATGCCCACCACATGCGCGGGCGTCTGCTGCTCCAGGGAAACGTGCCAGCCAATATCGCCAAACGCCTCGCCTTCGTGATAGCCGCGCACGCTGTTCACGCCGCCGATGCCGAACTGTTCATTGCTGATCAGCGGTTCACTCGTCCATTGGCCGTCGGCGCGGAAAGTTCCCACCCAGTTGGTGTAGAGGGAAAATTCCTGCGAAAAGCTGGGCCGCAAAACCACCCAATGCCCGGTGGTTTGGCGGGAGCCGGAGATGTATTGCAGTGAATCCGCTCCGTTCAATTCGGCGGTCACCTGATGCGTGATGTTGTTTTTATCCGTGACCGAATAGGTGCGGGTTGACAGGCTCTGATACCAGACGTTGACGCTGGCATCCAAATCGAAGGTGGCGTTGCCCAGCCAGTCTTTCCAGCCGGCGTTGTAGCTCAAGGCCAGGGGCAGGTAATCCAGTTGGTTCACCGTGTAAGGCACCGGTGAATAGTTGTGTGACACAACAATGTTGGTGCGCGCCGGGTTGTAGAGAACTTCCGCGCTAGTGAGCGTGAATATATTCGTTTTCCCGCTGCTCAATTCGTAATGCTTGTAGTCCAGTCCGCCGGAAAGGGTGGAACGAAAATCGTCACTGGTTTGCAGCGGCAGACTGAGCCGCAACCCGCCATCAACGTTCACTGTGGAGTCCTGCTGTTGGGTCGCCAGGTCCAGACTGTTTCCGCTGCCATCATGATAAAGATTCTGCGAAGCCAGCGTGCTCACTCCATTGTCAATGGTTGAGCGGCTGGCGAACACGGTCAGATTGGGTCCACCGGAGAGCGGCGGCAAATTGAAGCGGTGCGTGACTTCGTTGTAGCCAAAGCTGCCACGGTTGGCGTCGATCAACTGGTCAATCGGCTGCGGATTCCCAATGGGCAGGCGATAAAAGGCGCTGCCATTGGCCACGGACGGCAGGTCGTAAAGGTTCCATTGGGCACCCGGCTTGTAGGTTTCCGGAGAAAACCCATATTGCACGCCCAATGAATGCTCCAACTGCCAGAGATTATCCGCTTCGGCCGAGGCGTTCACGCGCAAATCCGGCGAGCCGGGCGTGCTCTGATTGTTGAATTCCAGTTTGCCGTGAACGGGCATTTGATCTTTCACTTTCAGTTTGAGCGCGCTGGTGCCCGGTTCCGGCCCGGGGCCGATGACCGGATAAATCTGCCGGTCGCGATTGCCATTTGCGCGGTTCAATTCCGCCTGAAAAATATCCCCGTTCAGCACGATGTTGGTGTGCAAGCTCGGCAGTGCGCGCATGATGTTGTTCGAACTGAAATATTCATTGCCCACCACGTTAATCGCCGCCACACGCCCTTCAGTGACCTGAATCTTCACCGTGGCATTCGTCAATTTCTGCTGCGGCAAGCCGACCGACACCGTCACGAAACCCCGTTCGCGATAGGATTTCTGCAGTTCTTCAACCGCGGTGCGAATGCCCTCGAAGCTCACATTGGTGCCGTAAGCGCCATCAATGTTGGTCAACACCTGCGACATCACCAGCGGTGGTAAAACCGTGTTGCCCATGATCAGGTATTTATCGACGGCGAAGCGCGGGCCTTGGTTCGTGGACGCGACATGAATCCGGTTGTCCACGCCAAACGTGGCGATATGGGCAATCCGGGCCTGCAACGCGGCCTTGGCCTGATCCATCTGGTCCGGGGACAGCGGCCCCGCCCAAAAAGGTGAAGCGGTCGGCTTGGCCGCAACCGCATTGGTGGCGGCCGAATTTGTGGCGCCCAGCGGTCCGGCCACCGGTTTGGCGGCGATTTCCGGCAATACATTTTCAGGAACATTGGTGAAGCTTTGGTAAGTTTGACCGGAAACCACCACTTGAGGAATCGCGGTCTGAAACGGATTCAACGTCACGATGCCGTTGGTGATGCGCTCCAGCGCGATGGCCACGCTCATGAACGGATGTCCCTGTTCGCGGTAGGCTTCGTGCAATTCCGCCGCCGCCTGCACCAGCTCGGACAGACTGACATTGGTGCCCGTGTGCGTCGCAAACAAGGGCGTCGGCAAATTCGTGGCCAGCGGCCCGCTCCCGCCGATTGCATACGCGGCGACGTCAAAACGCGTCGTGTCATTGGCCAGCTTTGGCGGGTTTGCCGCCGCCGGTTCGCCGTGAGCCGGAGCCAGGGTGAGGCAAAAAAACGCCACCAGCAGAACCATCGCTGAAAGCTGGGGCTGCCGCCACCCGTCCATCCCTGGCTGTTTTGGCTTCATGACGCTCATAGGCTGGCCGACTCCGACCGCGCACGGAAAAATTGGTATTGGGGGAAGCGGCCTCTCGAGAAGGCCGGTTCCCAAGGAATTTCACTTGGCGTTGACAACCACATGCGCTCGGATCGATTTGATTTAATGGGTGTTCCTGAACCGGTTTGACGGCCGCCGGCCACAACCGAAATTTTTCAAACGCGTCAGGACCGCCGGCCCTCGCGGACGCGACGCGACGTATTCATATCGCTGCAAGGTGGGCAACTTATATTACAAGCGCCTGTCAGCGCGGTGACAATCCGGTGACAAAACCCCACAGTTGGCGGACAGAATGTGCCGGGGGAAAATGACCGGGGCGATTTGTCAAACGCGGCGTCCTTCCCGGCGCGCGTCGAAAGTTTCCGTTCTTTTTCCTGATTGCCATCAGTTCGTAACGCCAAACGCGCAGCTTGATGGTCCGGCGGCGTGCCGGAACGAAATCGATGGCCGTTCGATGCCATCGCCATCCACGCCGTGAAGAAATCTTTGTCCGCATGAAAAAAACCGTTCAGCCGTATGAATCTCACCTGATGTTGCGGGAAATTGTCCTGTCGCCCGGTGGCGAATGGCGGCCCGACCTGACCGGCTGGTGTTTGATGCAGGTGGGCAACGGAACGGGCTACTGGCGTCAAGGGCAAACCAGTGTTGAACTGGAAGCTGGAACAGTATTGCTGGTGGCCGGCAATGCCGATGGTCACATCCGGGCGAGCTTGTTAAATCGTCTGGCTTTGAATTGTTTTAATATTTTGCCGGAGCGCCTGACTGGACTCATCACCCTGGGCGAACAGGATTTGCTCAAGCACGCCGCCACCCGCGCGGAACAGGCCGCCCAAGTGTTGCCGCCCAGTCACAACGTCGCCGCCAAAATGCTTGAACTGTGTTCCCGCCGCAACCGCGATGGATTATCCGTTCGCTTGGGATTGTTGCTGCTGGTGGCCGACCTCTTCGTCAAGGAATTGGACCAGCCGGTTCCGGGGCAGGAAACGGAAATGGTCGATGCGCGCGAGCGGTTGAGGAAATTTCTCGCTGAAACGCCGCCGGACGCACTGCTGGAAATCAGCTTTCATGAGCTGGCGCAAGCGACGCACTGCACCACCCGCCATCTGAGCCGGATTTTTTACGACCTCACCGGCATGTCGTTCCGGGACAAGCGCGCGGAGATTCGCCTGATGCGCGCGCGCGAATTGCTGGCCACCAGCCAGACCAAGGTCGTGGAGGTGGCTTTGGAAAGCGGCTACAAGTCGCTCAGTTTTTTTAACTTGGTTTTCACCCGCCGTTTCGGGGTCAGCCCGGGACGCTGGCGCCAGAAAAACGGCGCGAGCACCGGCCCGGAAAATTACCGGCACCACCGCAGCCGGCGGGGGAGGGCGGGAGTGGTTTCGTCCGTCAAGGCGTGACGGCGGGCGGATGGGACCCCGGTTTTGTGCCAATTGGGTCACGCCCGTGTAAAGATTGGGCGACAAACACCGCCATCCATTGCCGGGAACCATTTTTATCCGATAGAATTCAACGTAAACGCATGAAAGCTGGCCAACAAGCTTTGGAATTGAACCTGGACGAACCGCTCGTCTGCCGCTCGGTCTGGATTTCGGATATTCACCTGGGCACCCGCCACGCGCGGGTCGAGGAATTGCTGGATTTCCTGCGCTTGGTGGACTGCAAATACCTTTACCTCGTCGGCGATTTCATTGATGGCTGGGAGCTTAAATTCCGCTGGTTCTGGCGCGACGATTACAACGTGCTCATCCAAAAGTTGCTTCGCAAAAGCCGCAAGCAGACCCAGGTGATTTACATCAGCGGCAACCACGACGAGTTCATCGAGCAGTTCATGGGCGTGAAGTTTGGCAACGTCACCATCGCCCGGCAGGCGGTGCATACCACGGCGGACGGCAAAAAATTTCTGGTCATCCACGGGCATCAGGCGGATGGCTTGACGCATTTCAATCATCTGCTGGAAAAACTGGGGTCGCACCTTTACAACTGGATTCTGGACTTCAACCTCTATTTCAACCGCCTGCGCCGCATGCTGGGTTTCGGCTACTGGTCGCTGGCGGCGTTTCTGAAATTCAAGGCCAAGTCCGCTGTCAAATTCGTCACAGAATACGAAGGCACGCTGGCTTCCATGGCGCGCAGTCATCAGGCCGACGGCGTGATTTGCGGTCACATCCACCGCGCCGAAACCAAAACCATTGACGGCGTGCAATATCTAAACTGCGGGGATTGGGTTGAAAGCTGCACGGCTTTGATAGAAGATTTCGACGGCAAGATTCGACTCGTTCACTTTCATGAAAATGATGTTCTGCGTGCTGGGCGAAGGCCGGGGTCACATGACTCAGGCGATTGCCGTCCGGGAGATGGCCGAGGCAGCCGGGCATCAGGTGGTCGCCGTCACCCTGGGCGTGAGCTCGCACCGACCGGTGCCGGAATACTTCGCGTCGGCGATGAAGCTGCCCGTCCGGCAACTGCCGACGCTGGAGTTCAAATATAAAAACAACCGATCGGTCAGCAACCTGGCTACTCTCGCTGGCGTTCTCGGCAACCTGCCCAAATATCGCCGGCTGCTGACTCAACTGGATGAGATTGTCCGCGAGACGCAGCCGGATTTGATCCTCAACTTCTTCGAGCCGATCGCGGCCTTTTACGGGCTGACCCGGCGGCGCCGTCCGCCCATCGTCGCCATCGGCCACCAATTCATGTTTCAACATCCCGGCTACGTGCGCACGCCCCATCTATGGAAACAGCTCCTGAGCATGAAGCTTTACACCCGCTTGCTCGGCACGCGCGCCACCCGCCTGGCGCTTTCGCTTTACGAATTGCCCGATTTGCCGGCCAGGCGCATTTTCGTCGGCCCGCCGATTTTGCGAAAACAGTTGTTTGAGCTGCAATCCAACCCGAATGGCGAATTTGTGCTCGTTTACCTGTTGAACCACGGTTACGCCGAGCAAATCATCGAATGGAGCAACGCGCATCCGCAAACCCGGTTGCATTGCTTTTATGACAAGCCCGGCGCGCCCGCCGAATTTCCGCATTCGCCCGCGCTCACGTTTCACAAGCTGGACGGCGAGAAATTTTTGAAGATGATGGCGGCATGCCGGCACGTCGTTTGCACCGCCGGCTTTGAATCCGTCAGCGAAGCGGCCTGGCTAGGCAAACCGCTATTTCTGGTGCCGGTGGAAAATCACGTGGAACAACAAGTCAACGCCATCGACGCGCAGCAATTTGGCCTGGGCGTGACGGAGAAACGCTTCAATCTCGACCGGCTGGCCGAATTGCCCGACCGGCTGCCCACGGAACAGTTTCGCGCCTGGATGAGGTGCGCCCCGCAAAAATTATTTCAAGCCATTGAGCACGCCATGGGAGGAAAATGTTCGTCATGACGGCTGAAAAGACCCTCCGTTTTCCCGAGCAATTTCTCTGGGGCACAGCGACTTCGCCGACGCAGGTGGAAGGGCACGTCAACAACGAATGGACACCCTTTGTCGCCCAGGACGGCGGCCACTGCCGCATCGCCTGCGACCACTATCATCGTTATCCTGAAGACATCGACTGGATGCGACAGCTCGGCGTCAACGCCTATCGCTTCGGCATTGAATGGTCGCGTTTGCAATCCGCCCCGTTCGCGCCGCTCAATCAAGCCGAGCTGGCACGCTATGTGGATTTGCTGGACCGGCTTCTCGCCGCCGGTATCACGCCCATGGTGGTCCTGCATCACTTTGCGAATCCGCCGTGGATCAATGCCGCAGGCGGCTGGACCAATAAAGCCACGATAAAAGCGTTTGTCGACTATGTCCGGCAGCTTGTGGCCGCGCTGAAAGAGCGCGTGTATTTGTGGAATACGTTTAACGAACCGGACACCTACGCCTGTGTCGCCTATCTGCTCGGAGGATTTCCGCCGCAGCACAAGTGGCAGCTTGGCCAGTTCCGGCGGGTGATCGATCACATGGCCCGCGCTCATGTGCGGGCCAGCCGCATCATTCGTCGCGAAGGAAATGCCGGACGCAAACCGGAAGTCGGCATCGCCAAGAACTGGACGTTTTTTCACGCCTACCAGAAATATTCGCTGTGGGACCGCTCCACCGCCTTCGCCTGCCATTACACGTTCAATAAATTTGTGCTGGACGCTTTTCTCGGCGGCCGGCGTAAACGAGCATCCACCTTCATCGGATTGAACTATTACGGACGTGTCCGGTTTCATCATTTTTGCGCCATGATTCCGGCCAGCGGCACACCGGTGAAACGATTGCGGGATTTTGGCTTTGTCTGTGATGACATGGTGGAGCGTTACCCCGAGGGCATGGAAAAAATCCTCAGGTATCTGCACCGCAAATTTAACCTGCCCATTTACATCACGGAGCACGGCGCGGCCTCGAACGACGAATCCTTCCGCGCACGCGATCTGCGGCAAAATTTGACCGCGCTGCACCGGTCGATTTCCGCCGGCACGAATGTGCGGGGATTTTTTTACTGGTCGCTGCTGGATAATTTTGAATGGCAGTTCGGCTACACCAAAAAATTTGGCCTGCTGGCCGTGAATTTCAATGATCCGCAATTGCCGCGTTCGCCCAAGCCGCTCGCCGCCGTCTATTCCTCCATCTGCCGACAGAATGCGGTTCCGCAGGAAAACGCAAAGGATACTTGCCTTAAACCAGGCTGCACCTAGGATGCCGGCAGGAAGTCCAACAACGCATGATCCGTTCCTTTGCATTCACCACACAAGGCAAGCTGCACACCAAGGACATTGAGCCGTTCCTGATGCCCACCTTGCTGGCGGACACCAACCTGTTTCTCTGGGTGGACCTGGAAAAGCCCACCGACTTTGAAACCAGGGAAGTGCTGGAGCAGATTTTCCATTTCCATCCGCTGTCCATTGAAGACTGCGTCCAGCCCAGCCCATCGCCCAAAGTGGAGGAATACTTGCCGAAGGAGGGCGACCTGTTCACGCCGTATTTGTTCATGGTGATTCATGCCGTGGACTACAGCCGCAAGGAAGGCTGCTTTGACACGAGCGAATTGAACTTTTTCCTCGGCAAAAATTTTCTCGTCACCTATCACAACCAGGCGTTGCGCAGCGTTTCCAGCGTGGAGGAACGCTCGCTCAACGGCGCCATGAACATCGCGCGCGCCCCCGACCGCGTGACCCATTCGCTGCTGGACACGCTGGTGGACAACTACAAACCCGCCCTCGACGATCTGTCGCTGGAAATCGCCGAGCTGGAAGATCTCGCCTTCCAACAGCCGAGCAAGGAAACCCTGAACAAAATTTTGCAGGTCAAAAAAGAAGTGCTCCACCTGCGCCAGATCATCGGCCCGCAACGCGAGGTGCTGGGGCGTTTTGCCGCCGGCGAATTCAAGCTGGTCCGTCCGCATCTGGTGCCGTATTTCCGCGATATTTACGACTCGCTTTTTCACATCGGCGAAATGGCGCACGGCTACACCGATTCGCTCACCGGCATTTTGCAGGTTTACCTCAACATGTCGTCCAACCAGACCGGCGAGGTCGTCAAACTCCTCACGCTCATCACGGTGATCACCACGCCGCTGATGATGATCGGCACCTGGTATGGCATGAATTTCAAAGATATGCCGGAATTGGAACATCGGCACGCTTATCCCATCGCCGCGGTTCTCATGGTGGTTTCAACTCTCGCCACCTACCTGTATTTCAAGAAGCGGAAGTGGTTTTAAGCTGCGCCATCGCCCGCCCGGCCAGCCAGCCAGTCGTCCAAGCGGCTTGAAAATTAAATCCGCCCGTCACGCCATCCACATCCAGCACCTCGCCCGCAAAAAACAGGCCCGGACAATTTTTGCTGGCCATGTTTTTGAAATCCACCTCCGCCAACGCCACGCCGCCGCAGGTCACAAACTCATCCTTGTTCAAGCTCTTGTCCGTCACCGAAAATTCGCTGCGCCGCAATTGCTGGATCAAACGATGCTGCGCGGCACGGCCCAAGGCCGACCAGCGCGTATCGGCGCTCACACCGGCCGCCGCCACCAGTTGCGTCCACAAACGCGCGGAAAGCGGAGCGACCGGGAAATTCAGCACCAGCTTGGCCGGCTGCGAACGGCGCCGGCTTGCGAATTCATCCGCCAATTTCTCATCGGTCCAATTTGGCAGCCAGTTGACCAGCAGCGAAAAACGGTAGTTCTGTTCATGTAACCAGCGCGCGCCCCAGGCCGAAAGCCGTAAAATAGCCGGCCCGCTGACGCCCCAATGAGTGATTAACATCGCCCCGCGCTGCCGGATCCCGGCATTTGCAATCGCCGCTTCTGCGTCTTCCACAGCAACACCCGCCAGGCCGCCGAGCCACGACGCGGCGATGTGAAAGGTAAACAGCGACGGCACCGGCGGTTCCAGTTTGTGCCCTAGCGAAACGGCCAATTGAGCAAGGGCCGCCGTGCGACAACCGCCTGTGGCAATCAGCAGACAATCACAGGCGATCGCCGTGCCGTTCGTCAGTTTCAACCCGAAACCGCCGGGAAGCTTCGCCACGTTTGCGACTTCGCAATTCGCTTTTAAAACCACGCCCGCGTTGGCCGCCGCCCGTTGCAGACAATCCACAATGGTTTGCGATGAATCAGTCACCGGAAACATGCGCCCATCCGCCTCGGTTTTCAGCTCCACGCCGCGTTCGGCAAACCAGGTTACGGTGTCGCGGGCCGAAAATTTTTGCAGCGCGGAAATCAATGCGCGTTCGCCCCGCGGATAGCGCCGGGCGAATTCACGCGGCTCAAAACACGCGTGCGTGACATTGCACCGGCCGCCGCCGGAGATTTTCACCTTGGCGAGAAAGTGTGCCGTTTTTTCAAGAATCATTACCTCGGCCCCGGGCCGGGCCTCCGCACAGGCGATCGCCGCGAAAAAACCCGCCGCGCCGCCACCGACCACAACGATACGCGCGGATTTCATGAGCAAATTGGACAGACGGAACCGGAGCTGTTCACCCGCAGCAGGTTAGTGGGTTTGGCCAATGGCTCAAAGAAATTCCGCGCCGGAAAACTCACCCGCATCCGACAATTCGCAGACATTATACTTGTTGTAAGAAGCCTTTGTTGCCGATTTGTCAGGCGGGCGACACCTGAAGGTAACACGCTTATGGGAGAAATCAGCCGTCGATCCAAAGATACCAACCAATACAAGTCTGCACATGAAAACCAACAAAAGAATCCAAGGAAAAGTCAAAATGGCCGGCTTCATCACGGCGGCCCTGGCGGCGGCCGCCCTAGCGGCGGCGTTGCCGTCGGCCCACGCCGAAATGCACGAAAAGGGCGGCAACCACGCGTTCGATGCGTTGCTCCAGTCGCGCGTCAAACACATCATCGTTATCTACCAGGAGAACTGGAGCTTTGACGCCCTGTATGGCCGCATGCCCGGCGTGAACGGTCTGGCCTACGCCTCCGACACTTTGCCGCAATGGGATAAGTCCACCGGTTATGCGTCCTACCTCTATCAGATGCCTCAACCTTTGAACGGCGGACCCGATTTGCGCTTTCCGCCGGCCAACGGCCAGCCCGCGCTACCGATGATCCCTTATGACGCCACCAAATATGTGGCTGACACGAACACAACCGGCGACATCGTTCACAAGTTTTATCACGAGCAGTTGCAGATTGATAACGGCGTGCTGGAACCGTCGCTTGGCTCGATGGACAAGTTTGTCACCTGGAGCGACAATCCCGGTTTGGTTTTGAGCTGTTTCGATGCCACCGAAATGCCCGAAGGCAAATTGGCGCGGCAATACACCATCTGCGACAACTTCTTTCATTCGGCTTACGGCGGTTCCTTCCTGAATCATCAATTCCTCGTGGCCGCCGCCGCGCCGCTGTGGGAGCAGCCGGTGCCCGCCGGTTTTGCCTCCAGCTACGATCCCGCAACCCGGACGCTCAATGATTCGCACCTGACCATCGACAGCAACTACGTCGTCAACACCACGTTCAGCCTCGTGGCGCCGCATCCGTCCGTGGCGGCAAACCAGTTGATGCTGCCCATCAACAATGTCGATCCCTCGCAGAGCGATTACACGCCCACCATCGGCAACCGTCTCGATGATGCGAACATCTCGTGGAAATGGTATTCCGGCGGCTGGGATAATGCCATCCACGGCCATGCCGATCCGCTATTCCAATATCATCATCAAGCCTTCGCTTACTTCGAAAAATACGCGCCGTTCAACCTGGACGGTTCGCTCAACCCGGCGACTACCGGATCGGATGCGCATTTGCAGGATGAAACGGTCTTCTTGAATGATGTTGCCAGCGGCAAACTGCCCGCTGTGAGTTTCATCAAACCGCTCGGCCCCGACAATGAACACCCCGGTTATGCCGCCCTGTTCCAGGGACAACAACATGTCGCCGACCTGGTCAGCGCCGTCCAGCAAAGCAAATATTGGAAAGATTCCATCATCATTGTCACCTACGATGAAAACGGCGGACGTTGGGATCACGTTGCCCCGCCCATGGTGGACTCCTGGGGCGTTGGCACCCGCGTGCCGACCATTGTCATTTCGCCCTTCACTCAAGGCGGCTACGTGGATCACCAGGAGAACGAAACTGTTTCCATTCTCAAGCTGATTGAACGCCGCTTCAATCTGCCGCCGCTGTCACACCGCGATGCAAATCCCAAGGTGAACGATCTCGCGGAAGTGTTCCATTTCCCGGCGGATTGCAGCCGGTAAGGCAGCGCAAACACCCAAATCAGTCGGTCCGAATCTGAGGCGTCCCGCATTCCGGGGCGCCTCTTCATTTTAAAGAAATTCCCAATTGGAAAATTGCGCCGCCTGACCGGCATAATTGCCACGTTCATCCAGTAAATTCCAGACTGTGGCCTGGGCGATGCGAAAACGCCGCCCGCTTTTGGAAATGCGAATGCCGCTGTAATCATCAATGAATCCGTTGGCCGTCACCGCCGCCAGCAAGCGCGCCCGCTCCTCGCGATTCGGAGCCTCCGCCGTGAAACGCGACGGCGTTCGCGTCAGTGCTTCCCACGGCATTTCCCACAGTTTTAATGCGGACGCATTGCCGTAGTTTAAAACCGGATCGGCTTCAACTCCGTGGGAAACCAGGACAAATGGCGCCGCAAACACATTTTTGGCCAGTCCGAGCGGATTGAATAATCCGGACAACAAGGCGCGTCCGGTCCAATGGTCCAGACTGCGCGAGATGAGTTGGGTTTGAGCGATTACCGCCGGACTTTGCCAGATTGCTTCCATAAAATTACAGGGCCTCTCGCAGAATTTGCGCCAGCTCATCCGGCGTGAGCCCAATCGGATTCGCTTTCATGCTGCTGGCGTTCGCAGCTTTGGCGACGACGTCATCAATGTGCTCTTCCCGAATGCCGTATGTCCCCAGCCGCACAAGCGGCATGTCGGCAACCAGCGCTTGAACCCACTCGACCCCATCGTCAGCCGTCGCTTGAGGATCACCGGTTAGCAACGCGGCGACTTTTTGATAGCGTCCCAGAGCAAAGTTGTTCACGTCACGTTGCTGCAACGCCCGCAAGTTTGCTATCATGACGTGGGGAAGCAGCGCGGCGCACACGGCTCCATGCGGCGCGGGAAACATGCCGCCAATCGGCCCGGCAAATCCGTGGACTGCGCCCAGTCCGGCATTGGCCAAGGCCAGTCCGCCCAACAGACTGGCAACGGCCATGTCTTCGCGGGCGGATTTGTTTTGGCCGTTGAAAACCGCTTCGCGCAGCGAGCGGGCGGCGCGCTGAATACCTTCAGCACAAAAACCATCGGTCATGGGGTTGGCGCGCAGGCACACGTAAGGCTCAATCAGTTGGGTCAGGGCATCCAGACCGGTGCTGGCGGTCAGGGCCGGCGGCAACTCGTAAGTCAGCTCGGGATCCACAATGGCAACGCTCGGCAGCATGAGCGGGCTGCGCAGGCTGACTTTGACTTTGTGCTCGGCCGAGGCCAGCACGGCGTTGCGCGTCACTTCCGCGCCAGTGCCCGCCGTGGTGGGAATGGCGATAAATGGCGCGCACCGCTTTTTCAGCGTTTGGCCGCGCCCGATGATTTCCAGATAATCCAGCAGCTCGCCTTCATTCGTCAGCATTGCGGCGATGGCTTTGCCGGCGTCAATCACGCTGCCGCCGCCCAGGCTGATGACGAAATCGCATTTTTCCTTTTTGGCGAGAGCGACGGCGGTTTCTACCCTGCCAATTTCCGGTTCGCCCTCCACCGAAAACATCGTGATGCCGATGGCGCCCGCCGAAAGGTTGGCCAGGAGTTTTTCCACCCGATGTGGATTGCGCCCGGTCACCACCAACGCCCGGCGGCGATTGGTTTTCAGGTTCGCGCCGACCTGCGCAATCGCCCCGGCCCCGAAGACGATCCGCGTGGCGGTGGCAAATTCAAATTTCATCGGTTTTGCGGTTGGTTGTCTGCCGGGCGCGGATGAGTTCGGCTTCTTCGCGGATATTCACCAGCGAAAGCTGTGTGGCCTTGAATAAATTGACGCAACCGCCGATCAAGCCGCTGATGCCGCTGATGCCGAGCAACAATCCCGCGCCGACAATGATGCGCATCATGAACGTGTTGCCCAACTGGCCAACGCCCGCGCCGATCAACGTGACGAGACTGGCGGCGGCAAACGAGCCAATGGCCACATAAATCCAGTGGAGCGCGCTTAATAGCAGCAATCCCTGCCGTTCAGCGCGGCTGACCTGCGCAATGAACTGGGGATTGTTGGCGACAACCGAATCGGTAGATTCCTTGAACATCTGATGCATCCGTTCGCGCGTGCGCAACATGCGATTGATGGTGCTCATGGCAAGCACGCTGGCGGCATTGGTCAAAATCGCCGGCGCCGCGATGAAGGTGAGAATGGCGAACGGATTTTGGATGATGAAGTTGTTGCCCATAAAACTTACCAGCCTTGGTCGCCGGGAAACACGTTGTGGAATTTCACGCTGTCACGCGGCTCGGCCATCAGGTCGGCCACCGTATCGCGCCAGACCGGATAATGCGCCGTCTCCTTGTGCGCGGCCGCCGCCGCGGCATCGCGATAGACTTCGACGAGCACAAACCTGGTGGGATCGTCGGCTTGTTGCACCACATCGAACCGCGCCACGCCGGGTTCCCGGAGGCTGGCCCGGGCATTGGCGAGGGTGGCGGTCTTGAAGGCTTCGATCGATTCGGGCTTAACCCGGACCTGCACATGGACGATGAACATGGCCGAGAAATAGGCCAATTCGCGGCAAACCTCAAGCGCCGGCTGATTGCAGGCTGGCGCCCTAAAATCTTTCCGGTAAGCTGCCGGCGACGAAAGGAACCAAAACTATGGCCGGCAAAATTCAAATTCCCGATGAACTGAAAAAGGACCTTCCGCAGTCCAAGTGGGGCAAAATCCTGAGTTCAACCCCCATTGTCATGACGGTCATCGCCACCATGCTCGCGGGATTGGCTTCCAGCGAAATGACCAAGGCTCAGTATGACCGCGCCTACGCCGCGCAACTGCAATCCAAGGCCGGCGATCAGTGGGGCTATTTTCAGGCTAAAAAGTTGCGCAGTTCGCTGGCGCAAAATTCCTTTGATCTGCTGGCGGCCACCGCCGAGGTGCCAACTTTGACCGCCGCCAACCTGCCCGGCGCGGGCGAAGCCACGGTCAATGCCCTCGTCCATGGTGAAATGCCGGTGGCCAAACCGGCGGTCTTTGCCGAAGACGTTAAAGCGGCACTGACAGCCTTGGAAAGTTCCCAGGACGAAAACGCCATCGCCCAAAAGCTGGCCGTGATTAAACCGCCGGCCCTGAAAGCCGCGCTGACCGACGCCAAAAATGCGGCGGATGCGTTTGACATGGCGACCAAGCCGATCAATAAGGATTCCGACCGGCTGGATGCCGAGTTGATGAAAGGCGACAAATCAGTGTTCCGTGGTTTCAGCGCCGCCCGGCTTCGCTACAACGCCACCCGTTACGATAGCGAGGCAAGGTTGAACCAGTCCATCGCCAACATCTACGAACTCCAAGTGCGGCAGAACAATATTTCCGCCGAGAAACATCACAATCGCAGCAAAAACTTTTTCTTCGGCATGCTCGCCGCCCAACTGGCGGTGATTGTTTCGACGTTTGCGATCGCCGCCCGCAACAAGAGCCTGTTGTGGTCCCTCGCGGCGGCCGCCGGTGCGGCGGCAGTGTGTTTCTCGCTCTACGTTTACCTGCGTGTTTGATGCTGATTCGCGGCAGGACGGAACCTCCGTGATCGCCGGAAAAGCATGCTTTCGCGGGAAATTTCCGGCGCGCGGAAAACGGCGTTGCCGGGCTAATGAAGAAAGGCGGGAATCGCACTTGATTCCCGCCTGTTTGCTTCACCTTGGCTGCTTATTCACTGACCGTGATGGATTTTGGCTTGGCTTCCTCGGCCTTGGGCAGCGTGACGGTCAGGATGCCGTCCTTGTATTGCGCCTTGACCTTGTCGCCCGCGACCGCCGCCGGCAGCGTGAGCGCCCGGGAGAATTTGCCATAGAACCGTTCCTGCCGATGCACGGTCGTTTCGGCTTCGACTTTTTCTTCCCGGCGTTCGCCGGAAATAACCAGGGCGCCGTCCTGCAGCGAAACATCAATGTCTTCCCGCTTCATTCCGGGCAGCTCCAGACGCACGGTGAAACTGTCCTTGTTTTCGTGAACATCCAGCGCGGGAGCCCATCCCGTCAGCGGCGATTCAAACAAACGGTCCAGTTCATCCTGCAAGTTGGCGAGCCGGCCAAACGTGGGCCAGGCCAATCCGGGTCGTTGATATTGCATGAGTTTCATAATTTATTCCTTTCGTTAAATGGTTGTTTAGTCCAACACCTACTTTTAGCTTGCGCGATGCCAACGATGCCAACGGCTAAAAGCCCTGTAAAATCAATGGGTTTTACCGTTTTACGGGAAGCGCGAAAAGAGCGGACTGGAAATTTTTGGCACAATCCGTGTGCCAGCTTATTTTGCAAAGTGGCACGCCTGGCACACTCATAATCAGAAGACTATTCAGCCACAGATGGACGCAGATAAACTCAGATGCAACACAGATTGAGATCTCTGAAAAACCCGTGGCGGCGGTGCCTCGCCGCCGTAAGCCTGGTTGCTTGTCCCATGTTTTCATCCTGTTGCCCAAGCGACGGGGCGTCGCTTCCACACTCTTTCAAAGGTGTCAGATTACGGAATCGCCAGGCGGTTGGTAGCGAGACTGCTTCGTCGAATTAGTTCAGGAAATTCAGCATTGCTCACTGGCTGAACACTGCCGTCAGAAAACCCAACATAACCGGCGAATCTGTGCCGTTCCCTCGTCCACTTTACCGGCGTAGGGGGTGAAATCTGCAACAATCCCGGTCTGACCGGAACTCCGCCAACTTGAAAATTATCGTCCCCGGACAAAATGGAAGTTGGAGAGTCATTGGTGGCGTTCAGACCGACGAAGTAACTCACGTTGTTTGCTCCCAGACCGGGACCGAAATTGGTTCCAGGCGAGCGCCGCAAATCGCTCGGACAGCGAAGAATCTTTGGCGTGCTTAATTCATTGGACATGACCTGAAATACGGCTACCGCATCTCCTTGGTTGGCCAACTCCATGGCTCCACCGATTGCCACAGGAACGGCCATGGGATACTTGTCACCATTGTCACCACTCCAAATACGAACCGCCAAGCCGATTTGCTTGAGGCAATTCGCACAACCCAGCCTGCTGGATTTCTTTTTGGCTGCGCCTAGCGCTGGTAAGAAGATGGCTGCCAGCAACGCCACGATTCCAATGACCACCAACACTTCCACCAGCGTCAACGCCGCCGCCTTTCGAGGTGATGCCCTGAGGTTCATGCTTGAACTGTGCGTCCGGCCACGGAAATTGTCCAGCCTTGGCTGTCGTCCGGGAACCATCGGCAGGACACTCGTCGTGTTGGCGGCGGAGCGCCCAATGTTGACCCGATGATTCCGAGTCGCGATGATGCCACGGCTCCGATGGGGCGCGGCTTGACACGCGCCCCGAGCCGGAGCGCCGACGTCCCCGTCGGCTTGCCGCACTATCCTGAAAACCGAAGTGGGAATGGGGACCACCCGCGACTCGCGTGTGGTTTTCGGCGGCCTGCGCTCCGGTGCGGGGGGGCAAGTGGCGCCCGTCACAAGGTGGTCGCGCAAGGAAGCATTGATCTTGAAGCGGCAGTTTGTATAATGTTTAGCATTAAAAATTGAGATGCTGTTTGAAGCGCAAGGAGGGCTGGTGTCAGCCGAAGTTTTCCCCGAATTTTGGAATTAATCCCTTAGCCAATCAACATGACCGCCGAAAATCAAAATCCTTACAACGCCACCGTCATCGGTCGGGAAGAAATCAACCCGCAACTCCTCATCATGCGGGTGCGTCCCGATAATGATTTGTTTGAGTTTAAGCCCGGACAGTTTGGCGTGCTGGGCTTGCTCGGTTCCGCCCAGCGCATTCCCGAAGCCTCGGTGGAAGAACCAGTGTCCGAGCCCGAAAAGATGATCCGCCGCGCCTACAGCATTGCCTCCTCCAGTGTGGAACGGCGCTACGTGGAGTTTTATCTCACCTTGGTCACCAGCGGCCAGCTCACCCCGCGTCTATTCGCCTTGGAGCATGGCAGCCGGGTGTTTCTGGGACCCAAGGCCAGCGGCCTGTTTACCTTGGATCGGGTGGCTCCGGAAAAGGCCGTGGTTCTGATCGCCACGGGCACCGGCCTGGCGCCTTACCTTTCCATGCTGCGCACCATGCTGGTGAACGACAGCCGGCGCAAGTATGTCGTCCTGCACGGGGCTCGTTACAGTTGGGATTTGGGTTATCGCGGCGAATTGGAGAGCCTGGCCCGGGTGCGTCCGAATTTCACCTACATTCCCACCATCACGCGGCCGGATCACGACCCGCATTTTCAAGGTTACTCCGGGCGTTTGCAAAAGTTGCTGGAACAAGGGCTGGTGGAAATCGAATCAGGACTGCCGCTGGATCCGAAGCTGGCGGATGTCTTTCTCTGCGGCAATCCCGAGATGGTCAAGGCGGTGAAGGCCATCCTTGAAGACAAGGGCTTTTCCGCCGGTCAGGGCAAGGAGCCGGGCGACATCCATGTCGAAGAATACTGGTGAGCTTTGTGTGCAGGGAAGGAGATTCCGGAATTTTTCTTCCGGATGAGAATCAAGGCGCAAAGTGAAATCACTTTGCGCCTTTGGGTTGTTGCAATGGAAAATTTTAGCGCCGGAACATTCCCGGCATGGCGCCACCCATTTTGCCCATCATTTTGGACATTTTGCCCATCTTTTTCATCATCGTCTGCATCTGGAAGAATTTATTGAGCATGGTATTCAGCTCGGCCACCGTCACGCCGCTGCCGGCCGCAATGCGACGACGACGGCTGGCGTTTAGAATGACCGGATTGAGCCGCTCTTTTCGGGTCATGGCGCAGACCATGCCTTCCATGCGCTTGAATTCCTTTTCCTGCTTGGTGATGTCCATCTGCTTGAGCGCTTCGCCGCCGCCGGGCAGCATCTTCACAATGCTTTCCAGCGAACCCAGCTTTTTCATGGCGCGCAACTGTTCCAGAAAATCGTCCAAGGTAAACTCGCCCTTGCGCATTTTTTCTTCCATCCGCCGGGCCTCATCCTCGGAAACCGCTTCCGCGGCTTTCTCAACCAGGCTGACCACGTCGCCCATGCCGAGAATCCGCGACGCCATGCGCTGCGGATGAAATGGTTCAAATTCATCCAGCTTTTCGCCCACGCCGGCAAATTTGATCGGCTTGCCGGTGACCGACTTCATGCTCAAAGCCGCGCCACCCCGCGCGTCACCATCCAGTTTGGTGAGAATGGAGCCGGTGATGTTCAGCGCCTGATCGAAATGCGTGGCGACGTTGACGGCTTCCTGACCGGTCGCCGCGTCGAGCACCAGCAGGATTTCCTCGGGCTTGACGCGATCACGCAAGCGAACGAGTTCCTGGACCAGCGGCTCGTCAATTTGCAAACGGCCGGCCGTGTCGAAAATGACCACATTGCGTCCGTTGGTGTTGGCAAAAGCGAGCGCGTCGCGGGCGATTTTTAAAACGTCCTTTTCGCCGCGTTGAATGAAGACCGGCACTTCCACCTGCTGGCCCAGCGTTTCCAACTGATCCATGGCCGCCGGACGATACACATCCGCCGCCACGAGCAACGGCGCGCGGCCCTGTTTCTTGAGCAATTTGGCCAGCTTGCCGGAAGAAGTGGTTTTGCCCGCGCCATGCAGACCCACCATCATGATGCAACTGGGCTTGCCATCCAGCTTCAGCGTGGCGTTTTCCGAGCCGAGCAACGCGGCCAGCTCATCGCTGACGAATTTAATAATCTGCTGGCCGGGCTGGACGCTGGCGATGACTTCCGCGCCAAGCGATTTGGCTTTCACCCGCTCGATGAAATCGCGGGCCACCTTGAAATTGACATCCGCTTCCAGCAGCGCCATCCGCACCTCGCGCAACGCGTCGCTGACGTTGGCCTCGGAGATTTTTCCAAGCCCGCGCAGGTTTTTGAAGGCGTTCTGTAATTTGCTGGTTAACGAATCGAACATCCGCGCAGGTTAACCGGTTCGCGCACGAAGTTCAAAGTTTCTCTCACGCCCCGCCGGTTGCGAAGTTCCAATTATCACTGGTCATATTGCAGGCTTTTCGTGCGGCCCGGATTTGCTATGCTGGAGGCGACGAACCTTTGAAAGCTCTGATCCAGACCCGCGATACGCGCTCGGTGCGCGTCTTTTTAATCGGCGTGGAACTCAAGTCCCGCACCGAAGCCGACATTCGTGAATCCCTGATGGAACTCGCCGAGCTGGCAGAAACCGCCGGCGCCCAGGTCTTGGGCGACGGCCTCCAGAAAATGGATACGCCCAGTCCCGCCACCTACATCGGTCGCGGCAAAGCCGAAGAATTCGCGAGTTTTTGCAAACAAAACGAGGTGGACACCGTCATCTTTGACGACGAACTTTCCCCCGCGCAAACCCGCAACCTTGAGAAAATTTTTGGCTGCAAAATCATGGATCGCACGGCGCTGATCCTGGAAATCTTCTCGCAGCGCGCCCGCACCCGGGAAGGCAAACTCCAAATTGAGCTGGCACAGCTTCAATATCTGCTGCCACGCCTCACGCGCTACTGGTCGCACTTGTCGCGGCAACGCGGTTCCACCGGGTCGATCGGCGGCGAAGGCGAGTCGCAGTTGGAAGCCGACCGCCGGAAAATTTCCGAACGCATCGACCGGATTGAGCGCGACCTGGTTTCCGTCCGCCGTCAGCGCGAAACCCAGCGCGCCGGCCGCCAGCGCAGTCAATGGCCGCTCGCATCGATTGTCGGCTACACGAACGCCGGCAAATCGACGCTGCTCAACCGGCTCACCGGTTCGGCCGTGATGGCGGAAGATAAACTGTTTGCCACGCTGGACCCCACCACCCGTCGTCTGCGTCTGCCCACCAATCAAAACGTGTTACTAACGGATACGGTCGGTTTCATCAAAAAACTGCCTCACGGACTGGTCGAAGCCTTCAAGGCCACGCTCGAAGAAGTCGTGCAGGCGGATTTGCTGGTTCACGTGGTGGATGTGAGCCATCCGCTGGCGGATGAACAAATCGAAGCCGTCAATCTGGTGCTGGCCGAAATTGGCGCGGCCAGCAAGCCGACGCTGATGGTTTTCAATAAAATCGACGAGATTTCCGGCAGCGTTTCCGCCGTTTTGCGGGAAAAATATTCGCACGCCGTCTGCATCTCGGCCCGAACGGGTGAAGGCATCGAACCTTTGCTCGCGGAAATCGGCACGCAGCTTCGGCCCATTCGCGAATTTCTGGATTTGCGTGTGCCGCAGGAAAAAGCCTCGGTGATCGCGCGGATTCATGCCGTGGGGCAGGTGGTTTCCAGCCGTTACGGCGGCAAACATGCGCGGTTCAAGGTCCGCATTCCGCCCCATTTGGTGGAAGAATTTGCCGCTTTCGTAGTGGAAGAAGCGTAGGCAACCGAATAGCGATTTGATATTTTGCGAGCAAAAGTTTGCAGAAATAGTTGTAATTGAACATTTCCGCAGGTTGGTCAACTTGACAGACCGCAAACCCGAATTATAGTGCGCATACGAAAAAATGCAGGCCGCCAATTCATCAGACAGCAGCAAGGAGCCGCCTTCGGGCCAGCCAAATTCAGCGCTAAAACAATTCCTGTCCGCCGGACGCCGCCACTGGGCGAACGTGACGGATGCCGAATGGAACGACTGGCACTGGCAGCTCAAACACCGCATCAGCACGGTGGAACAACTGCGCCAATATCTGCCGACGCTGACGCCGGCGGAACTGGCCGGGGCCAAGCTCGCCAACCACAAATTGGCGCTGGGCATTACCCCGTATTTCTTCAGCTTGATCGATCCGGAAAATGAGAATTGTCCGATTCGGCGTCAGGTCATTCCCCGCATTGAAGAAACCCACACCGCATCCTGGGAAATGAGCGATCCCTGTGGTGAAGATTCCCATTCGCCGGTGCCCGGCTTGGTGCATCGCTATCCCGATCGCGTGTTGTTTCTGGTGACGGATCGCTGTGCCAGTTACTGCCGCTACTGCACGCGCTCCCGGCTGGTCAGCAACGCCAGCGGTTATGATTTTCATCCGGAATTCGACAAGCAAATCGCCTATATCGCGTCGCACCCGGAAATCCGCGACGTGCTGTTGAGCGGCGGCGATCCGCTGCTGTTGAGCGATGAAAAACTGGAAAACCTCCTGAGCCGGCTGCGCGCCATTCCGCACGTTGAATTTTTGCGCATCGGCACGCGCATTCCCATTTTTCTGCCGCAACGCATCACGCCCGAGTTGTGCGCGATGCTCAGGCAATTTCATCCGCTGTTCATCAGCGTCCACACGAATCATCCGCGCGAACTCACCGCGGAAGTCCGCGCCGCGCTGGGGCGTCTGGCGGATGCGGGCATCCCGCTCGGCAACCAGAGCGTGTTGCTCAAACATGTGAACGACGATGCGGAGGTCATGAAGGCGCTCGTCCAGAAGCTGCTCATGTGCCGGGTGAAACCGTATTACATTTATCAGTGCGACCTGATCGCCGGTTCCGCGCATTTGCGCGCGGCGGTGAGCAAAGGACTGGAGATCATGGAAAAACTGCGCGGCCACACGACCGGTTACGCGGTGCCGACGTATGTCATCGACGCGCCGGGCGGCGGTGGCAAGGTGCCCATCAATCCCGAATACGTTTTGTGCCGCAATGCGGGCCGGGTGCTGATCCGCAATTTTGAAGGGAAAATCTTCGAATATCCCGAAACTTCCGAGGGGCAGCCCTGCGGTCAGCCGCCCAGAAAAATTTCCGAGCCGGAGCTGGTTTGAGCGGCGGTTTATCGCTCAAAAGCCGGCATGGCAATGCAGGTTTGCGCCTTGCGGTTCAAAATTTTTGGCACTAAAGTCGGCCAAGGATCGTAAGCGGATCAACTGGCCCAAGGCCAAATGAGCGACCCATAAAATCCATCCTCCCACAATATGAAAAGCAAAACCATCCTGACCAGCGTTGCGGCAGCTCTTGTTGTCGTTTCGTTCACCGCATGTAATCAGAGCCAGAGCAACACCGAATCGCCCGGCGGAACTCCAGGCACGAATACCACGACAATTGTGGACACCGCAAAAGAAACGGCTGCCAAAGTGGCTGAAACTACCAAGGAAGTCGCCGCCGAAGCAGTTGCCACCGCAACCAACGCTATCAACTCCGCCACCGCACAGTTTGATGCGGCTGTGGCCAAGGTAAAGCAGGCCATCACAGATAAAAATTATCAGGGCGCGCTCGATCTTCTAAACAAAGCCACCAGCCTCGCCTCCACGCCGGAGCAACAGAAGACATTGAGTGATCTCAAGGCCGAGGTTCAAAAACTTTTGACTACTGGAACCGGTGTGATCGATGCCGCCAAAGGCCTATTTGGAAAATAATTTCACCGCCACAAACCGTCTCAAAATAATCAGAAATTTATGCCCTCAACTCACAATTGGAAATTCTTCCGCGCCGGCGGCTTCGACCAGGTCAAACTCGAAACGGGCGCCGACCTCACCAGCCTGGATCAACTTGACCAAAAACTCTGGGTCGCGCTGGCCTGTCCAACGACCGGCATTGAATTTGATCCCCGCACGGCGGCCTTGATCGACACCGACGGCGACAAGCGCATTCGCGCCAACGAACTCATTGCCGCGGTCAAATGGGCCGCTTCCATGCTCAAGAGCGCGGACACACTCGTGAAGCGGAGCGACAGCGTGGCGCTGGCGGATATGGCCGACGCCACGTTGCTGGCTTCCGCGAAGCAGATTTTGGTCAACCTGGGCAAGCCGGAGGCCACCGCCATTTCCCTGGACGACGCCAGCGATGCGAACAAGATTTTTGCCAACACCGTCTTCAACGGCGACGGCGTCATCATTACTGAATCCGCCAAGGACGCCGCCACCAAGGCCGTGATCAACGACATCATGGCCTGTTTTGGCTTTGTGAACGACCGTAGCGGCAAGCCCGGCATTGACCAGGCCAAGGCCGACGCGTTTTTCGCCGAAGGCGCGGCGTTCGCCG
Source organism: bacterium (assembly GCA_021813325.1). GTDB lineage: Bacteria > Verrucomicrobiota > Verrucomicrobiia > Limisphaerales > UBA11358 > UBA11358. Next base: position 34,699 of record JAKALA010000001.1, on the reverse strand, counting down.
CCTGGACCGCCAAGGGCGACGCCAGCGTGCTGCCGGCCGGAGCCGGCACCAGCGCCGCCCATGCCGCCGTGAAAGCCGTCAAGGCGAAGGTGGACGATTATTTCGGACGTTGCCGGCTGGCCGCGTTCGACCCGCGCACCGTGGCGTTGTTGAACCGCACCGAGGCGGAATATGCCGCGCTGGTTGCAAAAGATCTGAGCATCAACGCGGGGGAAATTGCGGGCTTTCCACTCGCCCAGATCGCCGCCGGCAAGCCGCTGCCCCTGAAAACCGGCGTGAATCCCGCTCATGCCGCCGCCGTGGCCGGTTTGCTCGACAACGCCGTGAAACCGCTGCTCGGCGACAAGATCGAATTGACGGAAGCCGACTGGGCGGCGCTGCAAGCCCGGCTCGCGCCGTTCGATGCGTGGAATTCCGGCAAGGCCGGCGCGGTCGTGGAAAAGCTCGGCATCGCGCGCGTGACGGAAATTCTCGCCGCCAAATCGCAGGAGCAAATCAACGCGCTCATCGCCCAGGACAAGGCGCTGGAGAAAGAGGCGAATTCCATCGCGAATGTGGAAAAGCTGGTTCGCTTCGTGCGCGACCTGCATTTGCTCTGCCAGAATTTTGTCAACTTCAAGGATCTTTACGATGGCGGCGAGCCGGGCATTTTCCAGTGCGGCACGCTGTTTCTCGACCAGCGTTCCTGCAACCTATGCATCACGGTGGAAGACGCGGGCAAGCACGGCGTCATGGCTGGACTCGCCGGCGCCTATCTCGCCTACTGCGATTGCGTGCGCAAGGCCACCGGGCAAAAGTTGAGCATCGTGGCCATCTTCTCGCAGGGCGACGACGAAAACCTGATGGTCGGACGCAACGGTGTATTCTACGACCGCAAAGGCCAGGATTACGACGCCACCATCACCAAGATTCTCGCCAATCCCATCAGCCTGCGTCAGGCGTTTTGGGCGCCGTATAAAAAACTGGTGCGGATGATCGAGGAGCAAATCAACAAACGCGCCGCCGCCGCCGATGCCAAGGCCAATGCCGACCTGGCCAAGGCGGCCGATGTCACGGCCAACGCCGACAAGTCCAAACCCGCCCCTCCCGACAAGAAAGTGGATGTGGGCGCCGTCGCCGCGATGGGCGTCGCTTTCGGGGCGATTTCCACGGCCTTCGCCTATTTCCTGGGCTTGTTCAAAGACGTGCCGTTTTGGAAACTGCCGTTGATCATCGCGGGCATCATGCTGATCATTTCCCTTCCGTCGGTGATTCTGGCCTACATGAAACTGCGCAAACGCAATCTCGGCCCCATCCTGGATGCCAACGGCTGGGCGGTGAATGCCCGGGCCAAGATCAATGTTCCCTTTGGAACCAGCCTAACGGGCATTGCGAAACTGCCGCACGGCGCCAGCGTGGACCTGCGCGACAAGTATGCGCCGAAATCCGCGTTGCTGCCAAAACTGGCTTTGTTGGCGCTGGTGCTGGCCTGCCTCTGGTCATTTTTGAACGACGATCAAGGCCGTCTGTGGCGCTGGACCGAAGGCAATGATGACCTGGCCGGAATCCATAGGCTTGCCAAGGTCCCGGCGGACATCCAGAAGGCGCTGGATGAAGCCGCCGCCAAGGCTAAAGCCGCCGCAGCGACATCGGCCGTCGTGCCGCCCGCCGCCGCAACCACCAACGCGCCGGCCAAATAAGTTTTGCCCGTCAGCAAGCCCGGACTGCGGTCCGGGCTTTTTTATTTTTCGCGGCTGTGGCAGAATTCCCCGCCATGCCGCGCGAGACCAACGCCGCCAGATTTGAACGCACGCAGCAAATTATTGCCGTGCTCAAGCGCGTCTATCCCCAGGCGCATTGCGAACTCAACTTCGCCAATCCGTTGCAACTGCTCGTGGCCACCATCCTCTCGGCTCAATGCACGGACAAACGCGTGAACCTGGTCACCGCCAAGCTGTTTAAAAAATATCGGACGGCCAAAGATTTCGCGGAAGCACCGTTGGCGGAAATTGAAGCAGCCGTCAAAACCACGGGATTTTTCCGTAACAAAGCCAAAAACATAAAGGCTTGTTGCACCACGCTCGTGGAAAAATTCCGTGGCGACGTCCCGCGCACCATGGACGAACTGCACGCGCTGGCCGGCGTCGGACGCAAAACCGCGAATGTCGTTCTCGGCAATGCTTTCGGCATCAATGTCGGCGTGGTGGTTGACACGCATGTCACCCGTTTGAGCAATCGTCTTGGGCTGGCCAAGGGCACGGACGCTGTGAAACTGGAGCAGGAACTGATGAAGCTGGTGCCGCCAACCGATTGGACGCTGTTCAGCCACTGGCTGATCTGGCACGGCCGCCGCCGCTGCGAGGCGCGCAAACCGGATTGCGCAAATTGTGAAATTGCAAATTTATGTCCGCGAATCGGCGTCAAAACGGGTGAGCGCGGTTTCCTTTAAAACTCGCTTCCGTCATTGGCGGCTGAACCGCGTCGTTCCTTTTGAATGGCTGGGTTCAGTCTGTTCCCCAGCGCCGGTGCAGATATTTTTCCCAGGGCGAAAACAGGATTTTATCCGCCAGCAAGCCAATCGCGATAATGACCAGCATGATGCCGATGATTTGATCCATGGCATGCAGCTCGCGTCCATAATGCAAGAGATGCCCCAGCCCAAAACCGGTCAGGATGGTGACGAAAATTTCCGCCGCCATCAGCGAGCGCCACGCAAAGGCCCAGCCCTGTTTCATGCCGCTGACGATGAAGGGAAGCGCTGCGGGCAAAATCACCTTCAGCCAGGTATGCAGTCCGCGCGAACCCATGGTCCGCGCCGCCCGGGCGTAAATCGGTGGAACCGTGCGCACGCCGTTGTCGGTGGCGATGACCACGGACCAGACCGATCCCATGACGACCACAAACAACATGGCCATTTCCGTCTGACCAAACCACAAGAGCGCCAGCGGCACCCAGCAGACGCTCGGCAGAGTTTGCAGGCCCAGGGCGATGACCCCCAGTGTGTCTTCCACCGTCTTAAACCGGGCGGTGAGCAAACCCAGCGGCAGGCCGATGGCCACGCCGGCCAGATAGCCGATGAGCAATCGCCGCAGGGTGACCAACGTGGCCTGGCCCAAGGTGCCGTCACGGAGCGATTCCCATAAATATTCTCCCACGGCCAGCGGTTCGGGCATCATGACCGGCGACCAGATTTTGGCGCGGCACAGCAATTCCCAGATGCCAAGGAGCATCAGGAAGAACAGGGCAGCGATGAGCCGGCGTTTCATGAATTGGCGGTCACGGTTTCGGGCGTTGCGGGCAGATATTGTTTTAATGCTTTGACGATCTCGCCGGAATATTGGGCGACTTCCACGCTGTTGATATCGCGGGGCCGGGGCAGTGGGATGCTGAACTGCTCGCGGATGCGCCCCGGATGCGGCGAAAACACCACGACCCGATCGCCCAAGCAAGCGGCCTCGCGAACGTTGTGGGTTACAAATATGATCGTTTTTCGGCGTTCCTGCCAGATGCGTTGAATATCGCTGTAAAGCTGTTCGCGGGTCAGGGCGTCCAGCGCGGCGAAGGGTTCATCCATCAGCAAAACCCGGGGATTGGGCGCCAGGGCGCGGGCCAGCGCCACGCGCTGCTTCATGCCGCCGGACAGTTCATGAACATTGGCCTCGAGAAATTTATCCAGTCCAACCAAATGAAGATAATACTCCGCCACTTCGCGTCGTTCTTGATGGTTGAGATTGGGTTTCAGTTTAAGCCCGAACATCACGTTGTTGATCACGTCCAGCCACGGGAACAACGCCGATTCCTGGAACATCATCATGCGCTCCCGTCCGGGGTTGGTCACGGCTTTGCCGTCCGCCAGCACCTGGCCGGAATCCGGTTTTTCCAGGCCGGCAATGATGTTGAGCAGGGTGGATTTGCCGCATCCGCTGGGGCCCACCAGACAGACAAATTCCCCCTCCTGAACCGTGAGCGAAACGTTGTCCAACGCGGGCACTGCCGAACGGCGCGCGCGAAACGTCTTGGAAACAGCGTCCACCACCAGTTTTTCGGGCGAGACAGGATTCAGTTCTTCAGCCAGGGTTGTCATGGCACTTCCGGCATTCCTTTTTCACGCAACACGGCATTCAACAAGTCCAGCCGGTAAATTTTTGACAAGTCGGGTTCGCTCTTCAGAAAGCCAATGCGGTGGGCGTCGTTGGCGGATTTGACCAGCGAGGCGCGGATCGGGTCGTCGGTCAGCGTCAAATGTTCCCAGGCGCGATTGAGCGTTGGTGCGGGCAGGGCTTTGGTGGTCTCGACTTTAATTTCGTCGTTAAAAAGCTTTTTCGCCTCGTCCGGATGCTGCTTGATCCAAGTGGTCAATTCAACCTGGGCGGCGATCCATTGTTTGACCAGCTCGGGATGCTGGTTCAGGAAACGGACGCGGCTGACCAGATGCGTGGTGACATACTTGCCTTGGGTTTGATTCCAAAGCGAATTTTCCTCGAGATAAACCTTGCCGTTGGCTTCCAGCACCAGACGGCTGACCCACGGTTCCACCGTCCACACGGCATCCAGACTGCCTTGGGTGAACAGCGGCAATTGGTCGGCGTTTGCCGTGGGCACGACCAGCACGTCGCCGCCGGTCATGCGCACGCGAAAGCCTTTTGATTGCAGCCAGGCGCGGGCGGCCACGTCCTGCGTGTTGCCAAATTGCGGCGTGGCGAGTTTCTTGCCGCGAAAATCGGCATCGGTTTTGATGCGTCCGTCGGGCGGCACCACCAGGGCGGCGCCGCCGCTACAGGCACCGGCCACGATGCGGATTTCTTCACCCCGGGATTTCAGATGCGCATTGATGGCGGGATTGGGGCCGACGTAGGTCAGGTCCAGTGATCCCGCAAAAATGGCTTCGGTGGCGGAAGGCCCGGCGTTATAAACAAACCATTGAACTTCGACGTTCGGGCCGAGGCGTGCTTCAAACCAGCCTTTGCCCTGACGCGACAGTCCGTGTCCGATCACGCCTTGCGCGTGGGTGACGTTGGAAAAATGCCCGACCCGAAGCACGACTTTTTCAGCGCCCATTGCACTGAAACCGGTCAGCAGGCACAGTATCATGAGACAAAGCCAATTTGTCTTCATGGCCCCATACTTCGCCTCAAAAGCGCTTATGTCAACCGGTTGTTAGAAAAGTTCACCTTGAGTTGGTGCGGTAAAACCTCAGGGGTGGCAGTGACCAAGGCCCGGGGAAATCTCTTGGAAATCGCCATTGGATTCATGGCCTCGGACTGTCAACGGTTGGCTGGGCATTTGTGCTGTGAAAAATTGAAAACTGCCGGGCCGCGTCAACCTCCGCGAAGTCTGACGCTGATCCACGGCCAATTGCCGAATTGGTTGCATAATCAGATGGAAAATATCGAGTTCAGCTTAATCGACGCGTTAGATCGATTCTGCCTGCAGAACGAGATTTTCTGTTCAACCGGCAACCGCGAAGAAAATCCCACAGTATTGCCAAAAGACCGAATCGGGCTTAAAGAGAGACATGACTGTTCCATCGCAACCAGTTGTCTTTCAACCCATCGATTCACGAGTTCGCATAGGCCACGTCCACCTCAAGGTGGCCAATTTGGAGCGCGCGCTGAATTTTTATTGCGGCGCGCTTGGATTTGAATTGCAGCAACGCTTCGGCACGCAAGCCGCGTTCATCTCCGCCGGCGGCTACCATCATCACATCGGCCTCAACACCTGGGAGAGTCAGGGCGGTTCGCCGCCGCCGCCGCGTTGCACCGGACTTTATCACCTGGCCATTTTATATCCGACCCGCGCGCTGCTGGCCGACGCGCTGCGGCGTGTCGTGGCGGCGGGCATGGAATTGGACGGGGCCGCCGATCACGGCGTCAGCGAAGCGCTCTATCTGCGCGATCCGGACGGCAACGGCGTGGAGTTATATTGGGATCGACCCGAAAAAAACTGGCCCAAAACCGCGGCCGGCGAGCTGGCCATGTTCACGCGGCCACTGAATTTAAACGACTTGCTCGGCGCTGCCAGTTCGTCTCACTCAAATTGAAATCCCTGCTGGCGCAGCCGCTGGAGCTTGTAGAGCAACGCCCGCCGGCTGATGCCCAGGGCCTTTGCCGTTTCCGTGCGGTTGGATTTGTGTTGCTGCAACGCCGTCAAGATCGCGTGCCGTTCAATTTCATCCATCGTTTGCGTGTCCGAGGTCATCACCGGTGCGGTTTGTCTGGCCGCCTCGCGCAGCCTGGTAGGCAAATGATCCGGCAGAATCAATTCACTTTGGGCCAGCAGCACCGCGCGTTCAATGGCGTTGCGCAACTCGCGCACGTTGCCGGGCCAGTGATAGCTTTTCAGGCAATCCACCGTTGCTTCCGCCAGCCGGGCGCGGTTGCGGGCAAATTCGTCCGCAAATAAATTCGCCAGCGGAATAATGTCTTCGCGCCGCTCGCGCAGTGGCGGCAGATTGAGTTCCACCACGTTCAGGCGATAATATAAATCTTCCCGGAACCGGCCCGCCTTCACTTCGCCTTCCATGTCGCGATTGCTCGCCGCCAGAATGCGCGCGTTGGTGTGGATTTCGCGGTTGGAGCCGACCCGTTGAAATTTGCCGTCCTGCATGACGCGCAGCAGCTTGGCCTGCAAGGCGGAAGACATCTCAGCAATTTCATCGAGAAAGATAGAGCCGCCGTCCGCCTCTTCGAAACGCCCCACGCGCAGGGCGTGTGCGCCGGTGAAGGCGCCCTTCTCATGGCCGAACAACTCGCTCTCCAGCAGCGTCTCGGGAATCGCCGCGCAATTCACCTTGATCAGCGGCCCGGCCGCGCGGGCGCTCCATCTATGGATCATGTCCGCCACCACCTCCTTGCCCGTGCCGCTTTCGCCCGTGATGAAAACCCGCGCTTCTGACGGCGCAATCAGCGCGACCTGTTGAAACAGCGCCACGCTCAACGGACTGCGGGCAATCACCTGGGACGGCAACGCCTTCTCCGCGACGGCCGGAAGGTTTGCTTCCGCCACCATGCCGGTCGCCTGATGAACGGTGGCGAGGAGTTCATCGAGATCAATCGGCTTGGCGAGATAGTTCAACGCGCCATCGCGCATGGCCACCACGGCATCGCGGATATCCGCATACGCCGTCACCAGCAAGACGGGCAGCGAGGAGAAGTTTTGCCGCACCCGGCGAAGGGTTTCCAATCCGGACAATCCCGGCATCCGCACATCGGAAATCATCATCGCAAAACGACTGGCATGGAGGGCTTCCAACGCGCGTTCGCCGGAGTCGGCGAGGACGGTTTCAAATCCCTGCCCGCGCAGGAAGGAATCCAGCAGGCTGCGCTGGCCGGGATCGTCATCCACAATCAAAATACGCGGGGATTCGTGCTTCACGAGGGGCAAACTATGCCAAAATCACCATGGCCAAAAGCTATTTTCGGCGTGGCGTCACCTGTCCGCTTCCGTAAAACCGCCCCGGCCGCGCCAAGACGGATTTTCTCCAGCCGCCCGTTTTGGATTGCCTCGAACGGCGGACGGATTAACTTGTCCATAATCAAATGAAAATTTTCCTGGCAATCGGGCTGGCGATACTGGCGGCGATCACCGCTTCGGCCCAAGTGAGCATGGAACTGTCGCTGGAGCAGGAACAATTTCTGCCGAGTGAATCCGTGCCGCTGGCGGTGAAGATCACCAATCTTTCCGGACAGCAGTTGCATTTGGGCGAAGACCCGGCTTGGCTGACATTTTCAGTCGAATCGGTCGATGGCTTTGTGGTGATCAAAAACGGCGAGGTGCCCGTTGTGGGACCGTTTGACCTGGATTCTTCGCAGATGGCCATCAAGCGGGTGGACTTGCAGCCGTATTTTGCGATGACGAAGCCGGGCCGTTACCGGGTCATTGCCACCTTGCGCATCAAGCAATGGTCGTCGCAACTGACCAGCGAGCCGAAAATGTTTGACGTCATCAACGGCGCCAAGCTGTGGCAGCAGGATTTCGGCGTGCCCACCGCCGGCAACCAAATGCCCGACGCCCGCAAATACACGTTGGAACAGGCCAATTATCTCCGGGATCAGTTGCGCCTTTATGTGCAGGTGAGCGACACGATGGAAGCCCGGGTTTATAAAGTCAGCGTTTTGGGGCCGATGGTGTCGTTCAGCCGCCCGGAGGCGCAGATCGACCGGTTAAGCCGCTTAAACGTGCTCTGGCAAACGGGCGGGCAGATTTTCAGCTACGCGATTGTCAATCCCGACGGCACCATCGCCCAGCAAGATACTTATGATAACTTTGTTTCCCGCCCGCGTTTAACCGTCGATGCGAATGGCGAAGTGTTGGTTCGAGGCGGCACTCGCCGCTTGAAAGCCAGCGAGTATCCCGTGGTGCGGGCGCCCGACGAATTATTGCCGCTGACCAACCCGGTCGTTCCGCCGCCGGCGAAGAACTAGCGCCGTCGGCCCGCCAAACTTGATTTGACGTTTTGAAAAATCTTGCCGCTGGCAAAGGTCGCCTTGTGGGTTTACGCGCCTTTGGCGCACCCAAAGCTCAATTGGATGGAGCGGCTGACTACGGATTGCTTTTAGATTTTGGCCCCCTGTGGACAAATATTGCCTCCAAGCTCTTCTTCTCCGAGTAAACCCACGCAGCAAACAGACAAACAGCAAGTCCTCCTGCCGCCGCTTGGCGCGTGATCACGAACAGACCGGCGCTGCGCCGCCGGCTGGATTTACCTTGCAATGATCCGGCTCATGCTTCGCAAACTCGCATAAACATTGGCTCTTTTTGATATTTCAGACAGGCGCTGAGTGTTTCTCAGTTGTGGTCAACAGGGATTTCCATTTGCCCATCCGGCTTGCGTTTGCAAAACTCGACTTCCTCGCCGGATACCTTAGCTTTTTCGGAGAGCGCACCCGTAGCTCAATTGGATAGAGCACGTGACTTCGGATCACGGGGTTGCAGGTTCAAGTCCTGCCGGGTGCGCCAACGGGTTCCTTGGCTGAAAGCGACGACGAGGCGCAACTTGTGCCGCGTGTTGTCAGGACGATAGGCTTGTGCCAACAAGTGGGAGGCCAGGCCGTCAATGTAATCTCCAAACAAGCCGGTCGGGCCTGTTGAAGGTGCCAGGAGGATGAGAGTATTGATGTAAGCATACTCTTTTATGACAAAACCCGATCCGAAGAAAAATCACATCGCCTGTCATTGCTCAAAATCGCCGTTTGTGCTGCCGATGAAGGCCGGGGAATACTGGTTCTGCACTTGCGGCAAATCCCAAGGCCAACCGTTCCGCGACGGCTCGCGCGCGAAGTTGCCCCGAGGATTCAGGCGTAACCTTTACCGCCCCTGCCCGCCGGACGGCTCAATACGCCGGCCACTGATCCAGCCGCTCTCGTTGGAGAGCAGCGTGGTGACGACGTTCGCGATGTCAGTTTGATGGATGCGCAAGAGTTCTCCCAAGTCGGGGCGCTAAAAAAGAAGGTGGTGTGACGCTGTCACGCATGCCTCTGTCATCGGCCACAAAATTCCGGTTGGAAACGTGTTGCGAGGCTTGCGTTGCTAATGGCTGGTCTTGGCCGCAGCCTTTTGCGCGATCAGATAATCGCACCAAGCCTGCACGCCATCGCCGGAACGGGACGACAGTTCAAACACCTTTGCCCGTGGCGCGGCTTGCCGAATATTTTTCAGCGCCAGCTCACGGTCAAATCCCGCCGCCGCCGTCATGTCGGTCTTGGTCACGATAACCACATCGGCGGAGTGAAACATGGGCGGATATTTTAGCGGCTTGTCCTCGCCTTCCGTGACCGAATGCAGCACCACGCGCAACGCTTCGCCCAGATCGAAAGAGGCCGGACAGACGAGGTTGCCGACGTTTTCGATGATGAGCGCGTCCAGTGCGCGCAAATCCAGTTCCTTCATGGCCTCCGCCACCATGCCGGCTTCGAGATGACACAGCGTGCCGGTGGCGATTTGCACCACGGGCGCGCCGGTGGTGCGCAGCCGCGCCGCGTCGTTGTCTGTCGCCAGATCGCCCACAATCACGGCGCAACGCAGCCGGCCTTTCAATTCATTCAGCGTCCGGGTCAACAGCGTTGTTTTGCCCGCGCCAGGCGAAGAGACGACGTTCAAGGTGAGCAGATTCAGCGCCTCGAAAGCGTCCCGGTTTCGCTCCGCCACGCGGTCGTTGCCGCCGAGAATGCCGGTGTTCAAATCCAGAATCTGGTGCGGATGGGAGTGATCGTGATGATGGTCGTGTCCAGGATCGCGACCGTGCGCATGGCTGATCACCGTGCCGTCCGGCAGCGCATGGGTATGAGTGGACGCCTTCACCGGTTTGCCATCGATGGTGTAGGGGCCGGGCTTGGAGCAACCGCATTCTTGACACATAAATTTAGGAAATTTCCAGCGCCGTCAGTTCCAGTTCCAGTCCGCGCCGCAAATCGCCGCTGAGCTGGTGGCAGCGCGGACATTCGTAATTCAACCGGGTGGCTTCAAATTCCGCCGCGCAATTGGCGCACCAGCACACGGCCGGCACTTCTTCGATTTCAAATTCCGCGCCGTCGGCCAGCGAGCCGGTTTTCAACGCGGTGAAGGCGAACCGCAACGCTTCGGGCACCACGCCCGACAATTTGCCGACCCGCACTTTCAGCCGGTGAATTTGCGTGGCTTCCGCCGCGCGGGCTTGCTGCGTGGCGGTTTCCAACGTGGACTGCATGATGCTGAATTCGTGCATGTGAGGAGCGCGCGGCCCGGCAAATATCATTGCCCCTGCAAACTGAAAGTCAAGCGGCCTCCCGCCGCGCCGGGAGTGCGACCGATGGCCGCCGAACGTCCCCGGCCCAGACCGATTTCATGCGGCGTATCCCCCGGTTTACGACGTTTCACGGCATTTTCCGGGAAATCTCCGCGGGGTTTGCATTGATAAACTCGCAAATTTCTGCAACTTTTCGCGGCTCGGTTTGTTCAACCTGAACCCTAATGTCATTTAGCCCGGTCAGAAACTTGGTTGCGACGGTCGCGGAAGCGTCACCGGCGCAGTTTGATGATTGGCGCAAATCATGGCGCGCGACCACGGAAGCCGGTTCCGCCGAACCGCTGCTGACCTTTGTGGCCCGGGAACGCGGCGTGGCCGAGGACGTTTTTATGCAACGCCTTGCGGCGGCGCTGGGCTGGCCGTATCTGGATCTTCCCAAGTTGACGGTGGAAAACGAGGTCCGCAACAAGCTTTCCACCAAGATTGCGTTCCAATATTTCGTGCTGCCGGTTGACATTAAAAATGGCGTGCTGCAGATCGCCGTGAGCGATCCCTTTGACGCGGCCATGATGAGCGCCATCCGTTTTGACGCCAAGATGCCGGTCAGTTTCGCGCTGTCCACCCGCGCCGAAATTGAAAAGGCGCTGAAAAAATATTACGGCGTCGGCGCCGAAACGCTCGATGAAATGGGCGAAGGCGAGCCGATGGAACTGGAACTGGCCTACGACAAGGAAATCACCGAGGGCGACCAGGAAGCCAGCGTCATCAAGTTCGTCAACCAAATCATCTGGGAAGCGTTCAAGGACCGCGCCACGGATATTCATTTCGAGCCGCAGGAAGATGAGCTGCGCATCCGCAACCGGATTGACGGCATTCTGCACCAAATTCCGCTGCCACCGCAGTTGAAACGGTTTCAATCGGCCATCATTTCCCGCATCAAGGTGATGAGCGGCATGAACATTTCCGAGAAACGTCTGCCGCAGGACGGACGCATCAATGTGCGCATCAAGGGCGAGGAAATTGACATCCGCGTTTCCACGGTGCCGACGGTTTATGGCGAGTCGGTTTCGCTCCGTCTGCTGACGCGCGGAAAAATCTTTCTTTCGCTCGACAAGCTCGGTTTCTCGCCGCTGGAAGAAGCGGCCATTCGCGAAATTATCATCAAGCCGCACGGGATTTTTCTCGTCACCGGCCCGACCGGCTCCGGCAAATCCACGTCGCTTTATGCGTTTCTCTCGGCCATCAACTCGGTGCATAAGCGCATCATCACGGTCGAGGAGCCGGTGGAATACGAGCTGAAAGGCATCAACCAGATCGCGGTCCGGCCGGACATCGGCCTGACGTTCGCGATGGGTTTGCGCCACATTTTGCGCCAGGACCCGAACGTGGTGATGGTCGGGGAAATTCGCGACCAGGAAACGGCCGACATCGCCATCCGGGCGTCGCTGACCGGTCACTTGGTGTTTTCCACGCTGCACACCAATGACGCGCCCAGCGCCTTCACCCGTTTGACGGACATGGGGATCGAGCCATTCCTCATCGCCTCGTCCGTGGAAGCCGTGCAGGCGCAACGTCTGGTGCGCACCATTTGCCCGCACTGCAAGACGGAGCAAACGGTGGATCACGATTATCTGCGCCGCATCGGATTTCCCGCAAATGAAATCGAGACCGCGAAATTCTGGCATGGCGCGGGTTGCGAGGCGTGCCGCGGCCAGGGTTATCAGGGCCGGAAAGGCATTTACGAACTGCTCATCGTCACCGAGGCGCTGCGGCCGCTGATTATGAACCGCGCGCCCGCCACCACCATTGCCATGCGCGCCATCGAAAACGGCATGCGCACGTTGCGCGTGGACGGCTGGAACAAGGTGAAAGCCGGTGTCACCACCATCGAGGAAGTGCTGCGGGTCACGCAGACGGAGGAACATCGGGAAGCGCTCGCGGGCGGGGATGACCGAACGTAGTTTGTGACCTGCTCATAAAATGATTTCAACCGCAACATTTTCAACGGCCGATCGCCCGCTGCCGGTTTCGGCCCGGCCGGGCGCTGGCAATTGGAAACTGAAAATTGGAGAGGGGAAATCCTGAAATGGCCCGCTGGAACCACTGCAACATTCTTCATGTCGCCCCGGACGCAAAACGCCTCTGGCAGTTTGACGCCAAAGGGAGCGGATTCGCGCTCGGCCGCGATCAACGGGTGCCGCACACGGAGCCGATACCGGGCAAGTTCGTCGCCAAGAACTGGTCGTCCCTCTGGAAGCCGCGCCTGAACGTGGCCTGGCTGCCGCCGGAATCGGTTTACCTGCGCGTGGTGGAATTGCCGGCCAGCCACTTCGAGGAAACACTGTCGATGGTGGAGTTGCAGCTCGAAAAACTTTCACCCGTGCCGGTGAATCAGGCGGTTTGGACCATGCATGTCATGGGCACGCACACCGCGCCGGCCAAGGGCGAGGCGCCGCCCGAAAGCCTGCAAACCGTGGTGGTGGTCATTGCCGAACGCGCGGTGGTGGAGGAATTCATCGGCAAGCTGGAACGTGAAGGCTATCTCGCCGACCGGCTGGAAGCGCCCATGCTGGATCAACTGGAAGCGGTTTTGGGCAGCGGCAGCGGGGCATGGATTTTCCCGTTTTCGTTGAGCGGCCAGTTTGCCGCCCTGGTGGCCCTGCAAGTGGACGGGGTTTTGCGAAATCTGAGCCTGGCAACCCTGCCGGCCGCCGGCGATCGTGCCCAGGAACTGAAGGACCAACTGGCGCATATCGTCTGGGCCGGCGAAATCGAAGGCTGGCTGAACGGACCGATGAAGTGGCATCTCGTCGCCGATCCCGTGAATGCGACGGAATGGGAGGCCATTCTGCAAAGCGCCATCGGGGAATCCGCGCAGGTTGTCGAGCCGCTCGCGCCGGCGGAGCTGGCCGCCCGCACTGCCAAACGCGCGGCCGGGGCGGGCAAATCCAACTTGCTGCCAAACGAATTTTCGGTTCGCTATCACCAACAGTTTGTGGACCGGCTTTGGTTGCGCGGCTTGTTTTACGCGGGCCTGGCCTACGCCGTTTGCGTGGCGATTTATTTCTGCGCCACGGCGGTGTTGAATTACCGCACAAGCGGGGTGGAATCGCAGGCGAAGGCATTGAGCAACACCTACACCAATTCGCTGCAGCTCAAGGCGGTTTACAACGTGCTGAAGGAACGCCAGCAATTGAAATACGCCGCGCTGGACTGCTGGCAATGGGTGGCCGAGGAACTGCCCGAGGGCATCACTTTGCAGCGCATGAGTTTCAGCGACGGCAAGCAACTGAGCCTGAGCGGCACCGTGCCGCAGGACCAGGTCAACACGCTGTTCACCTTCAACGAATTGTTGAAGAAAAAGAAAGTCAACGGCCAGTTCGTTTTTGACCAGGACAAAGGCGACGCGGTGAACCCCAAGTTTAACGGCAACATGGGAACCTGGAGCCTGAGCCTGTTTCTGCTGCATTCGGAGGCGGCGCCACGATGAAAAAATACTTTGAACAACTGCGGCCCATGGAACGCCGCCTGGTGGTCGGCGCCGGCGTCGCGCTGTTTATTGTTTTAAACGCCGTTTTCATCTGGCCGCACTTTTCCGACTGGGACAACACCAGCCACCGCCTGGATGAAGCGCGGCACAAGCTAAAGCTTTACACGGAGGCTTCCGCCCAGATTCCCGCCTTGGAGAAGCAGGTGAAAACCATTTCCGCCGAGGACGACACCGTGGCGCCGGAAGATCAGGCCATCAATCTGATGCGCACCATTCAAGGCCAGGCGGCGGCGAGCGGGTTTGGCATTCAGAGTTTTTCACCTTCAATCATGCGCACCAACGACGCCTTTTTCGTCGAGCAGGTGCAAAACATCAATGTCACGGCCACCGAAGATCAGCTCGTGGATTTTCTCTACAAACTGGGCGCCAGCGCCTCGATGATCCGGGTGCGCGATCTGGCCTTGCAGCCCGATCCACCGCATCAACGGCTGACCGCCAACATCAAGCTCGTGGCGAGCTACCAGAAAAAGACCGCGGCGGCGCCCGCGGCCAAAACTTCAACTGCAAAGGCAAAATGAAAAAGACGCTTCTCATATTGGCAGTGGCCTTCCTGGGCCTTGAACTTTGGGCGCAAGTGCCGGCCCTGCCCACCAACATGGTTCCCCGCCGCCTGCCCCGCTATGGTTTGACGAATGGACCGTCCGCTCCGCCCCGTTTTCCGCAGGCCGCCCCCCGGCCAACTTTTCCGCCGATCGGCGGCGCTCCCGGCGCGACCCCCGCGCCGGCTCCGGATGCAAAGTCGCCCGCGCTGGCCAATGCCTCGTCGGAAGAAATCATTCCGGCGGGCACCATTAACTTTCAAGGCGTCGATGTCGGCCAGGTGCTGGACATTTACGCACAACTCGTGGGCCGCACGCTGCTGCGGGCCGGATTGCCCAATGCCACCATCGTGTTAAAAACGGAAACGCCATTGACCAAAAGCGAAGCCATCCAAGCGCTGCAAGCCGTGCTGGCGCTCAACGGCATCGCCGTGGTGAATGTCGGCGACAAATTTGTGAAGGTGGGACCGGTGGATGCCGCCGGCACTTTTGGCGCCGAGTTCAACACGAACAGTGCCAGCGCCTTGCCGGATCTGGGTTCGTATGTGACTCGCATCGTCCAACTCAAATACGTCAAGCCTACGGAGATGCAGCAGATCATCGCGCCCTTTGCCAAGATTCCCAATTCGATCCTGCCCATCGACAGCAACGGCATTCTCGTGCTGCGCGACAACGCGGAAAACGTGAAGCGCATGTTGGAAATGATTGATAGAATCGACGTGAGCGTGCCGGATGAAATCGTCTCGGAAGTCATTCCGATTCGCTACGCGGAAGCGGCGGATATTGCCACCGCCCTGAACAGCCTGGGCGGCAGCGGCACATCCGCCGTCAGTTTCGGCGGCAGCAGCAGTTCCTCGACGATCAATGGCCTTCGTGGCGGCACATCGGGCGGTATCAACAGCATGAGCGGCGCCAGCGGCATCAACGGTCTGAACAGCGGCTTTGGCGGCGGCGCGCGGCCTTATGCCGCCAGCACCACGCGGCTTGGCTCCACCATGGGAGGACTGAATGGCACGCCCACGAGCGGTTCCACTTTCCAGTCGCGCCTGCAAAACATCATCAACCGGGCAACCGGTGCAAGCTCCGGCGGCGGCGGCAGCCAGGATCAAATTCAAATCTTCGGGGAAACCAAAATCATTGCCGACCAGCGCAGCAATTCGTTGCTGGTCTTCGCCAACCGCGCGGACATGGAACGCATCAAGGAAGTCGTCAGCAAGCTCGACGTTCTTTTGTCACAGGTGTTGATTGAATCCATCATCATGGACGTGGGCTTGGGCAACACCTTGACCGCCGGGGTTTCCGCCAAGCAAAATCCCAAGCAATTTAACAATTCAAACGTCGCCGGCGGCGGGGCCGCCCTCAATGGCGGCGGCTCGTCCTTCCTGGGCACGCTGGCCAGTCTGGCCACCAACGGCACCAGCTCCTTTACCCTGCCGACCAACGCCCTGTCCGGCGGCTTGAACTATTTCGGCAACATCGGCGACACTTGGGACATTGCCGTGAACGCCGCGCAATCCGACAACAACGCCTCCATCATCCAGCGTCCGCGCATTCAAACCTCGCAGGCCAAGCCGGCGCAGTTCTTCGTCGGCGAAACGGTGCCCTACGTCAACAGCACTTACAATAACGCCTACAGCGGCGGTTACGGCGGCTCGTCGTATTCCCAGTTGTCGGTGGGGGTGGAATTGGACGTCACGCCGTTTATCAATCCCGACGGTCTTGTGGTCATGGACATCCAGCAGGAAATCGATGAAATCAGCGGCTACACCGCCATTGACAACAACAAGGTGCCCAACACCATCAAACGCACGTTGAGCACGGAAATCGCGGTGAAAAATCGCGACACGGTGATTCTCGGCGGTTTCGTCCGCTCGGATAAAAGCCATTCCGTTTCCGGCGTGCCCATTCTGATGGACATTCCGTTGCTGGGCTGGCTGTTCCGCAGCACGGACAATTCCAGGAATCGCACGGAACTGATAGTGCTCATGCGACCGACGGTCTTGAAGACGCCGGAAATTGCGGCCGCCCAAACGATCAAGGAAGCCCAGCGCTTGCCGGGCATCTCCGCCGCCGCCGCTGAAAATGCCGCCGAGGAACGGCGCCTGATCAATGCGGAACGGAAGAAGGAATTAAAGAACGCCAAAAAAGGCGGTCCCGCCGACGGTTTCTTCAACATGAAACCGGGAGAGGAAGGAGCGGAAACCAACGCCCCGCTGCACGATTTCGGATCCGCGCCGCATCCGCAACCCCAGCCGGCGCAACCGGCGGTGGATGTTAATCCGGTGTTTGATCAAGCCCCGCCGGTCAGTCACTGACCCAGGTTCTGCTGGAGCAACCGCGACAGTCGCGCCGGTGAGAGCACCGTGATCATTTGTTTTTCCACTTGAATCAGGTTTTGATCACGGAACTTTGCCAGCGTGCGCGAGAACGTCTCGCTCACGGTGCCTAATTCCGCCGCCAGGGTGCGCTTGGTGGTGGCCAGTTTTATTTTCACCAGTTTGTCGCTGCGCACATCGGGGCACCGCTTGAGCAGCCAGTTGGCCAGGCGCGTTTCCACATCCTTCAAAGTCATGTCTTCCAACTGGCTCACCAGCGCTCGCAAATGACCGCTCATGGAGGCCAACATGCGGATGGCCAGTTCCGGCTGCCGTTTGATGAGCATTACGATGCCGTCCTTTTGCACCATCAGCACCTGCGCCGCCTCCACCGCCCGGGCGTCGGCAGGATAGCCGCGATCCGTGGCCAGCGCCGCTTCCGCGAAGGATTCGCCGGCGTGAAAAATGTGGATGACCTGCTCCTTGCCCGCCGCGTTCACGCGATGAACATTCACGGTGCCCTTTTGAATGATGTAAAATCCGCGGGCCGGGTCGCCTTCGTGAAACAGGTATGCATCCTTTTCCAGACTTTGTGCGGTGGTAATCGCCGCGATTTTCTGCAAATCCGCCGGCGGCAGACCGGCGAACAGACGGCAGCCGCGCAGGGCATTTATGACCACGGCATTTTTGAGTTCGTGCAGCGGGTTGGACATGTCCGAACATTGAAACACGCCCAACCCAAATGTAAATCATTCCCAACGATCCAAGGCGGCGCGTCAAAGACGCCACCCCGCCGCCGCGACCAGCAACAGGAGAACTCCGAATGATAATTCCGCATAACCCAGCCGGCGGGCGCTCAATTTTGCCGCGCTCTGCCCGCACACCAAAACGGCGCGCAGCAACAGCAAGACGCCAAAAATCGCCATCAGCCGGGGAATCCATTGAAAACAGGCCAGCCCCGAAAGCAACAATGCCGCGCCAAAGGCGGCGAGCAAGGCGGGCCTGGTTTTTGCCGCGCCGGTTTTTTTGCCACGCAAAACGGTTCGCACCAGCATTACCGACGGCAACGAACGCGCCGCCATGACGGCCGCCAAGGCCAGGGCTTTTTCCGCCGGCCATCCGGCCAGCGTGGCAAAGGCGGCGGGCAATACGGAAAAGGCGCCGGCTCCCGCCAACTCTGCCAGGCCGGCGCGACTCTCCCCGCGGGCATCAAACCAAACAAACAGCGAGCCAAGCAGCAGCGCGAGCGTCAACGGCCACAGCGAAATGATACCACCCACTTTGGCCGCCAAAAGCAAGCCCGCCAAAAACAGCAGCAGCAGTCCGCCAAGACTCCCAAGCGCAAGCGGACGGCGTGGATCAGCCGGGTTTTGTAACAACACCTTTACCGGGCGGCGCATCAAAAACCCGGCAACCGCCGCGAGCGCCAGAAAAATTCCCGCGTCGGATGGCGCCGCCAGCAACCCGAGCGCCACCGGTTCCAAAGCCAGCGACCAGCTTCCGTGCTCCTTGGGCAAAACCAAGTCGCGGATTTCATTCAGCCGACTGCCCGGCCAAACTTCGGTTTTGCCCGTTGTCGCGGGAAATACCACAGCTTCAATGATGGCAAACCAGCGGCTGGATTTCCGCGACCTCCGGCAGCGGTTTGAGCTTGGTGATTTGAATTTGAAATTCTTCAGGCTTTTGCACGAGATACTTCCAGTCGATGGTTCCCGGCCAAAGCTCGGCTATCTGGTTGTGCAGACGCACCGGGTCATGGCTGTTAATGAGCACAAACGACTGGCCAACCGGAAGCGCCCGCCATTTGGCTATAATTTGACCGTGCTTTTCCGAGCAGGGAATTGCGCGGCCATCGTAAATATCCATTATTTTGTTCATAGTCGTGCCGGAATTCTATTCAGAATCCGGGGTCCCCGCTTTGACTTGGGTCAAGACTGCCGCGGCGGGCGCCTGGGGCGTGAGCGTCAGCAACATGGCAAAACGCCGGGTGGCAAAAGCCGCGTGCGGCAGGTTGGGCGGCATGTAAAGCAGGTCTCCGGCCTTCAACCTGTGCGGCTTTCCATCAAGCGAAAATTCGCATTCGCCGGACAGAATCTGAACCAGGGCATGTTGGGTGGAAGTGTGCTCACTCAACTCCTGACCTTCGGCAAACCCAAATAAAATCATCCGGCAATGCGTCGAGCGAAACACCGTGCGACTCACGATGCCGTTCTCGGCAAATTGGGTTTCTTCCACGAGCGTGATGATTTTCTGGATTCCGGCGGCAATCAGCGGTTGTTCTTTCATGACATGATTTTGACAGAAAACGCCTGTGCCGCCTTGACGTGAATCAAATGTCCGCTCTCGGTTTGAAAACGATGGGGCGCCGATTTCATGGAACACCTGCGGTGCAAATTCACCTTTTACAAACAAACATGCACCGGCCGCCGGTTGGTTGGTCCAATGCCGGCTTTCTGCGCAAAATGACCGGCGATTTCAAATCCACAGTGGCCACAGCGATTGCCGTTGAGGTTCCATTCGCCCGGTTCGTAGCCAATCCGGGCAATGACGCGCTGTCCGCATGCGGGGCACCAGGTGCTGTTGCCATTGCCGTCGTGGACGTTGCCCACATACACATAGTTCAGTCCTTTGGACCGCGCAATTTCCCGGGCCCGCACCAGCGTGGCGGATGGAGTGGACGGCTGCTCCAGCATTTTGAAATCGGGATGGAAGGCGGTGAAATGCCACGGAACATCCATACCAAGATTGCCCGCGAACCAATCTGACGCCGCATCGATTTCGGCTTCGCTGTCGTTTTCACCGGGAATCAGCAAAGTGGTGACCTCCAGCCAGACCTGGGTTTCATGACGCAGATATTTCAACGTGTCGAGCACCGGGGCCAATTCCCCGAAGCATTGTTGATGATAAAACCTCTCGGTGAATCCTTTTAGATCCACATTGGCCGCATCCATGTGCTGATAAAATTCCGCCCGCGGGGCTTTGGTCATATAGCCCGCCGTGACCGCCACCGTCGCCACACCCACCGCGCGGCAGGCATCCGCCACGTCCATGGCGTATTCGGCAAAGATCACCGGATCATTGTAAGTAAACGCCACGGATCGGCATCCGAAGCGTTGCGCCGCCAGGGCAATGGTTTCGGGCGAAGCTTTTTCCGTCAGGCGGTCAAACTTGCGGGCTTTGCTGATGCTCCAGTTCTGACAGAAGCGGCAGCCCAGGTTGCAGCCCGCCGTGCCAAAGGAAAGCACGCGGCTGCCCGGATAAAAATGATGCAGCGGTTTTTTTTCGATGGGATCAATGCAAAATCCACTGCTTCGACCGTAGGTCGTCAGCACCATTCGACCGTCAAGATTTTGCCGCACGAAACAAAATCCCCGCTGACCGGCGCGCATCCGGCAGTGGCGCGGGCACAATTCACACTCAAGGCGGCCATCGGATAATGGCGTCCACCAGCGGGCGGGAAAGTTCTCAGAATCGGCAGGCGCGTTCATGTTGATGTTTCCTGACCTTCCACAAAGCGGTTCACTTGAAAGCGCTGAATGTTGACGCGCTCATCGGCATCAATCCCGCCTTTGCGTCGCGCAAGTTGCAACTGTTGCTTCACCGTGCGGATTTCCTCAATGCCCGGCAGCAATACACCCCGCCTTCCATCTCCGGTTGAGACGATCACGCCAAAGCGATCCGGATTCAACCCGGCTTCGTCGGCGTCTTCAAGGGCATGGACCACGCTCACTTCAAATTTTATATCAGCCAGTTCGGCGGCGGTTACGGGAGCGAAACGCGCATCTTGAAAAGCGGCGGTCCGGGCGTTGCACCAGGTTTCCTCGACCATTGTGGAATGGACCGGCTGCAAGGTGCCGATGCACCCGCGCAGTTCTCCATGGTTAAGACGAATCGTCACAAAAACCCCGCTCGCTTGATTCAAATATTTTTCCGGAGCGGCAGGCACCGGATCCGCACTGGCCAGCAGGGCCGCCGTCACCGAACGCCGCGCAATTCCCGGCAGAATCGCGCCCGCCTGGCTCGTGACGGCATTTGCAGTTGCCGGCGATGGAGTGGCGGCACTGAATAACACTGCGACGCCGTAACCGACGCCAAATGGGTGCTCATAGCTCAACACCGCGTGACCATCCGCCTTCCAACCCGCCGCCGCCGCCGCCACGACGGTGGAATCCACCGCATCTTCCGCCGCCAATTCACGCAACGCCGGCTCCAGGTTGAGCAATTTTCGCAGTTCACCGGCCTGCAAGCATTTGATGAATTCCTCCTCGAAACGATGCGCATCCGGATGAAATCCGCTGGGAGCCTCGCCGCTCAACCGATGACTCATGTCCCCACTGGCCACCATGGCGATCCGCCGGGACAGGCGTTGGGCCGCCGCCGCGATGGCCTCGCCCAAACTGGTCAGGCCGCCCTCCTCGGGATAATTTAGGCTCGCCAATACGACCGGACCCGCCCAGCCCGCTTCCGCCAAAAACCACAGCGGCACCAAAGCGCCGTGATCCAATGTCCGGTGACGAATCAGCCAGGTTTGCACATTGCGGGCGCGCGCCTCCGCCATGATCGACTGGCCCAGGCGCCGGTCATTGGGAAAACTGGCTCGGGCCTGTGGCGCTCCAAACAGCTCAAAGGAACCGGCCATCAAATCATCCGCCCAAATCCCAAAAACGCCCGAACGCCGGGGCGCGTGTGGCGACACCATAACAATGGCATCGGGATTATGATTGACCACACACCGGGCCACCTCACGCATCGCCCGGCAGGTGGCCGCCGCACAACGCTCGCCACCGACTTCCGGCACAATGACCGGCGCATGCGGCGTCAGCACGGCACAAACCACGCCGTTCGCGGGGTGCATTACACCCGCTGCTGCCGCGTGCTCCAAAACCCGTTGCTCCACTGCATTCATGGCGCGTTCACGCAAATCCGCCGGCGCGATTCAAACCGCTCAGGCGGAAAATCCAAACCGGAAATGTTCTTCTTCCGCCGTGATGCCGAGCGCGCCGCAGATGCTTTTGGCCGCCAGCATATTCGCGGCAGTTTTGATCATTTTATCGAATTCCGCCTTCGGCAGATCGACACCGTCATGGCGAATGGCTTTGATTTGGAATCCGCGTTCCAGCAATTCCAGCAGGAATTCCTCGCCCGCCACCGGATCATCGCTGTAGTAATGATACGTCGGCGCGTGGCGTCTGAATTGCGCGGAATACTCAATGTTGTATTTGGCTAACATACAGGCCTCCGTGGGTTGTGAATTCAAATTGACCGGACCGAGCCGTCCAGCGTCTTAATTTCATCCGTCCGTTCGCCGGCATTTTGCTCTGCTTTGAAAGCCACGGTGGCTGGGATACCAATGACTCGGGCGTTGAATTTGGCTTTTTCATACGCGTCACTCGGTGCGGCTTGTTACCTTGATGCAACATAGCACATTCGCCCTTTCACGCATCTTTCAGCCCAAACCATGATTTTATGCCCTGCAAAATTTCCCGTTCGAATAAATGAAATCGACTTGCATCAATTGTGGACAAATTTTTCCATTGCGAGTGCTTACACAATGCCATCAAATATCTTGCATGCAGAATGATCCCGTCTTCCGCAAGTCATCCCGATGCTTATTGTCTTTGCTTCTTGGCTTATTAATGGCCGCCTTCTCAGTTTTTGGCAGCGATCTCGCTCACCAGGAAAAGGGAGTGCAAAAACCGGAACCCTGGCCCAACGGAGTCATCCCCTACGACATTTCCAAACTCAACGCCGCGCAACAGGCCCTCGTGCTCCGCGCCATGCAACGCTGGATGGACACCGGCGCCAACATCCATTTCGTCCAGCGCTCAAATCAGGTGGAATACGTGAACTTCACCGGCAAGCTGGACGCCGGCAACAACACCAGCCACGTGGGATTTCAAAAAGGCGAGCGAACCGACATCAACATCACCGCCTTCTGGTGGCAGCAGGCCGAATGGATGCCCGCGCATGAACTGGGTCACGCGCTGGGATTCTTTCATGAACAACAACGCTGGGATCGCGACCAGTTCATCACCGTCCATTACGAAAACATCAAGCCCGGGCGCGCCTTGGATTACGATTGGATTGCCAAAACCAACTGGCTGGTTTCGACGCTGCCCTACGATTACGCCTCCATCATGCATTACCGCGTTTGCTGGGCCGGCGCCTGCGAAGACGAATGCAAAGACGGCGATGGCAGCAGTCCCTGCGCGGTGCTGTCGCCCAAGGACAGAAAATACGATCGGGTCATTGGGCAATGGGATGAAAACCGGATCAGCCCGCTGGATACGGAACGGGCGCGGCTGGCTTATGGCAAAGCCCCGTGGCCGCCGAGGTAATGCGGCTCATCCCCTGAGCGCCGTCGCCGCCGACGTCAGGAGGTTCAAACTATTCCCATATTTCAGTCAGAGCCTCGTGATCTTGGCGGCTGCAAAAGTTATCGCGCCGTCAGGCGCGACGCCTGTTCCCCGGCATTGCTCCGGTTAAAGCCCGTAGGGCTGGCATCTTTGTAGCCCGCGCGATTTACAGAATTTCCCAGCTCCGTCAGGAGCGGCATGGTGGCCGTTCGCAAGGACGATGCCACGACTACGGCGTTGAAGTTTGATGGAACGCCCGCCCTCAACCCCAGTAACGTCTCGTGCCCCTCACCGCATATCGTGCCGCAATCCGCCGCAAGGTTTGCCAGGGCCGCGATGGTGCGCACGCGCTGCATGGGAACACATTTTAAAGGCCAAATCCAAAGCGGCTGTGCGGCTAGCACGATCCATTTTAATTTTCCAGCCTGGCTGAAACAGACGGTAAAAAGCCCTCCAAATGGGCGCGTGACTTCTTTTGTCTCGGTTCTTGGAACTGCTTTCACATGCGCAGCGCACAAAATCGGCGTCACCTTACATAAGTTTTCTTGGAAATTTGCTCCCTCCGCCGGAATTGGGCGAAACAAGCCGGCGAGCAGCGCGAATCAGAGTTCACTGCAACCCTGCTGATTTCGCAGGGTTCAGGAGATTCGCGGTTCGTTCCAACCACGGGGGCCGCCTACGAGGTTTGAATTTTTCGTCAGAACCATCTGTGCCCGGTCACCTACCAAACCGCGCTGGCGTTTCCATTATGAAACCGCCCAGTTCAGGATGGATTTCTGCACATGCAACCGGTTCTCCGCCTGGGTGAAGATGGTATCGGCGTGAGCTTCAAACGTGGCTTCGTCAATCTCTTTGCCGCGATAGGCAGGCAGGCAATGCATCACCAGCGCGTCGGGCTTGGCCACTTTGAGCAGTTCGGCATTGATCTGATAGCCGCTGAGGATTTTGATGCGTTCGGCGGCTTCCGCCTCCTTGCCCATGGAAACCCACACATCCGTGTAAAGCAGGTCGGCACCCGCGGCCGCGGCTTTCAAATCCTCGGTGCAAATAATTTTGCCACCGGCGCGCTGGAGCAGCCCGGCAGACGGCTGGAAGGCTTTGGGCGCGGCGATGCGCAGTTCAAAACCCATTTTGGCCGCGGCAAAAATCCAGGAGGCCGGCATGTTGCAGGCGCCGTCGCCCACAAAGGTGATCACCTTGCCGGCAATCGGCCCGCGCATTTCCTCGAAGGTAAAAATATCCGTCAGCACCTGGCACGGATGCTCATCGTCCGTCAGCGCGTTGATGGTGGGAATTTGGGAAAAGGCGGCAAAATCCTCCACGTCGCGCTGGGCGAAGGTGCGGATGACCGCGCCATGAATCATGCGGCCCAGCACCCGCGCGGTGTCCTTGATGGGTTCGCCGCGGCCGAGCTGAATATCGTTGGCGTTGAGAAACATCACGCCGGCGCCCAGTTCGCGAATGCCGGTTTCAAACGAAACCCGCGTGCGCGTGGACGATTTGGAAAAAATCAGCGCCCACGTCTTCCCGGCGAGCGGCGGGGTTTTGTGCCGGCCGCGCTCCCGCTTGAAGACAATGGCATCGCGGAGAATGGGGGCAAACTCCGCTCGCGGCAATTTTTCCAGAGACAACAGATGTTTCATGATTCAACTCAACGGCCACTTTCCGACCAAAAAAAATTTTATAACCAAAACAAAACGCGTCGTCACCTCTTTTTCTTGGAATTGTCCCGATTCGGTCAGTTCCCGAATTGACTCGAATGGCGCTTGTGATGCAGGTTTAAGCTTCCAGCATGAGCTGGTTATGCGTATATTTGCTGGAAAGTTATTTCTAAATAATGACAAATCCAGCCGGCATCATGCGGGTGTTGCTCACATATGTGATCTGCATACCCGTCGCTATTTTGGTGGGTGTTTTGCTGACCGACCCCATGACGTATGGCAGCTTGGGCATCCTGCTTATTGTGCTGGCTTTGATCGCGGCGCCCATTTTGATCAGGTGGCATTACCCCATCATGGTTTTTGGGCTGACTTTTCCGATGGTATGTTTCTTTTTGGTCGGGAGTCCTCCGTTTGGCCAAGTGATGGTGCTCTTAAGCTTGGGCATTGCAATCATCGGGCGCACGTTGAACAAGGAACAGAAATTCATCTCGGTTCCAAGCATGACCTTGCCCTTGATTTTCCTAGCTTTAACCGTTCTGATTACCGCTCAACTAACCGGGGGCATCCATTTCCATGCTGTGAGTGGGGGGGGCGGGGCGGGGGCTGCCGATACTGATGTTGGAGGAGGCCGCAAGTATGTGACCCTTTTGGTGGGGATTGCGGCTTACTTTGCTCTTGCCAGCCAACGCATACCCCGCGAACAGCAGAAGCTGTATTTGATGCTTTATATGTTGCCGGGCATATTTGGTTTCATCGGCGATCTATTCCCATTTTTGCCTGCACCATTCAACTACATTAATCTGTTGTTCCCTCCCGTAGGCCTGATTTCACAAGAAGATGTGCAATTTGGCACGACGCGTCTGGTGTCGTTGGCCTTTGCCGCCAATGTGGTGCCCATTTATCTGGTTGCACGGTATGGTCTGCGAGGTGTATTTGCGGAGGGGAAATTATGGCGGCCGGTGGTTTTGCTCTTGTTTTTCGGGCTTTCCATGCTGGGTGGGTTTCGCACGGTTTTTTCTGCCTTCGTTTTTCTTTGCGTTATGATGTTCTTTTTGGAAAGGCTGCATCGCACCCGGTTGATGGGAATCTTCCTCATTCTGGGAATTATGGGAGGCGCATGTGTGGGCGCCTTTTCGGATAAACTGCCCTATACAATCCAACGTTCCATGTCGTTCTTGCCGTTAAAATGGCGAACCGATGTTGTTTTGGATGCTGAGGCAAGCACTAATTGGCGCCTGAATATTTGGCAGGCCATTTTGCCCAAAATACCGGATTATTTGCTTATAGGTAAAGGCTATACCTTAACCCGTGATGATTATAGCATGATCGGTCATGGCGCGTTTGCCGATGTCTACTCTGCCCATATTTCAGGCGACGAGGAATCCTTGGCTGTTTCGAATGACTTTCATAGCGGGCCAATTTCTACCATTATTGGATTCGGGATTTGGGGGGCAATAGGCATGATTTGGCTGATGGCTGCGACGTTTTTTGTGGTGTATCGCAATTACCAATATGGCCCTGCCGAATTAAAAATATTCAATACATTCATGCTAGCCTTTTGTGTTAAATCAATTGTTTTCTTTTTCCTTATTTACGGAGCATTTCAAGCCGACGTGGGCAACTTTGCGCGTTTGGCAGGTTTCAGCGTTGCCATGAACTGGGGAGTGGCTCGGCGAACAGTGCGGCGCACAATCTACCGACCCGCCGCAGCGCTTCCAGATGCCGTGCCTCAGTCAACCTAAGGCCATGAAATCCAGGCTGTTGGTTTTGGAATTATGGGGGCTGGGAGACCTCGTCATTGCCACGCCATTTCTTCAGGCTGCTTCCCGTAAATTCCAAACCACGCTAATCGCAAAGCCCTATGCACAGGAACTGGGGCGGCGACTTTGGCCGGAAGTTGAAATAATTCCACTGACCGCTCCTTGGACGGCGTTCCGGCAAAAATATCAAATCTGGCGTTGGCCTTGGAAAACATTGTTCCGCATTCGCAACCGGGTTTTGGCGCAACAATTTGATTATGGAGTCTCGGCGCGCTGGGATCCCCGTGATCATTTGGCATTGAAATTATGCGGCGTCCGGGAACGTTTTGGTTTTCCACGGATCGGGAGCCAACGGTATTTAACGCGTCGGCTCCTGAGACCGGCGCCAACGGCCCATCGATACGAAGCCTGGCGAACGATTGGCCAGGCATTGAGCTTGAAACTGCCAGCCCTGGAACATTTTTTTGCAGCCGCGAATAAACCAGAAAAAACAGGTTCTGCGGGCGAGGATGTCGGCGCGGCTTTCAATTCCGCGTTTAGGGTTCAACGCCCCCCCGTGACGATGGTGCATAGCGGTGCCCGGTTGCCGCTGCGCGTCTGGCCGCTGGAACGGTTTCGGGAGATGGTTCTCCGCTTGCGGCAGGAAAACATTCCGGTCCAACTGGTCTGCGACCCTGATCAGGTGGATTGGTGGCAAAGTCACGGCGAGATGGCGGCCTGTCCGCATTCGGTGACTGAATTGCTGGCTTTGATTGATGGGGCGGGGGTGTTGATTGGCAATGACTCGGGGCCAGGCCATCTGGCGGCGGCTTTGGGCTGCCCGACTTTCACCCTATTCGGCCCGCAGTTGCCCGAGTGGTTTGTGCCACTGCATCCGGCGGCGGAGTTTGTGGCAGGTAAAGCCTGTCCCTATAAACCGTGTTCAGATTATTGCCGGTTTTCCGAACCGTTTTGCTTGAGAAATATACCGCTGGAAGAAGTCTGGCCACGAGTGGCCAATTTTGTCACCAAAAATCTGAAATAGCCCTAAATTCAGCCGTGGAACCGTGAAATAACCAACCACGCGAAAGGAAGAAAAAGCGGTTGAACAAGGCGGGCCATTGTAAGCGGCATCTCTGAAAGCGTGGTGTCAAGCGCCGGTTCAAAATTTTTCATCCGACGGGTCGAGCCCAGTCATCTCTTCGCCTTCAATGAGGCATGGATATGTCCTCCGGCAGGTCGCATTCACTCGTCGAAACTCAAGGCTTCAGACGCTTACCACGCGCGGCTGCCGGCGGGACGACCGATTTCCCTTTCGGCACCGGTTCACGATAATCTTCGTTCCGGGGCAATATCCAAAAACTGGCGGCGGCCAAATGACGAGCAACGGCACTGACGGCTTTGGCATGTCCTTTTCGTCGCTGCAATCGCCGATACAACTTCACCACATGGCGCTGCGGCCAATGCCTTTGATTCAAGGTCACCCCATTGGCGGCTTCGGCATTTTACCCCGTGGTGTGTCCAGACAAATCTCATCTTTGCTCTCACCTGCCAGGTGGACCGATGCCAGTGATGCTTTCGTGCTCATTACCTGCGATTTTATTCACTCCTTCCACCTTTGACCACCTTTCCAATTGCGGGCAATTAAGGTTAATGAAGATGCCGCACTTTTCAGCCGCCGTTTACAACTGCCAGGCAGTCGCCTCACTTTAAGCCTGAACTCACAATACCTCCCATCTATGCCCGTTCTACTGCATCGTCTGTATGAGCGCTGCGAGTTAGGGTTTTTCACGACTTCGATAAGTCCTAAATGTGAGTAAAGATGGCTCAGGCGTGCCTAGAAAACAGACATCAATTTGAGATACTATGGTTAGGCAAATCAAAACAACCAAACTTGAAAACCTTGAAAATGAAAAAACAACTCATCCTGTTGGGCCTTGGCTTGCTGATGGCCTCATCGGTTCACGCGAACCTCATAGTAAATGGCAGCTTTGAAAATCATCCCGCTTTTAGCGGCACTTGGGGCCTCTTCAGCTCAATTCCGGGTTGGACCCCAGAAGGAAATGTTCCGATTGAACTCGGCACGCCTGCCACCTACGGCGTCACTGGAGCTGATGGGAATACGGTAATGGAATTGGATTCCACGGCGAATGTGACCGTGGATCAGGGAATTACCGGTGGGGCTATCTACACACTGTCCTTCTTATATGCCGAGAGATCAGGCATCTCACCTTCGTCCTGCATGTTTGATGTCTATTGGAACGGTAATCTGGTAATTAGTGCTCAACCAACGAGCACGGCGATGTCGCTCTTTTCCACGACGGTGACCGGCAATGGTGGTGTGAACACCTTGAAATTTGTTGGCGCCGGCACCTCGGACAGTTATGGAGCTCTGATCGATAACGTGCAACTCAACTCCGCTGCTGTTCCCGAGCCTTCCACCTGGGTGGCCGGTGCGCTGATGGTTTTGCCTTTTGGTATCCAGGGTCTTCGTGCCTTCCGGATGCGCAAACAACGCGCTTGACCCATAAGCCATTTATAAACGACTAGCCAAGGCGCGACATTAACGTCGCGCCTTTTTCGTTGCCAAAAACGACTGACCTCAAAAATCGACCGCAACGTGCCGCGCTACTGAGAAACCGGACTACGGTGCACCCAGCTTTTATGGCTGCACCTGCACGCGGAAGAATTCCACGCGGCTGCTGTTCGTGGTGGAAAATGTCATCGAGTTGCCGGCGGCCTGCTGCCAGCCGCCTGCCGACGACCATGCGGACAGATCGGATGATGTTTCCAGTTGATATATCCGTCCGGGGACCGACGACCAGGTGAATTGCATGAGTTCGTTGGTTGGGGCGGTGGCTGAAATGAAATCCAGTTTCGAGCTGGCATCGGTCGGATTTGTTCCGGCGATAAATTCAGCATAATCCGTCATGCCATCGCCGTCCGTATCGGTATTCCGGGTGCGGTTGGTGGAGATGAATCCGAAATAGTGGATTTCAAAAAGGTCGGAAATGCCGTTGCTGTTGACGTCGGGAAAGGTGTAGTTGCCGTTGAAATTCAAGGAACCGCCCACGGCCAGCGTATTGGTTTGCGCGGGCGGCGTCAGATAAAACGGCACGTCGCTGAACTGAACCACGTAGTCGCCCGCAGCCAGATTGCTGAACGTCACCGCCGACGCGTAGCCGGATTTAACCGGGATTAAGCCCAGCGGCGAAACGGTGGACAACGTCCAAGCGGCTTCGTTTAAATTCTTCGAGATGGTGATGTTGCCGCCGGCAACGACGCCGGTGACGCTAACATCATCAATCAGCCAGCCGTCCAAAGTCCCAGAAATCGGAATGCCCGCGTAATACCATACGAGTTGAATTGTCATGCCGGCATACTGGGACAAGTCAACGGATTCTTCCGCCCAACCTCCGGAAGCCCCACCCGTGTAACTGACCAGCGTGGGAATTGAAGGTGGCGGCGTGGCGGTGTTGGTGCTCACGCCCAGTTCGCCGTATTCCAATCCGGAAGTGAGGTTATAATTTTGCCAGAACGTCAAGGTCGCGCTGCTCACACCGGAGAGATCAATGGGCGGACTGTAAAGATAGGTTCCCTCGTAAATGAACGATTGATGGTTTAAATTGCTGCCCCAAACATTGGTGCCCGAATGCGCGCTGGAAGCGAGCGTGTTGTTGGGCGTGCCGAGGGTCCAATTGAGTTCCGTGCCGCTGGCGCCAACTACAGACCATTTTTTTACTCCGCTTTCCAAATTATCAGACCACGGCAGGGCATTTCCCTTCAGCGTGGAAAAAGTATAATAATTCCCGCCGTTGTCATCCACCGCGGTGTTGCCGGCCTGGTCACGGCTGGCCACCAGATAATCGTAAACCCGGTCGGACAACAGGCCGCTGACCGTGACGGTATGGTTGGTGACGAGCGCGCGGTCGTAAACCGTGTTGATCGGCGGCTGGTTGAAGCCACCATACTGCACCGATGAGTCCGACGGCTTGGTGGTTTGCCAGGTCACCCGGGCGTTGTAGTAATCGGTGGTCGCCGCGACATTGGTGATGCCCGGCGGCACGGTATCCACCGCGGCCGTAGCGGTCACGTTGCGGCTGCGGGAAGCGTCATAATATGTGGCGGTGAGGGTGTCGCCGTTGGCCACCTGCAATTGGCTGGCGGACGCATTACCCGCCACCAGTGAAAGGGTGCCGCGGAACAAGCCGCGATGGGTGGTTTCCGGCAGCGTGACGAGCGTTTGATTCGTGCGCGAACTGGCTTTGAAGCTCACCTGGGTTTGCCCGGTTCCCGCCAGATCCGAATCGCCAACCTCCACCGTGACCACGTCATTGGTCGTGTAAACCGAGTGGTCCAGCAACACTTCGCCAATGCCGTTCAAGCCGGGCGCGAGAAATTTAATGATGTTTTGCAGCAACACCACGGCGTTGTTGGGGACCGTGCCGTTCACCGGAATGGCGTCGAACGGAAAGGAAAGAAAGACCACGCGGCCCGGACTGTCCTCGCCAACGGCCGGATAACTCATCCCGCAAGCCCGGCCAGAAACGGATTCAAACGCAACGGGCAGGGCATCCGCAGCCGGCGTGAACGTATCGGACAAGTCCGGCCCCAGCGAGAAACCACCGAAATCAACCGACGGATAAAAACTGTAATTCAGATTCACAAACATGCCGTCCGCAATGGAAGACGTATTGCCAAAGAAGGCCGGCACGCCGTGATCCTCATCGCAGTCCGAGCATGTTCCCAACAAACTCGTGTTTTGAATAAAGCCGGCCACCTTGAGCGCATTGCGCCGGAACGGCGTGTCGCCGATTCGGGAAAGGATGCCCATGGAAGCCATGAAAAATGAGCCGCCGCCATTGAGGTAGCTTTGAATCATGTATTGCTGCTGCGCGCTCAAAGTATTGTTCGTCGCCGAAGGGTCCGGCAAACCATCGGCATCCACGCCATAGTTGATGGCATCGTCGGTCGTGCGCCAAATCACCACCGGGAACGGCTGCAAATCGGCCAACTGCGGCGAACCGCGCTGGTTCACCTTCCAAAATCCAAAACTGACGCCCGCTGCGGCGAGCACGTTGGTATAGGCGCTGTCGGGAATGACGGTGGAACCATTGGCTTCCTCGGCCACCGTGTCGTAATCATCCACCAACAATACGGTCGGCGTCGTCAATCCGATGAAACTGTAAAACGCGCCGGAATTGTTCGCGGCGCCGATGTTGCCAGCGGTGTCCGACGAGACGATCGCATAATAATACGTTTGCCCCGGCACCAGTCCGGTGAGTTTAACCACGTGATCCGTGACCAAATCCAGATTGGTGGCGCCCAGATTCAAATCCGCACTGTTGGTGCCGTAATGCACAATGGAAGTGGCGGGTTCATCCGTATGCCAGGTCACGGCCAGCACGCCCACATCGGCGGTGGACGTTACCGAACTGATATTGGGTGGCAGCAGGTCCGCCACGGCGGTGGCACTGCGCGCCACGCCGCTGGAATCCAGATAAATCGCTTCAAGCTGGTCGCCGTTGGCGATTTGAATCTGGCCCGCGCCGGCCGTGCCGGTGACGGTGGCAACGGCACTGGTGAACGCGCCGTAATGGCCCGAAGCCGACAAGGAGACATTCACAAAACTGTGCCGGGTCAGGTTGGTGACGAGAGCGCTGACAGAATTGTTCGCCGCGCGCGCGGCGTCAAACACCCCTAGTTGGATGACGCCGGGCGCGGTATAGGCGGATCGATCCAGCAGAATGAAACCCCGGCCCGGACGCACCAGATCGCCGGAGGTGACCAGGGCAAAATCCTGATCAATTTCCGGCGTGGCGCTCACCGCGTCCTGCGCGATTTTGCTGCCGCGCACCCGCACCGTGTAATCGCCCGGCGCCGGTTGCGAAAGATAAATGCCTTCCACGTTGTTGAGCTGGTCCGGCGACGGCGCATTGGGCACGGATTCCCCCGCGCCGAATTGGTTGCCGCGATAAATCGTTCCGTCGGGAGCGACCAGTTCCAGATCGAGATCGTTCACCAAGGCGGGAATCGCGCCCGGAAAGCCCGCGACATCCGTGTAGGCCAGCGTGATTTTCAACGGCTGATCCGAACTCTGCACAAAGACGTGCTGCGCATAAACCTGGCTGTTGGTCAGCAGCACCGATTGGTCAAGATATTGGTAATAGCGCGGCGCGGAATTGACATCGGCAACGACGATGTTGGTCAGCGTAATGCGGCCCCAGCCTTCATCATTGTTGGGCACCGTGCCGGGACCGCCATTGGCTTCGTCCAATTCCTCGGCGGAATTGATCAATGCGGCTTTGACCAGCGCGGGCGACGGCACGGCATTTGTATGCGCGCGTTCGTAAAATTGCATGAACACCGCCGCCGCTCCCGCCGCATGCGGACCAGCCATGCTGGTGCCGCCCATGTAAACGTAATAACCGTCAATCACGGTCCAGGAGGTTTGCGCCAGGTCAACCGCATAGGACGAAGCCGCCGAAGCGATCCACGTGCCCGGGGCCACGAGATCGGGTTTGATCCGCCCATCCGCACACGGGCCGCGGCTGGAAAAATCGGCCATGGTGTCCGCGCCATCCGCGTAGAGGCCATACGTTGCGGCCAGCGTGCCCGGCGTGTTTTCCGAGGCGCCGGTGGCAATGACGTTCTTCGCGCATGCGGGGCTGTTGATGGTTTCCGAGCCAGGGCCGCTGTTGCCGGCGGAAAATTCCAGCACATACGGCTGATCCCCTGCTGTCCCCGGATCGGCATCCCGCACCAGTTCATCAAACGTGGCCGCATCAATGTCGTAATCGCCCTGCGCCTCGTTGCCCCAGCTATTCGAGCCAATTTTCGCGCCATGCCGGACGGCATCCCGGGTTAGCGTGGAGTCGCTGGGAAACGGGCTGGCCGCGTTGGCGTTGGCGTCGAAGATGCGCTCGATGAACAGATTCGCGCCGGAAGCGACCCCCAAGCCATACAACTGTCCGGTGGCGGGATCCGTTTCGCCCGTGGCGGCATTGCCGGCCACGATGCCGGCGCAATGGGTGCCGTGGCCGTAACCATCCGATCCGTCGGTGATATTGTCGCCGTAAAAGAGAAAACCCGTCACGCGGCCGGCCAGGTCCGGATGCATGGCATTGGTGTCGCCGGTGTCCAGCCCGGTGTCGGCCACGCAAACCGTCACGCCGGAACCGTCATAGCCCAACTGCTGGGTCACCGTGGGCGTGGCGATCTGGCCGTCATCGCCGCCGACAATTTTTGACGCCGCTTCATCCACGAGCTTGCGTTTCGGTGTCGGCTCAATCCACAGAACGGAACTGGCCTGAGCCAGCACCGATAGATTGGCCAGCGGCATTTGCCCTTGAATGACCGCGCCCATGTGCAGGTCGGTTTGGTGATTAAGTTTGGCCAGCAATGATTTGACTTGAGCCAGTTCCGCCGCGCTTGCGCCGGGCGCGACCAGAATGCTGACGTTGGTGCTGACGCCGGCGTTTTTAAGCGCGGGGTTTTGCAGCGCCGCCGTCAGCCGGGGCGCAATCCGATAACCCGGCTGATATTTTCCAACCCAGCGGACGAACTCCAACGCCTGCACGACATCCGGCGAAACTTTGGCGAAGCGGGCGATGAACGCATCATCCGGCACATAGGTCAGCAAATCCACGCCCAAGGCGCGCAATTGCCCCCGCTCGTGTGAAGTCGGGCGATGTTCAAATTGAACCAGGTAAAGACCGGAAGCCTGGGCGGATAGAGTTTTCTTGGTTGCGCGCGCCTTGGCCGCAGCTTTCATGGCCGGAGTGGTGGTGATGAACCCTTGGCGCAGGCGGATTTCCTTGGTTTGGCTGAACGCCGC
>JAKALA010000016.1 GCA_021813325.1 bacterium | reverse complement strand
AACACGTCCGCTTTCTTTGGATAGGTATTCATGCGGAACAAGCCTAGCGTATTCACTTGGACATTTGCGGTCCATGCGTTTGTTAAGTATACAAGCCCGCTCGGTTTGACCGGGTCATGCAATGATTCCAACGCATGAAGCCCAACCCTAAAATCCTCACTACCCTTGTCGTCTCCTTGCTGCTGGCCGGCCCGGCCTTTGGCCAAGTCTCCATCACCACCGCCTTCGGCAACGGCGCGGACACCGAACTGGTCAATGACACCGGCCCCGGTTCCGGCAATGTTTTCGGCGCCAGTGCCACGGTGGAACAGCGCAACTACGACGCCACCCGCCAGCGCATCGTCTATCTGCGTTTTGATTTGTCGGGAGTCGATACCCAGATTGCCAACTGGGCTTCCGGCGCGACGCTGACCTTTGACGTGACCAGCGCCAACCGCTCTCGCACCTGGTCCCTGTTTGGACTCAGCGATTCCGCCGCCAACAACAACTGGAGCGAAAGCACACTAACATATGCCTCGGCCAGCGGCTTTTCCACGGCCAGCGCCGGCTATTACACGCTGGACACCGGCAGTCTTTACAACGGCGGCACGGCGACCACGCTCCCGGCCAACTCCTCGGGCTACGCTTTGGGTTCATTAGCGGTGACCGGTGCGGGCGTGTTCACCACTACCGCCGCTGCGGGTGCCGGCACGGCCACTTCGGTGAATTTGGAAAACTTTTTGAAAACCGACACCGACCATCTGGTCACCCTGTTCTTTTTGGTAAATTCCGACAACGCTCTGGATGCGTATGTGGCCACCAAGGAAAACACCACCGCCGGAATTGTTTTTCCCACGTTGAACCTGCCCAACGCCACGTCTGTCCCCGAACCTTCCACGCTGGCCATGCTCGGATTGGGCGGGTTGTTTCTGTCCCAAGTCGCCCGTCGCCGCAAGCACTGAACCCGGCCGTTTTCACCCAGCCCGTTTGCGCCAGCAGACGGGCTTTTTTACATGTTAAATTCCGGCCCCAGATAGATTTCACGGGCTTTGGGGTCGTTGGCCAAAAATTCCGACGCGCCCTCCACCAACACCTGGCCTTTGTGAATGATGTAGCCGCGATCGATCAGCTTCAGCGTTTCACGGACATTGTGGTCGGTGATGAGAATGCCCAACCCGCGCTCCTTCAGACGGCGCACAATTTTCTGCACTTCGTAAACCGCGATGGGATCGATGCCGCTGAAAGGCTCGTCCAACAGCAGGAGCTTCGGGCTGGTGACGAGCGCCCGCGTGATTTCCAGCCGCCGTTTTTCGCCGCCGCTCAATTGATACGCCTTGCTTTTACGGATGGGCGTCAGATCCAGTTCCTCCAGCAAATATTTCAAACGCACGTCACGCTCGGCGCGCGCGAGCTTGCAGGTTTCCAGAATGGCCAGGATATTTTCCTCCACCGTCAACTTGCGGAACACCGACGGTTCCTGCGTCAAATAACCAATGCCCAACCGGGCGCGCTTGTGCATGGGCAAGCCGGTGATGGGTTTATTTTGAAATGTCACCGTGCCTTCGTCCGGCTTGACCACGCCCACCACCATGTTGAAGGTCGTCGTCTTGCCGGCTCCGTTCGGCCCCAGCAGACCGACGATTTCACCGGCGCCGATTTTGACGGAAACGCCGTTGACCACGCGGCGTCCGCGATATTCCTTCGCCAGTTTGTCCGTGGCGAGCAGGAGACCGTCTGCAGGTTCGGCGGGGTTCATTTGAAGAGTTGAAACGGCGATCCGTTCGTGCCGCCGGCGTTGGGTAATTGCTTGAAAATGGTCCGGAAACCTTCGCCGCTGAATTGTTTGGTGCCCAGATCAAAGGTCAACACATCGCCTTCCATGATGAGTTGCGGATTTTCCACCCGCGGCTTGGGTTCGCCACCATCGAAGGTGATCATTTCGTTCGTGGTCGCGTTGGCCACCGTGTAAGTGTAAGTGGCCCGGTTGGCGGTCACGTGATTGGTCTGGCCTTTTTCATCCAGGACATCCACCACCACATTGGTCAGGGCCAGGATGTTGGTCGGGTGCCCGCCGTCCTTCTGCAAATCCACAATCAATTTTTCACAGGTCAGTTTAACCTTGGGATCCTGCACCAACACATTCCCCTCATAAACCATCTGGTATTTGATGCCGTCAAATCGTCCGTGGGCGGCTGTGATGTCGGTTTGCTGGTCTGCCGGCGGTTCAACCGGCGCGTTGGTTTGCGCCCACAAGAGGCTGCAACTGCCGGCCAGCAACAGGGCAAATACAATTTTCATGGTGCGCTAAATTTAAACGTCCCGCCTTTGATGACGGTGTGAACGTGGTTGGAAATGATGAGCAGCGAATCGGCCTGCCGCCACAAAAAACCGTCGCCTTCGGTGAAGAACCGGCCATCGCCGCTCTTCAACTCAATATGTCCCGGTGAACTGGCCACGCCATCAAACAGGGAATACGTGCATTGCGGTGCTTTCACGATCGCTTCAGTCTTCCCCGAAACGTCATAGGTTTCAATGGTCAGTTCCCGGATGTCCTGCAAGCCGCCGGGCAGCGGCGACGCTTCTGCCCCCGAGAGTTTGAGCTTCATTTGACGCTCATTCGGCGGTTCGTAATACGTGTGCGAAGTGAAATTTTTGGCCCGGGCCGCCGGGATTTGCTGGGCGTAATTCAATCCCGCCGCCAGAAGAACGGCGGCCGTTCCCAGCATCAAACGGATCGTTGCCGCGCCCGGTTTCATTCGGAATATTTTTCCACAAATGGCTGCCATTCACCTTTTGCCCGCAAAATTAATTCAATGGTTTCCCGCACCGCGCCCCGGCCGCCCACGGCTTTGGCCACGTAATGCGCCGCCCGCTTTACTTCCGGCACCGCATCGCCCACGGCCACGGCCAGGCCGGCGCGCGTCAGCGGCCCCAGATCAATCACATCATCTCCGACAAAACATGTCTCCCTCCAGTTCAATTTTTCCTGCGCCAGCAACTGCTCAATCGCCGCGGTTTTGCTGGTCTTGTCACCCTGTTGAACCAGAAAATCGATCTTAAGCTCTTCGGCACGCAGTTTGGTGGCCAGCGATGGACGGGCGGAAACCCAGCCAACTTTCAAACCCGCCCGCCGCGCCAGAACCAGCCCGAGCCCGTCGCGAATGTTGAATCGTTTGAACTCGCGTTCGCCGCCAATGAAAATCGAACCATCCGTCAATACGCCGTCCACATCGCACAAAAACAGTTTGATGCGATTCAGCCGAGCTTTTAGCGAAGATGAGGTTGCTTTTGCCATTTTAATGAACGGCTTTGTAAACTTTTAACAAGCGCTTCAACGTGGCCGCCATTTCACCCAGCGGAATCATGTTCGGCCCGTCGCTCAACGCTTCATCGGGCTTGGGATGCGTTTCAATAAACAGGCCGCTCGCCCCCACCGCGAGCGCCGCTTTGGCGAGCACGGGCGCAAATTCGCGCTGGCCGGCGGACTTGTCGCCGCCGCCGCCGGGCAACTGCACCGAGTGCGTGGCGTCGAACACGACCGGGAAGCCAAACGCTTTCATGATCGGAATCGAGCGCATGTCCGCCACCAGGTTGTTGTAACCAAAGGTCGTGCCGCGTTCGGTCAGCAAAATTCGTTGGCCGCCCGCCATTCGCGCCTTTTCGGCGACGCGCCCCATTTCCGCTGGCGAAAGGAATTGTCCTTTTTTAAGGTTCACAATTTTGCCTGTGGCCACGGCCGCGTCGATCAAATCCGTCTGCCGGCAGAGAAACGCCGGGATTTGCAAGATGTCCACCACTTCGCCGGCGGCGCCAGCCTGCGTTTCCGTATGCACGTCGGTCAGCACCGGCACGTCAAATTCTTCGCGGATGCCGGCCAGGATGCGCAAACCGTCGTCGATCCCCGGCCCGCGAAACGCCTTGCCGGAGGTGCGGTTCGCCTTGTCGAAGCTCGCCTTGAAGACGTAAAAAATGCCGAGTTGGCGGCAGGTCTTGACCAGCGAAGCGGCCACCTGGCGGCAGAGCTTTTCGTTTTCGATCACGCACGGTCCGGCGATGAGAAACAGGCGGTTCGGCGTATTCAGATTTTTCCAAATGGCGGCGGCATTGAGCACGGGACAGTATTAGCAGCGGAAACCACGAAAGTAAATCAAACGTGCGGTTGGCGCGGTGGCTTGGGTTGGTTTGATTGCGCTTGAACGCCGCAAACCGGTGGCGGGGAAATTTTTTGAACCAGCGGCTTGAAAAATGAGTATCAGCATCACATGA
Source organism: bacterium (assembly GCA_021813325.1). Classification (GTDB taxonomy): domain Bacteria; phylum Verrucomicrobiota; class Verrucomicrobiia; order Limisphaerales; family UBA11358; genus UBA11358. The sequence goes on along the minus strand of JAKALA010000016.1, from coordinate 62,037 downwards.
TGAAATTATGAGGTTAGTTATCGTTTCAAACCGGCTGCCATTCACGGTTTCGTTTCGGGAAGGTTCGCCGCAGTTCAAACCCAGTGCTGGCGGTTTAACCACGGGCTTGTGGAGTTATCTGGACCGTCCGCTTCCGTCCGGAACGGAGCGGCCGGACCATTTGTGGATGGGCTGGCCGGGAACCAGCATTCCGCCCGAACACGAAGCGGCAGTGAGCGCGTTCAGCGAGGAAAAGTTTAAATCGCGTCCGGTTTATCTGCCCGAGAAAAGCATGGACCGGTTTTATCTCGGTTTTTGCAACAAGACCATCTGGCCGTTGTTCCACTATTTCCCGATGCTGACGCATTACGAGGAGGAAAACTGGCAGGAATATCGCAACGTCAACCGCGTGTTTGCGGAGGCGGTCGTCAGCGCGCTGCGTCCGGACGACGTGCTCTGGATTCACGATTACCACCTGCTGCTGCTGCCCAAGCTGGCGCGCGCGAAATTTCCGGACATGCCCATCGGCTTTTTTCTGCACATTCCGTTTCCGTCCTGGGAAATTTTCCGGATGCTGCCGCGTTCCTGGCGCGAGGAGATCATCGAAGGGCTGCTCGGTTCCAGCCTGATTGGTTTTCACACGCACGATTATGCCCGGGATTTTCTGACCTCGGTGCTGCGCACGGCCGGCTACGAACATCAGCTCGGCAATCTCACGTTGCGCGACCGCGTGGTGCAGGTGGAAACGCTGCCAATGGGCGTGGAGTTTGACCGGTTCGCCGCCGCCGCCACCACGCGGGAAACCGAACTGCGCGTCGAGGAACTGCGCGAAAAGTGCGTCGGGCAAAAGGTGGTTTTTTCCGTGGACCGGCTGGATTACACGAAGGGCCTCATCAACCGGCTGCGCGGCTACGAATTGTTTCTCAAGAACAATCCGCAGTGGCACGGCAAGGTCGTGTTCATCATTTCCGTCGCGCCGTCGCGCATTGGCGTGGACAGTTACCAGGCGATGAAGCAGGAACTGGAGCAGACCGTCGGACGTATCGTCGGCGATTACGGCAACGTCCATTGGACGCCGCTGGTCTATCAATTCCGCAATCTGACGTTCGACGAAATCGTGCCGCTTTACCGCCTGTGCGATGTGGCGCTCATCACGCCGTTGCGCGACGGCATGAATCTGGTGGCGAAGGAATTCATGGCCTCGCGGCCCGACCAGACCGGCGTGCTGGTTTTGAGCGAAATGGCCGGCGCGGCCAAGGAAATGGGCGAGGCGATGATCATCAATCCATTTCACCGCGAGGATTTCGCCAAGGCGTTGGAGCAGGCGCTGGTCATGCCCGTCGAGGAACAAATCCGCCGCAACCAGCTTATGCAGGAACGGTTGCGGCGTTACAACGTCGTCCGCTGGGCGGATGATTTCGTGCAAACTTTGATTTCCACGCAAAAGACCGAGGACGCCCGCCGCGCACGGTTGCTTACCGGCAAGGCGTATTCGGGCATGGTTCAACAATACCGCGCCGCCCCCCGCCGGGCGTTGCTGCTCGATTACGACGGCACGCTGGTGCCCTTTGCCGCGGAACCGAAACTCGCGCAACCGGACGCGGACCTGGTCGGGACGCTCACCGCGCTCGGCTCCGATCCGGCGAACGAGGTGACCATCATCAGCGGTCGGCCGCGCCGCACGCTGGAGGAATGGTTCGGCCAGCTGCCCATTTCCTTGATTGCGGAACACGGTGTGTGGTTGCGCGACAAAGGCGCCGACTGGCGCATGATTAAAAACATGACGGCCGATTGGAAAGACCGCGTGCGCCCGCTGCTTCAACTTTATGTGGACCGCCTGCCCGGCGCGCTGATGGAGGAAAAGGATTTTTCACTGGCGTGGCATTACCGGCGCGCCGACCCGGAACAAGCGTCGGAATGCGCCAAGGAATTGATTGACGATCTGACGGGTTACACGCGCAACATTGACGTGCAGGTGTTCGAGGGCGACAAGGTTGTCGAACTGCGCAACTCCGGCGTCAACAAAGGTTCCGCCGGGAAAGAATGGCTGTCGGGGCAGTCGCCGGAATTCATTCTCGGCATTGGCGACGACTGGACGGATGAAGACTTGTTTCGCGCCTTGCCGCTGTCGGCGTATTCCGTGCGCGTGGGTTTGGCCAACACCTCCGCCCGTTATTACCTGAGCGGCCCGGCCACCGTGCGGCGCATGTTGCACGAATTGGCCGGCGGCTCCGCCGCCAAGCCGAGTTTCCAATAAACCAAACGCGCTATGCCCACCGCCAAACATACGCGCAAAGGTCTCGCGCTCGAACCGTTCTGGTATAAAAGCGGCGTGATTTATGAGGTCCATGTCCGCGCCTTCTACGATTCCGATGGCGACGGCACCGGCGATTTTTGCGGGCTGACTCAAAAGCTGGACTACATCAAGGACCTGGGCGTGACGGCCATCTGGCTGCTGCCGTTTTATCCTTCGCCGTTGAAGGACGACGGTTACGACATCGCCGACTACACCGATGTGCATCCGATGTATGGCACGCTGAACGATTTTAAAATGTTCCTGAGCGAGGCGCACCAGCGTGGCTTGCGCGTGATCACCGAGCTGGTGCTCAACCACACGTCCGACCAGCATCCCTGGTTTCAGCGCGCCCGGGCCGACAAACCCGACGGCCGCTGGCGCAACTTCTATGTCTGGAGCGACACGCAGAAGAAGTATCAAGACACGCGCATCATTTTCAAAGACGTGGAAGTGTCCAACTGGACGTATGATCACCAGGCCAAAGCCTATTTCTGGCACCGTTTCTTTTCCCATCAGCCCGACCTGAACTTCGATAATCCGGAAGTTCACACGCAGATCATCAAGGTGGTGGATTTCTGGCTCGACCTCGGGGTGGATGGCCTGCGTCTGGACGCCGTGCCCTACCTCTACGAACGCGAGGGCACCAACTGCGAAAACCTGACTGAGACGCACGATTTCCTGAAGCAACTTCGCGCCCACGTGGATGAAAAATATGGCGACCGCATGCTGCTAGGCGAAGCCAACCAATGGCCCGAAGACGCCGTGAAATACTTCGGCGAAGGCCGCGGTGACGAATGCCACATGGCCTATCACTTCCCGCTCATGCCGCGCTTGTTCATGTCGCTGCGCATGGAAGACCGCCTGCCCATCGTGGATATTCTGGAGCAGACGCCGCCCATTCCCGAGACCAGCCAATGGGCGCTGTTCCTGCGTAATCACGACGAGTTGACGCTGGAAATGGTGACCGATGAGGAGCGCGATTACATGTATCGGATGTATGCGCAGGTGCATAAGGCCCGGCTCAACCTCGGCATCCGCCGCCGCCTGGCGCCGCTCTTGAACAACGACCGCAAGAGCATTGAACTACTTAATGCGCTGCTCTTCTCGCTGCCCGGCACCCCCGTGTTGTATTACGGCGATGAAATCGGTCTGGGCGAAAATATTTACCTCGGCGACCGCAATGGCGTGCGCACGCCCATGCAGTGGAGTTCGGACAAAAACGCCGGCTTCTCCCGCGCCAATCCGCAGAGCCTTTACCTGCCCATCATTCTTGACCCGGCTTACCACTACGAAGCCTGCAACGTGGAGGAAGAGCTGGCCAACCCGCATTCCCTGCTCTGGTGGATGCGCCGGGTGCTGGCATTGCGCAAACGCTGGCGCGCCTTGGGCGAAGGCAAATGCGAATTTCTGCAGCCGGAAAACCACAAAATTCTCAGTTACATTTTGCGTCACGAGAAGGAAACTTTGCTGGTGGTGGCCAATCTTTCCCGTTTCACGCAACCGGTGGAACTGGACTTGTCCGAGTTTCAATCCATGATGCCGGTGGAATTGTTTGGTCGCACCAAATTCCCGGTCATCACCGAGGCGCCGTATTTCTTCACGCTGGGACCGCACAATTTTTTCTGGTTCTCGCTCGAACCCAAGCCGCAGCCGCTGGCCTTGACGGGTGGCACGTTCCCGGCGGAACTACCCGTCATCCCGGTCACGGAACACTGGAAGGAAATTTTCACGGGCAAGGCGCGCGCTAAATTTGAAGCGGCGTTGCCAGATTATCTGCGCGCGCAGCCCTGGTTTGTCAGCCGGAGGAAAACCATCAAGTTCGCCACCGTTAAAAACTTTTTCAATGTGCCGTTCAAAGGCGATGCCGTGGCCGAACTCGCCTCCATTCAAGTGGAATATGTGGATGCCGTGGCCGAACTTTATGTTGTGCCGCTGGCCTTCGCCGCTGGTGAATCCGCTCCCGCCGTCCGCTCCATTGGCGTGGCGGAATTGAGCGGCCCAACTCCGGAATCCTCCGGTGTGGTCTTCGAGGCGTTTGCCGCTCCCGCCTTCGCGCAGGAACTCGTCGGCTTGATGAACCATCGCGAAACCCTGCAGGCTGAGGACGCCGAACTGACCGCCAGCCGCACGGCGGCCCTGCGGCAAATTGTAAATGGTTCCGCCCTGCCCGAAGCCACGCTGCAAAACACGCCCGAGGGCAACGCCACCGTGATTTTTGGCGACAAGATCGTGCTCAAATATTTCCGGCGCGTTGGCCCGGGCGTGAATCCCGAACTGGAAATTGGACGTTTCCTGACCGGGAAGAATTTTGCCTACAGCCCGACCTTGCTGGGCGCCATCGAATATCAGGACGCCAGCAAAAATGAAATGACGCTGGCGGTGGCCAAGACGTTTGTGCCGCACGCCAAGAACGCGTGGAAATTCACGCTCGACGCGTTGAGCCGCTATTATGACCGGGTCATCGCCTCGGCCACGCAGGGGCTTGCGCCGCCGCCGATTCCGCATTTGCCCACGCTCAAATTATTGCAGCAGGATCCGCCCATAGCGGTGGCCGATTACGTCGGAACCTACATGGAATCCGCCCGGCTGCTGGGCACGCGCATGGCGGAGCTGCACCAGACGCTCGCCTCGGGCGAAGCGGGCACGCCTTTTGCCACCGAGCCGATGACGCCGCATTATCTGCGCGGATTGTTCCAATCCATGCGCTCCACCGCTGTGCAAAGCCTGCGGTTGCTGCGCAAACAAATCAAAACGCTCCCGGCCGATTTGCAGCCGGTGGCGCAGCAGGTCGGCAATCTCGAAGCCGCCATTCTCCAGCAATTCCGCCGGCTCATCGAACAGAACATCAGCGCCAAACGCATTCGCATCCACGGAGATTGTCATTTGGGGCAGATTCTCTGGAACAGCCGCGATTTCATCTTCCTCGACTTTGAAGGCGATGCCACCGTGCCCATCAGCGAACGCCGCATCAAACACTCGCCCCTGCGCGACGTGGCGCGCATGGTGCGCTCCTTCCATCACGCGGCGTATGCCGGGTTTCACCAGCAGGTGGACATGGGCGCCATTTCGCGCGAGAATCTGGCGCAATTCGAACCGTGGGTGCGGCATTGGAATCTCGCCGTCAGTTGCGCCTTCCTGCAAAGCTATTGCCGGGCCATGCGCAGATCGGAAATCCTGCCTGCCGAAGAATCCACCTTGCGCCTGATGCTGCTGGCCTATCTGCTCAACCAAGTGCTGGCCGAACTGGGCCAGGAACTGCAACTGCATTCCGACAATGTCCGCGCGCCGTTGCAGGCCATCATTCATTTGACCGGCGAGACCATGCCGCCCGCCACCACTCCAACCAACGAAAACACTCCTTGAGCGACGACGACAGCAATGACGAACACCCATCTGACCGGCAAAGACTTTCTGGACAGCTTCTCGGCTGCTCTGGCCAACGCGATGAATCACGGCCTCAAGGCGATGTTTGGCGAAGGCGCCGGCAAAGCCGTCTTCGGCCCGGTCACCTGGGCCGATTTGGCCGTGATGACCGGGTTTGTGCTGCTCATGCTGCTGGTGAACGGGCTGGCCCTCTCCATCGTGCGCCGCCGCATGCGGCAGGCTGCCGCCACGCCGGACAAAGGTGTGCAGCACCATGTTTTCCATGCGTTGGGACGCCCCCTCTACGTTTTGATCTGGATATACGGCATCTACTTCGCCGCCACACCGTTTCTCGTGAAGATGAATCCCAACGCGGGATTGCGCTTCATCACCGAATTGTTCAGCAAAGTGTTTGACCTGGGCGTTTTTGCCATTCTGTTTTGGCTGTTCTTCCGGTTCACCCACGTGCTGGAGGCGCGGCTCGCGATCTGGGCGGCCAAATCTGAAAGCAAATTGGACGACTTGTTTGTGCCGTTGGTCGGCAAGAGCCTGCGGGTCATCGTGCCCGTGGTGGGCATTATCTTTGCCCTGCCCCTGCTGGGGCTGCCGGCGGAATTTGCCGGAGTCGTGGGCAAAGGCACCAGCATCATGCTCATCGTCGCGGTGGCCATCATCCTGTTCGAGTCGGTGCATCTTGGCGAGAAGGCCGTGCTGACCCAGTTCGACATCAGTGCCGCCGACAACCTGCACGCCCGCAAGATTTACACGCAGGTTCATGTCATCAGCAAACTGCTTTACGCCATCATCGGCATTTTCACCATTGCCTCGGTGCTGATGCTGTTTCAAGAAGTCCGCCAGTTCGGCACCAGCATTCTCGCCTCCGCCGGCGTGGTGGGCATCATCATTGGCTTTGCCGCGCAAAAAACCATTGCCAACCTGTTCGCCGGTTTTCAACTGGCCATGACGCAGCCCATCCGGCTGGACGACGTGGTCATTGTCGAAGGCGAATGGGGCCGCGTGGAGGAAATCACCCTTACCTATGTGGTCATCCGCATCTGGGACGAGCGCCGCCTGATCGTTCCGCTCGGTTACTTCATCGAAAAGCCGTTCCAAAACTGGACCCGCACCTCCGCTGATCTGCTTGGCTCCGTGTTCGTATGGGTGGATTACACCCTGCCGCTGGAGGAAATCCGCAAGGCGCTGAAAGAAATCATCGAACCGCATCCGCTGTGGGACAAACGTTTCTGGAATTTGCAGGTGACCGACGCCACGGAAAAAACCATGCAGATCCGCGTGCTCGCCACTTCCGCGGATTCCTCCAAATCCTGGGATTTGCGCTGCGACGTCCGCGAAAAACTCATCGCCTATATCCAGCAGCATCATCCGCACAGTCTGCCCCGCTTCCGCGCCGAAGTGGATGGCGAGAAGCCGCAGCCCAAGGTCTGAATTCCGCAGAAACGGGCCTGGGTTGTGACGCTGGTTGGCTCCAGGCTCATGGGATCAAGGGCGGGGAGCCATTTCCGCCTGTCATTCCGGTCAGGGACTGAAGCACAGCCAAGCGGTTGCCGTCCACATTTTACTTGTTTGTTTGGCTCAATCGCCGCAAGAATTGACCGGCATTTGAAATGAAGAGGTGTTTTATGAACAACACGAATTTTCTTCGCGTCGTCGTCGCCGGCATGGGCGTTGGTTTTGTGGTGGCTGGTTGTAGCAGCGATCGAAATGGCAGTCCGTATCAGCCTGGACCGGTGGCCGGCACGGCCATCGGCACGGGCGTGGGCGTGGTGGCGGGCAATGCGGTGGGCTTTGGCGCGGGCGTGGTGGGCGGCACGGTTTCCGGCATGGGAAAAGTTTTGGATCCCAGCTACCGCATGGTGCGCTATTGGAAAACGGAAACGACGGCAGATGGCCGCTCGATTCAGGTGCCCTATGACGTGCTGGTGGATCAATATGGCCGGCCCGTCAAAATGCCCGCGCCCACCGGGAATCCCGCGCCGCCGCCGGTCAAGTAGTCGGGAAACTTTCAATTATCAGGCATTATGAAACGAATTCAGTTTTTATTAGTCGCCCTTGGTGTGCTCTTAAATTTCACCTTTTCGCACGCTCAGAACGCGGCGGTTCCATCGGATGCGAATCAGAACGAGACGGTCAGGACGACCAACACGTGGTTTACGACCAATGTCACACCGCACACTCAGATTACGGAGGTCATCAAACCCAAAGGCCAGCGCAAAGTGCTCATCGTGGTGGAGAACCGCGCCAGCGCGACTTTGAACGACCAGGTTCCAGCCTTGGAGGATTTGGTCAGCAGCCGGGTGGCGGGCCGGGGTTTCGCCGTGGTCAGCCGGGACGTGGCCGTCAATGCGCTGCGAACCGCCGAGCGGGCGAACACCTCGGGCGGGATCGAAGCGACGCCGCTGGATCGCGAGTTGAGCAACAACACTTCGGCGTTGCGCCTGGCGCAAAATTTGGGCGTGGACTACATTTTGATTCCCGCGATTACGAGCTATGGCACGGAGAAAAAATCGTATGCAGGCAACGGCATCAAAACGTTGAACACCACGTATCGCCTGCGCTTGAACTACCGGATTATTGGAGCCGGTGAAGGGGGCGCCGAGCGCGGCGGCACGGTGATTTCCGAAAAAAACGTGCGCGACACGAGCGCGTTGCAGACAGACAGCAGCGATATTATTAATCAATTGTTGGACGACGCGGCAGATCAGCTCGCCGCCGCGATAACAGAGAGCGGCAAAACACTGCCAGCCAGCGTGGCCAAGGCTGCGCTGGTGAGTTTCAACATTGCCTGCACCATGACCGATCCGCGCTTGCAACCGATTCTGGTGCCGGACATCAACCTTTCCGCCGACAATCAAGTCATTGTCACCAACCATCCCATGGCGGTCCAGCCGATGGATGTGACGGTGGAACTGGATGGCGTGGCGTTGGGTTCCGCACCGGGCGAATTCAAGGCGCGGCCTGGATTGCACAAGCTGCGGCTGTCGCGCGAAGGCTTCTCCGACTGGGCGCGCACCGTGAACATTTACGACGGCCAGACCCTGCGCGTGGCGTTGCAGATGAGCCCGGAGGGTTACGCGAAATGGAAGGATACAACCGATTTCCTGGCGACGCTGGACAACAATCGCAAGTTGACCGATGCCGAGGTGAAGCGCATTGAAGGCGTCGCGGAATTTTTCAAGAATAGCCACTATCGCGTGGATACCACGGAAGGAACCAAAATTTACAAGAGCCTTTATTAAGCCGGTTTTAGTTTCAACCAACGAATGATTCCCATGAAAAAATCAGTTTTAAAAATTGCCCTGGCCGCGGGCGTCCTGGGTTTGCTGCCGCCGGTGGCGGGCGCACAGGAGAAAGCGACGCTGGCCATTTCGTCCATCAAGGCCACGCCGGCACTGCTGGATGCGTCCAGCACCAAAACCGTCGCCACGACCGCGACCGATACCAAGCGCGAACGCATTGAGTTCAACAACAAGCAGGAGTTGAATCGCATCATCGAATCGTTGGACAGCCAGTTGATCGACCGCGTAAATGCGACGCGGAAATTTGAGGTGGTGAGCCGCAGCGATCTGGCGGACGTCATCAAGGAGCAGGATTTGGGCGCATCCGGCAATGTGGACGCCAAAACGGCCGCGCAATCCGGCAAGCTGGCAGGCGCCAAATACTTGTTGGTGGCCACGGTGGATGATTTTGATGATTACCTTGAAAAAGCCACGTTTGAGGGCACCGGCCAGACTGCGACCAAGCGGGTGTTTCGGTTTTCCGTGGTGGGCAAAATTTATGATTCCAGCACCGGCAAGCTGCTGGAGTCGGCCAATTTTCAGACGGGCAACGACGAGTTCAAACAAATCCAGATGGATCGCAGTTATTCGGTCAAGAGCGGCGAATTGAGCGATGAAATGATGGTGGCAATCGCCCGCAGCATGGCGGAGAAAATCGCCCTTCACGTGGCCGACGTGATTTTTCCGGCAAAGGTGCTGATCCGGCGGGATGACATCGTGACCATCAACCGGGGCGAAGGCGGTGGGGTGGCGCCGGGAGATGTGTTCAACGTTTATGCGTTGGGCGAGGAGTTGATTGATCCGGACACCAAGGAATCTCTGGGCCGTGAAGAAGTCAAGGTGGGCCAGGTCAAGATCACCCAGGTCAACCCCAAAACTTCGCAAGCCCAAGTGATTGAAGATTCCGGCATCGACAAAGGCGCGGTTTTGCGCAAGGCGAAATAATTATTTACCGCGAAGGACACGGTTAACATGGAAGGGCAACCCAGTTTCAAAAAGCTTGTCTGGCTGCTTTTGCCGGTATTGGGCGCTGCCATGTTCACCACGGGTTGCCAGACTTACGAGCAAAAAAACAAGGTCATCAGCTACTGGCGTCGGGGCGATATTCCCGGCGCAGTGAATGAGGCCACGGACAAGGCCAACCAGAATGCCGACAGCAAAGACGCCATCGTTTGGCGCCTGGAACAGGGAGCCGCGTTGCGGGCTGCCGGACAATTCGAGAAGAGCAATCAGGCTTTCGATCAGGCGCAGGAAAAGATTGATGACTACGCCCAAAAGGCGGATGTGCGGCTGGGACAGGAAACAGCGGCTCTATTGTCCAATCAGGCAAATTTGGCCTACGAAGGACGTTCCTATGACGGGATCATGCTAAACACTTACGAGGCGTTGAATTATCTGGCCATGGGGGAGCCGGACAAGGCGCGCCCGGAAATTATCCGCGCCTATCAACGTCAAGAAGATGCCGTCCAAGCCAACCAGCGGCGCATCGAAAAAGCGAAGGATGCGGCCGCCGATAGCAAGGACAGCAAAACCATTGATAAAGCCGAAGCTGATTCCAAGTTTCAAACCGCAGTGCAAAATTCCATGTCCGGAATCAACAACATCAGGGTATATGCCGATTACGTGAATCCGTTCACGGTGTATCTCGACGGGTTGTTTTTCATGGCCGATGCAACGGACGCCTCGGACCTGGAACGCGCGCATAAATCGCTGGAACGGGTTGCCAGCGTGGTGCCTGAAAATTCGTATGTGCAGGCCGACATCGCGACGGTGAATGATTTGATTGATGGCAAGCCGCTGCCGCCCACGACCTATGTGATTTTTGAAACGGGCTGCGCCCCGATTCGGGGACAGGCGCGGATCGATATTCCCATTATTCTCTCGAAAGTTTCCTATGTCGGCGCGGCGTTTCCCACGCTCCTGCCACAGGGCGACTTTCAGCCGATGTTGACGGTTGCCGCCGACGGCAAAGATTATCGAACCGAACCCGTGGCCAGCATGGACAGCATGGTCGCGCTGGATTTCAAAAATGAAATGCCTGTGGTCATCACCAAAACCGTGGCGGCGACGGTCACAAAAGCCGTGGCGGCGTATGCGCTGAATGACACCGGACGCCAGGGGGGGGATATTGTGGGGCTTTTGGCGCAATTCGCCACGACGGCGTATGAAATGGCGGTTAACATTGCGGATACCCGCACGTGGACCACGTTGCCGAAGGAATTTCAGATTTGCCGCTTGCCCACGCCGGCGGATGGTAAAATCGAATTGAGCACGCCCAACGGGATGAAGGTCGCCGTCACTCTCGGCGCCAGCACCGGAGCCAAAAATGATTTGACCTCGGACAATGCGCAAGCAACTTTGAACTCAGGCCGACCGGTGAGTGTCGTTTATGTGAAATCCATCACGTCCGGCACGCCGTTAATAGTCAGTCAGTTTAAACTTTAGACTATGATCAAAACCAAACTCGCCGCGATTTCCGCCATCGCCCTGCTGATGGCTGGCTGTCACAACCCGATGAATTCGGTGGAAAACGCCCAAAAAGAAGGGCAGCGGAACATGATTGCCGACCAGCGGGTGGTCAACGACATGGGGCTGAACCGGAGTGTTTATGTGGCGGGCGTGAATACCGGCATGACGCCGGGCGGTTTTCTCAAAGTGCAGGTGGAGTTGTTTAATCGCACTCGATCATTTCACCGTTTCTCCTATCATTTTGAGTGGTTTGACGAGAACGGCATGCAAATCGACAACGTGGTTTCCGCCACCGTTCCGGACCAAATCGAGGGCGGTGAAAGCAAGTTCGTCTCGGCTGTCGCGCCCACGCCGGCGTGCCGGGATTTTCGTTTAAAATTGCTGGAAGCTCATTGAATTTTTAGCCCAATACTGACATGAAAAAAATCGTCCTACTTCCCATCATTGCCGTCAGTGCGGCCATTTTGACCGGCTGCGGCACCAACGCCCATTACATCCAAACCGGCGGCCGCGAGAGCATTGTTTCGGTTGGCAGCATCAACGATCAGGATTTTATTCAGGCGGCCGACTCGGCTGCCAGCGATTTGCTGGCGTCGGGCGTGTTGGATCGGGTGAAGAATCCGCCCGCCGTTTTGGCCATGAGCCGGATCGTGAACAACACCGGCCAGCAGATTGATATTGATTTGCTGACCAAAAAAATCCGGGTGGCGCTCAATCAAAGCGGCAAGGCGGTGACCACGACGACATTTGGGTTGGGCGGCCAGGCAGAAGATCCACTCGCCAAAGGCATTCAACAACAGCAGGAATTCATGAATGATCAGAAACCGGCGCGTTTGCCGGATTTCACGCTCTCCGGAAAGATTATTGAAACCACGGCCAAGGCGGGCAATACGAGTCAGGCCACCTATTCATTCCAGCTCTCGCTGACCGATCAACAAGGCATTGCCGTGTGGGAAGGCGAAAAGCAGATCACCAAACAAGGCAGCAAAAGCACCGTGGGATTCTAGGCAGATCAATTGATAATAAACCGACGCCAATGGGAGATTTTCCATTGGCGTTTTTTCTTTTCCTTGAATCTGGCTGTGTTACAGTTCGGCCTCGGTGGCCGATGTGGCGGAATTGGCAGACGCGCTAGACTCAAAATCTGGTATCCGGAAGGATGTGTGGGTTCGACCCCCTCCATCGGCACCACCTGGCAAAGCGAATGGCCTTCAAACATCTCCCAGAGCAAACCCAAGGTGTGCAGCTTTTGCAGCGTTCGCTTGCCCGGGGAAGGCTGGGCCACGCTTACCTGTTTACCGGCCATCAGGTGGAGGAATTGGAAATCCTGGCGCGCACGCTGGCCAAGACGCTGAATTGCCAAAACCCCGTTCTGACTTCGGGAATTGCCACGGATTGTTGCGATGTATGCCTGAGTTGCCGGAAAATTGAAGGCGAAAACCACGCCGATGTTCATTGGGCGAGACCGGAATCCAAATCGCGCATCATTACGATCGATCAAACCCGCGATTTGATGCAACAAATCCAACTGAAGCCGACGGAGGCGCAGTTTAAAGTGGCGGTCATTGTTGGTGCCGACCGGCTGAATACGCAAGCGGCCAACGCTTTCCTTAAAACCCTGGAGGAACCGCCTTCCAAGTCGGTGTTGATTCTTATTTCCACCGAGCCGTCACGGATTTTGGAGACCATCTTGTCGCGCTGCCTGCGCTTGAATTTTTCGGCTGAAGGGAAACGCCAGCTTGCTCCGGCCCAATCGGAATGGTTGCACAAATTTAGTGGCATCGCCGCCGCCGAACAAAAAAGTTTGTTCAGCCGCTATCGCTTGCTGGATTCATTGCTGCAACGGCTGGCGGAAATCCGCGCCGGCACGGAGGAAATTTTGTCCGCGCGTTCGCCGCTGGAAAAATACGCTGATGCCGAAAAGGATCTGCGTGAAAAATGGGAGGATGAATTGACCGCCGCAGTGGAAGCGGAATATCGCCGTCAGCGCGCGGATTTGTTGTTGCTGGTGCAATGGTGGCTGCGCGATGTCTGGCTTTACACCTTGTCGGCGGGCGAAGCGCTGCTGCATTTACCACAGATCCCCGGGGCTGAAGAGGTGGCCAAGCGGATCAGTCCCCGGCAGGCCCGGGAAAATTTGGCGGTTTTGGAACAAACTCAACGACTGCTTTACACCAACGTGCAGGAGGCACTGGCACTGGAAGTTGGATTGCTGAAACTTCAGCTTTGACGCGATGAAAAATCTCTCCGCGTCGAAACTTTACGCGCTGGCATTTGGACTGTTTCTGGGGCTTTGCATCTGGAAATTTGGCAATCCGGTCATTCTGGATCGGATCATTCCTTCTCCGGTTACGCCTGCCCAATTTCTCAGTGAACCTTGGCCGACTCATTGGGCCAAATGGTGTTTGCTGCCGCTGGCGGCTGTCGGGGGGCTATTGGTGGGCGGTGGCGCAAAGAAAATATGGCCTTCCAGATGGCTGTGGTTGCTGCCGCTGGTTTGGTTGGGCTGGCAAATTTTGTCCGCCACGCAATCGGTTGATGCTCGGTTAACGGTTGCGACGCTCTGGCAATTTGCCGGATGTGTGGCGTGCTATTTCGTTGGAGCATTCATTTTGTCCCAAGCGGGGCTTTGGCGCTGGCTGTTGCCGGGGGTGCTGGCGGCGTTTGTTTTTTGCCTGGTCCGCAGTGTCGAACAGCATGTTTATGAATTTCCCCAAAACCATCAGATGTTGATGGAAGGGGAACATTGTGGGTGGACGAATTTTCTCCCGGAGGCCGTTGCGGCCATGAAAAGCGAACGCATCATTATCACGACCAACGGCGTCGATGTCGCCAACCCGGTGATATTGGACAAGTTCGCCAGCGGTCGGGTTTCTGGCACGCTGGTCTATCCTAACGCGCTGGCGGGTATCGTTTTGTTGCTGTGGCCGCTTTCCTTGGTGTTGGCCTTTGAATGGTTTCAAGGCATGAAGCCAATTGTGCGTTTTCCAGCCATGGGGTTGTTGGTTTTTCTTGGAAGCGCCGGTTTTTATTGGAGTGGATCCAAACTTGGTTGGTTGATCGGTATTGGACTCCTAGGGCTGTTCCTTTTACGGTTTAATTGGTCGAAAAAACTGAAATGCTGCTCGGTCATGCTTGTGCTTGTGTTCGGTCTGGGCGTTTTTGGCCTGCGATTCCATCACTATTTTGCTGCGGGAGCCACCAGTGCCAGCGCCCGAATCGATTATTGGCGGGCAGCGGTTCAGACGACAGTTGCCAATCCAATGTTTGGCAGCGGTCCGGGAACTTTTCAACGCTCTTACGCGCGCATCAAAGCTCCTGACGCCGAAATGGCCCGCCTCACGCATAATGATTACCTCGAACAATTTTCGGATTCTGGTGTGGTTGGCGGCTTAACCTACGCGGGGTGGATTTTGGCTGCTTTGACAACCGTGAGGAAAAAAAATTGGAGGACAGACGAAAAACTGGCTGTTGCCATTTTGTTGGGATTATTGGGTTGGTTCGCTCAAGGCTTGGGTGAGTTTGGCTTGTATATTCCCGCACTGTCTTGGATGGCTTTTACGTTATTGGGCGGCTTGGTTGGACAAAATATAAATCAAATCGACAAAATTACACGGAATCGGTAGTTTAATCCCAATGAAGGTTTTGTTTCTAAACGGTCCGAATCTCAATTTGCTTGGCGCGCGTGAGCCGGAAGTTTATGGCCGGACCACGCTTTCTGATATTGAAAATAATGTTCGGAAGCGCGCCAAGGAATTGGATGTGGAAGTGGATTTTCGCCAGTCCAACACCGAAGGTGAATTGGTGAATTGGATTCAAGCGGCCAAAGGCACATTTGATTCGATTGTGATCAACGCGGCGGCATACACGCACACCAGCGTTGCGTTGCGGGATGCGATCTCTGCAATTGGTATTCCAACTATTGAAATTCACCTTTCGAATATTCATGCGCGGGAAGAATTTCGCCATAAATCGTTGATCGCGCCCGTCTGCCGTGGCCAAATTTGCGGTTTTGGAGCATACTCATACGTTTTAGGACTTGAAGCGGCAATTTACGTTAAAGTGTAAATTTTTGGCCAATTATATTCAAATTCGCCTCTGTTATGAGTTTTTTTTAATGCTTGACCAATTGAATTTTAAAAAATAGACTCTGGCATTCAGTCGGCTTTGATTAAACATAAGATTTACCGTTTGGTCCCATATTGCTGTAAAAGCCGATTAAATTGCAGTTTTAACAACCCTTTAACGACAACGTCTTGTGGAACTCAAAGATATCAAAGCCATCATTGATTTGATGAAGAAAAACTCCATCACGGAGTTTGAATTGGAAGAGAAAGATTCCAAGCTGCGACTCAAGCGTGGCATTAGCGGCGGCGGGCAGGTTGTTCAATCTGAAGATTCGGTTCAGTATGCGGCAATGCCGATGCCCCCGGTGGCTGTTGTGTCGGGAATTCCGGTTGGTGCTCCGATGGCAGCTTCGGTGGCGAACTCTGGCGAGATTGACATAAAATCGCCGATGATTGGAACTTTTTATCGTTCACCTTCTCCGGAATCTGCTGCTTACGTTGAAGTTGGCAGCGAAGTTGGACTCGAAAGCGTCGTCTGCATTATTGAGGCAATGAAGGTGATGAATGAAATCAAGGCTGAGGTGAAGGGCGTCGTCACCCAAATTTTGGTCGAAAATGGCAAGCCGGTTGAATTCGGCCAACCGCTTTTCAAAGTCCGTCCGGCTTGATTGGCCCAAACGGAGCTAACGGTTTCCAACCCAATAATCATGTTCGAAAAAATCTTGGTCGCCAATCGTGGCGAAATTGCCGTTCGCATTATCCGTGCGTGCAAAGAACTCAACATTCGCACGGTTGCCGTCTATTCTGAGGTGGATGCCAATTCCATGCATGTGCAGATGGCTGATGAGGCCATCTGTATCGGTAAGGCTCCCTCTTCTGAAAGCTATCTTCGGATTGACCGGATCATTAGTGCGGCGGAAATTGCTGATGTGGATGCGATCCATCCTGGCTACGGCTTTCTTTCCGAAAACGCCCATTTCGCCGAGGTTTGCGAGAGTTGTAATATTCGATTCATTGGCCCCAGCCCGCGGGCGATGAATGCCTTGGAAGACAAGGCGGTGAGTCGCGCTTTGGCCAAGAAGGCCGGAGTTGAAATTCCGCCCGGTTCCGAAGGGACAGTTGAAAATGAAAAGGATGCTTTGACCATTGCCAAGAAGATTGGCTACCCGGTCATGATCAAGGCTGTGGCTGGTGGTGGTGGTCGGGGAATGCGCATTGCGCACAACGACATTTCATTGGTTAAAGGCTACCATACAGCGCGCAGCGAAGCCGAAAAGGCGTTTGGCAATTCCGGGGTTTATATCGAGAAATTTATTGAAAACCCCCATCATATCGAGATCCAGATCCTCGGTGACAACAAGGGCAAGATCATTCATTTGGGTGAGCGCGATTGTTCCGTTCAGCGAAGGAATCAAAAGTTGATTGAGGAGTCGCCCTCGCCGTTGTTGGAATTCAAGTTCCGGAAATTGCGCGACAAAATCGGCAAGGCGGCGGTGCGGATCGCGGAAGCGGCGCGATACACCAATGCGGGAACTGTGGAATTCATCGTGGATGACCACGGTAGTTTTTATTTCCTGGAAGTGAACAAGCGTATTCAGGTCGAGCACCCGGTTACCGAGGAAGTTACCGGGGTGGATTTGGTTCGCGCGCAGATTGAAATTGCGATGGGCGAGCCGTTGCGTTTGTCGCAGAGCGACATCACTATCAAGGGGCACGCCATCGAATGTCGGATTAACGCGGAAGATCCTTTCGGCGATTTCCGTCCAAGCCCCGGACGCATTGAAATGTATTATCAGCCGGGCGGACGCGACGTGCGGGTGGATACCCACGCCTACGCCGGCTACACCATTCCGCCCACCTATGATTCCATGATCGGCAAACTGGTCGCCAAGGGCGAAGACCGCCGCGAAGCGATTGATCGCACCAACCGGGCTTTAAGTGAATTTCTCATCACCGGAGTGAAGACGACCATTTCGTTCCAGCAGGCCATCATGCAGGATCCCAATTTCCGCCGCGGGGTTTATTCGACCAATTTCGTGGAACAACTGCTTGGCGGAGCCCGGCGCGAGTTGATCGAGGAAAAAACCTGATTGACTTGAAGTCGCCTTTTGCTAGAAAAAACATGTTTTGTTCAAAGAGCGAACGTGGTGTCAGTCCGACAGAATGGTCAGTGAACCGTAAATTAAATTAAAACGACCTTCAGCGATTCTGCAAAAGCAGTCCTCCTCCGCAGTCCTTTGAGCGTTGCGATTATGAGCCAAGCCAGATTATTTGTGGGGAACCTGTCTTTTCAGACTGGAGAAACCGACCTGGAAGACTATTTCTCCCAAGCGGGTGCCGTGGTGTCAGTCAACCTGATGGTGGATAAAATGAGCGGGCGGTCACGCGGCTTTGCCTTTGTGGAATATGGCACGCCGGAAGATGCCCAGAAGGCGATTGAGCAGTTCCATGACAAGGAATTTCAGGGACGCAAAATCACCGTGAACATTGCCCGGCCGCGGGAAGAGCGGGCGCCGCGGGGCGACCGCTTCGGTGGGGACCGTCGCGCCCAAGGCGAACGCCGGGAACGTTACTAATCCATTTGCGCCAAGCCGGATTGGCCGTCGCCCGTCCGGCGGATTTGTTTCAGAATTAAATTTGACACCCCCACCGTCCGGCATATCTTGGACGGCAAACAATATTATGGCTGACATTCCTCCGTCCAATCCTGTCCCGCCGCCCGGCGGGGTGGTCCAACCACCCAAAAAGGAAACCGGCAAGGTTCAACCTAAAAAAGAAACGGTTCGCATCAGTTTGCCGCCCAAGCCCACGGCGGCCCCGACCATCAAGCTGCCGACTTTGCCTCCCGGTGGTCCGACCGGCGTGCCCGGCCCGGCTCCGGCGTCCGCCCCGGCGATTCCCGCTTTGGCCAAAGCCGCCCCGGCCGCCGCCGCCGCTTCTCCCGCCGCTGGTCGCCCCGGCATTGCTCCGGCGGCTGGCACGCCGCGCCCGGCGGCACCCCGTTCGGCGGCGCCAGTGGTGCCCACCATCAAAACGATGGACAAGGCTTTAATTTACTGCGCGGCGGTCTTCGGTCTCATCGGCACGGGCATGGTAGGCTTTGTTTTTTACAAGTTGAACGACATCGTAACCAGTTTCACCAGTTAACTTATGGCCTCACCCTTGATTGCAACACTCACGCAGGACAATTTTGAAGCTGAAGCGCTCAAATCTACCACGCCGGTGCTGGTGGATTTTTGGGCCGAATGGTGCGGACCGTGCAAAATGATCGCTCCCGTATTGGACGAACTGGCCGCAGAATTCGCCGGCAAAGCCAAAATCGGCAAGGTGAACATTGACGAGCATCAGGGTCTCGCCGCGCAATATGGCGTCCGGGCCATTCCCACGTTGCTGGTGATCAAGAACGGCCAGGTCGTGGAGCAAATGGTCGGCGCCAAGAGCAAGCGCGATTTAAAGGCCAGCCTCGACCGAGCCATCGCCTGACTTTTGCTTTCAATCGACGGCAAGGCGGATCTCATTTCCGCTTTGCCGTCTTGCTTTTTACGCTAACTTTCCCCGATGAATCTGCCCGAAATCCTCTCCAATCCGGGATTGCGCCAACAGGAATTCCCCGTTACCCGCGGCCGAATTTTCCTGGGCCACGCCGGAGTCTGCCCGCTGCCGCAACGGGTGGCCCAAGCCATGGGCGATTGCGCCGCCGCAGGCACGCTGGGCGATCAGGAGGAATTTGTCATGCACCGGATCGACGACACGCGCCAGGCGGGGGCGAAGTTGTTGCATTGCCAGCCCGATGAAATTGCCATCGTGGGGCCGACGTCCCTGGCTTTGAGTCTGGTGGCGGCGGGACTCCGGTTCCGCAAGGGCGATAACATTTTGATTTATCACGATGATTATCCGTCCAATGTCTATCCGTGGATGGCGCTGGCCGAAAAAGGCGTCAAAGTGCGCCTGCTCAACACGCGTGGCCTTGGCATTATCCGCGCGATCGACGTCATGGGCCAGGTGGATGAAGACACGAAACTGGTGGCGCTGGCTTCGAATCACTTCATCAGCGGCTATCGTTTGGAGCATGACGTCATTGGAAAATATTTGCGCGAACGCGGCATCTTGTTCTGCGTGGATGGCATTCAAACGGTGGGCGCATTTCCAACCAGCGTTGAGCACGTGGATTTTCTGGCGGCTGATTCGCACAAGTGGATGCTCGGACCTTGCGGCGCCGGATTGCTTTACGTGCGCAAGGATTTGCAGGATAAGTTGAATCCGCCCCTATACGGCTGGCACAATGTGAGCAATCCCAATTTTGTGGCGCAGGAAACCATTGAATATCGCGCTGGCGCGGCCAAGTTTGAGGCCGGCACGCACAACCTGGTCGGCCTCGTGGGCTTGCTGGCGGCCATGGAACTGGCCTTGGAAATTGGCGTGGAGAACATCGCGCGTGAACTGCTGCGCAAACGCGAGTGGCTGGTGCCGGCGCTGAAAGCCAGGGGTTACGCGGTATTGAATGGCGAGCCGAAAACAGAAAACGCCAGCGGCATCACTTCGTTCTTTTTACCGGGGCAGGAGCTTTCCGGGCTGCATCAAAAGCTCGCGGCCGCCGGCGTGGTCACCTCCTTGCGCACGGACCGCAAGGGCCAGAAATACATCCGGCTTTCGCCGCACTTCTACAACACCGACGAGGAACTGCAACGCGTGCTGGAGCTGGTTTAGATTTCGCGCTGGCTGAATTCGCGGATCATGGCTTTCCACCAGGGCGCCAGTTTTTCCTCCGGGCGCACCCAGGCCTGCTGGTGCAGCCAAACCAAAACTTTTTGATCGGCCAGCACCGCCATGCGCTCGCGAACGGTTAATTTTGCGGGGCCGGCGGCCAGAAGTTTTTCGCCAAGTTCCCGGACAGCCTCGGTGCCGGCGCCCAGCCGGGAAAGATGCTCGGCATAAACGGGATTCATCTGCTTTTCACGCAGCAACGTCACATGGACGGCATTGACATACGGATCCAGCACGGCTTCGGCCAGCCCGCGATGCGCCAGTTCCCGGGGTTCGCCTCCGGTCAGTTCATGGATTTTGATCTGCGAGCGCAGCGAAACCAGTTCCAGCGGCGGCCGGGTTTCTTCGGGCGTTAAAAAAAGTCCGAGCGATTTGGCGCGCGCGCCCAAACTGCGGCGGCTCGTCCACACGCTGACCGGGATGGAGAGAACCATGCCCGCCAGCACGGGGATAAACCACCAAAACAAGCCGGGTTCCAGTTGCCAGGTAAACCAGCCCCAGGCCAGGCCAATCAGCGTGTGGCCCCAATGGCGTTGAAAGGCATACAGCCAGTCGGTGCCGTCGGCGCTGCGTTTTTGCGTGGTCCAGGCCACGCTTAGTCCGCCGATATTGTTCAGCACAAAGCGCGTGTGCCAGAGCATCAGCAGGGGCGCGTGGAGCGTGGAAAAAATGGTTTCGCCAACCACGCCGGCCGTGGCGCTGAACAATCCGCCAAATTGCTTTCGCCGCGCCTGATCGCGCGAAAGATCAATCAATGACAGCAGTTTGGGCAGCATGATGACCGCCATGCAAATGACGAAGATCAGAAATGCGTGCGCCGTGCCGCTCCAGTTTTTCAGATAAGGATTAAAAGCCCGCACCGAAATGTTCGAAAGTCCGGAAAGTTTCTGCACGCAATAGATCCAATAAAACGCGATCAAAAACGCCAGCCAGAGCGGGCTGGCGAGATAGCCGAAAATCCCCAGCAGCAAATGCACGCGGCTGACGCCGCGCAAGCCTTTCGCAAACAGCACGAGGCTGTGCTGCAAATTGCCCTGGCACCAGCGGCGTTCGCGCTGGGCATTTTCAATGAGCGCCTGCGGGGCTTCCTCGTAGCTGCCTTCGAGATCGTAGGCCATCCAGACTTCCCAGTTTGCGCGCAGCATCAGGGCGGCTTCCACGAAATCATGGCTCAGGATTTGCCCGCCGAACGGTTTGCGTCCGGGCAACTGCGGCAGATCGCAAAATTGCATGAACGGCTCGGTGCGAATGATGGCGTTGTGGCCCCAGTAGTTGCCGAGATCGAGCGCCCAGTAGTTCAGGCCGGCAATGAAAACCGGCGCGTAAAGCCGGTTGGCGAATTGCTGGATGCGCCCAAACAGCGATTCGGCATTGACCAGCGCCGGGACGGTTTGGATCAGCCCAACGGTCGGATGCGCTTCCATCATTTTGACCAAATCCACCAGGGTTTCGCCGCGCATCACGCTGTCGGCGTCGCAACACACAAAATAGCGGTAGCGTTTGCCCCAGGTGTTCAGGAAATCGCGCACGTTGCCGCTCTTGCGTTCCTCATTGAAGAGGCGGCGGCGGTAATAAATTTTGCCGAGCGCGTCGAGGTCGCGCACCAGTTCGGACCAGCGCCGTTCCTCCTCGATCCAGCAGTCGGGATTGGTGGAGTCGCTCAGGATGAAAAAATCAAACTTGTCCAGTTTGCCTGTGCGCTCCAGCGATTCGTAGGTGGCCTGCAATCCCGCCAGCACGCGGAAGGAATCCTCGTTGTAGATGGGAAAAATGATGGCCGTGCTGCTTTCCAGCGGCTGGTCCTTGAAGGGTTTTAACGCGGTGATCCGGGTTTGCGTGCCGAAAATCCGGATGAAAAATCCATAAAGCCCGTGCATGCAGCCAATGGCCGTGAGCAGAAACAAAACGATGAACAGCACCAGCAGCACTGTGCGCGATGTGCTCCAGCCCGTCCGCCAAAGCAGATCCGCGAACAGCAGCGAAACCAGTCCGGTGAGCGCGAACGCGGAGCTGAAAAAGCAGAACAGCCGCCAGCCGTGCCGGTAAGGCGAAGGCGGCAGCGTGGTGATGGAGGGGGCGTCAGCCATTTTGTTTGAACCAATCGATCAACAGATGAATCCGGTTTTGCAACTGGTCAAAGCCGCCGTGGGTGAGCCAGAAAATCAGCACCAAAAGGAGCGCAAACATCAGCCAGGCCAGCGCCATGCGAACATAAGGCAGGTTGCCCAGATTGGTCAGCGTGGTGATGGGCCCGAGGTCGAGCGGACGCGGCGTCATTTTGGACAATTGAAAATCGGGCCCCGACCGCAGGAAGGTTTCCCGCATGGCGTTGACAAATCCCTCCGGCCACGGTCCGGGACGCAGAAACTGGTCCTGCCATTTGCCCGGCATGTCCGCCAGCAGCAACGCCAGCCGCCCGCGGGTGGAAAGGGTTTGCTCGCTGCCGATGGGCGAGGTTTGCAGCACTTCGGCAAACCAATCGGTGACGATGTGATCCATCTCTTCGGCGGCAAGTTCGGTGGCGGACCGGTGTGGCTCATGCGCGGCGCGGTGCTGGGCGCGTTCCAGCACGCGGAGCACGAGCTGGCCGAGCAGGGGCTTGTTGCGAATCCGGAGGGCGTGAAAGTAATTTTCCACCTTCACGTAAGCCGCATTCCATTCGTCCAGCGAACGCCCGGCAATCTGGCCGGAGACGTCGGGAAGGATTTTCAGGGAGGGCTCCATTGATAGGTCCAGGTTTCGCCGATCACGTTGGTCCCTTGTTGCAGGGTGCAGCGCAGATCAACCGGGTTGGAATTGCCCGTCTGGGGCATCATTTTGATGATCACGCGCCAGGTGCCGAGAAAGGGATTGCGCAAAACCAGCGTGTTGGCGATGTGCGCGTTGGGACTGCAACTGACGATGGCGGTGGGCGGTTTGCTGCTGTCGTCGGCCATTTGGTCAAAGGTCGGGCCGTCAAAATCCAGCACGAACTGCCGGGCGCCGGGGAATTGAGTGTCCGACCCGATGCGGGTGGCAATGACCCGGTTTTCGGAGCGGTGCAGATCGGCCAAACCGCCTTCCCAATGCAGGGTGTAGGCAAAGCGGAACGGCTGGAGCGGCGCGGGTTTTTGTTTGGGATCCCAGAACACGACGATGTTATCCAGCCCTTCGTAGCTGGTGCTCAATTCCACGAGATGCAGATCGCCATCGCCCCAGTTGCCCTGGGGTTCCACCCAGACACTGGGCACCTCGTGATACAGGTTGAACATGTCCTGATAAGCGGCGAAGTCGCGTTCGCGTTGCAGCAAGCCATAGCCTTTGATGTCGGGCGCGTGAAAGATTTGATGGCGCATGGCGGGGGGATTGTCCAGCGGACGCCACAAGACTTCGCCGTTGCCCATGTGCATCAGCAGGCCGTCGCTGTCGTGGACTTCCGGGCGGTAATCGTCAAATTTGCGTTCCGTGTCTTTGCCAAACCAGAACATGCTGGTGAGCGGTGCCAGGCCGATGGTTTTGATCGGTTTCCGGTCTTTGTTCACGGCGGCAATGTTGTTGGTGGCGCGGAAATAGAGCACGGCGCGGATGCTGGCGGTGGTGGTTTCGCCGGGTTTGATGAAAAATTCATACGCTCCCGCACAGCTCACGCTGTCGAGAATGGCATACAGCCGCAGGTCTTTCTCGCCGTAACCGGGTTTGCCCAGCCACCAGTCGGTGAAGATGGGAAATTCTTCGGGGCGATCGCTCTCGCCGCTGTCGATGGCCAGGCCGCGGGCCGATTGACCGTAGCGCTGGCCTTTGCCCAGCAATCGAAAATAACTCGCGCCAAGGAACGCGCCCAACTCATCCATTTGCCCGGGGTTGTTGAGCGCATACAACACGCGGAAGCCCGCGTAGCCGGTGTTGGCCGGAATCTGGCTGGCAATGTTCAGGTGGCCGTAGTCAAAGAAATCCTGCACAAACCGGATGGGCTGAACGTGCATGGCGGTGAATTCATTGATCCGCACCGGCTCCTGATACAAATAGCCCGGATGAAAAAATTCCACCTGAAACGGGAGAAATTCCGAAGCCCACAGCGCGCGGTTGCGGCGAAAGCGGATTTCGCGGTATTTATCGTAATTCAGATTATCCTGGTTGAGCACCTTCGGCAGATCGGCGCGCGGAGAGTGGAAGGGGTGTTTGGCGCGTTCCAAGGCGCGATGGGCCACATAAGCAAGGTTCACCTCGGCGGACTCCGCGCCCAAACCAACCGCGGCGGTCAGCAAGCTACCAATGATTACCAGCAGGCCACAGAGTCGAAACATCTTGGCCCAAGGAAAGCCCAAAACGCCTGATTTTGCAAGCGCGGCGCGGCCAATGGCGGGAGCGGTTTCCCGCCATTTGTCAATCCAAAGTTAGCCGGTGGCTCCTGAAAACGGGGGGGCGCCGACGACGGATAATCCGGCCCAATGGGAGAGCAACCCCCATTGACGATGCCGTTTTTTAGGCCCACACTCGCTTGAGCCATGCAGCTGCTGCCCATTTTGGACAACTGGCGGGCACACGATTAAACCGGGACATGACACAACCTGACTTTTTGCACGAAGAACCGCCCGCTTACGGTGGTGGCAAGCCCTCGCCGTTGCTTGACTATCTCCGCACCTTGGAACGCGCCCTCAAGCGCGGCGACGCCACCGAACACACGCACCGCGCCGCCTTGCAGACGTTGCTGGAAACGCTCGAACCCAAAATCATCGCGACCAACGAGCCGAAGCGCTCCGCCTGCGGTGCGCCCGACTATGTCATCTCCCGCAAACGCGATACGCTTTCTGTCGGTTACGTTGAAGCCAAGGATGTGGGCGTGGAACTTGGCGAAGTTGAGAAAAGCGAACAGCTCGAGCGCTACCTTCCGTCGCTCGCCAACCTGCTCTTGACCGATTATCTGGAATTCCGCTGGTTCGTGGAAGGCAAACGCCGGGAAATCTTCCGGCTCGGCACGGTCGCCGGCGGCGGCAAGGTGGTTCCGGTTGCGCCCGATGAACTGGAACGCGCCCGGCATCTGCTCATCAGCTTTCTCACCAAAGATCCGCTCGATATTGCGTCGGCCGAGGAACTGGCCCGCCGGCTGGCCAATCTTTCCCACAACATCCGCGGCATCATCGTCGGCGCGTTTCTCACCGGCAACGCTTCCCAACAGTTGCGCGACTGGCGCGCGGCCTTTGCCGCCACGCTCCTGCCCGAACTCGCCGGGCACGCCGACCGGAAAAAGGAGGCGGCAGCCGTCGCCGAGTTTGCCGACATGTTCGCGCAGACGTTGACCTACGGTTTGTTCAGCGCCCGCGCCGCCAGCCCCACGATTAAATTTACCCGCGAAAAGGCGCAGAAACTTATTCCCCGCACCAATCCGTTTCTTCGCACGTTCTTCGAGCAGATCACCGGCGCGGCGCTGGACGATGAACCCTTTGCCGGTTTCGTCGAGGATTTGATCCAGACGCTCGACCATGCGGACATGGCGCGGGTTATGGAAGATTTCGGCAAACGCAACCGCCGCCGCGACCCCGTCGTTCACTTCTACGAAACCTTCCTGCAAGCCTACGACCCCAAGCTGCGGGAATTGCGCGGCGTCTATTACACGCCCGAACCCGTCGTCAATTACATCGTCCAAAGCATTGACCGGCTGTTGAAAGACAAGTTCGGCCTCAAGGCCGGGTTGGCCGACCATTCTAAAATCACCGTCAAACGCAAGGAAGGCGACAAGGAGATTGTTGATGAATCGCATCGCGTGCTCATCCTCGATCCGGCCACCGGCACCGCCACGTTTCTTTACACTGTCCTTGACTTCATCCGCGCGCAGTTTCAGAAGAAGAAAAACGCCGGGCAATGGGGCAGCTATGTGCATGAGCATCTGCTGCCGCGCCTGTTCGGATTTGAACTGCTCATGGCGCCTTACGCCGTGGCGCATTTCAAGCTCGGCCTCGCCCTCGCCGCGATGGATGAGGAACCGCTGTTCCGCCAGCAATGGAGCTACGAGCCGCAGGGCAATGAGCGCGTGAACGTCTATCTCACCAATACGCTGGAAGATTTGGAAAAGACCAGCGAACAGCTTGGCCCACTCCGCGCCCTGAGCGACGAAGCCAACTCCGCCTACGAGGTCAAAAAGCATAAACCTGTCTTGGTGGTGCTGGGTAACCCGCCGTATTCCAATTTCGGCCAGCAGAATAAAAACCCTTGGATTCTCAATTTGCTGGAGGACTACAAGCGCGGGCTGAATGAAAAGAAGCTCAACCTCAACGATGACTTCATCAAGTTTGTCCGCTGGGCGCAATGGCGCATTGAGCAGACCGGCAGCGGCATCATCGGCTACATCACCAACAATGTTTATCTCGACGGCCTAACGCACCGCCGGATGCGCGAATGTTTGCTGGAGGCCTTCGACGAAATCTACATTGTCAATCTCCACGGGTCGGCCAAGAAGCAGGAAACTACACCGGGCGGCGGCAAGGATGACAATGTGTTCGACATCACCGTGGGTGTTTCCATTGCGCTCTTTGTGAAATTGCCGGGAGGCAAAGACAAAAAGAAGCTGGCAACGGTGCGTTACGCGGATTTATGGGGAAGACGCTCTGACAAATATGAGTGGCTGGATGATCACTACACGGACAATACAAAATGGCAAAAGCTTCAGCCCGAATCCCCTGGTTTTTATTTTGTTCCTAGAAATGTGTCGCTGGAAAAAGAATTCAGAAAATTGTGGAGCGTTCGTGATTTGTTTCCATTGTCGGGCAATGCAATCAAAACTGAAAGAGATCGCGTTTCTATTCAATTCAGTGAAAAAGAAATTAACAATGTCGTTGCTGATTTCAAAATTGGTGACACCGAAGAACTGAGAAGAAAATACGAGCTTGGCTCCGACAGTCGTGACTGGTCAATCGAACGCGCTCAAGCCGATGTGCGAGAAAATGCCAAGCAACATTTGTTCTACCCGATTGTTTATCGGCCTTTTGATGTCCGCCACACTTGGTATAGCGGACGAGGGAAAGGTTTCATTGGGACGCCAGCCAGCAGTTTGATGCACCACATGATTCAGGAAGGCAATCTTGGTTTATGCTGCCTACGACAGGCAAGGCGCGGTCAAATTGACGGTTTCTTTGCGGTTCAAGAACTTGTTTGCAAAGATATCGTTTCCCCGTTTGACATTGGAACAGTTTTCCCGCTTTACCTTTACCCCAACGGCAAACTCCCCGAGGCCGATTTATTTGCCCACGACAACGGGCGGCGGCCCAACTTGAGCGCGGAGTTCATCCAGGAGTTTGAGCAAAAATTGTCGGTCAAGTTCGTGCCGGAGGGCTTGGGCAATCCGTCCAAGCGGCAGGTGGGGCCGGAACTCATTTTCAATTACGCCTACGCCATCTTCCACAGTCCCGCCTACCGCGAGCGTTATGCGGAGTTTCTCCGCGCGGATTTTCCCCGCCTGCCCTTGACGGCGGATTTTGAATTGTTCCGCACGCTGGCCAAACTCGGCGGCGAGTTGGTGAACCTGCACGCCCGCAATGAAGGCGCAGGCCAGGGGCCGGTTTTCCCAATTCCCGGCGACAACGAAGTCAACTCGGTGCGTTACCAGCCCGCCCAAGGCCGGGACAAGAGCCGCGTCTGGATCAACGATAAGCAGTATTTTGAAGACGTGCCGGAATCTGTCTGGAATTTCCCGGTGGGCGGTTATTTGCCCGCGCAACGCTGGTTGAACGACCGTTGGATCAGGGGAAAAAACAAGCCCAAGCGGAAATTGACCTTTGAAGACATCACCACCTATGCGCGGATAGTTTATGCCCTGTCCGAGACGGAACGATTGATGCCGGAGATTGACCGCGCCATCGGGAAACACGGCGGCTGGCCGCTGAAATAAATCCAAACCAATATGGGCCTGACCATCCATTATCAATTAGACACCCAAGCCGACTGGACGGATGAAGAAGTCCGGGCGCGATTGGAAGTGCTCGGAGATTACGCCCGGCATCTCGGCTGCGATAACGTGGGCGAAGTGCTGCCCGCTCATAAAAGGCAGGATGTCACCGACAAGCTCCACCAGATTGGGCGCGGGCTGGACGTGCGCTGGGTGGCCATTCATGCCCACGGCGGTTGGATATTGCCGATTGAAATCGGCGCGGGCTGTGAACCTTTCATGCTCGCCTTGTGTTGTTATCCCAGCCGGTGGAAATGCCGGCACGGACGCTCCATGCACCGCTGGCATCCGACCAAAATCAGCGCCAACTGGCAGTTCAGTTGGTTTTGTAAAACGCAGTTCGCAGGACGACATGGGCTGGCGCATTTCATCCGCTGCCATAAGACGGTCATCAGCTTGCTGGATTTTTGCCGCAAGGCCGGTCTGGACGTGGCTGTGCGCGATGAAAGCGATTATTGGGCGGACCGCGACGAGACCCGGCTGGTTAAAACCATCAAACGAAACGAAGCGTTAATGGCAGCCTTTGGCGGCTTGATCAAAGATGTTGCCGAAAAGAAACGCGGGCACACGGTCCGGTCACCCATTTTTGATTACTATCATTTCGAGCATCTTGAGCATGAAGGCTGGCAGCGCTTTGGGGATGTTTTCTCATCCATGTTTAAGGACGGGTTGCAAAATGAAATTTAAGTTGTGAAAAGTTGGCTCAAAGACCGCACCGGCCGCCCGCTCGGCTATGACGAGCGGGAGGAATATGGCCGCATCATCCGGGCGCTGTTGGAAGCCCGGCGGCTCATGGGCGGGATAGATAAATCCATCGAGACGCGCGGCGGCTGGCCGTTGAAATGAACTTTTTAACCCAATAAAAACCATGATTCGCCTAAACGAAACCGGCGGCGGCGTGCCGCTGTATCAATTGAAAATCACTTTGAAATGGTCGCGACCGGCCATCTGGCGGCGGGTGGTGGTGCGGGCGGACCTGAAATTAAACCGGCTGCATCAGGTGATCCAGCGTGTGCTGCCGTGGACGGATTCGCATTTGCACCAGTTTGTCGCCGGCCAGGCGTATTACGGCACGCCGGATCCGGAGTTTTTTGGCCTGGGCCAGCAGAAGACGTTGAACGAGAAGCATTACACCGTGGCTGATCTTGCGCCCGCCGCGAAGAAAAAGTTCATTTACGAGTATGACTTCGGCGACAGTTGGGAACATGAAATTGTCCTTGAAAAGATTTTGCCGCCGGACGCGGATTTTAAACATCCGGTGTGCCTGGCCGGGGCGAATGCCTGTCCGCCGGACGATTGCGGCGGCCTGGGCGGTTATTACCAAATGCTGGAAGCCCTGGCGGATCCCCAGCACGAAGAACACGAACATCTCCAGGCATGGATCGGCGGCGAGTGGGACGCCGCGCGGTTTGATCTGGACGAAATCAACGACTGGTTGAAACGGCTGAAGGCGTGAGCGGGCATTGCCAAAGCGAGACCAGCGAACCGCCATTGTCCCGTCGGCGGGCGGCAGGTTAATCCAAAGTTTGCCGGTAGCGCTTGATGCCGATGGTGAGCAGGACGGCCACAAACAAGGCAATGGGCCACAGATCCGGCGCGCATTCCGTGAGGCCGTTGCCCTTCAGCAGGATGCCGCGCACGATGCGCAAAAAATGCGTGAGCGGCAGGCATTCGCCGATGTCTTGCGCCCAGCCGGGCATCCCGCGAAACGGGAACATGTAGCCCGAAAGCAGCAGCGACGGCAGGAAGAAGAAAAACGCCATTTGCACCGCCTGCAACTGGTTCTTGGCAATGGTCGAAAACGTGATGCCGACCGCGAGGTTGGCCACGATGAACAGCAGCACCAGCGCCAGCAACAGTGGCACGCTGCCGAGCATCGGCACGTCGAACAGGAATTTCGAGGCGAGCAAAATCAGGAACACCTGCACGTAGCCCACCATGATGTAGGGAATGATTTTGCCGATGATGACTTCGCCGGGATGCACCGGCGTGGAAAGCAGGTTTTCCATGGTGCCGCGTTCGCGTTCGCGGGTGATGGCCAGGCCGGTAATGATGATCATGGTCATTGTCAGCATCACGCCCATCAAGCCGGGCACGATGTTGTATTGGGTGATGCTCTCGGGATTGTAATGCTGGTGCGCGATCAGATGGAACGGCGTGTCGCCGGCGCGCAAGCGGGTCAGTGGTCCGGTGAGGTCGCGGTTCAGAACGAAAGTCACCAGCGCGGAAATCGTGGCCGACGCGTAGCCGACGGCCGAGGGGTCGGTGGCGTCCGCTTCAATCAACAAATCCGGTTTTTCGCCGCGCAGCAACTGGCGCGAGAAATCCACCGGCACGGTCAGGGCAAATTGGATTTTTCCTTCCGCCAGCCAGCGCTGGATTTCCGCCTCGCTGTGCGCCTCGCGGGTGAGATCAAAATAACTGCTGTTGTGCAGCGCCCAGACGATGGCGCGCGAGAACGGGCTGTTATCCGCCGCGTAAACCGCCGTGGGCAGATGCTTGGGGTTCGAGTTGATGGCGTAACCGAACAGGATGAGCTGGATCATCGGGATGCCGACCATCATGGCAAACGTCACGCGATCGCGCCGCATCTGGATGAATTCCTTCAGCACGATGGCGAAGAAGCGCGCGAAATTGAAAGCAGGGCGGGTCATATGACAAAGTGCGCGGAGCAGTTTTTTTAGAATTCGCTCTCCCTCACTCCGGCCCTCTCGAAGTAAATGTGGGTCTGACTACACGCATACATCAGCATGAATATATTAGAAATGCCGCGTTTAGAGCAAATTAAATAAAGCTGTAGCCGTTTGTGGCGGGGTATGGCAGAGTTGGGGCATGAAGACCATTTCGGTGGATTTGCGCGAACGAATACTGACGACTTACGATCAGGGCGAGGAGACGCGGGCGGCGGTGGCCCGACGCTTCCAGGTTTCCGTGGGCATGGTCAAGAAACTTCTCCAGCAGCGCCGCCGGATTGGCGACCTCCGCCCCCAGCACCATCGTTCTGGCAGCAAACCCCGCATCGTGGCCAGTCACCGGCAGCAGTTGCGGACCTTGCTGGCCCGCAAGCCCGACCTGACCCTCAAGGAACTGCGCGCGGCCACCGGATTGAACTGCACGCTTCCAGCCATCCATTACGTGCTGGTCAAGCTGGGGCTGACACATAAAAAAAGACACTCCGCGCCAGCGAACAAGACCGTCCCGACATCCGGCAAGCCCGGCGGACGCGGCGGCGGCAGCAACCCAGCCTTGATCCGGCCAGGCTCGTCTTCCTTGATGAATCGGCGGCAAAAACCAACCTGACCCGCTTGCGCGGGCGTTCCCCGCGTGGGGAGCGCGTCCCTGCCTGCGCGCCCGCCGGACACTGGCAGACCAGGACCATGTTGTCCTCCATCCGTGCCGCTGGCACGACCGCCTGCATGACCATTGCCGGGGCGACTGACACGGAGGTGTTCCAGACCTGTGTCCGGGACGTGCTTTGCCCCACCTTGCGCCCGGGCGATCTGGTGGTGATGAATAATCTGGCACCCCACAAAAATGAAGCCACCCCGCGCCTGATCGGGCAAACCGGGGCTGCGGTTTGTTTCCTGCCAGCCTATTCGGCGGACCCGAACCCGATGGGAAAAATGTGGAGCAAGGTGAGGCGGTTTTTGCGCCGCGCCGAGGCCCGCACCGGCGAGGAACTCCCAGCGGCCATCGCCGCCGCCCTGGCCACCGTCACCGTTCGAGACGCCGCCAACGGGTTCGCCTCGTGCGGCTATAGTTTCATTTAATTTGCCAAACGTGGCGTTTCTAATATATTCATGCTGATGTGTGCGTGTAGTCATACCAACATTTACTTCGGGAGGACAAAGGTGAGGGAGCGCGCCAAATGTTGCACACGACTGTAAAATGACAAAGGCCATTTCAGAAATTCCCGTCGCCATTCTCGCCGGCGGACTTGCCACGCGGCTGCGGCCCATCACGGAGAAAATTCCCAAGTCGTTGGTGCCCGTCGCCGGCCGGCCCATGCTCGCGCGTCAACTGGAAATGCTCCACGCACAGGGCATTCGCAAGGTGGTGCTGTGCCTTGGCCACCTCGGCGAGATGATCCAGCAGGAATTCGGCAGCGAGGCTTACGGCATCAAACTGGAATATTCTTTCGACGGCGAGAAATTGCTCGGCACCGGTGGCGCCATCAAACGCGCGTTGCCCAAGCTGGGCGAGGAGTTTTTCATCCTCTACGGCGATTCGTATCTGCCCCTCCCATACGCGCCGGTCGCGGAGTTTTTTCATCGCAGCGGCAAGCCCGGCCTGATGACAGTCTATCGCAACGAGGGGCTTTACGATGCGAGCAACGTGGTTTTCGCCGACGGCGAGATCAAGGTTTACGATAAGAAAGTCCGCCGGCCAGAGATGCGGCACATTGACTATGGCTTGAGCCTGTTCAAGGCGGGCGTCTTTGATGGCTACGCGGCAGATGAGCGGTTTGACCTCGCCGAAGTCATGGGCAAGCTCGTCCGCGCAAAGCAGCTCGCGGGCTGCGAAGTGCCGGAGCGCTTCCACGAAATAGGCTCGCCGGCGGGCTTGGCGGAACTGGAAGCGCTTTTACGGAAACAGAAACTTTAACCGCTGATTGCCGCCCATCTTCGCTGATTAATTGGCGACGATGGGCGCGATTTGGCGGTTTGGTTCAAACTTCGCTTTCAATCGTCCGGCAAAATGCGTAATTTTCCGCCTGTAATTTGGATGCCCCATGAGTTTTACCAAGCAATTTTTGGCCGAAGTCCAGCAGGTCACGGCGCAATTGAACGAGGCCGCCATTGAAAAATGCGCGGACGAACTGGCGGCCATTCGCGCGCGTGGCGGACGGCTCTTCATCCTCGGCGTCGGCGGGAGCGCGGGCAACGCCGGTCATGCGGTGAACGATTTTCGCAAGATTTGTGGTTTTGAAGCCTACGCGCCCACGGACAACGTTTCTGAACTGACCGCGCGCACCAACGATGAGGGCTGGCCGACGATTTTTGCCGAATGGCTGAAAGGCTCGCGACTCAAGGCCAAAGACGGTCTGCTGATCTTTTCCGTCGGCGGCGGCAACCTCGGAAAAAATGTCAGTCCGAATCTCGTCAACGCCATCCAGATTGCCAAGCAAGTCGGCGCGACGGTCATCGGCATTGTCGGCCGCGACGGTGGTTACACCGCCAAGGAAGCCGCCGCGTGTGTCATCGTGCCGACGGTGAATCCCTCGCATGTCACGCCGCACAGCGAGGCGTTTCAAGGCGTTATCTGGCATTTGCTTGTGTCGCACCCGAAATTGAAAATGGCGCAGACGAAGTGGGAATCGACAAAATAAGGTCTTAACGCAATGAATATGAACAGCCGCAGGACAATTATTTGGACTTTGGCCAGGTTAGGGTTGGATCCGGCCCAAATCTTGTATCGGCTGTGGTTGCGGAAAACCCTCGCTGGGTCGGAACGGGTTCTTGAGGTCGGCTGTGGCAAGTCATCAAACATGAAATGGATTGGCGTGAGCCACTCGACTGGAATCGATGGGTTTGAACCCTATCTGGAAGTGGCGCGCAAAGAAAAGTTGCACGCCGAAGTGGTATGGGGTGATGTGCGCGATTTGGAGCAATACTTCAGGCCTGGGCAGTTCGATACGGTGATTGCCCTGGATGTCATCGAGCATCTGACAAAGGCGGATGGGTTGCGCATGATGAGGAGCATGGAGGCTATTGCCGGGAAGAAGGTTGTTTTTTTCACTCCAAACGGGTTTTTGCCACAGCACAGCTTCGAGAATAACAATCTTCAAGAGCATCTTTCAGGGTGGGAAGCCAAAGAAATGGAAGCGTTTGGTTATGTGGTGACTGGCATGTTGGGACCCAAAGCGATGCGCGGGGAGCAACACGTGCTGAAAAAGCGCCCCAAATTGTTCTGGGGTGCGTTGAGCCTCCTCTGTCATGCTTTGTGGACGCGTTGGTCCCCCTCGCATGCCGCCGCCATTTTGTGTGTTAAAACCAAATAAGTTGCAACTGGTGAATAAGGCTGTGTTTCTCGACCGCGATGGCGTGGTTAATCGCGCTCTGGAGCACGAAGGAAAACCCTATCCGCCCACCACGCTGGCAGACTTTCAGATTCTTTCCGAAGTTCCGGCGGCGTGCGCCAGGTTGAAGGCTGCCGGTTTTTTGCTGGTGGTGGCCACCAACCAACCTGACGTGGGCCGCGGCACGCTGCGGCAGGAAGTGGTGGACGGAATTCATGCCCACATGCTGAAACAATTGCCCATTGACCGGGTGGAGGTGTGTTTTCATCCGGGCAAGGGGCTGTCAGAATGCGACTGTCGCAAACCCAAGCCGGGCATGTTGCTGCGCGCGGCGCGGGAGTGGAACATCGACCTGGCGCAAAGCTGGATGGTGGGTGACCGCTGGCGCGATGTGGATTGCGGTCATGCGGCCGGTTGCCGGACCATTTTCATCAATCGGGGATATGCCGAGGAATTGAAGCAAAAACCTGATTTTTCCGCTCGCAATCTGGGGGAAGCTGCTGACATTATTCTGACCCAAACGCAACGTGGTTTTTAGTTTTATGAAGCGAACGCTGAAAGATTTGACGATCAAGATTTTTGCCGACGGCGCGGACAAACAAGGCATGCTCGAACTGAATGCCAATCCGCTGATCCAGGGCATGACGACCAACCCCACGCTCATGCGCAAGGCGGGGCTGACGGATTTCGAGGCGTTTGCGCGCGACGTGCTCCAAACGATCACGGTCAAGCCGTTGTCGCTGGAAGTTTTTTCGGATGAATTTCCCGAGATGAAGCGTCAGGCGCTGAAGATCAACAGCTGGGCGAAGAACGTTTACGTCAAAATTCCCATCACCAACACACGCGGTGAATCCTCGCTGCCGCTGGTGAAAGATCTGGCCAGCGAAGGCGTGAAGTTGAATGTGACGGCGATTTTGACTCTGGACCAGGTGCGCGGTGTCGCGGCTGCATTGAATCCGGCGGTTCCGGCGGTGGTTTCGGTCTTTGCCGGCCGCATCGCGGACACGGGGGTTGATCCGGTCGGCGTGATGGCGGAGAGCAAAAAGATCCTTGCCGGATTGCCGCAGGCGGAACTGCTCTGGGCGAGCGTGCGCGAGGTGCTGAATATTTTCCAGGCCAATGATTGCGGCTGTCACATTGTCACCGCCACCCACGACGTGCTGGCCAAGGCGCTCAAAATGGCGGGCATGGATCTTGGCGAACTTTCGCTCGACACGGTGAAAATGTTTGCCAATGACGCACACGCCGCCGGGTTCAAGTTGTAGGCATCAACGTCGGCGCGGCTGCCGGCGTTCTTCAGATTTCGCCGCCGGATTATTTTGATTTTCCGGCGGCCATTTTTTCCAGCCAGGCGCTGGAGTTGGCGAGCACCTGGCTCCAATGAAACGTTTTGGCGCGTTCCCAGGCTTGCCGGCGATAGAGTTGATATTTTTCGGGCTGTTTTAAAATGCCGGCCAGGGCTTCTGCAATGGCTTCAGGGGTTTCGTTGGCGGCAACGATGCCGGTTTGATCGTGCAGGGTGGATTCCACCAGGCCAGCCACCGGATACACCACGGCGCTGGTGCCCATGGCATTGGCTTCGATCACGTTTAATCCCCAGCCTTCCCGCACCGAGGTGTGGAGAAGAAAATGTGCCTGGCGCAACGTTTCGTCCTTGGCTATTTCTGAAAGGGTGCCGGCGAATGTCACGCATTCTTCCAATTGCAAGGTTTTCACCAGGCCGCGCAACAGACCTTCCGTTTCGCCCGTGCCGACAATGGTCAATTGTGCCGGAATATTTCGATCCTTCAGGCATCGCATGGTGCGGACGGCGTGATCGATGCGTTTGTTGGGCGCGAGCCGTGAGACGGCCACCAGACGCAGCGGCAAATTTAATGGCTTTTCGTCCAGTTCCGGGATGGCGGTGGTGTCCACCCCGTAAGGAATCATTTGGATGGATTGCACGCCATGCTCGGTCAAACAATCGTATGTCGCTTTGCACGCCGTCCAAAAGGGCACCCGGCGGTAAAGCCAGTGGGTCCAACGTTCCTGGCTGCGGCCAACGGTGCTCAACGGCCAGGGATAAAAGGAAGACCAGATCGGCCCGAGCACTTCGTGGATAAACGCGACGCAGTGGGTCTTGCACCACCATGGCGCATACCACGGAATGCCGTGATGCTGGTCGATCACCAGGTCAAAACGCGGCTGCGTTCGATACCACTGAATGGCCTTTAAAACCGAAGTGCCTTTGCCGCCACCGCGCACGATTTTGACGCCTTCAATCACATCTTCGCGGGCGGCTCCCGGAAAGTCATTGGCGAACCAATACGCTTCGTGGCCGCGCTCCACCAGGGCTTTGAGGTAGGCGTGAGTGACCCGTTCGGCGCCGCCGCCAAGTGGATTATGCGGGTCGCGCCAGTTGAGCATCAGAAAACGCATGAACGGAAATCAAAATTACAACCGCGAGATTTTTTCGAGCAGGCCGGTGGTGGATTTGCCTGGAACGAAGGGCACCAAAACGATCTTCCCGCCAGCCGACTCGACCGCCCGGCGTTCGTCCTGATTCAAGGTTTCCAGCGTATAATCGCCACCTTTGACGTAAATGTCCGGCTGGGCGGCGGCGAGGAATTGGGTGGCCGCCGTGTCGGTAAAAATGCAAACGCCGTCCACGCTTTGCAGCGCCGCCAGCACGGCGGCGCGGTCCTGTTCCGAATTGACCGGACGGCTGGGACCTTTCAAGCCTTTGACGGCGGCGTCGCTGTTCACGCCGATCAGCAGGGCGTCGCCGAAATTGCGGGCGTTTTCCAGGTAGGTCACATGACCCAGATGCAGGATGTCAAAGCAGCCGTTGGTGACGACGAGTTTTTTGCCGCCGGCGCGAAATGTCCGGCGCCAGGCGGGCAGCTCATCCCACGCAATGATTTTGTCCCGGAAATGCATGGCCGTATTTTGCCCGGCCCGCGCCGGTTGGCAACGAATTACCGCACGCAAACCGTCGGGGATCAGGCTGAAAGCCGGTTATCCTCAATTTTGGTGACAGGCTTTGGCGTTGCTTTCGGACGGGCTTTGCCTAATTTCAGCATCATGCAAATCACTCCCTTCCTTCGCTCGATTTTGGCTGTGACCTGTGCTGTGTTGCTGGCTCCGGCCATTTTGGCCGCGGATTCCCCCCGGGAACATCTTTCGCTGGACGACAATTGGAAATTTCATCTGGGCGATGACTGGCCCAATGCCCTGGATTTGGCCAAGGCCGGCGACAGCCGCGGTCCGGCCTCGGCGAAATTCAGCGACAACTCGTGGCGTTCGGTGAATTTGCCGCATGACTGGGCCATTGAACTGCCGTTCGACAAATCGGCTGATGGCAGCCACGGTTTTAAACCCGTGGGGCCGGGTTTCCCGAAGAACAGCATTGGCTGGTATCGCCGCACGTTTGAATTGTCGAAGGAAGATGCGGGCAAACGCATCTGGCTGACGTTTGATGGCGTGTTTCGTCACGCCACGGTTTGGGTTAATGGCTGGCTGGTGACCCAGCACGATGGTGGTTATTACCCGTTTCGGGAGGATATTTCGGACGTGGTGCATTTTGGCGGCAAGAACGTGATTTCTGTGGAAGTGGATGCGAGCAAGTTTGAAGGCTGGTTTTACGAAGGCGCGGGGATTTATCGCCACGTTTGGCTGGACAAAACCAGTCCGGTGGCCATCGCGCCGAATGGGGTGTTTGTTTATAGCAAATTCGAACGCAATGTGCCCTCGGACAAGGTCGAAGTAGCCATCGAAACCAGTTTGTTAGACTCACAACAGAATCCTTCCCAATTGACCGTGTCGCAAGAAATCATCAGTCCGGAGGGTCAATCCGTCGCCAAGCTGGAACAAGATGCCCAGGCCAAAGCCCATTCCAGCAGCGCGGTCAAATCGGCCGTCATTTTCAATCA
This sequence comes from bacterium, assembly GCA_021813325.1. Taxonomy (GTDB): domain Bacteria; phylum Verrucomicrobiota; class Verrucomicrobiia; order Limisphaerales; family UBA11358; genus UBA11358. The sequence continues at coordinate 23,955 of JAKALA010000016.1, read as the reverse complement.
GCCCACGCTTTGGTCGCCAGAATCGCCCAGGCTTTACAAATTGATCACGACCGTGGCGATGGACGGCAAGGTGGTTGACCAAAAAGAAACCACCTTCGGCATCCGCACCTTTGCCTTCGACGCGAACAAGGGCTTTCTCCTGAACGGCCAGCCTTACGAATTGAAAGGCACCTGCAATCATCAGGACATGGCGGGCGTCGGTGCTGCATTGCCAGATGAGCTGCAATATTTCCGCGTGAAGAAATTGAAGGAATTTGGCTGCAACGCCATCCGCACCTCGCACAATCCGCCCACGCCGGAACTGCTGGATGCCTGTGATCAACTTGGCATGTTGATCATGGACGAGAGCCGCCTGCTCGGCAGCGACGCGCAGAATCTCCAGAAGTGGGACGACCAGATTCGCCGTGACCGCAATCACGCCAGCGTCGCCATCTGGAGCGTGGCCAACGAGGAATTCTCCGTGCAGGATTCGCCGCAGGGCGCGAATGTGGCGCGGACGATGCAGGATTATGTGAAGCGCCTGGACCCGACCCGGCCGGTGACGTATGCGGCGCCGGAAGGGGACACGTTTGCCGGGATCAACGGCGTCATCGAAGTGCGCGGCTGGAATTATCATGTCGGCAAGGACGCCGCGCACTATGGGAAGGACATGGACAGTTATCACGCCAAGCATCCCGACCAGCCGGAAGTCGGCACCGAACAAGGCAGCACCGTCAGCACGCGCGGCATTTATGCCAACGACACGGCGCACGGCTATGTGAGCGCCTACGACGTGAACGCGCCAAGCTGGGCCAACACCGCCGAAGAATGGTGGAGCGTTTTCGCCACCCGTCCGTGGTTGAGCGGCGGCTTTGTCTGGACCGGTTTCGATTATCGCGGCGAGCCGACCCCGTATTCGTGGCCGTGCATCAATTCGCATTTCGGCATTCTCGACACCTGCGGCTTCCCGAAGGACAACTTTTATTATTACCAGTCGTGGTGGACCACCAACACCGTGTTGCACCTGTTGCCGCACTGGAACTGGCCGGGCAAGGAAGGTCAGGAAATCCGCGTGGACGCCTTGAGCAACTGCCATGAAGTGGAGTTATTCCTGAATGGCCAATCGCTTGGCCGCCAGACGATGAAGCCAAATTCCAAGTTGACCTGGCAGGTGAAATACGCGCCGGGGACATTGAGCGCCAAGGGTTATGACGCGGCGGGCAATGAAATTGCCCAGGCCCAGGTTGAAACGACCGGCCCCGCCACGCAAATCCAGCTCGTGCCTGATCGTCAGACGATCAACGCCGACGGGGAGGATGTCAGCGTGATCACGGTTTCCGCACTGGATGCGCAAGGCCGCGCCGTGCCGGATGCGCAGAACAACATTCATTTTGCGATTGAAGGCGCCGGCAAGATTTTGGGTGTTGGCAATGGCGACCCGAGCTGTCACGAGCCGGACACGTATGTGCCCAAGCTGCCGGTGCGCGCGGTTCCGGTGAACGACTGGCGTTGGAAGCTGGCCAGCCTGCCGGCGAAGGGGGCAACGGCTCCGGAATTTGCCACTGATTTTGACGATTCGGGCTGGAATACTATCAAGCCCAAAACGGATGGCGATACGGGAGAAATGGTGTTGCGCGAGAATCAAACCGCCATTTACCGGGCGCATGTGAAGTTGACCGAGGCAGATTTGAATAATCCCGACATTCAAATCCGTTTCACGGGTTGCGATGATAACGGCTGGTATTATGTGAACGATCAGTTTGTGGGCGAATCGCACGACTGGCAGGCACAACCATTGTTCGGCATCAAAAAGGCATTGCACGCCGGCGACAACATTATTGCGGTGGCGGTGAAGAATGATGCGGGCATCGGCGGTCTGAACATTGATGTAAACGTGGAGCTGGTTGGCAAACAAACGGTGTCTCCCTGGTCGCGCAGTCTGTTCAATGGCCTGGCTCAAATCATGGTGCAATCCAGCAAAGACGCCGGCGAAATGAAGCTTACCGCCACGGCCGATGGTCTGACTCCCGCGACCCTCACGGTCAAAACTCAGCCGTGCGAGCCGCGCCCGAGCCTGCCGTAAACGGAGAAAGGCTGGCCTTGGCTGATCGCGATTTATGGCTCTAGAAATGAGCTTGCTGCGGGCGTTGATGGTGTTCCTTGGGCTGAATTTGTTTGCCCTTTGCGGGCGGGCGGAAGCAAGCGCGGTGCCGGCGTTCAAGGTGATTGCGTTCCACACGGGACGCAATGACCAGGCGCACATCAGCTTTGTTCACGAGGCCAACCGGTGGTTTCTGCGGGTGGCCAGACAACATCATTTCAGCTACGAGGCCACGACGAATTGGGCCGATCTGAACACCAACTTCCTGTCCCGCTACCAGGTGGTTTTGTTTTTGGATACCCCGGCCCGAAGCTACTGATCAGCGGCAGGCTTTTGAGTATTACATGGAACATGGCGGAGCCTGGATGGGATTTCACTTTGCCGCGTTTGCGCTCACGCCATCAAGCTGTCCGCAAAACTGGGACTGGTATCGCGAAACTTTTCTGGGATCGGGGCAATATGTGAGCAACACATGGCGACCCACTGCTGCGGTGCTGCGGGTGGAAGATGCTGATCATCCAGCCACGCGGCATTTGCCAAAGACGTTCACGTCGTCCCCCAATGAATGGTATCGGTGGGAGCATGATTTGCGGACGAATGCGAACATCAAAATCCTGTTGTCCGTCGATCCGGCCAGCTTTCCGCTGGGCACCGGGCCAAAGCCTTGGGAAATTTGGCACAGCGGATATTACCCCGTGGTTTGGGCGAACAAAAATTTCCGGATGATCTACGTCAACATGGGCCACAACGACATTGACTACGAGCACAACAGCAATCGTGAATTATCGTTCACCTTCAAGAACGAGATTCAAAACCGGCTGATCCTCGACAGCCTGCTCTGGCTGGGCAACGGAAAAGCGACGGATTGACCGCCGTGCCCGCCTGCCGCGTTATGTGAGATTATTGGGCTTCCACCTGGTATTCCACACTCACTTTGGCAGTGTAAACCATCTCGCCAAACGAGGATACGGATTCCTGCACTGAGGACGATGCTTCCCGTGAAAAACTGTCGTAATTCGCTTTGCGTAGGGCTGGCATGGTTTCCTTTTCCGCCACGGCACCCTCGGAAAATCGTTTGGCGGCGAGCTTGAGTCCGAGATGCTCTTCGTAAATTTTCTTGCGGCTTTCCGCATTGTCGCACGCCTGGCCAATGGCCTTGGCTTTGGAGACTTCCTGATCGCTGTATTCAAATTCGACGCCGGAATAATTTACTTCGGCAAAACTGTCCACCACCTTGGCGACGCCGCGAAATTCCTTTTCATCCTGCACCGAGATCCGCATGACGTTTTCCACCCGGTAACTTTTGGCTTTGTCGCCCCACAAGCCGAATTTGGGCGTGGAGGAGAAGCGCGAAGTCTGAATGCGGTCGAGCGGAATGCCCTGCAACTTTAGTTCGGCCGTAATTTTGGAGCGGACTTCAGCGTTTTGCCGAAGCGCCTCCTGCAAGGATTTGTTTTCGGTAATGACGGACAAATTGACGACGGCGCGCGAGGCGGGAATGCGCACTTCCGATTCGCCCGTCACCAAAACGGTTTGGGGAATGGACGTGATGATTTGAGCCAGGTCCGAGGCGGTGCCTTTGAGTTCGGGTTCGGCTTGAAGCCAGGCGGGCGTGAAAACGGCAAGTCCCAAGATCAGCCAGATGCGTTTCATGATACGGCAGATTAGACCCGTTGGATCCGCGTTCAACCTTTTTCGTCAACCGCCCCGCCAATGCCACCATTCATCCCAGATTAATTTCAGCGTAATGGCGGTCACCATGGTGAGAAAAACCGGGCGGATGAACCGGGTGCCGCGTTTTACCACCAGGCGGCTGCCGAGCCGCGCGCCCAGCCACTGGCCGCCGCCCATGGTAATGCCGGCGGCGAACCAGACCTTTTGCGCCAGAAGAAATACCAGCAGCGAGGCGACATTGCTGGCCCAGTTCAAGGCTTTGGCATGGGCGGTGGCCCGGGTTAAGTTGAAACCCAGACCCAGCATGAAAGCCAGCGCCAGAAAGGTGCCGGTGCCGGGCCCGAAAAAGCCGTCATACAATCCAATGCCGAACGCAAAGGTGAAATCAAATTGCCGGCGGGAGATGCGCGGGTGCAGATCGGTTTCCCCGAGCTTTGGCCGGCACCAAACGAAAATGGCCACCAACAGCAGCAGGATGGGCAGCCCTTGTTTGAGCAATTGCACGTTGAGCATTTGCACCAGCGCGGCTCCTGTCAGCGAACCCAGAAACGCCAGCAGACAGGCGCGCCAGCAATCCGGTAAATTCAGCGCCCCGGCCCGGGCGTAGTGAAAGGTTGCGCTCGTGGAACCGAACGTGGCTTGAAGCTTGTTGGTGCCCAGGGCGACGACCGGGTTGGGGCAGATGCTCAGCAGCGCCGGCACGGTCAACAGCCCGCCGCCGCCGGCGATGGAATCCACAAAACCCGCCGCCAGTCCGGTCGCAAACAACAGGCTGATTTCCGTGGCCAGCGTCATCAAACAAGGTGGACGGGTTCTTTTTTAATTGCCGCGGCGTGGCACGCGTCCAGCACTTGCTGGGTTTTAAGCGCCCACATCGGCCAGTCGTCATTCAGCTGGCCGGAGCAAATCTGGCCGGCGAAATGGCGCCACATCCGCGTGTCCTGGGCGGTGGCATGACCTTGGATTTTGGCGTGTGTATTCGGCGGACATTTCATCCCGCCGGTCACGGTGATGAACTCGTCATTCACTTCAAACGCCGGTTCGTAGCTGTCGAGCGGATGCACAAAGTCCGGCAAACGCAGCCAGCCCCGCTCGCCGCTGACGTGTGCCCATTGCTGGTAGCCGGTGATGAACGAGCAATAAAACGAAACGGAAAAGCCGCCCTCAAAAAACAGTTCGCCGGAGAATTCCGCCGGCGTCGGTTTGCCGCAATTTTCCGCCGCGAGTTCGGTGAGAATTTTTCCCGTGACCTTGACCGGCAGTTGCCAGTTCATCACCCAAAGCGCCAAACGAATGGAATACCAGCCGAGATCGCCGAGACAGCCGGTTGGTTCGAGATCGCCGTCGAGCCGAATGTTGTTGCGAAAAAACGGCTCGCCGCCATAAAAACAGAATGCCGAATCCATGTGGCGAAGGCGTCCGATCCGTTGTTCGTCGTTCAGCACTTCCCGGACTTTGGCCAGCCGCGGACTGTGCATGAACATCACGCCGTCCATGAACTGCACGCGCTGCTCGCGGCAGATGGACAGGGTGGTCGCAAGCTCGGCGTGGTCGTTCGCACAGGGTTTTTCGGAGAGAATGTGTTTGCCGGCTTCAGCGGCTTGGCGGACCCATTCCTGCCGCAGCCCCGTGGGCAGGGGAAAATAAATGGCATCCACGCTCGGCGATTGGATTAAAGCTTCGTAACTGCCGAGCGCCTCGGGCGGCGCTGGAAAAGCGTGTTCCGCCTGGCATTCGGCTATGAATTGGCGGCTTTTATCGAGATCGCGACTGGCCACGGCGCTGACGAGGCAGTTGCCGGAATGTAAAATCGCCTTCCAGTTTCTCCTGGCAATGCCGGCGGTGCTGAGAAATCCAATGCGGAGTTGTTTCATGAGTGCGGCGATTGTAGGCGACGCGGAATGGCGGCTCTAACTTTTATTTTGGCGGGGCTTCCGCACCCGCGCCGCGACTGGCTTCCCTGACGCGTTCCAAGATCACGTCGCTCAGTAGCGGTTCAGTGCCGACGGATGCGGAATACCAAACGAGCTTGCCGTGTTTCTCGGTCGGATTGCGCCAGGTGGGCTGTCCGACCGCGTGCCGTTCCTTGACCAGTTTTTCCGGTTCTCCCAACAGCACCGGAATGTCTTCCACCACGTGCAAACCGTCGCTGATAAAAAACGGCACCACCACGAGGTTGCGGGTTTGGGTCTGTTGGTAAATTTCTCCGATACGCGGATCTTCCTCCATGAACACGGCGTGGACCCCGGCGTAGATCTTTTGTTCGCGGATCAACGCGACCTGATGCTCGATGGCCTTGCGGGAATTGGCGTTGCGTTCCGTGCCATGCCCGGCGATGAACAACGTGGTCTCGGCCGGTTTGGGCGCGCGGGGAAAGGGAAATTGCTTCACGACTTCGGTTGCCCGGGCCAAGATCACTTTGGTCATCCGTTCATGCGAACCAACCGGGCGGCAGTAATGAAGTTCCGAGTTTTGAGTTTTGATGGTTAAGTCCCCGGGAAAGGAAAACCCCAATTCTTTGGGAATGACTCCGGCGCTGAAGTAGCCTTCGCTGATGAACAGCGGCACGATAAAGATGCGTTCGGAGCGAAGTTCGCTTAATACGGTTTTGATCTGGGGCGATTGTTTCCAAAATGCCTCCCGCACTTCGCGGAAAAGGTGGCGTCGCCGCAAGGCGGCGGCGTGTTGGATGGCGGGCAGGGCGGAACCGGCATTCAACTCGGTGCCATGCCCCAACACCACCAGCGCGGCGTCGGAAAAATCGTCACTATGCACGCCGACCATTTTGCCGCAAGCCCGATTGCCGGCAAGCCGGCTAATCATCAAATTTAGTGAAACCTTTTCCCAGTGTGGAGGTCTTATTCTCCAGCGGATGAAACCGCCATATTTGCCATGAATCACAAGAAATCACTCCTTTGGATCGGGCTGGCCGCGTTTGCCCTGACGGTGAGCGCGCTGGCGGAACCGGCCAAATTGCCGCCGGCATCCGAAAAGGCCGGAATAACCTATGCCACGGATATCAAGCCCATTTTCGACACTTCCTGCATCAAGTGCCACAGCGGTCGCCGGCCCAAGGCGAGGTTGCATCTGGACTCCCTGGAAGGCGTGCTGAAAGGTTCCAAGGACGGCAAGGTGGTTCTGCCGGGCGAACCGCGTAAAAGTCCGCTGGTCAAGGCGGTTGGCCATCTTTCAAAAGATTCGGATGACTGGATGCCGCCGTTGCACAATAAAGCGGGGATCAAGCCGTTGACGCCAGATGAAATCAGCCTGATCCTCGGCTGGATCAAGCAGGGGGCCAAATAAATTTAGAGGAACCGCAGGAAGCGGGTGCAATCTTTGCGGATTGCACCCGTTTTATTTATTCCAGAGCGGCGAGCGGTTGCCGCTTGAGTTGTTTTAAACGCTGTTGTTCGTGCAGAAATTCGATTTTCCGGGCATCGTCCGTTTCCGGCAGGCTGATCGTTTGTAGCAAGGCGCCAATGCGCTGATCCAGAAATTGGTTGCGCAATTTCAGGGTGACGTCGGCGATCTGAATCTCTGCATTCGGCAGTTGCCGTTCATCGGCCACGGCTTCGGTGATTAAAACCCGTTGAGCGGGCGATTCGCAGCCGTCGAGGAATTCGGTCAAGCTGTGCCAGGTGTCGTGTTCGCAGGCGGCCAGCCGGGCATCGACAATTTGCTTTACAAGCGGGTGCGCAATCCAATCCAAATGCAAATGCGCCGTCAGCCACGGCGCAAGATCTTCATGCACGAACAACAATTTCAAGAGGTGCAGTTCCAGACTTGAGGGGCGACTGATGGTTTCACCCTCGGCTTCGCCAGCCAGCACGGCATCATCGGGACCATCGTCTTCCACGGGCGAAAAGGCTGGTGTGATTTTGACTTTGGCAAATTCCTTGCGCACGGCTTCGGCCGGCACGCCCAGGCGCAGCGCGGTTTTTTGGGCGTGCGTGTCCAGCAAGACGGAGTTGCCGGTTTTATGCAACGCCTCGGCCATGCCGCGCAAAACGGCCAGCCGGCCTTTGTCGGTGGCGGCATCATTCGTGGCGCAGAGTCGTTTGAGCAAATAATCAAAAAAACCTTCCGCGCCTTGCACCAATTGCCGGAACGCCTCGCCGCCATTCGCTTTGATGAAACTGTCGGGATCGTGCGGTGCCGGAACGACGGCGACGCGCACGGCGAGTTCTGCTGCCAGCAGATGATCCAGGGCGCGGACGATGGCGTTTTGGCCGGCATTGTCGGAATCAAAACACAGCACCACTTCGTTGGTGTAGCGTTTGAGAATGCGCGCGTGCTGTTCGGTAAAAGCGGTGCCCTGCGGGGCGACGATGTTTTGCACGCCGGCCATGAAGCAGGCAATCAAATCCAACTGGCCTTCGCAGATGATGGCGTATCCGGCATCGAGAATCGCGCGTTTGGATTTGTCGAGGCCGAAGAAAATCTTGCTCTTGGTGAAGATCGGCGTTTCGGGCGAATTGACATATTTCGCGGTTTTCTCGTCGCCGGAGAGGACGCGTCCACTGAATCCAATGACACGGCCTTGTTCGTTGCAGATCGGAAACATGAGCCGTCCGCGAAAGCGATCATAGTGGCGTCCGGTTTCCTCTTTCTTGATGATCAGGCCGGCCTGCTCGGCGGTGGCAAGTTCGAAGTTTTTGCTCCTGGCCCAGTTGACGGTGTCATCCCACGATTCCGGGGCCGCGCCGATCCGAAACAGTTTGATGGCGTCTTCGGACACGCCGCGCTTGGCCAGATAATCGCGGGCGAGCTGACCGGCGGCTTCACTGGAGAGACAATTTTGCCAGCGTTGCGTGAGTTGCTCGTGGATGTCGAGCAATTGTTCCTTGATGTGCCGGGATTGCTGCTCGCCGGGGGAATTTTCAAATTCCAGCGGGATTTTGGCGCGTTCGGCCAGCCGGCGCACGGCATCCATGAAACCAATGTTTTCGTATTCCTTGACGAACGCGAACACGTCGCCGCCCTTGTGGCAGCCAAAGCAATGGAAAGTTTGTTTGTGCGGATTGACGTTGAAGCTGGGAGATTTTTCCTTGTGAAAAGGACAGAGCGCCACAAAGTTTCCGCCCGCTTTTTTCAAGGGCAGATACGAGCCGATGACGTCCACGATGTCGTTGGCCGCCCGGATTTGTTCGCGGGTCGCGGGAGAAAGGAAGCCAGCCATGGGTCAAAACCGCGCGCTCAATGGAACGAGATGACGGGTTTCTTGGCCGGGGCCGCATTGGGGACAGTGTTGATGAGCAACGCGCCAAGATAGCCTTTGATGAATGGTCCCAGCAGGGACTGCTGGAACACGCTCGCCTGCACCTGATCCAGACTGGGGATGAAATCGCCCTTGAAATCCTTGTCCCCGCCGCCATACCAGCGGTTGTTGTAGGCGGCATTGGCGGCGATTTCCGCCTCCGTGTAATACGGAGCGTTCAGCAACGCCAGCACAAAGATCAACAGGCAAAGGTAGCGCAGAACGCCCGCCAATATGCCCAGATAATATTCCAGCGCGCCAAAAGCACTGCTGCCTTCCAACTTGGGTTTCAGATAGCGCTTGATGTAGATGAACACAATCCAAACCACCAGCGTGACCAGCAGATAACTCAGGATGCAGGCGGCGGTTTTTTCCGCATCCACCTTTTTGCAAAGGTTTCTGAGCAGACCGGTTTTGATCGCCAGATTGCCCAGGAAAGGATTGAACAGGCCGGCGGTAAGGACGATGACCAGCCACTGCGAAACGGGCAGAAATTCCTTGGACATGCCGTTTTTACGACCACGCCAGAAGCCGATGGCGATGACGCCGACAAGCGCAACATCGAACCAATTTAGGAATGTCTTACCGGCAGTCACAGCGGCAATCATGTTTTAATCATCCTGCCGAAAGGCCAAAAACTCCAGCGAAAATAATCCGCCGGGAATCAACCGGGATTGCCGGCCAGCCAGAAACGAATTTCCGAGGCTTGCGGGTTGTTGGGGTCCAGTTCCAGCACCTTTTGGTAATGCACCCGGGCTTGCGCGGGGTCGTGGAGTTGCTGGGCGTAAAGGTTGGCCAGGGCCAGATGCGCTCGTGTTTCCGCGGGGTTTTCCGCGAGGATTTTCTGCAATTCATTGGCGGCGTCCAGCGCGTAGCCGGCGTTTTTGAGACTCAGCGCAAAGTTGTAGCGGGCGTTGACCGAATCCGGCTCAATGGCGAGCGCCTGTTCATAGCTGGCCAGGGCGGAGGCATAGTTTTGCAGACGTTGAGCCATCACGGCGGCGTTGTAACTGGCTTCAAACCAGGAAGGATCCAAATCCGCCGCCTGCCGGTAGGCGTTCAAAGCGGCGCCCCATTTTTCATTTTGTTCAGCCAAGCGGGCCTGGGTGAAGGCGCCGCTGGCGGCCCGCCGGTTGCCCGGTGCCGGCTTGGCGGGGTGCAAATAACCATATCGGGAAAGTTTTATCGGGGTCGGCGCCGGCGCCGGCGCAGGCTTGGCGGGCGCGGCGGCGGCCTTCCCGGATGCGCCCGGCAAGGGGGTCACGCCATTGGCGATGTATTCCGAGCTGGGCGCGGGCGTGGCTGGTTGGGACGAGCCGAACCACCGTTGCCACAATCCCGGCTTGGCGGCCGGTTCCGCCGGAGGTTCGGTGGTTGCCGGTTCTGTCGCGGCGGCGGGTGGGTTTGGCCGGGCTGGTGGCGCGGCTGGCTGGGGTGTCGTGACCAATTTGGGTTCAGGCGCGACCTGCATGACTTGGGTGGGCACATGTGTCGCCGTCCGGGGTGCCGGGATTGGCTCGGGTTTTCCGGCGGCGCCCCGAGGCGCGGGCGCGGACCGCACTGGCGCGGGTGTCGATGTTCTGGTTGGAGTTCTGGTCTCGGCCATGGTGGTGATCGGTTTGGGAGCGGGAGTTGCTGGCTCCGGTGCCGGGGCGGGTGTTGGTGTCGAGGTGGTGGCAAGTGATTGTTCGAGCGAATGAGCCAGCGCATTGACTGCTTCCCAATTCGCGGGTCGCGGATTCAGTGCCAGGTAGGCCTGGTAATATTTCAGGGCCACGGCGTTGTCGTGAAAATATTGCTCGTAAACCGCGCCCAGATTCAACAGCGCCGGACCATAATTCGGCTGCAACTGGACGGCCACGGCGAAAAACTGCGCGGCTTCGCGCGGTCGATTCCGTTGCATCCGGGCCAGCCCAAAGCCGTTCAAGGCTTCCACGTTATTGGTGTCCAGATGATAAACGGTGCTGAAACTGCGTTCAGCGGACGCGGTCTCCCCGAGTTTAAGCTGGGCGGAGCCTAATTTGAGCCAGCCGCCCGGATCGTTGGGCCGCCGCAGCGTGTAGGCGGTGAGTTCGGTTTTGGCCGCATCCGGATGATTTTGTTCCAACTGCAAAATGCCGAGGTTCAGGCGGGCTTCCAATAAGTCGCGATCCAAACTCAAGGCGCGGAGGTAGGCGTTGGCCGATTCCACCGGCTGGCCGGCATATTGGAGCGCCACGCCGTAGTAATTCCAAACGGCGGCGTTGGTGGCCATCAGCGAGGCGGCGGTTTTAAACTGCTCCACGGCGGCGGGATAATCGCCCTGGTCGAGATATTTCTTGCCTTTGAGCAGGGCGCGCGGGCCGGCGGGTGTGCAGCCGGCGACGATGACCAACAACACAAGCAATAAATGAACACTGCGAACTGAAATTATTTTTGCCGACATCCAACGAGGTGGTAACATTCGCGCCTGAAAGTGTCAAGTTACGCACGGTTTCAAATCGTCTGGATCGCGCTCCTCGGCGGGCTGGTGTCCGCTGCCGGGGCGGATTTTTTTGTGCCGCCGGTCACCAATTCCACCGTTCAAATCGTCCAAGTCCAGGGGGAGAATTTGATGAACGCCTTTCTGGCGGACAATGGCCGCGTCGCCGCCGCGTTTAATCGGGGCCTGTCGGAATTGACCCATACCAGCAACATTGCCGGCGCCTGGCGAACGCTCGTGGCCACCAACGACCTCGTGGGCATCAAGGTGTTTTCCCGGCCCGGGCCTTTGTGCGGCACCCGCCCGGCGGTGGTGGCCGCCATCGTGCAGGGATTGCTGGGGGCCGGATTGCCGCCGTCTCACATAATCATTTGGGACAAGCGCGCCTACGACCTGCGCCAGGCCGGATTTTTTAAACTGGGCGCCCAATTCGGCGTGCGGGTGGCCGGCGCCGTCGAGGCGGGCTACGACGCGACCAACTATTATCTGCCGGATTCGCCCATCACCGGCATGTTGGTGTGGGGCGATTTTGAATTCGGCCGGAAAGGCGATGCCGTGGGGAAAAAATCCTTTTTCTCCAAACTCGTCAGCCAGCAGATGACCAAAATCATCTCCGTGGCGCCGCTGATCAATGAAAACGACGCCAGCTTATGCGGACATTTTTTCAGCCTGGCGCTGGGCAGTGTGGACAACACCCGCCGGTTTGAGGGCGATCCGGACCGGTTGGCCATTGCGCTCCCGGAAATTTATGCGCAGCCGCTGGTGAGCGACCGGGTCGTCCTGCTGGTGACCGATGCTTTGCTGGCGCAATACCAGGGCGGACCTTCCGGTTTTTTGCAATATTCCACTGAACTCGACCAAATTTGGCTGGGGCACGATCCCGTGGCGCTCGATACACTCGCGCTGCGGGAACTGGCCCGCGCCCGCAACAACGTCAACGTGCCGCCGGCGCATCCCAATTTTCAAATCTATACCAACGCCGTCATGCTACAGTTGGGCATCAACGATCCCTCGCGAATCCTGACGGACAAAATTCATTAGCTGCGCAATGTTTCGCCGATCATCGGGCGTTGCCGATTTCCGCCGCCAGGTCTTCCACCGTCCAGTTATGTCGGGTCAGGCTCAGATTATCCGCTGCGGCGCCATGTTGCCAGACCGCGTAGCATAGCGTCGGTTCCACGTTGGCTTGGAGCGCCGGTTGCGCGAGCAAACCCGTGATGAAACCGGCCAGCAGATCGCCGCTGCCGCCTTGCGCCAATTGCGGGTTGCCGGATGAGTTGACGAAAATATTCCCGGTGGCGCGTCCGATCAGCGTCTGATGGCCCTTCAAGACGACCGAGCATCCGCCAAATTTTTGGGAAAGCTCGCGGAGCGCGCCCACGCGATCCGCTTGCACCGCCGCCGAACTGCGGTTCAACAAACGCGCCGCTTCGCCGGGATGCGGCGTGATCACGCGGGGTGCGGTCAGCGGCGCCGTTGCCGGTTCCAGCCAGTCAAGCGCGCTCGCATCAAAGATCACAGGAAAACCGGCTTCCCGCCACAGTTGCTGGGCCAACGGTTTCAGCTTGGCGGTAGTTTCCGGTGCGGCCAGGCCAGGCCCGACTAGTGCGGCGGTGGTGTTTGGGGGCAAAGGGGTTTGATCCGACCATGCGTTGACCATGGCGGATTGCAGTTGGGCGGCGATCGGCAGATAAACATTTTCCTGCGTGAACAGGGTGGTGAGTCCCGGTTGCGCCCGTTGCGCGCCGCGGGTCGCCAGCACCGCCGCCCCGTGAAAACCCAAACTGCCGGCAACAATCGTGGCGTGGCCGAACGTGCCTTTATGGCCGTTGACCGGACGTGTCGGGGGAAAATGCTCAAAATCATCCGGCTGAATCCAATTGAGTTCCGCGCGCAGCGGGCAGGGAATCAACCCCACGTCCTCGGTGACTTCAAGCCGGCCTACGAATGGAGCCGCCGCAGTGGTCATCAGGCCGGTTTTGGGTGCGCCCACGGTGAGCGTGACCGCCGCCTGCACAGCAGTCCCAAAAGTTTCTCCCGTGGCGGCATTCAACCCGGAGGGAACATCAATGGCCAGCACGGGAATGCGGCTGGCGTTGAGCGTGTCGATGATTTTGCGCCACGCTTCGGAAAGCGGCCGGTTGAGGCCGATGCCGAACAGTCCATCCACGACCAGCGCGGTTTTTTCAGCCAGGGCCATTTCCAGCGGCAGCAGGCTGCTGTCGGCCAGAAACATTTCCAGTTGCTTGACGCGGCGCTCCTCCAATTGTTTGGCGGCGGCGCGGGCGTCATCGCCGTTGTGGCCTTTGCCGAGGAGAAACAGGACGGTATCGCCGGGCCGGGTCAATTTGCGGGCGCGGCGGGCCACGCGTTTGCCCACGCGGCGGATGACCTCTTCTTCCTTGACGCCGGTGGCCCACGTGGCGCGTTCCCATTCGCGCATTTGCGGGACGCTGAGGACTGGAATCGACATGCCGCGAGCGTGGCAAAATTCAGCCGGGCACAAAACAAAAATGTCGAGTGTCCGGCCCGTAAATTGACCGGTCGCCGGTTGAGTTCAACCGATTTCGGCACGCTGGAAGGTCTGGCTGGTGGACGATATTCGCCGGTTTTGGCGGATGAAATGGATTCGTTGCGGAATTGTCACCTGGTTGTCACGGAATTGAAATTGTGCGGCGGTCTATGGCATGTCATCCTCCAAGTGTGAAACCGCGAATTTTAGTTGTGGATGATGAGCCGGAAGCGGTGGAACTCGTTGAGTTCAACCTGAAGCAGGCCGGCTATGCCGTCAGCACGGCGATGGACGGCGCGGAAGCGCTGAAAAAAGCCCGTTCACAACCCCCCGATCTGATCGTCTTGGATGTGATGTTGCCGGAGATGGACGGCTTTGAGATTTGCAAGACGCTGCGGCTGGACGCCGCCACGGCCAAGGTGCCGATCATCATGCTCACGGCCAAGGCGGCGGAAATCGACCGCGTGCTCGGATTGGAACTGGGCGCGGATGATTACCTGACCAAGCCGTTCAGCCCGCGTGAATTGATGTTGCGCGTGAAGAAGATTCTCTCCCGCGCCCAGGCGGAGGAAAAGCCCAAGGAACAATTGCGCTTTGGCGATTTGATGATTGATCTGCCGCGGCACGTTGCCAGTTGGAAAAACAAGCCGATTGAATTGACGGCCACGGAATTCAAGCTGCTGACCGTGCTCGCCCAGCGTTCCGGCCGCGTGCAGTCGCGCGACCAGTTGCTGCGCGATGTGTGGGAATACGACAGCTTGATCGACACCCGCACGGTGGACACGCACATGCGCCGTCTGCGCGAAAAAATCGGACCGGCGGCCAAGCACCTGGACACGGTGCGTGGCGTGGGCTATCGATTCGTTGAATAATTGTCCCAGAGACTTGCGGATGAATCCTCCTCAACTTCCGTCAAGCGCCGGCCGGAATCCGGGTTTCATCCGCGCGGCGTTTGTGGCTAAATAATGTCTGTGTGGCTGGCGCTATTCATCCTGACCTTGGCGGCTCTGGTGTGGTTGCACTACCGGTGGCGCCAGCGCTTTGCGGAGCTGCAAAGCCAGCGCACGGCGGACCTGGATGCGTTGCGTCAGCGCCAGCAGCAGACCACGCTGGAAGCGCAGGCGCAGCAAAAGATTCTGTTTGATTCGATGCTGGAAGGGCTGCTGCTACTGGACCGCACCAAAAAAATCTATCTCGCCAACCGGGCCTTCAAAAATCTGTTCGACCTCAAGGTGGAGTTGCGGGGCAAAACCGTGGTGGAAACGCTGCGGCTGCATGAGCTGGATGAGCTGCTCAAACGCGTGGAATCCGAAAAGCAGGTGCTGGATTATGTCATCCGCCTGCCCGAAATGAACGAGCGCTGGCTGCAGGTGAACGCCGCCGCGATCACCAACGGCGCCGGCGAGCGCGAAGGCACCATTCTGGTGTTTCACGATTTGACCCGGCTCAAACAATTGGAGCGGCAGCGCGAGGAGTTTGTCGCCAACGTCAGCCATGAATTGCGCACGCCGCTGTCGCTGATCAAGGGCTATGTGGAAACGCTGCTGGATGGCGCGCGTGACAATCCCGAAGTGACCGAGCGGTTTCTCAAAACCATCGAGCGCAACGCCAACCGGCTGGATTTGCTCATTCAAGATTTGCTGACGATCTCGGCCTTGGAATCCGGCCGGATGAAACTGGATTTGCAGCCGGTGAATTTGCGGGCGCTGGCGGAGCGGGTTTTAAACGATTTGCATTCCAAGGCCGAAGGCAAAGGCACGCGGCTGGTTTGTGAAATGTCCGAACTGGTTGCCAGCGCCGATCCCCACCGGCTCGATCAAGTCTTCGCCAATCTGGTGGACAATGCCATCAAGTATGGCCGCATGAATGGCATGGTGACCGTGGGCGGCAAAAAACTGGCCGACGGCCGGATTGAAATTTTTGTGCGGGACGATGGGCCGGGCATTCCCCCAGAAGCGCTGGACCGCGTGTTTGAGCGGTTTTACCGGGTGGACAAGGCGCGTTCCCGCGACCAGGGCGGCACCGGCTTGGGGCTGTCCATTGTGAAGCACATCATTCATGCGCATAACGGGGAGGTGCGGGCGGAAAGTGAACCGGGCAAAGGCGCGACGTTTTACTGCACGCTGCCATCGCGGGATTAATCTCCACCGTCATCCGCCGGGCGAACCGGCGGTGAACTTTTTTGAAACAAACCGGCGGGCTGCCGGGTTATATCTTCAAGGTATGAACAGACTTTACGTGAAACCGATTGTAAACCCGGCTTTCAAGCGGTGGCAGGCGTTGCCGCCGTTGGCAGTGGCGGCCAAGACGCTGGACAATAATTCCCCGGGCTGCCCGGTGCCAGGCCCGGTCCGGGCACTGGTGGTTACGGCTGATCAACCGCTGCGCGGCAAACCCAATTCGTTATGCAAGAATTTTGCATCGGACAATCATTTGTAATTAGAATCGCTCCCGAACCGTTTGGGTCACGGCCAAGCCATGACAAATCCGCAGCAGTTCGAGACGTTCATGCAAAACTACCAGAACATGGTGTTTAGCACGGCCATGCGTTTGCTCGCCAAACAAGTCGAAGCGGAAGATGTGACGCAGGAGGTTTTCCTGAAGGCTTACGCGAATTTTGCTCAACTACAGGACAACCCGTCTGCGGGAGGCTGGCTCAAAACCGTGGCCACCAATCTCTGCCTGAACCACCTGAGCCGCTACCGCTCGCGCTGGAGTTTTTTTTCCGAGCTGTTTGGCGGCACCGAAGACGAACCCGCGCAGCCGGAGTTTCCTGCGGCGGATAACATTGAAGAAGCATTGAATCAGTCCGACCGCCGGGAAGCCGTGGAACGGGCGCTACAGGAATTGCCCGCCGCTCAGCGCGTGCCCTTGGTGTTGCATCACCTGGAAGATCTCGGCTATGAAGAGATCGCTGCCAAATTGGGCATCTCGCTGGGCAAAGTGAAAACGGACCTGTTCCGCGGCCGGGAAGCCTTGCGACGGAAATTGCGGCTGAAACTGGATCCCGAAGATTCGTTGAATTGAACATGAAGCCTGGTCAAGAAACCCAACTGGAGAAGCTGATCCAGCGTGAATTGAAAACGCTGCCGGAGCTGCCGGCGCCCGCTACGGTGGCGGATCAGGTCATGGCGGCCATCGCGCGCCGCGCCCAAATTCCGTGGTATCACCGGTCCTGGGCGGAGTGGCCGGGAGCGCTCCAGGCGATGTCGCTGGTCGTCATGCTGGTTTTGTTTGCGGGATTGTGTCTGGCGGGCGCGCACGTGCCGCAAACCCGGCTTGCCGGGGATGCGGCCCACCAAGCGAATCGCTGGTTCGCCGGCTTGGATGTCATCGGAAATACTTTGAAGGTTCTGGCCGATTCAGCGGGCCTGGCATTCCACCAACTGGGAAGCGGATTGCTGGTGGCCGTGGCCGTGGCGGCTGGCGTGGGCTACGCCCTGTGTCTGGGACTGGGCACGCTCTATTGCCGAACCGTTTTTTTAAAACGTTAAACTTTTTATATGAAACGAACCCGAAAATTCCTGCCGCTGTTTTCCGTGTTGCTCGGCAGTTGGCTTTGGACGCATAACGCCCTGGCCCAGGATAATGCGGCCGAGTCCAACGCGGCTGAACCGATGGTGGCTGAGGTGCATGACAGCCATTCAGCACCGCTGGAATCCACCAATGAGCCGGCCCCCAATCACGACCTGGTGCCGATCATTGCCAAATCGTTCCACGGTCATTCGCAGCCAATCGTGTTATTTTGGCAAAATGCCGAATTGAAGGCGGACGACACTGCGGAAACCGTGGTGGTGATCGGCGGTTCGGCTGTGATCCGCGGCAAGGTGAAAGAGGCGGTGGTTTCCATCGGGGGCAATGTGGAGGTGGACGGCGAGGTCGGCCAGTCCGCCGTGGCGGTTTTAGGCAACGTGAAATTAACCCCCAAGGCCCATGTTCACGAAGATACGGTGGCGGTGATGGGATCGATTGAGGCCGACTCTGGAGCCAAAGTGAGAGGCAATACCGTGGCGGTGGGCGGCAAACTGAATGTTGCCGACGGCGCCCAGATTGGCGGCGACAAGGTGAATGTCGGTTTGCCCGGACCCTTGGGCAATTTTGACTGGCTGCGCAACTGGATTAAATATTGTTTGTTCGAGTTTCGTCCGCTGGCGTTCCAGGTGGGATTCGTCTGGGTCATCGCGGCCATTTACCTGCTGCTCTATTTGCTGGTGGCATTGGGATTCTCCCGTCCGGTTGCGACCTGCGTGGAGCATTTGAAAACCCGCGCGGCCACAATGTTCCTGTTCGGATTGCTGGCCAAACTGGTGGTGACTTTTTTGTATTTGATCCTATTCGTCACCGGCGTGGGGGTGATCTTGATACCCGTGATCGGCATGGCGGTAACGGTCTTCACCATTCTCGGCAAAGTGGCGATTTTGGAATGGATTGGCGGCAAATTGGGAAAACATTTTGGCGATCGATTTCAAACGCCCTTGCCGGCCTTTCTCCTGGGCGCCGCCGTGCTGACGTTGCTTTATGTGATACCGCTGGTGGGCGGGTTAACCGCTTTACTGTTTGGCGTGTGGGGCCTGGGTGTCGGCGTGGTTTATGTGTTTGGCGGCCTGCGCCGGGAAACGCCGGGGAATATGAATCCGCCATCAACGCCGGGCGCGGCCTTTACGGCCACGCCGACTCCGCCACCGGCCGCACCTGCGCCCTTCGCCGGCGGTGAGCCGGCCACTGCTGAAGTCGCGCCGCCATTGATTGATCCGGCGCCGCAATTTGCCCCGGCACCTGAGGCTGGCGCACGCCCGAACGCCACGCCGCCGGGGGCGGGCACTGCGCCCCTCAATGAACCCAAGCCGGCACCGAAAACCAGCGCATTTCCGGTCATGCCCGGGTTGTCCTCATTGCCGAAGGCGGCGCTGTGGGAACGCATTTTGGCGGCGTTGCTGGACATCATCTTAATCGCCATTGTGGTCAACCTGGCCCGTCTTCAATCCTGGTCGCTGCTGATTGCGCTGGCCTATTTTTCCGGAATGTGGGCCTGGCGGGGAACCAGCATTGGCGGAGTGGTGCTGAAGTTGCGCGTTGTTCGGTCTGACGACCGGCGCCTGACGTTTATTGTGGCGCTGGTGCGGGGCCTGGCCGCGGCATTTTCCGTGGTGGTGTTGCTGCTGGGTTATTTGTGGATTGCGTGGGACAAGGACAAACAAGGCTGGCACGACAAAATCGCCGGGACTTTCGTCGTGCGGCAGCCGCAAGCCACGCCTTTGGTGATGCTCTGAAAGGAAATAACTGGCGGTTCATTGATTTTGGAGATGAACATGTCCCTTTCCAGCCGGCAAATGCCAATCGCCATGAGGTTGGTGAAGGGCGGCTTCCCAGCGTTTTGCAAGCGACCATTGAAGTGCCTGATCAAGTCGCCTGACAATGGGGAAAACCCCGGCAGCCGTGGCACGTCATGTCTTGGAAGACGCGGCGATCCCCTCGCGCAGGGCGGTGCGTGGGCGGCCGCGTTTTTTGGCGGCGGCAGGAAGCGGCGAAGCAAGTGCCATTGGTCCGTGGGGGAGGTCGGTATCGTAGGTAGCGATTTTCATCGCCGCAAGGGCGCAACCGCGAATGAAAGCCGCAAAATAGCCAGTCAAATCAAGCGATTTGGGCGTTTTTTTTCAAACAAGCGCTTAAGCTAAATCAAGCGTTTTATGCGGTTTTCGCAATTTTGGATTTTTCAGACACACTCTTAAGCCAGAACCGCGTGGTCTCCCAAGGATGGTGAAACGGAATAGCCAACGGTGGATTCCGCTTATGTGAAATTTTTCCCGAACCGGTAAGCTGGCAACTATGGATGCGCAGACGAACTGGAAACGATTAGAGCGGAGAATCGTTAACATGAGTGCGGTGTCTTGTCCGGTGGATCGGCCTTCACTTTTGCTGTTCCGCCGGTTTCAATCCAAGATTTCCCGGTTGAGGCCGGTCACGCGGGCTTCGGGCCGGGGCTTCACCTTGATCGAGCTGCTGGTGGTGATCGCCATCATTGCCATCCTGGCGGCCATGTTGCTTCCGGCTTTGGCCAAAGCCAAAGAAAAGGCGATCCGCATCAAATGCCTCAGCAATGTCAAACAAATGTGTCTGGGACTGACGATTTATGCCGGGGATAATCGCGACAATCTGCCGGATATGACCGGCTTGCCCAGTCCGTGGAACTGGGATCTTCCCAAGGTGGCGGCGGATATGATGGTGGCCAGCGGCACGAGCCGGGGAGTGATGTATTGTCCGGCCTTTCCCGAACAAAATCAGGATAATTTGTGGAATTACGGCGCGATCCGGGTGACAGGATACGCCTATACGTTTAAAGGCATGGCGGGATTTCCTGAAACGCAAGCGTGTTACACGAACGTCAACGTCAGCCTGATTCCCAAGGCTCTTTCTGGCGGTGGTTTTACTTATCCGCCGCCAAGCCCATCGGACCAGGTTTTATTGGCGGATGCCACGATTTCGTTGCAGGGGCAGAAGATGGATGATTTGAAATATAAATACAAATACACCCAAATCCACGGGTCCTACACCGACCCGGCCACGGGGCAGCCATTTGCCCACCGGGCCGCGCATCTGACCAAGAGCTCGATTCCGTCCGGCGGCAACGTGGGCATGCTGGATGGCCACGGTGAGTGGCGAAAGTTTGACAACATGCATCCGCGAGTGGACTCGCCCGGCACCTACCAAATTCCGGAGTTTTGGTGGTGAAGCCAGGTTGCCCGCGAGAAAGCGCAAGCCAGGCGGCATCCGACTTGATGCGCGTTGACTGGTGAAAGGCTGACTAAAATTCGCGCTTGGTTGAGAGCGATTTAGCCGCGGAGTTGGAGAATGTGGATTTTGGTGATGCCGTTGGGGGTTTTGCTGATTCCATCTCCACGAAGTCCGGTGATAGTAGGCGCTAGGCAGTTATTGTCATGGCCTGAAGCATCCGTTAATTGAAAATTTCCGGCCAGGCAGTCTTATGGCAGATGGCTTGAAACCGCGTTCATGTTCAAACCGACAGCTCCGATCAATCAACCCATACCAACAAATCATGAAACTTAAACCATGTAACCTGCTGACGTTTGCATTGGCCTTGGGACTGGCAACAGTCCTTGAGGCGGGAACCTTCACCGACAATTTTAATTCCTCGCACAGCTTCAAAACCAATGGCGTGGTCGATACGCCTTGGGCGGGCGTCACTGCCGGCCAAATTAATCCCGCAAGCGTGGCGACTTGGGATGCGAACATCACGGCCCCCGGAACGTTGACGATCACCAATACGGGCGGTTACTGGGCGGATGCGGGCGATGGACCGTATCTGTGGACGCAGGTGAAAGGCACCAATGATTTTGCCGCAACGGTGCATGTGAGCAGCCTGGCTCAGATCAATTACAATTTTGGCGGGTTGCTTATTCGCAATCCCAATTCCGTTTCCAACTGGCTTTATCTTTCCATCTTTGCCGAATATGGCGTCGAAGTGGACTGGCGCGACACCACCGATGGGGCGAGCGTGGAAGGGACTTCCTCCGGCAGCAATTATGTGGAAACCAACAGTGCCACATGGCGCAGTTGGCTGGAGATCACCCGCACCAACGGCACGTTGACCGCTTCGGCTTCTGCGGATGGCGTGAATTGGGAAGTGGTCTATCAGTCCGCGCGCACGGACTTGACCAGCGATTTGCAAGTGGGCATCTTCAACTCCACTTTCAGCGGCAACACTTGTTCGGCGCAGTTCCAGAATTTCAGCCTGACCGGCGCGGGCGTTGGCGGCTCCACGCCGCCCGGTGCGGCCACCAATCTGGTCGTAAACGCGGCGGTCAACAGCCTGGACGTCAGTTGGACGGCGGGCGCGGGGAGTGATGGTAGCGTGGTGGTTGTTCGCCGCAGTCAGCCGATCACGCGCCAGCCGCTCGACGGTAATACTTACGCTGGCAACGCGATCTTTGGCGCGGGCACGGATCTGGGGCAATCCAATTACGTGGTTTACGCCGGCAGTGGCACCAGTGTCACGGTCACGAATCTCACGCCCACCATTCCTTATACGGTCGCGGTTTATGCGTATTCCGGCTCCGGAGCCGCCACGGTTTATTCCTTGAACGACACGCCATTTGCCACCCAGGCGCCGAGCGGCAATCCCACTGGTTTGATGATTTCGTATGGTTCCACCAACGCCGTTGCCGTGGATGACAGCATTCAGGCAACCGTTAATCTGATTTTCGACACGGGCGGCAGGGTTGATATTACGGGAACCGCCAGCTTCAGTTCCGATAAAACAAATATTGCCGCCCCATCCGCCACCGGCCTCATTTCGGGCCTCGCCGAGGGAGTCGCATCTATCACGGCCATCTATGGCGCACTCTCCATTTCCAGTAATTTGACGGTGGTCAAAGTGCCGGTGACGGATGATTTCAGCGCGCCGAGGAATTATCTGGTGGATGGCCTCGCCGGCACGTTCTGGTCCGGGCTGTTGCTGGACACCAACGATCTGGACCTGGCCTCGGGGGAAATCGCCTCAGGCCCGACGGAAACTTTGACTGCCAACGCCGGGATGACGCAGCCTGGCCGGTTGAGCGTGGCCACCCACGATGGCGGATTTAATGTGGGAGCGGACTCCGGCTTTTTCCTCTATCGCGTCGTGAGCGGAGATTTCAGCGTGGCGATCCAGATCACGAAATTTGATTCCGATAACGGCACCAATGCCTACCATATGCCGGGACTCATGGTGCGGGCGCCGTTTAATCTGGCCTATACCGAAAATTTCCTCCAATGGATTGGTTTCAACGAATATGGCATCGGTAATTTTTCGCGCCGGTCCATCTCCGGATCGTATGCGGAAACGTATTTCCAAAACCCGCCGGCCATGCCTTTCATCATGATTCAGCGCCAAACCAACACGTTTAATTTTTATCAAAAGGCTCACGCGCTGGATCCTTGGATTCTCGTCGGAACCGAAGATCGCCCGGAATATGCCGGGGTGGCGATGCAGGTCGGCATTGTGGATCAGACATTCACCGGCAACACCGCCGCGTCGGAGTTCGATAATCTGGTTTTCACGCTGGACGGTGGCGTGACCAATAATGTCCATGCCCCGGCGGCGCCCAACGGGTTGAAACTCACCAATTCCGCGCCCGGTCAGGTGACTGCCAGTTGGGTGGCCGGCGCCGGCAGTTTGGGCAGCGTGGTGATCGCGCATCCCCTGATGGGCGCCACCCGCCAGCCGATGAGTGGTGACGATTTTTCGGCCACTGCGAATGCTGATTTCAGCCTCGGCGCCAATCTCGGGGCCTCGAATGTGGTGGTCTATGCCGGATCAGGAACCTCGGTGGACGTCACCAATCTGCCGGCCTCGTGGTGCTATTTCTCCGTGTATTCCTATGCCAATTCCAGCGGCACCAATTTTTACAATCAACTGAGTCCGGCCACGGCGGCCATCAACTTGGGTTCCGGTTCCGTGGTTCTTACGCCCATTAGCATCACGCCCGGATCGGTTAAAATTTCCGGGACCGGTTCGTCGGCAATGGTGTCCTTCAGTTTCACCAATGCGCCGGGCTTGAGTTTCTCGATCCTTGCCACCAACAATCTGGCGGCGCCAGTCGCGAGTTGGCCGGTGATTGGCACGGCGATAGAAACCCCTTCCGGCTCCGGACAATATCAATTTAGCGACTCAAGTTCGGCGACCAATTCCACGCGCTTTTATCTGTTGCGGCAACCCTGACCGTTCCAGCTTTTGGCATAAATAGTAACGCCGGGTAGAAACACACCGGCAAGTTCCACTGGAGCTTGCCGGTTTTTCATGGCCATAACTTCAAGCCGCAAAGTTGGCATGGAAGAACGCGCCCGGCTGGGCGCATCTTGACACTGCCCCCGGGATTTGAGAAAGGGAGTGGCATTGGTTCCTCATCCGAGAACGACAGCAACCCTCAACGAAAGGAACTGGATGAAACAGGAACAAGCCGACGTGCCGTCCT
>JAKALA010000082.1 GCA_021813325.1 bacterium | reverse complement strand
AACCCGGTTAAAACCAACACGTCCGCTTTCTTTGGATAGGTATTCATGCGGAACAAGCCTAGCGTATTCACTTGGACATTTGCGGTCCATGCGTTTGTTAAGTATACAAGCCCGGGGCAAGATCGTGTTCGTCACGAAAAATCGGGAGCATCCCCGTTTTGCTCTGCAAGAACTGCGCAGGCAATCGGCGATGCGCAGACTTTGCGCGGCGGCATATGTGGATTTATTGGAGTTTGCGCGTTTTTGACGCTGGCACACTCCTTGCGTTAACACTGACATCCAGCGTTGGCGCGCATTTGTGCCGGCTTGGAATGAACCAAAAACGCAACCAATAAAATTCGATGAAAATGAATCGCATCATCACATTGTGCGCCGTGGCCGCAACGCTGGCCGTGAGCGCGAGCACCCTCATGGCCCAGGATAACGGCGGCGACCAAGGCGGCAATGGCCGCCGGATGCGCGGCGGTCCCGGCGGCTGGGATCCCGCTCAAATGGAGCAACGCATCATGGAACGCTACCAGGAGCAGCTTGGTTTTACTAATGACACCGAATGGGATGCGGTGAAGCCGCTGGTGCAAAAGGTGATGGAAGCCCGCCGCGATGCCATGTCCGGAATGGGCCGCGGCATGTTCGGCGGACCGCGCAATCGCGGCGGTGCAAACCAGGACAACAACCGGCCGCGCGGCGGATTCTTTGGCCAGCCCAGTCCCGAAGCCGACGCCCTGCAAAAGGCGATTGACGACAATGCGCCCGCTTCCCAGATCAAGGATCTGCTCGCCAAATACAAGGCGTCCCAAGAAACCAAGCGCGCCAAGCTGAAAGCCGCCCAGGACGACCTCCGCAAAGTTCTTTCCACCAAACAGGAGGCTGAAGCCACCCTGCTTGGATTGCTGGAATAATTCAAATACAAAAGTCCAATAGCTGACGATCATGGCCGCCTTACCGGTTCAAGATTCTTCGACGAAGCCGTTGCTGGAACGCATGGTGGCGTCCCGGCAACTGTCTTCCCTCGATGCTGACACGCTGGCAAAAAATCCTTTGCTGAAAAGCGAAGAGGAGGTTTTGCGCTGGCTGGCAGCCGAATACGGTCTGGGCTACACGACGCTGGACGACGTGGAACCGGATCGTCAGCTTCTTTCCCTTTTTCCCGCGCGCATTCTGCTGAAAGAGGAATTGCTGCCGCTCAAGCGCGATAACGGCCACGTGGAAGTGGCCACCAGCCGCTTGTTTGCCACGCAAGGCATTGACTCGTTAAAAACGCTGACCGGCCTGAATCTCAAGCCCGTGCTGGCTTCCACCGAAGCCATCCAGCGTGAAATCAAAAAACGGCTGGGCGTCGGCGCCGATACCATCGGCACGCTCGACGAGGAAAAAGGCCTGGAGGTGCTCGACGAAAACGCCGAGGGCAACAATCTGGATGAAGGCGCGGAAGACGAAGCGTCCATCATCCGCTTTGTAAATCAAGTGCTGAAGGACGCCATTGAACTGCGCGCCTCGGACGTCCACCTCGAACCGTTTGAAGATGAATTTCGCATTCGCTACCGCATTGACGGCGAATTGCAGGAGGTGCCCGTGCCGGCGCAGCTCAAGCGGTTTCAACCGGCCATTGTTTCGCGCGTCAAAATTTTAAGCCACCTGAACATTGCGGAAAAACGCCTGCCGCAAGACGGCCGCATCAAGGTGCGCATCGAGCAGGCCGAGGTGGACATTCGCGTTTCCGTGATTCCCATGCTGCACGGCGAGGCCGTTGTCATGCGCTTGCTCCGGCAAAATTCGACGCTGCGCGGTCTGCGCGAAATCGGGATGAACAAGCGCGAACTGGAACATTTTCAGCATGTTTTGAGATTGCCGCACGGCATCATCCTGGTTACGGGTCCAACCGGTTCCGGCAAGACCTCCACGCTTTACACCGCGCTCAACGAAATCAACGACTCCGTCCGCAAAATCATCACGGTGGAAGATCCGGTGGAATATCAGCTCAAAGGCGTCAACCAGATTCAGGTGAACGAAAAATCCGGGCTTTCCTTCGCGCGCGGCTTGCGGTCCATTTTGCGGCATGACCCGGACGTGATTCTCGTCGGCGAAATTCGCGATGCGGAAACGGCTCAGATTGCCGTGCAGGCCTCGTTGACCGGTCACCTGGTGTTTTCGACTTTGCACACGAACGATGCGCCCGGCGCATTGACCCGCCTGGTGGATATGGGCGTTGAGCCTTATCTCGTGGCGTCGTCGCTGGAAGCCGTGCTGGCGCAGCGCCTCGTGCGCGTGCTTTGTCCGCACTGCAAACAAGCGGACGTTTCTCCGACGGCGCAGGCGCTCAAGGCCAAACTGGGCATTCCGGCGGAACGCACCATCTACAAATCCATCGGCTGCCGCGAATGCCGCAATACCGGTTTCTATGGCCGGCACGCCATTTTTGAGTGGATGGATACGGATGAGGAAATTCGCCAGTTGATTTTGAAATCCGCCTCCACCGATCAAATCCGCAATGCCGCGCGTCGCGCCGGCATGACCACTTTGGCGGAGGACGGCTGGCGTCTGGTGGGTGCCGGTGTGACCACCGTTGAAGAAGTGTTGAGCGTGACGACCGCCAAGGAAGTTGAGCGCGCCACCGCCGCGAACAACGGCGAATCCGCCGCGAGCATTGCCGTAGCCCGCTAAACTTTCATGCCCACCTTTGCTTACAAAGCGTTGCAAGCCGATGGCAAAATGGCCGAAGGGGTGCTGGAAGCTGCCGGTCGTCCGGACGCATTGCGCCAGATGGAAACGCTCGGGCTGCGTCCCGTCACCATCGTCGAACGTGCTGCTGGCACCGTGAAGAAGGGCAACGCCGCCGCGCCGGGGCTGGGCGGGATCAACCTCAATTTGGCTTCCAAAAAAGTTTCCGCCAAGGAGCTCGAAAATTTTACGCGCCTGTTGTCCAGCCTGCTGGCGGCGGGTGTGCCGTTGAGCCGGGCGTTGGTGATCCTGGGCAAGGAAGCGTCGTCGCCGGCCGCCCAGGCGAAGTGGAAGGAGATTCATAATCTGGTCGTGGACGGCATGTCGCTGGCCGATGCCATGGCGAAGTCGCCGGAGACCTTTCCGCGGGTTTATGTCGCCATGGTGGAAGCGGGTGAAGCCGGTGGCTTTCTGGATGTGGTGCTGGCGCAAATCGCGGAGTTTCAATCGCGCGAAAAGGAGCTGAAATCCAAGGTGATGGTCGCGATGTTGTATCCATCCATTTTGCTGGTGCTCGCCTTGGTGGTGCTCGTGGTGTTGCTGGTGTTTTTCATTCCCAAATTCCAGCGCGTCTTTGCCAGCCTGCACGGTTCCCTGCCGCTGATCACCCAGTTGATCATCGGCGCCAGCCATGCGATCCGGCAATACGGCCTGTTTGTGGCCATTGGCGCGATCGGACTCGGCTTGCTGGTGCGGGCGTGGTTTGTTTCCGCGCAAGGCAAACGGGCGTGGGAAGGCATCGTGCTGAAAACGCCGCTGCTCGGTCCGTTGATTGCGCAATTCGCCATGGCGCGTTTCTGCCGCATGTTGGGCACGCTCATCGGCGCGGGCGTGCCGCTGGTCCACGGATTGAATGTGGCGCGCCGCTCGATCGGGAATCAGATTTTGGTGGATGCCGTGGCGCAATCGATCGATCGCGTGCAGCAAGGCGGACGCCTTGGCCAAAGCCTCGCGGATTGCCGCACGCTGTTTCCCGGTTCGGTTTTGGAAATGATTTCCGTGGCGGAAGAGAGCGGCAAACTTGATGCCGAACTGGTGCGCGTGGCCGCCGTGACGGAGGTGGACCTTGACCGCAACCTGAAAACGGCCGTGGCGTTTGTGGAACCGCTGATGCTGTTTCTCATTGCTGGTTTTATCGGAATCATTTTCATTGGCATGTTGTTGCCCGTGCTCTCCATGGGCGAATACATCAAATAAAAACGAACCTTTATGAAAATCCAAACACATCAAATTCCTGTCCTGCCCACGAAATTACGCCGCGCCTTCACGCTTGTGGAAATGCTGCTGGTGGTGACCATCATCGGCATCCTTGCGGCGCTGGTGATTCCGAAGATTGTCGGCCGCAGCGAACAGGCCCGGACCACGGCCGCGCACGCGGATATTTCATCGATCAAGACCGCGCTGGACGCGTTTGAAGTGGACAACGGTTTTTATCCCAAGAGTCTGACCGATCTGGTGCAGTCGCCCAGCAATGCGAAAAACTGGCATGGACCATATTTGGACAAAGTTCCCACCGATCCGTGGGGCAACAATTACGTCTATTATAATCCCGGCAAGCATAACGCGAATTCCTTTGACCTCCTGTCCATCGGCCCGGATGCCAAGGAAGGAACCGATGACGATGTTGGCAACTGGACAAAATAATTTTCGCCGGCGCGGTTTTACCCTGATCGAACTGATCTTGGTTCTGGCGCTCCTGGTGATCATTACGTCCATTGCGGCGCCGGCCATGTCGAAATTCATCCGGGGCCGGGCGCTGGATTCCGAGGCGCGTCGGATGCTGGCGCTGATGCACGCGGCTCAAAGTCGCGCGGTTTCCGAAGGCATGCCCATGATGCTTTGGGTGGATGAAAAAAACGGCGCCTACGGATTTGAGGCGGAAACGAGCGGTCAGAATGGCGATCCCAAGGCCGAAGAGTTGATGCTGGATTCGACGTTGCAGATTGCGTTGCAGAACTCCACCACGGGCACGCAGGTGACGTTTAAAAATTTGCCGGCGATCCGTTTTTTGGCCGATGGCACGGTGGACGAGAACAGTCCGCAGCAGTTGAAATTGACCGACAGCAATGGTTTTTCGCGCCGGTTGATCGAGACCCCTTTGCGCAATGGCTATGAAATTAGCAGCCCAGGCCAGTAAATGGCCGATCGCCCACGGCCCGGCTGTCAGACGGCGGCGGGGAATTGGCGGTTGGCAATCGCCAGCCGAAAACGCAGCCGGTTTCACGCTGGCCGAGGTTTTGGCGGCGCTGTTGTTTCTGGCCATCGTGATTCCGGCGGCGGTCGAGGCGATGCACCTGGCCACCCTGGCGGGCGAAGTGGCGGCCCGCAAAGGCGCGGCGGCCCGCGTGGCGGACCGGATTTTGAATGAGAGCCTGGTGACGACGAACTGGAGCGGCGGCATGATGAACGGTTCGGCCAGCGAAGGCACATTGGATTTTCAGTGGACGTTGTCGGGCCAGAGCTGGCCGCCGGATTCGGCGATGACGCTCCTGACTGCCGAGGTGAAGTATCAGGCGCAAGGCAAAGATTATTCAGTGAAATTGAGCACATTGGCGAGCCAGCCGAATACGACGACGGTAAATTCAACCCAGTCAAAATGAAATTGATGACGAACAAAACGCAGGCGTTCACGCTGGTCGAGATGATTCTCGCCATTGGCGTGGCAGCGCTGGTTTTGCTCGCGGTCAATGCCGTGTTGTTCAGCACACTGCACTTGCGTGAAGTGACTTCGGATGTCGTGGACGCGGCCACGCCGGTCGATCAGGCCATGAGTTTTCTCCGGCGTGATCTGGAATGCGTCGTCACGCCGACAAACGGCACGGACAAGGTTTTGTCCGGCAGTTTCAAGGTGGGCACGGTGAACAGCCCCGGGGTGGCGGAACCCGTGGCGGCGGAAATTTACACGGCCACCGGCGCCTTGAGTCAAAATGCCCCGTGGGCGGACATTCAGCGCGTGACTTACGAGCTGAAGAATTCCACCGATGGTTCCGGGCGGCGCGATTTGTATCGCAGCGTCATGCGCAATCTGCTGTCCACCACCACGCCGGAGGTGACGGATCAACTAATGTTGAGCGGCGTCGAAAACATCCGCTTCACCTGCTACGACGGTTCACAGTGGCTGACCGCGTGGGACACCACCGACGTGACCTCCGTCAACACCAATCTGCCGCTGGCGGTGCGGGTGGAAATCCAGCTCACTGGCGACAGTCAGCGCCGGCTGGAGCCCGTGCAACTGGTGGTGCCGATCGATTCGGTGGGGCGGACGAACATGGTTTTGAGCAGCTCGTCTGGAAGTTAAATGAAACTGCCCGTTACATTCTGCAATGAAAAGCGCCGCCGCCAGGCGTCGGTGCTCATCATTGTGTTGTGGGTGTGCATCGGGCTGGTGAGCATCGCGCTCTATTTCGCGAACCAGATGACGTATGAATTGCGCGCGTCGGACAACCGGGCGAGCGGTCTGGCCGCCGATCAGGCCATCGAAGGCGCCGCCCGCTACGTGGCGCTGGCACTGCAAACTTACGCCACCAATGGCGCCGTGCCGAACAACACGCAATTCAGCTGTGAAGCCGTGCCCGTGGGCGATTCCCGGTTCTGGCTCATTGGCCGCGATCCGGCGGGCGGCGATTCCACCGAGCCATACTTTGGTCTGGTGGATGAGGGCGGCAAATTGAACTTGAACAACGTCAGCACCAACATGTTTCAATACCTGCCCAACATGACCACGGATTTTGCAGACGCCATCATGGATTGGCGCGGCACGAACGGCGTGGTTTCGCTGGATTACACCTCGATGGGTTATCTGCCGAAATATGCGCCGTTTGAAACGGTGGATGAACTGCGGCTGGTTTACGGTTCCTCGGAGGATTTGCTGGTGGGCGAAGATGTCAACCGGAACGGGGTGTTGGACAAAAATGAAAAGGATCTCAACGGCAACGGCACGCTGGACTCCGGCATCTTTGAAGATGTGACGGTTTACACACGCGAACCGAATTTCCATTCGGATGGCACCTCGCTGACCAACGTCAACACCGCCAGCACCGGCACCATGCGGACGCTGCTGCAAGGCGCCGGCATCAGCACATCCTACGTGCCGCAATTGACCCAGACCAACCCAAGCGCGCGGACTTACAGGGGGCTTTTTGCGTTTGCTCTCCGCTGCCGGAACATTGGCATCAGCGCGGATGATTTTTCCCGAATGGCCGGTGACATTACCACCACCACCAATCTTTATCTGCGGAACCGCGTGAATGTGAACACCGCCAATGTGGATGTCCTCATCGCCCTCTTCATGGGCGCCAACATCGACGAATCCACCGCGGAAAGCGCGGCGCAAACCCTCATTTCCTATCGCCAGCAAAACCCGAACAATCTGGGTTCCGTGGCGTGGATCGTGGACGCGCTGGGCAACAACAGCCCGGTGGTGACGGCGCTCGCCCGCGGCGATTGGGTGACCACGCGCAGCTATCAATTCACCGCCGACATCGCGGCGGTGGGTCCGTATGGGCGCGGCTACCGGCGGGTGAAATTTATTTTTGATATGAGCGATGGCACGCCCAAAATTTTGTATCGGCAGGATTTGAGCCGCCTGGGCTGGGCCTTGGGCGAAAAAGCGCGGGAACAGTTGCTCGCGAACAACACGCAATGAAACCTGATTTTAAACTCAATTTCCGGAAACGGAAAAAAATCTCCACGCTGCTGGGCCTGAACCTGGACGGCAGCCGCCTGGAAGGCGTGGTGCTCCACCGCACCAACGGCTCGCTGGCGGTGCAACAAACCTTTACCGCGCAACTCACGCTGGACCCGCTGACCGCCGCGCCCGAACTGGTCGGGCGGGAAATTCGCAACCAATTGGACGCCGCCGGCGTGCGCGAGCGGGATTGCATCGTGGGCGTGCCGCTGAAATGGGTGTTGACCGCGCAGACGGAAATGCCGCCGCTGGCGGAGGCCGATGCCGCCAGTCTGCTGCAACTGGAGGCCGAACGCGGTTTTCACACGGACGTGGCCCAATTGCAGATCGCGCATTCCACCAGCCCGCTGGCGGGCGGCAAGAAATTCGTGCTGCTGGCGGGCATCCACAACCCGCACGTCACGGCGCTGGAAAGTATTTTGACGGCGGCAAAATTAAAGCCGGCCAGTTTTACGTTGCGGCTAACAGCCATGGTGCCGGCGGGCGATGGCAAAGCCGACGGCGTGGTGGCGCTGGCGCTGGGCGAAACACACGTCGGATTGCAGATCACCTCCGGCGGCGGCGTGGTGGCGCTCCGCGCGCTGGAAGGCGCCCTGACCGAAGAAGGCGGACGCCGCGAGTTGCAGGCCGATTTTGTGGCGCGCGAAACGCGCATCACGCTTGGCCAATTGCCGCCCGAACTGCGGGCGACGGTGAAACGCATCCGGATTTTCGGCCCGCGTGATCTGGCCCGCCAGTTGGCGGATGAACTGGAGTTGAAACTGGAGCCGATGGGATTGCCGGTGGAGGTGGTCGCGGCGTTTGCGCCGAATGAATTCGGGGTCCAAATTCCGGCGGAGGCCGCGCCTTCGGCGGCGTTCAGCCTGGCGGCGCGATATTTGGTGACGCAGAAGTCGGCCTTGGAATTTCTGCCGCCCAAGCCGAATCTGCTGGAGCAATTGGCGGCGAAGTATGCGTCCGGACGATGGCGGACGGTGGGGCTAGCGAGCGCGGCCGCCGGATTGCTGGTGATCGGGACGTTCGGATTCCAGCAATTTCAGCTCTGGCATTTGCGTTCGCAATGGAACCGCATGGCAACTCAGGTGGGCGAACTTGAAAAGGTTCAGGACCAGATTCGCCAGTATCGTCCGTGGTATGACCGTTCGTTCAAGAATCTTTCCATCCTGCGCGAGTTGTCGCTGGCTTTCCCCGAGGATGGCTCGGTGACGGCCAAGAACATTCAAATCCACGATGGCAGTGCGGTGACCTGCAGCGGCACGGCCCGCGATTACGCGGCGTTACTGGCCATGCAGGCGAAGCTGCGTTCCGCGCCGGGCGTGAGCAAGGTGAATCTGGAGCAGGTCCGCGGCAAGGCGCCGATGCAGTTTGTTTTTGGTTTCACATTTAATCCGGGAGGCGGCAGTGAACATTAAGAATCGACAACAATTTCTCGTAATCCTGACCATCGCAGCGGCGGCGTTGTATGTGGGCGTGAACTTCATTATCACGCCCTTGACGGGATGGTGGTCGTCGCGGCAGGCGCAAATCCGGGAATTGCGCACGCGCGTGAGCGAAGGCCAGCAACTCATCCGGCGGGGTGCCAGTGTCCAGAGCAGTTGGGACGCCATGCGCAAAAATTCTCTGCCGGCGAACACCTCGCTAGCGGAGCAGCAGGTGCTCAAGGCGGTGGACGAGTGGTCGCAGAACAGCGGCGCCGAAGTGACCAGTTTGATGCCGCAATGGAAAAATGATTCCACCAATTATCTCACACTGGCGTGCCGCGTGGAAACCTCCGGCAACCTGGGCACGCTGAGCAAATTTCTGTATGAGCTGGAGAAAGGCCCGATGGCGGTGCGTCTGGATTCGGTGGAACTGGGATCCCGCGACAAGGATGGAACGCAAATGACCTTGAGCACCGATTTGAACGGATTGGCCCTGACCCTGCAGGATAAACCATGAAATCGCGATATTTTCCAACCATTCTGGCGCTGGTGCTGGCGGGCGGCGCGAACGCGTTCGCGCAGTCCAGCAACACGGTTCCGGGCCCCAATGATTACGCCGCGTTCAGCCGGTTCATCACGGATCGGAACATTTTTGATCCCAACCGCCAGCCGCACTATTCCGGACATCGTATTGTGCGGACGCAAACGCTTTCGCCGGCGGCACCGGCGTTTTCGCTGGTTGGCACCATGGGCTACGAGAAGGGCTGGTTTGCCTTCTTCAACGGGAACAGCGGGGATTTGAAAAAAGTTTTGCCCGAGTCCGACAGCATTGCCGGTTACAGGGTCAGGGAAATTGTCCCGGGCCGGGTGAAGTTGGAATCTACGGACAAGAAAGAACAACTGGAACTTAAGGTGGGCGATGTCATGCGCCAAGAAAATGGCAAGTGGCAATTGACAGGCGCGGGGGAAATCGCCGGAGACGGCAGCGGAGCCAGTTCATCAACTGAGGCGGCCGCCCCGGCGGCGTCCGCCGCTGCCAGTCCGGCGGGCGAACCCAACGACATTTTAAAACGACTCATGCAAAGAAGAGAACAGGAGAACCAATGAAAAAGATCCTTTTAAACCTGCTAACCATCGGCATTGCGGGATGGATGCACACCGCTTCGGCGCAAAATCCGCCGGATGACAACTCGCCGCCGCCGCCGGATTCGGGCGGCACGCAGACGGGCGGACAAAACGGCCCCGGCGGCCAGGAAATGGGCGGCCCGCCCAACGAAGAAAACGGGGCGACCAACGAGGCGGCCGCCACCGAGCAAAATGGCAACCCCCAGATTCAGGAAAAGAAGCCGGTTTCCCCACCAATGGTGATTTTGCCCGGCCAGCAGAAGGCCACGAACGACAACTATCAATCCGTGTTCGTGCCGCCAGCCGAGGCCACGGGCACCAATAATCCGGACGCATTGGTGATGAACTTCCGCAATGCGCCGCTGGAAATGGTGCTGAATTATCTGAGCGACGCCGCCGGTTTCATCATCGTGCTGGACACGCGGGTGAACGGCACCGTCAGCGTGATCAGCAGTCATCCCATGACCCGGGACGAGGCGGTGGATTTGCTGAATTCCGTGCTCAACAAGAATGGCTACGCGGCCATCCGCTCGGGACGCACGTTGACGATCGTGGATAAAAACGACGCCAAGACGCGCGATATTCCCGTCCTGACCGGCAACAACCCGGACGAGGTCCCCAAGAACGCGGAAATTGTGACGCAGATTATCCCCGTCCGTTTTGTCGAGGCCCGGCAACTGGTGTCCGATTTGACTTCATTCGTTTCACCGCAGGCAACGGTGGTGGCCAATGAAGCCGGAAATTCAATTGTCATTACCGACACGCAGCAAAACATCCGGCACCTGATGGAAATCATCCGGGCCATTGATAACAGTGCCGAGGCGGAAACAGAGATTCGGGTGTTCCGGCTCAAATATGCCAATCCGACGGATGTGGCCACGGAATTGACCAGTGTGTTTCCCAACAGCACATCGGGTAACACCTCGCAGTCGCCCATTCGCTTTGGCGGGGGCGGGCCGGGCGGATTTTTCCGGCGCATGATGGCCAGCCAGGACAACAGCAGCTCGTCCAGCGACCGCATCAAGAAGGCCACGCAGGTGACGGCGGTGCCGGACGCGCGCATTCAAGCGGTGATCGTCACGGCGCCCAAAGACCTGATGGCGCAAATTGCCGTGATGATGACGGACTTGGATGTGCCATCAACTCGGGATCAAAAAGTTTACGTGTTCAAGATGAACAACGGCGATCCGCAGGAAGCCTTGCAGGTGTTGCAAAACATGTTCCAGACCAGCGGCACCAGCCGCAACGGCGGCAACAGCGCCTCGCAGAACAGCGCGCTGATGCAGCGGGCGCAAAACAATGCGACGACCACCAGTTCGTCCAGTTCCGGCAGCTCGACCATCGGATCGAGGAACACAGGAGGACGCGCGACCGGAGGCGGATTTTAACCGACGGCTTCAATTCCCCACGCAAGGAAGATTATGTTAAACACACACATCAAATTCATTTGTGCCGGATTGCTGGCGCTGCTGATCTCGGCCACGGTTGAACTGCATGCGCAACCGCGTTTCGGCGGCTTCGGCGGCTTCGGCGGCTTCGGCGGCTTCGGCGGTTTCAACAACCAGAACCGCAACAACAGCTCGACCAGCAGCGCCTACAACAATAACGGCAATGTGGGCAGCGCCATGATCACCGTGGATCCCGAGACCCACAACATCGTGGTGATTGCGGACGAGGAAACCAGCCTGCAAATCAGCAATGTCATCGCACACCTCGACGTGCCCAAGCCGCAGGTGCTGATCAAGGTGGTCTTTGTCGAAGTGCAGGACAACAAGGCCTCCGCCATCGGGGTGCAAGGCAATTACACCGGCAAAAACGGGACTTTTTCGCAACTCTCCGGTTTTGTAACCAACGGATACTCATTGGTGGGCAGCAACCTCGTTCCCAATGTCAATCCGGTGAATCAGAGTTATAACGTGGGGCAAAGTTTCAACTTGCCGCAATCGCTCGCGGGCGCCGCCGGGAACGGCGGCATGTATCAATTCCTGGGCAATGATTTTACCGCCACCATCCAGGCCATCGCCACGGCCGGCAAAGCGCAGGTGCTTTCCCGGCCCTCCATCCTGGCCCGCGATGGCCAGTTGGCGGAGATTGTCGTTGGCCAGAGCATCTATCTGCCCAGCGGCGTCACTTATACTTCCGTTGGCAACAGCGCCGCAACGGTCCCGAGCATCAACGGCTCCTATCAAAACGTCGGCATCCAGCTCGATGTCACCCCGTTCATCGGCGCAAATAGTCTGGTGCAAATGATTCTCCAGCCGCAGATCACGTCCATTGACACGTCAACGCCCGGGCAGGTGATCGAAGGCGGCAGTTTGATTTCCTCCGCCGTCTATGCGCCCAACATCAACAAACGCTCCGCCAACACGGTGGTGGTGACGCCCGACGGCCAGCCGGTGGTCATCGGCGGTCTCATTGGCAACGACAAAGCGTCCAATGAAAGCAAAGTGCCGATCCTGGGTGACATCCCGTTGCTGGGCCAGTTGTTTCGATACACCGCCAAATCCAACACCAAAAACGAATTGTTGATTTTTTTGACCCCGCACATTTTGCGGGCCCCCGATCAGCTTGCGGCCATGTCAGCCCACGAAACCGGCCAATCGCAGCTCATCACCAATTCGGTTTCCGAACAGGAGCTGGATCGTTTCATTGACCGCTTGCCGGTGAAGAAAAATTAAACCGTTGTCATTTGATTTACCGTCGCCAAATTGGAGGCCACCATGGAACTGAACCAACGCCGCGATTATGTGTTCGGCCTGCTGGCCGGAGCCTGGTTGCTCGTCGCCGCCTGGCAGGTTGAGGAGCACATGCGCGTCGTCGAAGCCGCCAAGTCGGATCTCCGAAACCAGTCCCAGAAAATTGCCAGCACCTTGGGCGCGGTCACGCGGGCGCTGCGCTTCCGCGGCGCGCTCTTTCAAGACCGTCTCGAACCGGTGCTCAACGAACTGGTGAGCAACCACACCAATGCCATTCTCAACGCGAATGGCCTGCTGGCGCTCGCCTTGCTCAACACCGACGGCGATCCCGTGGTCACCGCTGGCAATGCCAGTTTGATTGCCAAGGAAAATTTCGCGGATCGCGAACGCTGGACCGACGATTACGTGACCTTTGTGTTGCCCATGGCCGGGGCCAGTGTCAGTCCCGAAGGTAACACCAACAATGCCACCTTTGTGCTGCCTTCTTTTCGCAGCATGGCCAGCAATGGTCCGCCGCGCGGCCGCGATTTCCCCTGGCACGCGCCGCGTCCCGGCGAAACAAATGGAACCAATTTCGCGGCTTTTTCCGGCGGGCCAAGGACCAACGCCGCCGGCCAGGTGGAGCCGCCGCCACCGCCGCCGGACGAAAATGGCCGGCCGCCGAACGAAGAAGAGCATCCGCATGGCGGCAATCGGCGTCCGCCGTGGATGCGCTGGATGAATGAAAAGGAAGTGGCGGAGTTCAAGGCGTTGATGGCCAAACGCGAACTGCACGGGCTGGTGCTGGCGATGTCCACCGACAATTACCGCGACATTTGCACGCACGACTGGTGGCTGCGCGGCATCATTGGATTTTTCGCGGCCGTCTCCGCGCTGGGTGTCGGACTGGCCTGGCGCAATATCGGCAAAACGGCGGACCTCCAAATTCGCCTGGTGCGCGCCAGCGAACAGAATTCGCATTTGAAGGAATTAAACCTGGCCGCCGCCGGTCTGGCCCACGAGACGCGCAATCCGCTGAACATCATTCGCGGCCTGGCCCAAATGATTTCCCGCGCGGCCGACGCCTCGGCCGATATTCGCGAGCGATCCAAAACCATTGTCGATGAAACCGACAAGGTCACGGCGCAACTGACCGAATTCATCAACTACTCGCGGCCGCGCGAAGTGCGTCGCACGAAAATTTCCCTGACCAACGCCGGGAACGAGATCATTCGCACGCTGGGACACGATTTGGAGGAGAAGAAGATTACGATGGAAATTTCCGGCGATCCACTGGCGATCGAGGCCGATGAACAATTGCTCCGGCAAGTGCTGTTTAATCTGCTCATCAACGCCATCCAAGCCGTGGAGGCGGGCGGCAAAATTCAAATTCACGCGCAACGCGCCGGTGCCGCCGAGGCGGTGCTGGAAATCCGCGATGACGGCCCGGGCGTTCCCGTCGAGCGTCGTCAGGAAATTTTCAAGCCTTACTTCACCACGCACCAGAAGGGAA
Organism: bacterium; assembly: GCA_021813325.1. GTDB lineage: Bacteria > Verrucomicrobiota > Verrucomicrobiia > Limisphaerales > UBA11358 > UBA11358. The sequence continues at coordinate 1,475 of JAKALA010000082.1, read as the reverse complement.
CCGGGCTTGGCCTCGCCGTCGTGCAACAAATTGTGCTGGCGCATGGCTGGGAGATTGCCTGCCTTGATCATCAGCCGCGCGGCGCCGTCTTCCGGCTCTCCCACCTGAAGATTGCGGCTTAACTTCGCCGCGCTGAGGCGGCTCTGAGTTTCGTTTCAATGCTTGCGCACCATGCGCAGCATTTTGACGTTGATGATCACAAAGCGAAACAATTGCCAGAGCAGATTGGTGCGCATGTGTTTGGTAAACCCAGTGGGCACGGGCGGATAAAAGTTTTGGCCGTAGGGCTGGCGATCGGGTTGAGGTGATTCAGACATGGCTGTTGAGGTTGAAGATTGCGTGATTTATTCGGGCACCACCCGCCAAAAGGGATTGGCCTTGGCTTTGTAGAGGAACGCAAAGTGCAGCAGGTGTTTGATCCAATGCCCGGCCAAACCGATCTCCGCGGTGGTGTAGCGCAGTTGCCGTCCGGTTTCGGGAAAGCGTTTGAAATCCGGAATGATGGGATACATGGTCATGGCCACGGAAGTGCCGCGCAATACGCTGGAGCCGGCGGACGCAATGCAGGCGGCGCCCATTTTGGCCAGAGACGCGTGCCGGGTGGGGTGGTTGCTGCGGCCAAGCATCATGTCCACGATGTTGAACGCCACCTGTCGGGCCATGACGCCGGAAGGCATGCCCGTGCGCGGCGGCGCGGGAAAAATGGGCGTGCCTTTTACGCTGGTCATGGGCTTGGAAATGGCGTGAGGCGGCGCAAAAGCAATGCCCACGGCGTAAATGTTTTGGTATTTCGGATTTTGGTAGGTGGAAGGCCAGTCTTCAGGCAGCCATGCTTCATAAGGCTTGGCGGTGTAATTGGCATCCACCAGGGTGAAGCCGTTTTTGGCAAAGAGGGTGGCAGTGATGTCCGCGCCCTGACGATCAAACGCCTGGAGACCGACGCCAGTGAAGGGCGGCAGCAGCATGGCAAAATCAAAGGCCAGTGCTTGCTCCTCTCCGTCCAGCGTTTCGTAAGTGAGCCGTTTGGAGCTGACTTCCTTGACGTGGGCCCGGGTGATCCATTTGACGCCGCGTTCGGTGTAAAGTGATTCCGTAAAGATGCGCGAATGCGTGATGTAACCGCCGCGCTGAATGTGCATGCCGCCGATGCCGAAATCGCCCAGTTCCTGTTCGTTGGAAATCCAAACCAGATTGGCGTTGTGCCGGACTTTGCGCTGGCGCAGTTCAAATTCCACGTTGAACAGATATTCAAACGCCGCGCCCTGACAGGTGCAGGTGCCGTGGCCGGTGCCGATGACGAGGGTTTGCTTTTCGCCGCGCTGCATCCGGGCGATGGCTTCTTCCAGGGCCGCCGCCGCGTGTGAGGCATGATCGTAAGTGCAAACCGAGTGGCTGTGATGCTCCGGTCCCAAGCCGGGCGTGGCGGCAAAATTCAACTTCGGCCCCGTGGCATTGATCAGATAATCATAGGTCAC
>JAKALA010000081.1 GCA_021813325.1 bacterium | reverse complement strand
ATTCGTTGTTCCATAGGTTCACTCGTTTTCCAAGGCATCCAAAAGCTTATCGCTCCGGTCAGCCCGCTTTAAGTGTTACCTATGTCCTGATCCAAACCCGTTACCCTTGTTCTGAACCTGCACCGCGGCACAGCTATGGCGGGTGCATTTGCTTTCGGCGCTGCCCCGCACACACAGCCTCAACGGCAGCGGGCGGCTCCTGCCCGAGCTGCGGGCGTGGCGACGTTTTGCCCATCTTTCGCATCGCGAGCGCACCCCGGACGCGCGGATGCTGCATGCGTTTCGGGCGCGGGCCGGGGGCGGCGGATTACGGGCCATTAACGGTCATCTGGTCGTCAGGCTGCTCAAGCCTTTGCACACGGATCGAAGGAGCGTGGCCGTGATTGCCGCCACGGATTTGCCGGCGGCCACGGCCGATAAAAAAAGAGGGTCGCCCGTGGTCGGCCCGCCGGGCGACCTTGGGGGTCCGCTCGCTCAAGCTGGGGCACCCGCGGTTTTTCGCCGGCTACAAGAAGCACTCCCTCCGGTTGTGGTGGCACAGTTATAGGCCGGGGCAAAGGGGGGCGGCCTCGAAGCGTTTGCTGCAGGCCGCGCACGGGCATTGGGGCACCTCCGTCACCAGAAACACCGGCTTCAATCCGATGGGCACCGTTTCATCCGCCGTCCCTTGCGGACGATGTCCTTGCCACCGCACGCCAGACATTTGATCCAGTCCGGCCGCACGGACAACACAAACCGGACGCAACCGTCTTGGTATAATGTCTCGACGTAATCGTAACCCTCCCGCACCCCAAACGCATGATACAACAAACTTTGACTCATGCCTCATCATGCCAAAGCCATCCTTTCAGACACCAACTTTCCGGAAGAACCCAATAAAATGGGGTGTCGGGCCGCCCGCAAAAATGTTAACGGCGAGGATTGAGCAGTAATTCAGAAAAAACACTTCAACGCATTGCCTAATTGCCGATATGGAGGGGACGTTAGCCCCGCTATCGAAACATGAGCAAAGCCAATTTGATCCCCGAAATCCGCAATTACGTCTCCGGCCACCTAGAAGCAGTCTTTGACACCATGCTTTCCTTGAAGGCGTTGCACCAGGACGGCAACGCGACCAAGGATTTTCCCGGAGAACGGGTCACCGGCATGGTCGGCATGGCGGGTGAAGCTGTTACTGGCCAGGTTTATTTGCACTTAACCGCACCCTTTTCCGTGCGCGCCACGGCGGCGATGCTCGGATTAGCGCCGACGGAAATTTCCGGTGACGCGGAAGTCAACGACGTCATCGGCGAAGTCACCAACATGCTGGCCGGCGGGTTAAAATCCTGGCTCTGCGATGCGGGCGCAGCCTGCGCCCTGACCACTCCGGCCGTTATCCGCGGGCATTCCTTCACCGTCACGCCCAAGCCGGATGTTCAGCTCATTTTGATTAATTTTGAATGCGAAGGCTGCAAAGGCCTCGTGGAAGTTCACGTTAAATTCAATTAAGCCGCGTTTCCGCATTGTCTATTCATTGCCCTGCGCCAACCGGCTGGGCTGGTCAATTTTCCGCGATACCACTTTCCAGCCCAAACCGGAACGATGCAGTTAAACGGTCATTTTGAATAGTTTTTTGCTTCTTCCGGGAAGTTTGTGCCTGCGAGCCATAAAGCTTAAAACGCATGCAATTTACTGGATCCCCTCATTTTGGGCTGAACAAGGGCTGCGGCGTTGCGCGCCGCTGTGCCGCAAAGCCTTTTTTGACGCGGCTTTGCTTCGAGAACAGGAACGGGTGCGTCCAGCCGTTTTTCCTCAATGCGCCGGCCAAAAAAGGCTTTTGCAGCACAGCGATATTGTGGGCATTTGCTCATTTCAGACTCAAACTTCCCGGATGAACCTTTTATTGAAGCTAGCGGCTTGTCCTGGTGTCGTTTGCGTGGTATTACTCCGCTGTGTTCGGCGGCAAATCCAAAAAAGAACGGCAGCGGTTTTACTTGCTCCCAGGCCAGGGAGGCCGCAATTACTTTCGCAAACAGCGGGTGATTTTGAGTTGGACGGTGGCAATTTCGCTTTTGCTCGGTTTGGTGCTGGCCGTGTTGATGTATTGGCTTTCGCGTCCGCGGGTTTGAGCCGCGCTTGACCGCTTGGACGTGGTTGTTACCATGCGCAAGATTTGATGAAATCGATCTATTTCACTCTGGCCGCCACCTTTTGCGCCGGCACTCTGGTCATGGCCGCACCGGCAGTCATCGACGGCGTCAAAGGCGTGGTCAGCGACCAGATCGTGTCGTTTTCTGAAATGGAGGATTATGCCCGGCCTGCCGCCGATTCGCTGCGCCGCCAATACGCGGCCCAGCCCGATGTTTTTCAGCAGAAATACAATGACACCCTCAACGACAGCTTGGAGCAGTTGGTCGAACGCCTGCTGATTCTTCACAGCTTTGAAACCGACGGCTACAAACTGCCGGACGGATTTGTGGATGACTTGGTGCAACAGCGCATTCACGACCGCTTCGGCGACCGGGTCACCTTTATGAAGACGTTGCAGGCCCAGGGCCTGACCTTGGAGCAATTCCGCAAACAGGTGCGCGATCAATACATCGATGCGGCGATGCGCAACCAAAACGTCCAGCGGGAAATTTTTGTCTCGCCCTATAAAATCAAACAATACTATCTCGCGCATCAGACCGACTTTCGCGAGGAAGATCAGATCAAACTGCGCATGATCGTGCTGCCCAAAACCGGACCCGACGATACCAACACGCTCAAGCTCGCCCGCGAAATTCAAACCCAGATCAAAGAAGGCGCCTCGTTCATCGACATGGCCACCACCTATTCGCAGGGTTCCCAGCAACATCAGGGCGGCGACTGGGGCTGGGTGCAGCGCTCCGTGCTGCGCAAGGAATTGGCCGACGTGGCTTTTAAACTGAAACCCAAAGTGGTCAGCGATCCGGTGGACACGCCGGACACGTGTTACCTGATGTGGGTGGAAGACAAACGCCCGGCGCAGGTCCGTCCCTTGATTGAGGTTGCGGGCGACATCGAGAAAACCCTGCGCATTGATGAACAAGCCCGGCTCCAAAAAAAGTGGATCGACGGTTTGAAGAAGAAAACCTTCATCCGCTACTTCAATTGATCCGTGTGCCAGCACGATGAAGAACTGGATCGGCATTTCCATTGGCGACGTGACCGGAGTCGGTCCTGAAGTCACCCTCAAGGCCCTCGCCAGCGAGGCTGCGGCGGATGCCACCAAATATTTGCTGCTGGGTGATGAATCCCGCCTTCGTCAGCTCAATTCCCGGCTGGGTTTAAATCTGCCGCTGAAAACCTTCGCAAGCCATGCGGATGACGGACGATTCTTCGTCGCCCATCCCAGCGCGGAAGATTTGCCCGTCGTCCCTGTTCCGGAAGAGTTGTCGGCCGGCTCGCCGCTGGCCGCTCATTTGGCCGTCGCCGCGTTGAGAGCCGGAGCGCAACGCTGTTTGCGTGGCGAGTTGGCCGCCCTGGTCACGGCGCCGGTGAACAAGGAATCCATCATTCGCGCCGGCCACAAATTCATCGGCCAGACCGAATTTCTGTCGGAACTCGCCGGAACCCGGCGCACGGCCATGATGCTGCTCGGCACAGATGAACAGGGCCGCTGGCTGCGCGTTGCCCTGGCGACCATTCATATCTCCATCAAATCCGTTCCCGAGAAATTGACCGCCGAAAAAATCACGCTGGCGATCGAACTCGCCGCGCAATCCTGTCGTGACCTGGGCCTGGCGCGAGCCAGAGTGGCGGTTTGCGGATTGAATCCGCACGCCGGCGAAGGCGGCGAATTTGGCGATGAGGAAATCACCACCATTGGCCCGGCGGTTCAGGCATTGCAAAAACGCGGGTTTGAGGTGGTCGGTCCCTTGAGCGGCGACACCGTTTTTCATTATGCCTTGAAAGGCGAGTTTGACGCCGTGGTGGCCATGTATCACGACCAGGGATTGGCTCCGCTCAAGGCGGTGGCTTTTGACAGCGGCATCAACTGGACGCTGGGATTGCCGTTCATCCGCACTTCGCCTGACCACGGCACGGCCTACGATATTGCCGGCAAAGGCACGGCCAATCCCGGCAGCATGATCGCCGCGATTCGTCTGGCCAAACAACTGGCGCGCCATCGCAGCGGCGCTCCGGCGGCCTAGCCTCAGCCGGCTTTCAACGGGCTTTAGAAATCCTGCCGTTCAAATCTAAATATTTATCGCTCAATATGTTTGCGTTTTGTTTGCGTTCGCTATAAACGTAGCGCCATAACTTATATGGCGGTTCAAGTTTCCATGGACGGAGAAGTAATCGCGATCGTTTTTAACGGTGTTTTGATGGACGCCGACTTAAAACATCTGGCGCAACAACTGCAACAAATTGACGAAGAATTTCCCCGTTCGCCGGATCGATTTGCGGATTTTTCGCACGTCACGGAAATCAAGTGGAACTTTGATACGATCTCCGCCTTTGCCAAACTCCGGCGGCAAACGCCGCCCAAAAACGAGATCAAGGTGGCCATGGTGGCCCCGCTCTCGACGCATTACGGATTCGCGCGAATGTATCAGTCGCTGATGGACGGACGCTCCTGGAAATACCAAATTTTTAAGACCCTGCCGGAAGCGCGCCAATGGCTTGGCGAACCCAAAAGTTGAGGCGGCAGGCTCCTCCTTTCGCTCATCCCAACGACAGAATTGGCTAGCCGATCAGCTCCCGCACCTTGGCGCTAATGTCCCCTTGCTTCACGAGCGATTCGCCGACGAGAATCGCGCCCGCGCCGCAGGCTTGCACGCGTCGAACATCCTGCCGCGTGTGGATGCCGCTTTCGGCCACCAGCAAAGTCCCGCGGCTGGTGATGCGACCGGCCAGCGTCTCCGTCGTGGCCAAATCCACCTTGAACGTTTTCAAATTGCGATTATTCACGCCCAGCAATTGGGGGGAAATCTTCAACGCGCGTTCGAGTTCTTCCTCGTCATGCACTTCCACCAACACCGCCAGTCCGGCTTCCACGGCGAGCGCATGAAATTGGGCGAGCTGTTCGTCGGTTAAAATCGCCACGATCAGCAAGATCGCGTCCGCGCCCCACTCAATGGCTTCGAGAATCTGGCGTTCATCGATGATGAAATCCTTGCGCAACAGCGGCAACTTCACCGCTGCGCGAATCTGGCGGAGATAATCCAGCGAACCTTGAAAGAATTTTTCGTCAGTCAAAACCGACAGGCAACTGGCGCCCGCCGCTTCGTATTCCCGGGCGATGCGGACGGGATCAAAATTCGGGCAGATCACGCCCATGGACGGCGAGGCTTTCTTTACTTCCGCGATAAGGGCGATGGAGTGTAGCGCAGGCGTCCCGCCTGCGAGGGCGGCAGCCGGGACGGCTGTGCTACGTTGCGGCTGGCGGAGCGCGCCCAGGAAATCGCGCCGCTCACCGCGTTCGAGCAGGGCGTCGCGCAGATCGCCGGCGGCAATGATGCGCGCGGGCAGCTTGGCGACTTCCAGTTTTTTCTGCTCAACAATTTTATCGAGAATGTTCACGGAATTATTTTAACACCGAACGATTCACCCCACGCCTTCGAGCCGGTCCCAATAGACATTCACCAGCTTGTGCGATTTCAGCAACGTTTCGATCTGCGGCCAGACGCGCGCGAGCAAATCATGAAATTCATCCTTCCGCAGATTCCCGAAGCGCAGATGCACGACTTTCGGCGGCGGCGAACTGATGATGATGCGGTCGGAAAAATCCGCGTCCTTGCTCACAATGATCAAACGATGCTTGCGCGCATATTCCCAAACTTGCGAATCGCTTGGACTGCGTCCGACCATGCTGGAAGAAACTACCGGCAGCTTCGGTGAAAACCGCAGCCGTGACGGCAGGTTTTCATCGAAGAGAAAACCTTTCATGCCGCTTGCACCACCGAGAAATGATTACCCATCACGCGCGAGGCGTAATTCAGACACGCCTGCACGTCCGCGCGCGTGAGCCGGGGATATTCCGCCAGCACTTCCTCGATGGAATCGCCGGCGGCCAGAAATTCCAGCACCGTCTGCACCGTGATGCGCGTGCCGCGCACGACCGGTCGCCCGTTGCAAACATCCGCTTTGATGGAAATGCGTTCCGACATGATTTCACGCTAACACAATCTCGCCGAACTGAAAACGGTTAAATGTTCACGGGTTTATTTTAACGCAGAGACGCGGAGAAGAAATTTAACCGCGAAATACGCCAACCACACGAAATTTTTCTCCATCTCCACGTTCAACGCGGAGAGGGCCGGGGGGAGGAGTCAAAAACTAAAATTCTACGATTACGTCTTTGCCAAAAGTTAAGCCGGCAACTTCCGTGGCCAATTTAATAATCGTTTTCTTGAGAACATTGTTCAGATTCGTTGCAACAAACCATCCGTCTGGCAACGCCTCGTGCATTTCGCGAAGGTCTTCGCGGTCGGGATAGAGTTCTTCGAGCGAACGCGCAATGTAACGACGTTTGCGGCCTTGTGCGTCGGAATGTTGTGAGCATCGCTCAAGAAATGAAGAGTTATTCTTTGCCAATTCACGAAGGACAACAACCATCGCATCTTTGGCGTTTTGGTAATTGTGTGACTTGCCAAGCAAAATAAGTTTTCCTCGCCGCGTTGGTTCGACACCTGTGGTTGGAACAGTTGAGCGGATCGGAATCCGCGCTGGCTGCGGAATTTCACGTTGAGCAGCCTCGACAATGATTGACTTGCCAAGTCCGGCGAGAAATTCGGCAACTTCGTCGTTGTCGGGTCGGACTCCAATTTTTGATTCGACAGTGTTGGCAACCAAGTCAACCAAATCCTCGTTACCCTTTTCAATGAGTTCCCGCCACGCTTCGGGAATAGTAGCCTTCGCTTGCGAGCGGCGGTTCCGACTCCGGTATTCCTTGCGCGCGGTTTCGAGCGCTTCACCAGAAGCAACTCGCGAATATTCCAAATAGCGGCGCAAAATATCGGAGGCCTCCGCGGGCGAGCGTTCGTAGAGATCAAGTTTATAGACTCGCCTGTCTTCGTAACTGCCTTGTTCTGCCGGCAAATAAAAACTCCACGTCCTGCCGTCGGTGAGAACAACAAATGGAACTCCTTTGTGAAATGCGTATTCGAGAGCTTGGCGGACAGATTCTTCAGCCTTGCCAGGTTGCTTTACTTCGATGAAGTCGGCTGGCTGCGATGACGGATGGCATAAGGCGAAATCAACGCGCCCTTCGCCAGTTTTGAACTCTGGCCAAACTATTGTGGTGTCCCAAGTGTCCCAGCCAAGCTCTTGAAGCACTCGTAAAACGATGCCTTGAGAAATTGCCTGTTCGTTCGGGAATCGGCCTTGTCGAAGACGATTCACTGTGTCGGTCAGTGTAGTTTCGAGAGACATAATTTCCACCGATGAGACTACGGTCTGGATCGCTGCGCGACAAGAAATGGATTTTAACTCCTCACCCCGGCCTTCTCCGCGTTGAACGAGGCGAGGGAGAAATATTTCGCGTGGTTCATGTGTTTCGCGGTTGATTTTGTCTCCGTGTCTCGGCGGTAATAAATTATTCCTCGTCATCCTTCACGCCTTGCATCCGTTTGAGCGGGCAGCCGGCGCGGAGCCAGGCGTTCACAAACGGGTCCAGCGCGCCGTCCATGACGCCCTGCACATCGCTGGCTTGTTCGCCGGTGCGCAAATCTTTGACCATGCGATACGGCTGAAAGACGTAGCTGCGAATCTGGTTGCCCCAGGAGATGCTGCCTTTGTCGCCATAGAATCGCTCCATCTCATTCTTCGCCTGATCGAGCTTCAGGGCGTAGAGCTTGGAAATGAGCATCTGCATGGCCGTGGCTTCGTTTTGCGCCTGGCTTCGTTGCGCCTGCGAGGCGGCGACGAGACCGGTCGGAAGGTGCGTGAGGCGCACGGCGGTTTCCACCTTGTTCACGTTCTGACCGCCTTTGCCACCGGAGCGAAAGGTGTCGCGCTGAATTTCGCTTTTCGGGATGACAATATCCGTCTCCACCAAATCGCTCAATTCAGCGATGGTGTCCACGCTGGAAAAACTGGTGTGGCGACGTTTGTTGGCATCGAACGGCGAGATGCGCACGAGCCGGTGCACGCCACGTTCCGCCTTGCAAAAGCCGTAGGCGTTTTCGCCCTCGACGCGGAAGGTGACGCTCTTCAAACCGGCGGAATCGCCGGCGAGCGCGTCGGTGATTTCCCATTTCCAGCCGCGCGAATCGAACCAGCGGCCATACATGCGCGAGAGCATTTCCGCCCAGTCCTGCGCTTCCGTGCCGCCGGCGCCGGCATTGATGGTGAAGATGCAATTACATTTATCGTGCGGGCCATTCAGGAAAGTTCGCAGCTCAAAAGTGTCAAGATCGGCAAATAACTTGGCCACGTCTGTCTCCAGCTCTTTTTCAATGGCCAGTTGCGATGATTCCGATTCCGCTTGCGCCAATTCAAGCATGACCTGCAAATCTTCGTGCTGTTTGGCGAAGCGGGCAAGCGGCTCCAACTTGCCGCGAATGTCATTGGCTTCGTTGATGATTTTTTGCGCGGTCTCCTGGTTGTTCCAAAAGCCCCCGCCAGCCATTTGAGATTCGAGTTCGGCCAACCGCTGGTTCAATTTGGCGACGTCAAAGAAACCTCCGAAGATGCGTGAGCTTGTCGGCGGCGGTCGAAATTTGCGGTTTTACCAGGTCGAACATGATTAACGGAAACTATCGGAAAAGCGGACTGGAATCCAGCCGTGAATCTTGGCGTCGCCGCAGATTGATTCCATTCGGTCCCGGTGCCGCGCCGCCTCGCGGGCCGTGATTTGACATGCCAGTGCGCGTATGTTTAAACTTTGGACGTTGCAGCCTAAATTCGGCGTTCTTCCTGATGCCGGATGCGGGGGAACCAAATTCCCAAGCGATTGGGATGGGGCGAACGAAGCCGGGCAACTGGTTTCAAGGCCACTTTCAAGGCCAAGCCCGCCAGCTAACCTCGTCGGCAATTGGAAGGGCGATCCTCTGGAGCCGCATGAGCGGGCTCGACGTTCACCCAAAGCACAACGCGGTTTTTGAATTATGAATGTGTTTCGTTTGGTAAAAAACGTGGTGATAGGCCGGGCGCTGAATATTTCGGATCAAAACATTTTTCAACACATGTCGCTCGTGGCCTTGCTGGCCTGGGTCGGTCTCGGCGCGGATGGCTTGTCCTCTTCCTGCTACGGTCCCGAAGCGGCGTTTCTGGAACTCAAAACGCACACCTATCTGAGCTTGTTTGTCGCGCTGGCCGCCATCGTCACCATCACGGTCATTTGCGCGAGCTATGCGCAGATTATCGAATTATTTCCCACCGGCGGCGGCGGGTATCTGGTCGCCAGCAAATTGCTTTCGCCCACGGTTGGGGTGGTGGCGGGCTGCGCGCTGCTGGGCGATTATGTGCTCACCATCGCCATCAGCGTGGCCAGCGGCGCGGACGCGGTTTTCAGCATGCTGCCACCGGCCTGGTTCAATGCGCTGCCGGCATTTCTTTCGGCGCTGCCAGCGGATGAAAAAATCAAATTTTACAAGCTGCTGTTCGCGGCCGGCCTCGTTGTCTTCCTGACGCTGCTGAATCTGCGCGGCGTAAAAGAATCGGTCCTGCTGTGGGTGCCGGTGTTCTTCATCTTCGTCGGCACTTACACCTTCGGCATCGTTTGGGCGATTGCTTCGCACTTTGCCGAATTGCCGCAGATGGCGCACGGCGTCATGTCGGACGTGCAGGCCACGTGTCTGGATCCGCAAATCGGCCTGTTTGGCATGCTTGCCGTGCTGCTGCGCGCCTATGGTTTGGGGGCGGGCACTTACACCGGCATCGAGGCGGTGAGCAACGCCGTCAACACGCTGCGCGAACCGCGGGTGCAGACCGGCAAGCGCACCATGGTTTACATGGCGGTGTCGCTGTCGTTTGTGGTTGGGGGACTGTTGCTGGCTTATCTGCTGTATCACGTGCAGCCGGTGGAGGGGAAAACGTTAAACGCGGTTCTCTTCGAAAAAATCACGCTCAACTGGCCGGCGTCCGTCTCCCGCGGTTTTGTCATCGCGGCGATGGGTTCCTCGGCGGCGCTGCTGGTGATCGCCGCGCAAACTGGATTTGTGGGCGGGCCGCGCGTGCTGGCCAATCTGGCGGTGGACCGCTGGATGCCCACGCGGTTTGCCACGTTGAGCGACCGGCTGGTCACGCAGAACGGCGTGCTCATGATGGGCGGCGTGGCGCTGCTGATCGTGCTGTTCACCGACGCCTCTGTGAGTGTGCTGGTGGTGCTGTATAGCATCAACGTCTTCATCACCTTTACGCTGTCCCAGCTCGGCATGGTGCGGCATTGGTGGCGGGTGCGGACCACGCACCCGGAATGGCGGCGGAGAATGTGCATCAACGGATTGGGCCTGCTGTTGACCGGCGGGATTTTGATTTTGCTGTGCGTGGTGAAATTCGACGAAGGCGCCTGGGCCACGTTGCTCGTGACCGGCGTGCTGGTGGCGCTGGCATTTTGGGTAAAGCATTACTATCACGGGACTCAGAAGAAATTACATCGACTGAATGAACTCGTCGCGGCGGCGCTCGCGGAAGATGGCCTTGCCGAAGAGAAAATGCCTCCGGCTTGCGATCCCTTGGCGCGCACGGCGGTTTTCATGGTCAACGGCTTCAACGGACTGGGCTTGCACACGCTGCTGTCGGTGGCGCGCATGTTCCCGAATGTCTATAAAAACTTTGTTTTCGTGCAGGTCGGCGTGCTGGATGCCGGGAATTTCAAAGGCGCGGATGAAGTGGAAAATCTGCGCGCGCATTCCCGGCGCGAAGTCGAGCGGTTTGTGAATTACATGGGCCGGCGCGGATTTTACGCCGAAGCCCATTTTGCCCTGGGCACCGACATCGTGGATGAAGCCGCCAAATTGTGCGATGTGATCGCCGAGAAATTCCCCCAGGCCCAGTTTTTTGCCGGCCAACTCGTGTTCAAGGATGAAACCCTCATCAGCCGCTGGCTGCACAACCACACCGTTTTTGAACTGCAACGGCGGCTTTATCATCACGCCCGGCCGATGCTCATCCTGCCGATCCAGGTGTGATCAAAATTCGATCGTGTCGCCGGGGGCAAGCAGATGCAACGTCTTGCCGGCGGCGCGAAAGGTTTCCCGGGCCGCCGCATGATCAATCTTAATGTAGGGGAACGTGTCGAAATGCACGCCCAAAATCTGGTTGCAGCCCACAAAACCGGCGGCTTTGACGGCATCGTCCGCGCCCATGGTAAAGTTGTCGCCCACGCACAGCACGGCAAATTTCAACCGGGTCGATTCGCCAATCAATTTCATGTCCAGCGTCAGCGCCGTGTCGCCGGAGTAATAAAAATTCCCGGCGCGGGTTTCGATGACAAATCCGCCCGGGTGGCCGCCCGGCGCGCCATCCGGCAGGGTGCTGGAATGAACCGCGCTGACAAATTTCACCCGGCCAAAATCCAATTTCACCGCGCCGCCGTGATTCATGGGGTGAATCTTGGGCGCGCCTTTGGCGTTGAGCCACAGGGCGACTTCATAATTGGCGATGACCAGGGCGCCGGTGCGTTGCGCAATGCTGACGGCGTCGTTGAGGTGATCCTCGTGTCCGTGTGAAACAAGAATGTAATCGGCCGGAATGCGGTTGATATCAATGGCCGAGGCGAGTGGATTCTCCGTGATGTAAGGATCGAACAACAATGTTTTGCCGGCGGCCTGAACCGAGAAACAGGAATGTCCGTAGTAGGTCGTTTTCATAATGACTTTCCAAAGCGATAGTAGCGCCGGGTCCGCGGCAATCCAACGATTCTTTCCATCGAAAAATAAAAAAGCCGCCGCGGGCATCGCGACGGCTGGTGAACAAAATGATTTCAGGCCGGTTCCGCGCCTTCGAGGAAGCCCTGGAGATGGCGGACACGCGTGGGATGGCGCAGCTTGCGCAATGCCTTGGCTTCGATTTGACGAATACGCTCGCGGGTGACGTTATACATCTTGCCGATTTCTTCGAGCGTGCGCTCGTAGCCGTCGGCCAGGCCGAAGCGCATTTCCAGAATCTTGCGTTCACGCTCGGTCAAAGTGGTCAGCACGTCGCTCAGTTTTTCGCGCAACAGACTGTAGCTGGTCACATCCGACGGATTTTCCGCCGTTTTGTCTTCGATGAAATCGCCGACGCTCACATCGCCATCGTCGCCCACGGGGGCGTGCAGCGAGACGGGCTGTTGCGCCATTTTGAGCAAGGCGTGGATGCGGGCCACGGGCATGTGCATTTCATCGGCCAGCTCCTCCGGCGTAGGTTCGCGGCCCAGCTCCTGGGTGAGCTGCTTTTGCGCGCGCCAGAGCTTGTTCATGATTTCAATCATGTGCACCGGAATGCGAATGGTGCGGGCTTGATCGGCGATGGAGCGGGTGATCGCCTGGCGAATCCACCAAATGGCGTAAGTGGAAAATTTATAGCCCCGGCGATATTCAAATTTCTCAACCCCCTTCATCAAACCGATGTTGCCTTCCTGAATCAGGTCAAGGAACGACTGGCCGCGGTTGGTGTATTTCTTGGCGACGGAAACCACGAGGCGCAGGTTGGCTTCGGCCATGTGGGTTTTGGCCTTGAGGCCGCGGTCGGCCGCGTCTTTCAGGGCTTTGAAGGCCTTGTAAAATTCCTCGCGCGGGAGCCGCACAAACAATTCCAGCGTCTGGAGTTTTTGCTGTTCCGCCTCGATGGCCGCCCGCTTTTCCGCGCTGTTGCGATGCGCCTCAAGCTCCTGCAAGTGACGCAGGCTGGCCTGGAATTTTTCGTGGATGTTGCCGGCCACGACAATCATCTCCTCCACGACCTTTTGCTTGTAGTAGAATTTCGGGAATGTTTCCTGGAGCTTGCCGCTCAGTTTTTTGGATTCGCGCTCCAGCGCTTCTTTGCGGCTCTTCTGATGGGATTTCTGCCATTGGAAATATTTCTCATCCACCGCCTGATCCATGTCATGGACCTTCTTGATAAGCTTGCGCAAGTCTTTCAGATGCCCGTCGCGGTTGGCGATCTTTTTGTCCACGATCACGCGGTCGAAGCGTTCCTTGGGCGGCTCGGATAAAATCTTCTCGGCGATCGCAATGTGTTCCTTGGCGGTGAAGCCGAGGCTGTAAACAATGCGTTTCATTTCGACTTCGGCGTCCTCGATCTTCTTGCAAATTTCCACTTCCTGTTCGCGCGTCAGCAGGGGCACCTTGCCCATCTGGTTCATATACATCCGGACCGGGTCGTCCAGGATTTCCAGGCGCGCGTCTTCATCCGCTTCCTCGTGGCCATGATCCGGCTGCTTCGAACGTTCGGCGCGTTCGGCCTCGGCCTGGTCCATGACAATTTCCACGTCCAAAGCCCGCAGCTTGGAGAGCACGGAATCCAAATCCTCCGGACTCAAATTATCCGGGAGAATGTCATTGATATCGTCGTAAGTGATGTAGCCGTGCTCCTGCGACAGGTGGAGCAGAGTTTTGATCGTTTCCGTCAAATCCACCGAACTGACCAAACCGGACGGCCCGGGCGTCGTGGGGGCCGTTTCAACCGGAGCTTTGGCTGGAGCCGGGGCGCTGGGAACAGGCTTGGCAGGTTCTGGTTTGGCTGCCTTGTTGGAAATGACAAATCGCCGCCGGGCGGGGGTCGTTTTTACCTTTTGGACTTTCGAACTGCTGCTTTTACTGCGCGGCGCGCGTTTTGACGCCGTAGCTTTACGTTTCAACATAAATAATCAGACTAATAAAAATTGCGTCGGTTCAGAAATTTTTGGGAACCTATTGCGGAATATGGCTTCTGACGAACCACCCGCGTTCTTGGCTTTGAGAGCTGGAACTGCGAACACCAGAAGACTGACGCGCGTCAATACTAGCCCGTTTGCAAAAAAATTCAAGGATAATCTTGACAAGACAACGGCTGCCTGAGGCCGGCTTGCACTTTTGCAAGCAATTAAAGCGCATCGTCTTGCATCTTTTTTTTAGACGGTCATCCGCACCGCAACCACGTCCCGGACGATCTGTTCCTGAAGCTCCTGAAGACTTGCAAACCGCTGCTCCACGCGCAACTTGACACCCACTTCAACCGCCAGTTCGGTGCCATAAAGATCACCCGCGAAATCCAACAGGTGCGCTTCCACCCGCAATTGCGGTTCGCGGTTCGCCAATGTCGGACGTGTGCCGATATTCAGAGCGACTCGATAACGCTGGCCCTGCACTGTGGCGCTGCCGGCGTAAACGCCATGCGGCGGCAGCGCCCGGCCGGTCACCTCCAGGTTGGCAGTGGGGAAACCGAGCTGTCGGCCAACTTTGTCGCCGCTCAACACCTGGCCGCGAATCGTGTAAGGCCGGCCCAGCATTTGGCTGGCAGCATCCAGATTACCCTCGCGGATGGCGGCGCGAATGCGGGTGCTGCTGACCAGTTCGCCGTCCAAAGCCACCGCCGCGTGGCCATGAACCTGAAAACCAAACTCGACGCCCAACTGCTTGAGCAACGCCACGTCGCCGCTGCGGTTCCGCCCAAAAACAAAATTGGCGCCCACGCAAACACTGTGGATTTTGCCCAAATCCCGCGCCAGTTCGCGGATAAAGGCTTCGCCCGTCTTTTCGCTGAACGCTTGGTCGAAATGGATTTCAAGCAGGGTGTCCGCTCCCAAATCGACCATGGCTTCGAGCTTTTGTGGCCGCGTAAAAATCTGCGGCGGCACGCGATTCGGCGCCACCACCGTGCTCGGATGCCGGTCGAATGTCACCACGAGGGCGATGGCTTCATGCTGGCGCGCGTCCGCAACGGTTTGCCGGATGATTTGTTGGTGCCCCAGATGCACGCCGTCAAAAACGCCAATGGCCAGGCAGACTTTGCGGCTGCCATGGCCAAGTTGATTGGCGGCGTGAATGACATTCATGCGTTAGGCGTTTGCGGCGAGCTTCAAAAACGGGATGACGCGTTTTTCCAATTCCGCCTGGCTCATTTTGAGAACGGCGTCCAACGTCACAGCGTCGGCCACATCGAAGCGGCCGGAACCGCTCCGGCGCAATGCGGTGAGATGCGCGCCGCAACCCAGCTTCTGCCCCAAGTCATGCGCCAGGCTGCGCACATACGTGCCCTTGGTGCAGGCCACGCGAAACTGTCCGAAAGGTTCGTGATATTCCGTGAAGCGGAAATTGTAGATGTGAATCAGCCGCGGCTCCCGTTCCACTTCCACGCCTTTGCGGGCCAGTTTGTAAAGCGGCACACCGCCTTTTTTAATGGCGGAAACCATGGGGGGAACCTGCATCAAATCACCGATGAACGTTGCCGCTTCTTCGTTTAACTCATCCAAGGTCATCGGCAGCACCGGCAGAGAGCCCGTCAATTCACCATCCGAATCATAACTGTCCGTGGCCTCGCCGAATTTGACGGTGCCCTCATACACCTTGTCGTCGCCCATGAGCCGTTCCGACAGTTTGGTTCCCCGCCCCAGCACGATGATGAGCAGGCCGGTGGCATTGGGATCGAGCGTGCCGCAGTGGCCGACTTTCTTGATGCCAAATTTGCGCCGGATGGCATCCACCACATCGTGGGAAGTGGGCCCGGATGGTTTGTCAATCAGAAGGGCGCCGTCGAGCGCGGAAAATTCTTGCATGAGA
>JAKALA010000080.1 GCA_021813325.1 bacterium | reverse complement strand
GAATTCATGGGCCAAAGACTACCGCTTGAAATCTAACTCGTCAGCGACAATGACCCACCCCAAAATTTTAAACGCTTCTTCCGCCTTTAGAGCAGGTTACAAAACCTTTCGTAACACCCTCTCATAAATCGAAAAACCGATCTTCTCCAGAATTTCGTTTCAAAGGCTGGCAAAGTGTTTTCGGCTTACCTCACAATGAGTGAATCGGGCAAAATCATGTTTGAATTTCCACCGGATCATAGCTGGTAAGAATGCGCGCTTTGTATCTGCTAGACGCGGCCTTCTTTCATGTTTTCGCCAAATCCAACGTGGTCTTTTGCGACGACCACGTCGAATCGCCGACGCTGAAATTTCTGTTTGCAGACACCAGTGACGCGGCTTTGTCGCGCTGGAACCGCGACCACCTGCCGCACCGCGAAAAATTGTCGCCATAAAATCATTGCCCGAATCCCACTTGCAAAGCCGCCGGAAGCGGATAATTTTTCAGCATGAGCAGTCGAGAATTGGTCATTGACCTCGTTAACAAGCTGCCAGAGAACGCCTCGCTTGCCGAGATTGCGCGAGAGATTGAACTGCTCGCAGGCATCGAGAAAGCCCGCTGGCAGGCGCGGCGAGGCGAAGGCGTCCCCGTCGAGGATGCGCGCAAACTCGTTGACGCATGGGCAGCAAAGTAATCCTCACGCCGCAGGCGCTGGACGATTTGCGCGATATCGTTTCCTTCATCGCGCAGGACAATCCCGGACGCGCCAAGTCTTTTGGCAACGAACTTATTGACCACGCGCTGACGTTGGCTGAATTGCCGGAGCGCGGGCGCATCGCCCCGGAAATTTCCGAGCCATCCGTCCGTGAAATCGTCCACCGGCCGTATCGGATCATTTACGAAATGTTCCCGGGGCAAAATGCCGTTTATGTCCTGCGCTTTTGGCACGGTGCGCGCGGCGAACCAGAAATCAAACCGTGAAAACTTTGGCACTCCAAATCGGCAAAGTCGGCGGAGCCAAGCTGACGGTAAAGACCGCCAGCGGCGGATTTTCCGCCCCGCTTTGCGGGACCATTCATCCAGCCGCAGGTAGAGGAAGAGATATTCTCCCTTCTGGAACGTCGGCAGATAGCTGATGTCCCAGCACCAGCGCTGATTGGTCCCGGTCAGGTCTTTGCGGACCGGCGGCTTGGAGTTGCCATTGAGTCCACGGCTGGCACCCCGCGCGGTCATCAGGTTCCGCTCCTTGAGGACGCGGTAAACGGTGGAGAACGAGGCCTGAAACAGGCCTTGATCCCACGCCGTCACCGCCAGGAGGCGATGGGACAAAGTGACGGAGCTGGAATATCAGTCACAGCATTGGCCCCACCCGCGCCGATTGGTCTTAATCCGCCAGCGCGTGCAGGAGGATGAAGGCCGCGTGGGCAAACGGCTGCTGGACGTGCCTGGGTATCGTTTTCAAGCCCTGGTGACCAGTCTGCCGGCGACCACGCATCCGCCGCTGGCCGTGTGGCGTTACTACCATGGCCGGGCCGACGGCGAGAATGTCATCAAGGAACTCCAGTCCGGGTTTGCCTTGCCGACGCTGTGCCTGGAAAAGTTCTGGGCCAGCGAAGCGGCGTTAAGCCTGGCCGCCTTGACCTATAACCTGACCGTCTTGTTCCAACGGCATTTGGGCTGGCAACAAAAGGTGACCATCCACTCGCTCTGCTTTGGGCTTTTCATAACGGCGGGCGTGATGTGTTGTCCCCAAGGCACCCCCCCTCAAACTGGCCGTCCCCAAGCCGGAACAAAACTGGTGGCACCGTTTATGGGAAAAGATTTTATCTCCCTTTCCCAACGGCAATGCAGTTGGGAGTAATCCAAACTTTTTTGCCAAAACTACGGCACCACCGCCACCGGCATCCCCACCCAAACCAGTTTGACCATGTATTCCGCATCCCAGTTCGCCAGCCGAAAACAGCCGTGCGATTCCGTGCGCCCAACCTGCTCTGGAACCGGCGTGCCGTGCATGCCATAACCCGGACGATCCAGCCCGATCCACGCCACGCCCACCGGATTATTCGGCCCGGGCTTGAGAATCAATTTATGGCCGAGCGCCTGCAGCTCGGTGGACTCCGGAAATAATTCGGGATTCACCGTGTAATTGGGATTGGGAGCCACCACGACCACATGCAATTCGCCGACCGGACGTTTCTCGACCTTGGCCGCGATGCTGCACGGAAAATGCGCCAGCAGGTTGGTGTTGTCATCAAACGCCTCCAAAAACCGCTGCGACAGATGAATGACCACAAACGCCGCTTTTTCGGCGGGTTTAGGATAGTTGACTGACGGAAGCGTCAAAACAGTGCCGGCCATCACATTGGTCCAGTTCACGTCAGGATTCAACTTTCGGATGAGCAGCGGATGCGAATGCGCCTTTTCAGCAACCAACTCCAGAACCGTCTCGTAATCCAGCGCCGATTGCTGCGCTTTGGCCAGCCACGTTTTGCCCAAGGGTTGGAGCCGACCAAGGTCATTGGTGGTCACCACATAATGCGTCATCACCGGCATTTGCAGCGTCAAATGCGGCCGGGTGTTGGTATCCAACTGCCCGGTTTCCGGCAGCTTCTGCGAGCGTTGAAATGCGGCAATGGCCGCCCGGGTTTGCGATCCCATCGCGGCATCGATTGATCCGGGCGAAAAAGTCAAACGGGCCAGGGCAACCTGAGCCTCCAAGACATCCCGCACGGATCGCGGAAATTCAGATTGGGGAACAAATACCACCGCATTTGAAACCGATTGCGGCGCATTGGTGGCCCCGGAAATGTCCTGACGGACGATGGCTGGCAGACCGGGTTTCAGTTTAGCCGGTTTGGCCGCGTTTGCCGGAATCGCGATGGCAGTTTTGGGTTTGGGAGTATTTTTCTTGGCCGGATATTTTTGCTGCCACCACAACCAGCCGAAGCCGGTTAAAATCGCCAACAACAAAATGACCGCAAAAAAATCACCACTGCGGCGGCGGGACGATGATTTTCTTGAACTCGGCACACCGGTAATCTACCGGCCACCCGGACCAGACCCAAGCCGGGAATTTCTCAGGCCATTTTCAGCAACGTCTCACCGATCATCCGCGCGGCCAGGTCACAATTGACCCGGCTGGTGTTGATGATCATGTGATAGTTCAGAGGATCGTCGATATCGGCGTTAAAATAGGTTTTCATGTAACGTGCGCGCGCCGAGTCTTCCTCCAGACAGAAATACCGCGCTTGATCCGGCGTTTTATTATGGAGCTTGCAGATGCGTTCGATCCGATCTTCCATCTGCGCCACCAAACGCACGTGGAGCACATACGGCAGCTTGGCCGTGACAATATTCGCGCCGCGCCCGATGATTATGACATTGCCGATTTCCGCCAATTGCAAGACCGTTTCGGAAACCAGTTTAACCATGGTGTTGGCGGTGGGATGAACATTGAAGATGTCCGCCAAGCAATCGTGAATAAAGGACACCCGATCCTCAGACAACACTTTGTCCAGAAAACCGGGCAAATGATGATCCTCCAAAACCTTCTTCATCAATTCCCGGTCGAACACCGTCCATTTTGCCTCCGGCGACGGCACCCGGTCTTCCAGGAAATTCCCCAATTTTTCAGCGACCGTAACCGCCCCGCAACCGGCTTGACGCGAAAGCGTAACGGCCCGGCGCACTTGTTTGACCGCCACCCCGGAGCTGGTTGAGGCGGCTTGGCTGTTGATGAAGGAAAGGCAACTGTTAAGATTGGCGTTAATCATAAATCACCTCGGGTTTCTGATTAACCTTTTCCATCTAATCTGAAAAATTTCAAGTGCTGAAGTGCAATTTAACCGAATTCATGCCTCACGCAGCCTGCTCACGCAACAAGACCTCGGTGAATGCATTGGCAATCTGGTCCACCAACGGCGAGGGCGCCACCGGCTGACCGTCAAAAGCCGCCACGGGAATGATGCCCAGCGCGCTTTGCGTTACGAAAATGCCCTCCGCATGGTGCAAATGTTCCGGTTTAATGATCCGCTTGCTGGTCTCCAAACCGAGTGACTGGCAAATTTCCAAGACCACCGCGCGTGTGATTCCCGGCAACACCCCTCGCCCGGTCGGCACCGTGCAAATCTTGTCGTGGTAAACCCAAAAGATATTTCCGCCGGCTGTCTCCGCGACTTCGCCATTGGTGTTCAAGAGCAAGGCTTCATCGGCTCCCGCCGCTTCTGCTTCCGCCCGCGCCAGCACATTGAGCACCTTGCTGGTGGTTTTGAAGGCAGCCAGCGCGTCACTTGCCGGAATGCGAAATGAGGAGGTTATCAGACTCCAAAATAACGGTTCGTCTGGTTTTTGCGGCGGCAGCGGGTGCAAGGTCATGGCCAGCGTCGGTCGATCCGCCCCTTGGATGGTGTAACCACGCCGCCCCACGCCACGCGTCAAAGTCACGCGCAAAACCGCTTCCGGCATTTGATTTTTCTCAATCAGTTCCTCCGCGATTTTCTGCATTCCCTTGGGCGAATGCGGCATGGGAATTTTTAAGAAATCCGCCCCGCGCGCCAGTCGCTCCAAGTGCTGGGCAAATCGAAACGGCTGGCCGCCCGCCACGCGCATCGTTTCAAACAAGCCGTCGCCCAGCAAAAAACCACGGTCGTTCAAAGGCACGAACGCGTCTGCTTCCGGCAAAAAATTACCGTTGAGAAAAACAATCATGGGAAAACCCGTTCCTAATGCCGCTTCAATTATATTACCGGGAGTTCGAGTTCAAGCTTTTGGTTGTTAAAAGCGATAGCTCAATGAATTTGGCTGGACTCTTGGCAGCAATCAAATAGCGACTAAATCGAAGAATTTCCACGGATTTTGCTCAGGCGATCAAGCCGTGTCTGCTTAGGATTTTAGGTTGGCAACGCGAAAATCACGCAGATTCAACGCTCTGAGAAAACCAGCCGCCTTCGCCAGCGTCTCTTCGTATTCCGCCTCGGGATTGGAATCCGCCACGATTCCCGCGCCCACATTGAAATGAATTTGTCCCGACTGGCAAATGGCCGTGCGAATGGCGATGTTCAACTGGCTTTCGCGATTGAAGCCAAGATAACCAATCGCACCGCAGTAAGGGCCGCGGGAAATCGGCTCCAGTTCATCAATGATTTCCATTGCCCGAAATTTGGGCGCTCCGGTAATACTGCCACCCGGAAAACTCGAGGCGAGCGCGGCAAAATGCGTAACGTCCGCACGCAAGCGCCCTTCCACCGTCGAAACCAGATGCTGCACCTGCGCGAATTTTTCGAGCTTCGCCAGGTCCGGCACCTGCACGGAACCATACTCGCAAACCCGACCCAGATCATTGCGCAGCAGGTCCGTGATCATCACCAGTTCGGCCAGTTCCTTTTCGCTGGTTTGCAACTCATAAGCGAGTTGCGCATCACGCGTCGGCTCAACATCTCGCGGGCGCGTGCCCTTGATCGGACGCGTCACAATGTGTGAGCCGCTCATCCGCACGAATTGCTCCGGCGAGGACGAGGCCAGTTGAAAATCACCGCAATCTATAAAGGCCGAAAATGGCGCGGGCGAAATCGTGGAGAGTTTTTGAAACAAACTCCAGCCAGCGGTAAAGCTGGTGGGGCAAACGTCCCCGCGAGCCGAGTTTGGATGACGGCATGAATCTGCGGGAAACGGTTCGCGCGGACGCTCGCTCCAGCATGGGCATTTCGTCGTCAGGCGTTGCGAGAGGTTCACCTGGTAAATGTCGCCACTATGGATGTAACGCTGGGCACGTTTAACGGCAGCGATGAAATCCGATTTTGAGAAGTTTGAGCTTATGCTTTCTCCCTCCCGAAGGATAGAGTGGACATTTTTCAGCGAATCGGGTGATTCAGAGACGATGGGTAAATCCTGACGCGGGATCATTTGCTCCCTCTCCTTTTCAGAAAAGGTGTGTTTTTCAACCAACCGGCCTCTCCAAAATTCCATCTGCCCCCCTGCCCGAGCTTCACTGCGCGATCCATCAGCATCCAGCCCCGTCGAGATTACGGTGATTTTTCCCAATTGATGATCAAAAACAACAACGCTGTCGTAAAAACCAACATGACAATCGGGCAGTTCCAAGTCATTGACGGCACGGCGCGGGAGCTTTGGCTCGGTAAAATTTTTCAGATCATACCCCCAGTAACCAAAGGCGCCACCCAGAGGGAACGGTAAATCGATCTCCTCCAGCAACTCATAGCGAGCCATGAGGGACTCAAGCAAATGCCAGGGATTCCCATATTGAAGTTGCTGGGATTGGGATGAATGTTGATCGCCGCAGGAAATTTCGCAGCGCGAACCGTGGGAGCAAAACGTCAGAAATGGATTAGCCGCAACGAAAGAGTAGCGGGCAGACGGCAAATCAAACTGCGACGTTCGCAGCAGGACAATTCCCGTCTCGCCAGTTAGCAGATCCACAAGGGATTCCGGCGTGTGGGCAGTGACAACCTCTTGGAGCAGCGAACGCATTTTCAGGCAAACGCCTTTGGCAGCACGCCGGGAGTGCCCAGGCGCCGTTCGTAATCGCGAATCAACTCCACCACTTCCTCGGGGCTGTCCGTCACGGAAATCAGATCCAAATCGGCTGTGGCAATGAATTTTCCTTTATGAGCCAGTTCCTTTTTCATCCATTGCAGCAGCCCGGTCCAGTGATCGCGCCCAAAAAGAATCAGCGGAAACTGGGGAATGCGCTCGGTCTGCACCAGCGTCAGCACTTCAAACAGTTCATCCAGCGTGCCAAACCCACCGGGCATATAGACAAACCCGAGACTGTATTTCACAAAACAAACTTTGCGCGCAAAAAAATAGTGAAAATGAATCGGCACATTGGCGAACTTGTTGCCGCTTTGCTCGTGCGGCAGTTCGATGTTCAAACCCACTGATTTGCCGCCGCCTTGAGCCGCTCCTTTGTTGGCGGCTTCCATAATGCCCGGTCCGCCTCCGGTCACGACTGCCAGATTATGTTTGGCCAGGCCTTTGGCAATCGTCTGGGCCGCCTTGTAGTATTTGTCGTTGGATTTGGTCCGCGCGGAACCAAAGATGGTGACTGCCGGACCGACCTGCGACATTGTTTGAAACGAATCTACAAACTCGGACATGATCCGGAAAATGCGCCAGGGATCCTCGCGGATGAAGGTATTGCCGTCGCTCATGGCCGTAACATAAACGAGTCAATGCCAGGAAACAAGCGGAGGCCGGAAACTGATTTCGCAACGTGAACATGCCAGGATTGCACCAATGAAAACCGCGCCAACACTTGCCAAATCAGGCACTTCGCCTCGGATCGGTTCTTAGGTGCATTTGGAGCCGCGCTTTGCAAGCGACGGAAGCCTTGCCGGTCGGACACCACTCTTCCAACATTATTGACAGCAATCGATGGAGCGGTATGCTCACAGCGTCGGTGGGGGATAAAATACATCCATCGCCATCCAGAGAGCTGAATATTTAACAACCAGGGAGCGGGTCACTTGCTCGCCAGAAATACATATGAATCCAGAAAATTATTCCCAGGGAATTCCAGTCATTGATCTGGACGCGCAATCACGAGGGCAGTTCATTGCGCGAACCTACAACCATCTGCTCGGTGCCATTGCCCTTTTCACATTAATCGAAGTGGCATTGTTCAAATCCGGCCTGGCCGCCTCCATTACCCAAGCACTGCTCGGCACTTCCTGGCTGCTGGTCCTGGGCGGATTTGTGGTGGTGTCCTGGGTCGCTCGCGCCGCGGCGCACCGTGCCTCTTCCAAGGCGGCGCAATACGCGGCTTTGCTGGGCTACGTTTTGGCCGAAGCCATCATCTTTGTCCCCTTGCTCTACATTGCCGATCACTTTGCCTCGGGAGTGATCACCAGTGCCGCCGTGATCACCCTGCTGGGCTTTGCCAGCTTGACGGGACTGGTGTTTGCCACCCGGAAGGATTTTTCCTTTTTGCGCGGCATTTTGATGTGGGGCGGTATTGCCGCCATGCTTCTGATCGTGGGCGGCGTGCTGTTTGGTTTTCAACTCGGCACCTATTTTTCGGTGGGCATGATTGTGCTGGCGGGCGCGGCCATTCTTTATGACACCTCCAACGTCATGTTTCATTACCCGGAAGACCGCTATGTCGCGGCTTCATTGGAATTGTTCGCCTCGGTCGCGCTGATGTTCTGGTATGTGCTGCGCGTGCTGATGTCACGGCGCTAATCTGAAATTAAAAGCGTAAACTCCAAACGGCCCGACGAAATTTTGCCGGGCCGTTTTGCGTCTGTGGAGCAAAACCGGTTATTCCATCCGGCTAACCAGGCCGATTGTAAGCGTCACGCCAGCGCTTTCAATTACCCACAAGTTTTTTTGGGGGGAATTTGCGTGCCACGCGGATAAGTTGCGGGGAAACTTGGGATGCGAATTAAACCGACCGCAGCCCCGGCGGGGAAACCCGCCAAGGTTGTGTCCACTGAAACCTGGATGGATCAGGAAGTAAAAGGCTGCCATTTTAACGATGTCCGGCTGGCCAAGCGGTTCCGCAAGCAAATGGCCGATGGCATTGGTGAAAGTGTTGGATTTGGCGCAGGAGCCAGCCGCTCATTTGCGGCAAAGTTTCACTGGCTTCATAAAACTTCCGGCGGACGTGCGCCCAGCAACCGGCCAGGGTAATCGCTTCGTTGCAGTCGTTGACGAAGGCGCGATAACCGGCGTAGCCGTCACACTGCAAAGTGCCGGTGAAAGTCGGCGGCACGACCTGATCCAGACACGCAGCCGCCCGGCTGGTTTCCGTCCCCTTCCTTCCGCCCGCGATAGCCGCGATCCACGATGGCCTTGGCCGGTTGCCGTTCCGTGATGGCCCGGGTTTGTGCCAACGCCGGGCGCAGCGCGTCGCCGTCGTAAAGGTTCTCCTCGTGCGCCACCGCCCCGACGATAACCCCCTGCGTCTTGGTCAACCTTGGGCTGGAGGCCGCAATCCCGTTGGGATTGGCCACGGCCACGTCGAATCGCCGACGCTGCAATTTCTGTTTGAAGACACCAGCGACGCGGCGTTGATCCGCTGGAATCGCGACCACCTGCCGCACCGCGAAAAATTGTCGCCATGAAACCGCCGGCGGCGAATTCTCCGCCCCGCTCACCGAACTGCACGACGCTTGGTGGAACAGCATCGCCCGCGCAATGGCGTGAACAGCCCAATTAGCATTTGCATTTCATTTTCGGAAGGCAGATAGTTGCGCCATGAGCACGTTGGTTGAAATTCAAGATGCGGTGGCACACCTGCCGAAGAGTGAGCGCAAGGCGTTGCAGCTTTGGCTGGATTCCCAAGCCGAGCCGGAACTGACGGCTCAGGAAGAACAGCGCCTGTTGCGCTCGCTGGACGAAGCCATGCGCGACATTGACGCGGGCAAAGGAATCTCGATGGATGAAGTCCGCCAACGCGTCGGTTCATGGGCTGCAAAATAATCTTCTCGCCGCAGGCCATCGCAGACTTGGAGTCGGCAGTCCGTTTCATCGCCGGGGAAAATCCCGAAGCCGCCGTTCGCGTAGGCAACTCGTTGATTGAGCGCGTAGCCATTCTCGAAAATTTCCCACTCGTCGGATCGGTTTATCCCAAATGTCCCGGCGTGCGCAAACTCGTGTCGCGGCCTTACCTCATATTTTACCGTTTTCGCGAAATGGAAAACGCCGTGGACATCCTGCGCTACTGGCACGGCTCGCGTGGTGAACCGGAATTATGACGCCCCGCTCACCGAACTGCACGACGCCTGGTGGAACAGCATCGCCCGCGCGATGGCGTGAGCTATTCAAAACCCCATCGCAAGTTATGAGAATTCAACAGAGAATCAAATTAACATGAAAGCATCGGCAAAAGTCGGATTTTGGTTAATCTTTTTTGTTTTCTTGGTCTTTTCAGCACAGGCGCAATTTACCTTCATCACTAACGCCGACAACACCATCACCATAACCAGTTACACCGGGTCAGATAGCAAGGTGAACATTCTCAGCACTATTAACGGCTACCAAGTAACTGCCATTGGAGACATGGTGTTTAATGGACCAGCTTTGATGAGCGTGATAATCCCTGACACAATTACCAACATTAGTATTTATGCTTTCTGGTCTTGTTACGGTTTGACAAATATTGCCGTAGATTCGGCAAATCCATGCTACGCCAGTGCGGATGGGGTCTTGTTCAATAAGTCCATGACCACGCTGGTTCAATGTCCGGGAGGTTTTGTCGGTAGCTATGTGATTTCAAGCAGCATCAACAGCATTGGGACTAATGCGTTCGCGTCATGTCTTGGTCTGACGAGTGTGACAATTCCCAACAGTGTCACTAGCATAGGCGATTATGCATTTTTAAGTTGTGAAGGTCTGACGAATGTATTGATTGGCAACAATGTTGGGAGCATCGGCAACAGTGCATTTTGGGATTGTGTCGGGCTGACAAGTGTCACGATTCCTAACAGCGTTACCAATGTTAGTCATTATGCTTTTTATGCTTGCTCACAACTGACTCAAGTGTTCTTCCAAGGGAACGCACCTAGCGTGGATGGCGTGGATGGAATCACAGACAGCACAATCTTTCACGATGCTTACCGCAAATCGGGAACTGTATATTTTTCGCCCAGCACCACCGGCTGGGGCACAACATTCGGCGGATTACCAACTGCACAATATATTCCGCCGCCACCTTTGGGTATCAGCGCTTACAGCGCTGGCAGCCCGGCGGTGTTTTTTCCTACTGCCACTGGCACAAATTTTGTCCTGCAAATGACCACCAACCTCACCAGCGGCAATTGGACAGCGATTACTTCCGGGGTTCCTATCAGTGGCTTCATTATCAACAATCTACCCAGCAACGCGTTTTTCCGTTTGCATTAATCAGCACCCTGTCGCTTCCACCAAGGCAAAGCCAACGTGGTCTTTTGCGACGGCCACGTCGAATCGCCCGGGCTGAATTTCCCATTTGAATACGCCAGTGACGCAGGTTTGGCGCGCTGGAGTCTTTGCAGACGGCCATCCATTCCGGTCGGGCACCAACCATCTGCCGCATCGCGAAGGATTGTCGTTTTGAAAGTAGGGCGCTTTACTCCGTGCGCACTGCCGTGATCAACTTGAACTCTTTGGTTGCAATCAAAGGCGGGCAGGGGACTGCCAGCCCTACCCGCTTTAAAAGTTTTGGTGGAGCTTTTGTTGCTCGAAGATTAGAGTCACGCGATTCATGTCGCCGTTCACTCATCTCGTCGGAAGCTGGCTGGTCGCTTCGGTAACAACCCATAATCCGCGTGACCGCAAACTTGTCACCTGGGCGGGCGTGGTGCCGGATGCGGACGGTCTTGGGGCAGTGGTGGATGTGATCGGTTCGTGGATGACCGGGAAGGAATGCATGTTTTATTATTATCAAACTTACCATCACCTGTTATTGCACGGGTGGCCGGCAGCGTTGGTGGTTTCCTTGTTGCTCTCCGGCTTTGCGCGAGAACGATTCCGGGTTTTGTTCTGGTGCCTGATCGTTTTTCATCTGCACCTCGCGTGTGATCTGCTGGGGTCGCGCGGACCTGACACGACGGATTTATGGCCGATTTGTTATTCCGAACCGCTGTTGCGGCACCCCATCTGGTTTTGGAAAGGCCAATGGCGTTTGGATGGCTGGCAGAACCGGCTGGTCTTCTTGGGGCTGTTCTCTACTGCGATCTGGCTGACGCTGAAACGTGGCTATTCGTTTGTGGAAGTTATCAGCCAGCGGGCGGACGCGGTGTTTGTTCTGGTTTTGCGGGGATGGCGCGATCGGTTGCAAAAGCGATAGAGGATGCCGTGGGTAACTTGGTTTTGTTCGGGAGTAACTTGGCTATTTAAATTGATCCAATTTGCTTCGGAAAGCGGCGCAAGTTTTCGCCACATCGGACGAGTTGAGGATGGCGGACACCACGCAGATGCGTCGGGCGCCGGCATCTAAAACCGCCTCCAAGGTGTCGAGATTGATGCCGCCGATGGCAAACCACGGAACCTGAACGTTGGCGGCCGCCCAGCGCACATAATCCAGTGTCACGGGTTTGGCCGTGGGCTTGGTGCCGGTGGCATAAATCGGGCCGATGGCGATGTAGCGCGCTCCAGCGTCCAACGCCCGTTGAGCCTGGGCAGGAGCATGGGTGGAAAGTCCGATCATCAGGTTGCTCCCTTGGATTTGAAGTTCGGAAATATGTTTGTGGCCGGCGTCAAAAAAGTCTTCCTGTCCAAGGTGGCAGATGTCTGCGTTCAGCGCATCAGCGATGGCCAAATGATCGTTGATGACGAGGCCGACATTGGCCTGCCGGGTGATCGGCAGGATTTTTTCCGCCAGGCGGCGGATGTCGTCGGGACTTGAGGTTTTGGCGCGCAGTTGGATGAGATCACTCCCGCCATCGCACAGTTGCTGGGCGATCAATTCCGGCGGGCGGCCCAGTAAATAGGCGGTGTCCACGAACGTATAGAGTTGGCAGTTGGCAAGCGCTTTCATGAGCGGGATTTTAGCAAATGGACCGGTTGCATTCAAAGGCCAAGCCGCGTGGCCCTTTGTGTCTTTGGGTAGTGCTCCGGGCCGTGGCGCGGCTGCTTGCCGAGGCGTGCGCCGATTTTCTTAGCCGCGAGAAAACTCGCTTTTGCGCGGATGGCCGCCGACATTTTGCTCGACCGGTATCAGCCGGGCAAAACGAGCTTGCCAATGTCTTTATTGAAATTGTTTGGAAACAGCGCACCGCTGGCAGGTTGGTAAAAGTTTCTTGCAGAAGGCAAACCCGATGTCGGTCAAAGCTCTTGATTCTGAAATCCCCGGGGCGGGCGTTGAAAAACAGACCGCAGAACAACGATGGCTTCTGACTATCTGCGGTTACTGTTACTGGTGGCTGCCGCCCGCCTGCATCAAAGCAATGATGAGAATGGCCACAATCACCACGCCGACAACTATGCCGCCGATGATGAAGTATTTGTTGGCTTTATTGCTCTTCTTGGAGAACGAGGTGTTGCTGTCAAATCCCGCAGGCCGGGCGCCGCTTTGTTCCAAATCGGTCAAACTCACGCCTCGCGGAACCACCATGGTGGAATCCAGTCCCTTTTTGGCGGGAGCCGGAGCCGGGGCGGCTGAACTTGGGGCGGAGGCGACCACCGGACTGCCATCGTCAATCCTCAGTTCGACCTGTCCCAAGCGCAGGATCTGACCGGGCTTGAGCATCGATTCGGTGATTTTGTCGCCGTTGATGAACGAGCCATTGGTGGAGTTGAGGTCTTTAATTACCAATTCCGTGCCGCGCAGCAGGATTTCTGCGTGGTGGCTGGAAACCGAGGGGTCGGCAATTTGAAACGTGTTATCCTCTACACGACCAACGGTGGTGCGTTCAACGTTTAGTTCAAACGTTTTACCCGTCATGCCTTGGTTCAGGATAACAAGTTTGGCCATAGATTATTGAGAGGATTATGGGCGCGATGGCGTTCAAGTCAAACGCAAATCTGCCTTGGTTCAAAAAGCTAACCGCGTTTTTCGACTAATTGCCGGAATTCGGCGAACAAGGGTGTTGCATCATGCGGTCCCGGTGAGGCTTCCGGATGATATTGCACGCAAAACACCGGCTTGGTCTTGTGGCGCAATCCTTCCACCGTCTGATCATTCAGGTTGATGCGATGCACCGCCACGTCGGCGGGCAGCGATTGGGCATCCACCGCGAATCCGTGGTTTTGCGACGTGATTTCGACTTTGCCGGATTCCAGATCCTTGACGGGCTGGTTGCCGCCGCGATGACCAAATTTTAGTTTAAACGTCTTTCCGCCGAGCGCCTGGCCGAGAATCTGGTGGCCCAGGCAAATCCCAAACATGGGAATGCCTGAATCCAGCAGGGTTTTCACTTCGCGAACGATATAATTCAAGGCGGAAGGATCGCCCGGGCCGTTGGAAAGGAAAATCCCCGCCGGTTTGAGTTTCAGAGCTTCCGCCGCCGTGCCGGTGGCTGGCAAAACGTGCGTGGCGAATCCATGCTGACGTAGCCGGCGCAGAATGTTGTATTTCATTCCGTAGTCGAATGCGACGATCGGAATGTCCGCTGCTGGCAGCGGTTTGCGGAAGTCGCGGGCGTTTCCTGACTGGTTGCCGCGCATGAGATCAAACGCGGCGCTTTGTTCATCCTGCTCATCCCATTTGAACGCGGCTTTGTGCGTGACTTCTTTGACGTAATCCACGCCCACAAACACGAATTCCCTGGCCCGTTTGACGGCTTCGGCTTCGGAAATATCCTCGGTGCTCAAAAAGCCGTTTAACGCACCGCGCACCCGCAGTTTTTTGGTCAGCGCGCGCGTATCAATTCCTTGAATGCCGGGAATGCCGTTTTGTTCAAGATATTGGGTCAGCGTCCAATCCGCCCGCCAGTTGCTGACCACGGGCGAAAGTTCGCGAATGACAAAGCCCGCCGCGTGCGGACGCCACGATTCGATGTCCTGCGCATTGACACCGTAGTTGCCGATCAGCGGATAGGTCATCGTCACGATCTGGCCTTTGTAAGACGGGTCCGTGAGGATTTCCTGATAGCCCGTCATGGAGGTGTTGAAACAAACTTCTCCACCAGCCGACGTTTTGGCGCCGAAACCTGTGCCGTGAAACACCGAACCATCTTCAAGGGCTAAAATTGCTTTCATCAAAATTTTGAAGATACTAGGGACACGTGCCGAGCGGTTCAAGTGCGAAGCGTTTGGCGCGGAAAATAATTCCATCGACAAATATTTATGGTATGAGAACCCATCGCTTTGAAGGCGAGCTTTGGCTGCCGGTTGTCCGGGAAAAAGTGTTCCCGTTTTTTGCCGATGCCCGCAATTTGGAACAACTTACACCGCCCTGGTTGCATTTCACCATTTTAACACAAGGCGAAATTCCAATGCGCCCCGGCGCGTTAATCGACTACCAGTTGCGCGTTCATGGCTGGCCGATCCGTTGGCAGACCGAAATAACCGCCTGGAATCCACCTCATGGATTCACAGACGAACAACGTCGTGGACCGTATCGCCTTTGGCGGCATACGCATTCGTTCCTGGAAAAGGACGGCGGCACGCTCTGTCAGGACCAAGTTGAATATGCCGTTCCCGGCGGCGCGCTGATCAATTCTCTTTTCGTGAAACGGGACGTAGCCAGAATTTTTCGCTATCGCGCGGAGGCTTTGAAAACGCATTTTCCTGCCAAACCTTAAAACGCTTTTCGCTGGAACGATCCGCCCGGTTTTGGCATTAAATCTGCCTTTGTTCCATGCGCCGAGACCAAATCCAGCAAGCCATCGCCGAAGTGCGGGCGGTTTACGCCGAATTGGCGAAACGGCCAATCGAACGATCCTGTGTGGTGCGCACGGAATGTTGCCAGTTCAATCTGACTGGATTGACGCCGCATCTCACCTTGGGTGAAGCGCTCGTTGCCGCCAAAGGTGTGCGCGCGGCTGGCCGAAAAGAGCTGCCGAAATCGGTGGCTGGCGCATGTCCGTTGCTTAAGCTCGAAACCGGACGTTGCCTGATTTATCAGGATCGGCCGTTTGGTTGCCGGACGCATTTTTGCGATGCGGCTGGCGGACCTTATCCCCGCAAGTCAGTGTTGGATCTGATCCGCCGCCTTGAAGATGTTGATCAGCGTTTGGGCGGCGATGGCTCACGCAAAATCGAAGGTGCCGTGGAAGCGGCTTTGGATGATTTGTCCTGACGTCCGGTTGGTCTCGCGGCAATTGTTCCACCCGATAGAATTTGGCCGAGTTCGTTCCCTGCGCATCAAAAACCGCGTTGGTTTGTGGGTTTCGCCCGTGTCTGTCATGTTTGCAACTATTGATACCTGCATAATAAAGTGAGTATTTCACCACAATTCAGCTTGCTTCCAGAAAGCGGAGATCAGCTTGGGGCGGCGGCGGATGTTCCGCAGTTGGCGGCGGCCGAACGCGCCGAGGTGGGCGATGTCCTT
>JAKALA010000079.1 GCA_021813325.1 bacterium | reverse complement strand
GCCGGTTGCTCGACTGCCTGGATGCGAAATCACTTGCTTGATGAACACAAAATGATATGAACTCCTCACCTCAGAGTGGCTGGTTTTGATTCGACCCGGCCTGGCTGGTTTTCAACTGACCGGTGACCATTCCCCCATTCCCCGGCGGATGAAGGAATTGGGCGGTCTCACCGACTCGCTTTGGCCTTTGTTTTCGCGGGGTTGCTGAAGGCGAAACCGGCGAAAGGTTTGAAGCCAAAAAAGGCGGATTGGCTTCGATGCGGTGCCAGATCTCGTGGGCCGACTCGCTGGTGATGTCTTTGATCTGCTTCCAGGCCGTTCACCAACTGTGAGGTTGGTCGCGTGGTAATGACCAGTGTTTCCGGGCCATCTTCCGCTTTTCAGAATCCTGGAAAATCACGTTTGGTCCAGACGTTGCCTTAAAATTTTGCTTAATTCTGCCAGCGGATAGGGCTTGGCCAAATACATGCAGCCGTCCAACATGCCTTCGGTAATCTGCGTGAATTCCGGATTGTATCCGCTCGATATGATCACTTTGAGGCCGGGTTGTTCCCGGCGCAGCCTGCGGGACAATTCCAGTCCGCTGATTCCCCTAGGCATGATCATATCCGTAAACAGCAAATCAATCTGACCCTGATGCGCCAGCCACACTCGCAGGGCGTCCCGGCCGTCCACGGCTTCCAGCACGCGGTAGCCCAAGATGCGAATCGTCCGGACCAATGCCTGCCGCACTTTGGCGTCATCCTCCACCAGCAGAATGGTTTCGTT
This sequence comes from bacterium, assembly GCA_021813325.1. Classification (GTDB taxonomy): domain Bacteria; phylum Verrucomicrobiota; class Verrucomicrobiia; order Limisphaerales; family UBA11358; genus UBA11358. The sequence continues at coordinate 15,318 of JAKALA010000079.1, read as the reverse complement.
GCCACGCAATAAAGCTGCCACCGCCTCGGCTTTGGAGGACCCTCCGTTGGGGGCTATTTCCACCGCTGGCAGATAGAGGCTAAACTTCGATCCCCTGCCAACTTCGCTCTCAACCTCAATCCAGCCTTTGTGCTGGCTCACGATCCCAATCACGGTGGCCAACCCCAGGCCGGTGCCACGGCCAACTTCTTTGGTCGTGAAGAAAGGCTCAAATATTCGCTTCAGGGTTGCCGGATCCATGCCGCAACCGGTATCCGCAACGGACAGGCAAACGAAGGTTCCGAGGCGCCGCTCCGGATGCTCCTGGCAAGCCGCCTCGTTGATGGTCACGCGCGCGGTGCTGATCGTCACTTGGCCGCCTTCCGGCATGGCGTCGCGCGCGTTGACCACGAGGTTCATCAGCACCTGCTCCAGCATGCCGCTGTCGGCTGATACATGGGTGAGACCCTCGCAACTGCGAAAGATCAATTCCACATGCTCACCGATCAGCCGGTGGAGCATCTTGAGCAGATTGGCCACCACATCGTTGAACTCCAAGGTTTGGAGCGACAACACCGATCGTCGGCTGAACATCAACAGTTGGCGCGTCAGGCCGGCCGCCCGCTTCAACTCGATATCCATTTCCTTCAATCCCGCGCGGGAATCAGCCTCCAAGTGGGGTTCCATCTGCAATAATTCCAACTGTATCATGGTTGCGGCCAGAATATTGTTGAAATCATGGGCGACGCCACCGGCCAATTGCCCGATGGCCTCAAGCTTCTGTGACTGGCGCAAAGCTTCCTCCAGCTTGATTTCATGGGTAATATCCCGCTTGACCGCAACATAATTAACCACTTTGCCGGCCGCATCGCGCACCGGAGAAACCGTGGCCTCCTCGTGGTAAATGCTGCCATCCTTGCGCCGGTTGGAAAAATGACCGCTCCAAGGTTTGCCTGCTGTTAATGTGTCCCACATCTGCCGATAAAACACGTCGTCTTGTTTCCCGCTCTGGAGTAACCGGGGATTCTTGCCCAAGACTTCGGCGAGCGCATAGCCGGTCGTTTTCTCAAAAGCTGGATTGGCATAGACGATATTGGCTTCCAAATCCGTAATGACGATGGTTTCGTCCGACTGTTCCACAGCGGTCGCCAAGCGGGCCAGATTATATTCGGCCTGCTTGCGCTCAGTGATGTCGCGCGCCACCTTCGCGATTCCGGCAATCCGCCCCGCCGCATCCCGGATGGGCGAAGCGGTGATGGAAACATGAATCAATTTGCCAGATTTGGTCTGGCGCACGGTTTCAAATGAGTCAACGCATTTGCCCAGCCTGATCTGTTCCAGAATGAAATTTTCCTCGGCCTGGCGGTCGGCAGGAATGATCCGGGTGATGGGGACTCCAATCATTTCCTCCGCCGGGTAACCAAACATCTTTTCTGCCCCCTGATTCCAACTGGTCACCATCCCGGCCAGGTCTTTGCCGATGATGCAATCATTGGAATGTTCCACAATCGCGGCCAAATGATTGGCCTTCTGCTGGTCGCGCTTGCGCTCGGTGATGTCCTCAATGACACCCAGAATCTGGCTGGCGGCGGCATCGTATTCCGCCACGGAATGAACATCCACAATCGCCCCATCCGTCTTCCGGACGATCTGGAATTCAAGGTCATAGGGTTTGGCGCCGGCCAGCAAATCCTGGAGCGCGGCATCCAGCCGGGGCCGGAAGGATGCCAGCGCGAATATTTTTATGTCTTGAAAGGTCAGGGGTTCATGCCCATCAACGCCATAAATCCGGCGGGCTTCCGGTGAAGTCCAAAGCTCGCCGGACTTGAGATTGACGGCCCACCCGCCGACCCGGCTGATGGCTTGGGTTTTCAACAGCCACTGGGTCAGGCGTTGTAATTCCTCCTCGGCCTGTTTGCGCCCGCTAATGTCAGTAACGCTCCCCACCATGCGAACCGGGCGGCCGGTCGCGTCGCGCAGGGCCTCGCTGCGGGAATAGACCCAGCGATAACCACCGTCCTTGTGCCGCACCCGGAATTCCACGCGGTAGGGCTGGCGCTCCTCCAAATGGGACCGCATCACTTCGCCCGCCCGCGCCTGATCTTCCGGGTGCAGGAGGTTGAGAAAAGCCGACCTGTGGGCAGGCAGTTCGCCCTCTTTCAAGCCGGCAATGTCCAGCCAGCGGGGCGAGAAGTATTCCTCGTCAGTGATGATGTTCCAATCCCACAAGCCATCGTTCACGGCGTGTTCGGTCAGCGCATAGCGTTCCCGGCTTTCGCGCACCGCGGTTTCCGCCTGTATCCGTTCCAGCGCCAGGCCGATATGGGTGCCGATCTCCTCGAAATGCTGGACCAGCTTGAGCGTAAACTGTCCCGACCGCCGGTCATTGCACTGGATGAGGCCCATGATATGATGCTGGTTCCGGATGGGCACCAGCATCACGGAAGCATACCCATGAATGATGCACTGGTTCCGGGGCTGGTAGCGGGGGTCCTGTTCTTGCGGGAGTTCGAGAAAGGGAAACGAATTGTTGGTCCAGCAACTGCCACCCGGTGTGAACAAAGGATTTGCCGGGTCGGTTTTGCCGGAAATGACCAGGCCGCAGGTGCATTCCAGACGGACGGTGCCATCGGGGTTGTGACACGTTCCGCCTTGAACCGTCCGTGCGACGATCGAGTTTTCGGTTGCCAGAAAATCATTGGGAAAGCCTTGCTGCGATGTATAGGGATAATCGTCGCCATCCCGCAGGCGGAGTCCCACGGCATCAAACCCGGTCCGCGCCTTGATGACTGCAACCACGCGTTTCATGATCGACTGAAATGTGTCCGGTTCATTGAGCAACCGCAGCACTTCCCGGCTGATTTCGCGGGCGGTTTCCGTCTGTTTGCGCTCGGTGATGTCCTGATGAAAGCCGATGAAGTAGGGTTGGCCTTCAACTTCAAATTGACTCCCGGCCACCGCGAGCGGAAAGGTATGCCCGTCCTTGTGCCAATGCTCGACCTCAAAGTGAACCACTTCGCCCGCGCGGACCCTTTGGAGGAGATTCTCCCGGTTCTTCAGCGCGTTCACCTTTAACACGTCCAGGAATTGAATGTCTTTTCCCTTCAATTCAGCGGGTGAATAGCCGTGCATCCGGGCGAAGGTTGCGTTGACTTCCAACAGCTCGCCTGCCGGCGTCATAATCATGATGCCTTCGCCTGCCTGTTCGAAAAGGGCGCGATAGTGGCGTTCCGCAGCCTGATGCGCTATCTCCGCCAGCTTGCGGTCGGTAATATCAATCCAATGGCCGACATATTCCCGGGCAGGTTCCTGACCGTCGCGAATCCTCTGCAGGACATCATGCGTCCAGCGGTAGGAACCGTCGGCATGGCGAAACCGGTATTCCAAGGAAAGCCGGTCCGATTGCTTGAGCTTGTCCAAACTGGCGGCCACATGGGCGGCATCGTCAGGGTGCACATGTGACCGCCAGAATCCCGGGTCGCGGACAAATGCTTCGGGATCATGGCCCAGCGTGTTGCGGACATTGGGGCTGACATAGGTGGTAGTGACCGTGTCCGCCGCCACGCGCAGCGCATAGACGATGACGGGCGTAGCCGTCAGCAGATGGGCTAAACGGTCCTCGTGTTCCTGGACCGCCTGCTTTACCAATTTGCCCGGGGTGATGTCGCGCGCCACTGCCAGGATACAGCCCTTGCCGCCAATGGTTGAGCGACGCAGGCACACCTCCACCCATAAAACATCGCCGTTGCTTTTTCGGCCCTGCCATTCCATATACGGTGAGGTGTCATGCACCGATTGCTGAAGTTGGCGCAGCGCCTCCTTCCAGTTGAAGGGCTGCTGGTCCTGAAAAAAGTCCTCGATCCGCCGTCCCACCACCGCCAACTTGTCGTTGCATCCCAGCAACCGCAAACAGGCCGCGTTGGCATCCAGGATACAGCCCGTCTCAGGCTCGTGCAGAATGATCGCCTCGCTGGTGGCGTTGAATATTTCCCGGTAACTCCGCTCATGACTCAAGCGGCTTTCGGTTGCCTGCCTGTAACGGTTCAACCAGCGACGCGACAAAGAATACAAAAACCCGCCGGTCACGAACACAAATCCCCAGCCCTTGATGATCGATAAATGGGTTCGAATATTGGGATCCGCCACGAGCAATGGCAGCCCTTCATCCGTTAAAAAGATCCAGGCGGCGGCCACGGTGACGTAGGCCACCGCGAACTTTGCCGCCTGTCGATTGGGTCTGGAAGTCATAATAGATTCGTCAGTGACATGTTTTCCGGCTGATTTTTTTGAAATATGTTCAAGGTTCCTGAACCATCGATTAACACCTTGCCGCATTCAGACCTGGCCCAAACGCCCTGGAAGAGCGAGCCGGAAATTTCCCTGGCTCGACACGCCTCTCAAGGTAGAGTGATCATCGACCAACAGTATTCGAATTGGCCGGGAATTCATCGCTGGGGGGGGGCATCATCAGATTCCAAGTGGTCAGAAAATGTTTGTTAACCGGGTTTGCCATGCTTGGTAAAAACAACTAAGGGACAACCAGCCGACAGTCAATCATATGTGTAAAATGAGTCGGTCAAACGCAAATTCCACCGGGGGTGCAGGCCATTCCCGTCACGGCGGCGGCGGAATTTATCTCATCAAGGTTAAGGTGACGCGGCCTAAAGCCTGGATTTCAGATTGGCGTTGGCACTGGCGAAAAAACAGCCCGGCGGCGGTGATTCGCCCCGGCGGCTCCGGCTTGGCCGTCACGGGAGCCTCCCAAGTGGATTCGATCCGCTTTGCTTCGTCGTTTCTACCGCTTCACGCGGATTTTTCACACTGCGGCCCGCGCGCGGGTGCCGCTCAGGCCCCACCGGCGAGCAAACCCGCTTCCCTGTTCAAAACCTATCCGCGCGGATTAGATCCGCGTTTCCTGGGTAACTTGCCAAGAAACGGCTCAGAATGAGGCGGTATTTGCCGCCTCGGATCCGTTTCCTTTCAGCATTTTCACGGCCTGCTGAATGCGTTGCTTCCCGGTTGCTGGCTCGCTGGTTGGCTGGCGAAGCTTCACCCCGCCCAACACATTGTCGGCGTGAGGAGTTTCATCACGCTTCTCCGGGAACGGACCAGACATTGTCCTTGGGGGCGATAACTTTGCCGGCTTCGAAATCGGCCGGATTGGGCGACAGCGCCAGGTTATACCACGGCGATGCGGTGTTGGTCGTCAGGTCGCTCCAGCGGATCATTTGTCCCGTGTAGCAGGCGATGCGTCCCATGATGGCTGTGAGCGTGGCTTCAGCGACTTGGCGCGCGCCATTGAGCGGCTGCCCGGCCAGGATGCCTTGAAGCAGATCGATATGCTCCTGCACCTGTCCGTTATCATGGGTTTTAAATTCGGGAATCTGAATGCCCGCGAGCTTGGATGAATTGATTTTGCCCGATCCGTAACAACTGCCTTCGGTGCCGATAAAATTCTCGCCGACATTTTCGTAACAGCCATTCACCTGGCGGCACATGCTGTGGATATGGCAGTCATCTCCGTAGTTCAAATCAATGCTGAAAAAATCAAATTGATCACCGGTCTGCCGCCGGGCGCGGCCACCAAAGCCGATGGCGGATTGCGGCGTCCGCCCAATGAACCAATTGGCCACGTCAAGATTATGCACATGTTGTTCCACGATGTGATCGCCGGACATTTCGGTAAAACTCGTCCAATTGCGCACCAGATAACTGGCATCATCTTCATTCGGCTCGCGCGTCTTGAACCAAAGCTTGCCGCCGCACCAGCTCACCACGCCGCCGGTGATTTTGCCAATGGCGCCATGCTCCACGGCGAATTGGTTGCGCAGATATCCGCTCATGTGACGGCGCTGGGTTCCGGCTACAATGGAAAGCCCTTTGCTTTTCGCCAGTTCGCCCAGCGCGATGATTTTGCGGGCGCCAGCCGGATCAACGGCCACGGGTTTCTCAATGAAACAGTGTTTGCCCGCCTGCAACGCGGCTTCCAGATGTGTTGGGCGAAATACCGGCGGCGTGGCCAGAATGATGATTTCCACCGGTTGGGCCATGACTTCGTGATAGGCGGACGGGCCAAAGAAGGTGCGCTCTTTGGGAATGTTGTATTTTTGTGCCGCGCCATTGGCGCGATCGGCGAAGAAATCCGCCACCGAGTAAATTTCGATGTCCACGCCGGCGGATTTGCCGGCCTCGAGGATGTTTTCCATGGCGCCGCTGCCGCGTCCGCCGCAGCCAACCACACCGACGCGGAATTTTTTTGGCGAGCCTTGGGCGCGCAGGTTGAACAACGGACTGGCGGCGACCACTGTTCCAGCCAGGGCGACATGGCTGATGAAACGACGGCGGGTGATGGTTTCAGAGGTATTCATGGTTTTTGGATTGGCTTGCAGTTAAAGACCGATGGCGGTGTCATTCAGTTACAATTTTTGGGAAAACGACAATACAATCGGCGTTGGATTGCGGGAAAGTCAAGCCAAAGCATTTTCCAGCTTGATTAAAAGCCAGGCGCCGTGTAGCAGCTAGGCATGAAATCCATCCCAGCGCTGCTTGGCGCCGTTCTAATCACCACTTTTGCCATGGTTCTGGCCAGCCCCGGCCGCGCCGCCGAGGCGGTCAAACCCATCAAAGCGCTGCTGGTGACCGGCGGTTGTTGTCACGATTATGCAAACCAAAAGATCATTTTGACGCGCGGAATTTCAGCGCTGGCGAATGTGGAGTGGACGATTGTGCATGAGGGCGACGGCACCACGGACCACAAAATGAGCATTTATACCAACGCCGATTGGGCCAAAGGGTTTGACGTCATCGTGCATGACGAATGCTTCGCCGATGTCAAAGACGCCGCGTTTGTCGAAGGTATTCTCAAGGCCCACCGTGATGGAGTTCCGGCGGTAAACTTACATTGCACCATGCACTGTTACCGGGTGGATTTCGATAAATTCAAAGATTGGTTCGCCTTTACGGGTTTGGATACGCGCGGTCACGGCGCTCAACTGCCGATTGAAATCACTTATGCAAAGACGAATCATCCCATCATCAAAGGATTGGAAAACTGGACGACCATCGGCGAAGAGCTTTATAACAATTATCAAATTTTCGATACCGTCACGCCGCTGGCGCGGGGCAAGCAATGGGTCAAACAGAAGGACGGTTCGACCAAAGAAGTCGATTGTTTGCTAACTTGGGTGAATGATTATCACGGCACCCGCGTGTTCAGCACCACGCTGGGGCATAACAACGAAACGTGTGCCGACCCGCGTTATCTCCAGCTTGTGACCCGCGGACTGCTGTGGGCCTGCAATAAATTGGATGACAATGGCCAGCCGCTGCCGGGCTACGGTCCCAAGATGTGAGCTTATTTCGCGTCCAGATTAGCCGCCATGTCGGCGGGAGTGACGACTGAATTCACCCCGTCTGGCGGCACCTCCACTTTGGCTGTCCAAAGAATGGCGTTTAATACCAGCTTGCGCAGGTTGTCATCGGCCCAGTTTTTGTGGAAGTGACCGCCGGTGAAACCGAACCCTCGGCCGCCGTCAGGGCGTTCGAATGCCCACGCCAGAGTTTGCGGTTCACCGCGCTTTACGGCTTCGCGAACAGCCGGATTCCCTTCGTGAGGCCCGTCAGCCCGTTGCATGGTTTCCGGTGGCGGAAACGCCGCTAGAATCGGCTGAACGCCCTGCATTCCATCCCGAAAACGCATGTTGAAATACCATTCGTCGCGCATGTTGAACGGCTTGAGTCCGCGCGTAATCGGATGATCCGGAAAGGTTTTAAAGTCCGCGTTCCAATGTGGATTCACCGACCGGTTGATTTCAAAACAACCGCCGATCCAATCCAGAAATTCCTTCTCGCCATGTTCCATGGTTGGTTCCACCGCGTAATGCAGGCAAACCAAGCCCGTGCCCTGGTTCATTAATTTGGCCAGCCGCTGCAAATGATCGTCTTGAAGGGCGGGGTGCCCCTCGCCGCCGTCGCTGTAGATTACAATCGTAGCCGCGCCATCAAGTTGGTCAGAGTTGGCCGGCCAGCCATTGGTATAAACATACACTTTAATGCCGGGCGTATTGGCGAGGCATTTTTGGAACAGCAAAACCCCGGCGCGATGTTCATGTTCGCCTGGTCCGTGGCTGGGTTTGCCGGCGATCAGGACAATTCGTTTGTCGTCAGCCTGCGCGATCAGGGGAGCCAGGCAGACTGCGGCCAACAGGCAGAACGATCCAAATATCTTCATAAATGGGAGCGGATAATGGTGGACGGGAATTTCGCCCAAAGATTGCAGGAATATTTCAGAACACAAGCATCCGTTTGCGGCTGAAACAGCCTGAAGCGTTCTGGGAAGTGGAAAAGGGTGGCTCTGACCCTGGCAAAAGACAAAAGCATTGCCTTGTTTGATCCATTCGCCCCATGCGAACATCGAGATCTGGAGATTCAGACGGCGATCCAACGTTTGCGGCAAAAAAACAAATAACGGATCGCTTTCATTTGAACTTCATTTTGCCGCCAGTTGCTTGGCGACTGCTTCCACCCAATCGTTCCCAGGCAGCGCATACGGACGGAACGTCTCCAAACTGCCTTCGCGTTCGTTGAACAGCACGGCGCGATGCAGGCCCAGATTGGAAGCGTCCGGCGCATCAATCAAACTGGCTGAATCGTTGGCGCTCATCTGGAACGCCACCCGCATTTCAATTTCCGCGAGCGCCTTGCGTCCCAGAAAGCGGGTCAGGTTGCCGTAGGAATCGCAGGTGAGGATGACATGAATGCCCCGGGCCGGCCCTTCATTAATCAACTGAGCGAAAGTGCTGGCCGGCGTGGCTTCGGTTGCACTGGCGGAAAAGCTGAATTCATCTTCTGGCCGCAACTTTTTGAAATTCTGCAGGTCATGCACCAATACGAAAATTTCCGGCCCCGCCGAATCCGCCTCGGAGCGTCGCGCCAGTTCCTGAGCCAAATCAGTCATGACCTCGGCGAGATTGGCGTTCCCGGCTTGGTTAACCGATTGAGGAATGGCCTGCCGGGTTCGCTCGAAATAATCCAGTTGCATTGATCCGCTGGCGAGGTTGTGCAGCACAAAGAATTTTGCGTCTCCGTTCGCGTGCTGAGCCGCCAGGCAAATGAGACCGATGGACAGAATGGTCAACATCCGCTCGTCGCTCTGCCCCACCACCAAAAGATTGGAGGCACTTTGACGTCGGAAGATGGCTTCCGTCGGGCCTTTGATGGAATTGGGCGAACCGAGCCAGATGCGCGGTGTTAAATTGGTCGGCGCCGTTCTTTTGAGCGCTGCTTTCAACAGCATGTTTTCACGGACATCGGCCGGAGCATTGCCTTCAAAGACAATCGGCCCGGGATACTCACGCCCGGATTTTGCAGCGTAGGCTGCAATTTTGGCCAGGTAAACTTCGCGGGTCACGTCGGACAACCAGACGGCCTGAAACGGACTGTTACCCTCAATGGAGCCGGAGGTGTCATTGTAAATGCCTTCGCCGGGACGCGACAACAGACGTGGTGCCGGATTGTCCTGATCCATGATGAGGTAGGCATCGGCTTCATTGCATTGCAAGGCGATGCGAATCACCATCTGGCCAATCGTCGCGCGGGCCAGCGTGTAGGCGCCGCCGAGCGTTTGCGAACCAAGAATCACGTGAATGCCAAACGCACGGCCCTGACGCACGATGCGATCGAGCAACACGGCGGCATTTTGAGAAACGCGGTCTTCCTCCACGAAAAATTCCTGGAATTCGTCGATCATCAGCAATACGCGGGGCATGGGCTCCGCGCCGGCGTTGTTTTTGTAACCGGCCAGATTTTGCGCGCTCACTTTGCGGAACAGATCGCCGCGCCGGCGCAATTCATCGTCCACGCGTTGCAAGACGCTCAAACCGAAAGCGCGATCGCTTTCAATGGCCACTACTTTTGCGTGGGGCAACCGATAATTCGCGTAGCACTTGAATTCGACGCCTTTCTTGAAGTCCACGAGATAAAATTCCACCTGCTCCGGGCTGCACCGCAAGGCGAGGTTGGTGACGATGATGTGAAACAGCGTGGATTTGCCGGAACCCGTCTTGCCGGCAAGCAAAGCATGCTGGCGCGTGTCGCGGCCAATGGCGAAATATTGCAATTTGGTCGCTCCCGAGCGGCCGATGGGCACGCGCAATTCTTCGCTGGTTTCGTCCGTCCAAAAAGCCGCTTCCGCCGGCGCGACCTGTGCAAACGGCACTTCCACGCGGTTGGAATCCTTCCCGCTCTGGCCAATGCGATGCAAAAGGTCCGTGGTGAATTCCGGTTCCGGCGGCGTGTCCAGCACCAGACGCGTGCCGCCGGCCCGCCAGTTGGGAAATTCAAAGCCATGGTCCGCTCGAACCAGGCAGACACTTTGGTTCCGGAGTTCATCCGGCACAAAATCCGGCGGCGCGGCATTGCGTTGATCCCATTGAACCAAAATAAACACGCCGCAGCGCGCGCCGTTTGCCGCGATGTTGCGCAGCCGCCGGGCGGCCGTGTCGCTGAAATTCACGGGGAACGAGGCGATCACGAGAATCTGATATTTTTCCGCGATGCTGCCCGCCTGCGCATTGTATTCGGAAATGGTGGCGTATTCGTTGCGGAGATACATCTGGATGACTTTTTCCATGTGCTCGTTGAGGTCCGCCAGTTTCTCCTCAAACTGGGCGCTTTGGGTCCAGATGCGGCTGTTGATGGTATTGGATTCGTAGTCCGCCAGGTGCATCAAGGCGGCAAAATTTTGACCCAGCCCGACCGGATCGAAAATCGTGAATTCCAATCGTCCCGGCGGCGTGGTGGTCAGCAGCCGCAGAATGATATTGTTGATGGCGCCAATGGCATCCTCACCGCCATCCTTGCCCGTTTCAAACAGCAACGAGCCTTGCAGCGGGTGAGCCAGCAGAAGCGGCAAATCAAGGGTGCCATCTCCCGGCAGGGCCAGTCGCTTGTCTTTGGGCAAATTGCCGATGAATTTGTCCAAAGCCACTTCCAACCGGGCAAAGCGGGCGGCATTGAGAAATTCCGCTGGCGCTTGCCAGTCTTTCCAAACTGACGACGTCCAAGCGGGGAAGAGTTTTTCGGCCAGAGCCTGCTCGGCTTGAAGCGACGCGAAAACCGGCAGCACGCGTTGCTGCCAGTCGGTTTCCAAAGCCTGCCATTCGCGCTGATAGTTGCCCTCCAAGCGCATTTGGGAAGCGTTGCGGGTTTCATTTAACTGTTTGGCCTGGTTGATGGCGTCCTGACGCATTTGCGTCATGCGGGCCTCATGAGCCCGGGTTTTGCGTTCCAAAGTGAGCTGCTTAAGCCGCTCGTTTTCCTGGTGCAGAAATTCTGCCCGATTGTCGGTGTCCACGGGACTGCTGATCCGCGCTTGAGCGATTTCTTTGGATAGACGCTTCCATTCCAGATTAACGCGGTCCTTGGTGGCTTGGAATTCCGCTCTGATACGTTGTTGTTCCTGCTGGTAGTATGCGTTGATCAGTTCCGGGCTTGAAGCAAGCAAGTGACGCGCCCGCACAACTTGATTGGCGATGCCCATGGCGAGTGCTTTTGCCGATTGCATGCCCATGCCATACAATCCGAATACACCCGCCAGCAGGCCCAGGGAAATGATGGCATGGAGATGCGTGATCGTCGGGTGACCGAAATGATGTAAAACCGGATCAGCCACGGCGATGCCCGCCAAAATCAATATCCAAAGCCAGATCGGACAAAACCGGAATAATTTTGGCAGCAGCAATTTTTTGAACCGTGCCAAATCCGCTTCAACTTTGCCGATGATTTGTTGGGCTTCGTCCAAGATGTTATTGCCATCGCCGGTAGCGGGGATTTCCGCGGACGAACTTTGCGGATTCAGCAACTGCCTTAACTTGCCATAGCCGCCAAAGGCGGCGCGCACCGACGATTCAAGCACGGAAAAGGCGGCGCTGTCGTTGGCAAGCCGTTGTTGAACATTGGCCAAAGCCGTCGCCGCCTGGGCTTGGTTTTCATCGCGCTGCCGCTCGGCTTCGATCAGGCCTTGCTGGGCGCGGAATTTGCACTCCTGATCGCGCTCGCTGATGGTCGCCTGCAATTGATCCTGAATGCGTTTGCGAGCCAGGTTGATGCGGTTGGCGCGCTTTTCAAACCGGATTGTCAGCAGACGTTTGGTCTCGGCAAAACCATCCACTTCCGCCGCCAGCCGTTCGGAAGAACTGGTGGTCTGCTGTTGATCCTTGGTTTCAAACGCCGTGTTGTCCTTGGCGGATTGGGCGCGAAACTGCTGGTTCAAGCGTTCTTCACGCGCCGCAAAATCCAGAACCAAGCTTTTCAGCTGGTCCAGCCGGCCCAGTGTCTCTTTGCACCCTGATGGATTATTCACAGTCTTTCCTGATTCGTTTAAAGAGTTCTTCCAGTTTTTCAATCGCTCCGGCGGCTTGATTGACCCGCGGTAGCAATTCCTGCATGTAGCTGCGGTCAAAATCGGCGCTGCGGGAGTCCCGCCAGTGGTTTTTGGTGTTGGTCCACTGTAATGAGATGTCCTTGGTCAACCCCTGCATCCGGCTTTTGTTTCCATTCAAATTCATGAGGTGGTCTTTTCGTCGGTTTCAGTTGTGGCGGCTGGCGTCACGGATAGGCCCGGCGCGGCAACCGCCCGGTAAGCATCGAGGGCGCGGATGACCTGGGCCAGATAAACCACCGCCTCGGTCATGTCGGTGGCCAGAAAATTTTGCAGTTGGTTCACCTGTTTCACCAAGGGGTCGGTCAGGTTTTCCAGATCGCGGTCCCACTTTTTCAGCAGGACCTGCTTTGCTTCAATTTCCTGCAAGGCGCGCTTGATTTTTTGCACGGCGAGCTGCTGCACGCTGGAGGAAACTTGCAGGGAAGACAAACGGGCGTTCATCAATTCGGCCTGCGCTTCTTCCAGTTTGCGGCGCAGGCGGCGGGCTTGATTTTCCCGATAGGCGTATTGTTCATTTTGCAGCCAATACCGCATCCGCATCACTTCACTGGCCGCCTCGTCGATCACCGGCCGCATTTGGTTCAAATAAACCAACAGTTCGGCGCGGAAGGCCTCAATCGACTCGATGGACGAAATCTGGGCTTGGCCGGCCATGATTTATCGCTGGTTGAGATATTCCTCAATGCGCTGGGCCTTGCGCATCAGGTAGGGGGCGTGGGTTTTGGAAATCTCCGTGAATTTTTTCAACGCCTTGAGGGCCTGACGAAATTCTTCGGAAAATTTTTCATGTTCCTGATCCTGCCACGTGTCGCCGAGGGCGGCGAAACGCGCGTGCAACAGCGCCATGCGGTTTTCGAGATCGGCATTGAAGCGCTGCAGTTCGTCCGCGAAGCGGCGCACCTTTTCGGGATCCATGATTGCCTGGGCCATAAAATCGCGTGGTTGGTTTGTTGAACAAAGAATGCCATAACTATCGGTTCAATGCCACTGTGAGTTGATGGCTTGAGCATTTAATGGGAAATATCGCCCATCCGATCGCATTGCCACACGTCGAAAATATACCAGTTCAACAACTTTTCAGCGGCGGGGACGGTTGAGAACCAAGCCAGCGGCGAGTAGAGCGCGCTGACGGTTCGGTTGGCCGACTCTCCAAGAAAACCCAAGTCATCCAGTTTTGCCATCGGTCCAATGCTCAAAACATACACAGCCAGAACACACGGAATACTGACGGTGATGAACTTGATTCTGCGGCTGCTGGGCAGAATGGATTCATCGATGTTCATTGATCGCGTCGCGCGGCTAAACTAATTTTTTAAATTTCCCGTCGGCGGCCAGCCGCTTGACCAGTTCCTTGATCTTTTGGGCCTGGGATTTGTGCGCCAGCAAAACCGCGTCGTCGGTCTGCACCAGGATGGAATCGCGCAAGCCCACCACGGCGATGGGCGTGCGGCGGCCTTTGCTGCGCGCGTCGTAAATGATGTTGCGGGCGGCGTCCACATGAATGAACTCCGCCACGGCGGCATTGCCTTCCGGGTCCTGCTTCACGTGCCGGGCGATGGCCGGCCAGGCGCCGAGATCGTCCCATTCAAACGCGCCATCGGCCACCACCACGTTTTGAGCCTTCTCCATCAGCGCAAAGTCGATCGAGATTTTTTTGATCGCCGGATATTCCTTGGCCAGCACTTTGGCGAGCTTGGCCGGCTGATTGGCCACCTTGAACCAACGCTGACAGGCGGCGAACATTTCCGGCTGATGCTTCTCAAGTCCGTTCGTCACCGTGACAAAGCTCCAGACAAACATGCCCGCGTTCCAGCGATACTGGCCGCTGTTCACGTATTCCAACGCCTTTTCGAAATCCGGTTTTTCCACGAAGCGTTCCGCCTTGTAGAAGGTGGTTTTGGTCCGCTTGGCGCCGGATGGCGCCGGCAATTCCACGCCCGTGTGAATATAACCGTATCCCGTCGCCGGTTCGCTGGGCTTGATGCCGATGGTGACAATGGCCTGGCCCTGCGCGGCCACGTCAAACGCGTCGGACAAGACCTGTTGAAACTTCTTTTGATCCGGGATGACATGGTCGGCGGGCAGCACGGCCATGACGCCGGTGGTGGAACGTGCGCCCACGAGCGCCGCGCCGAGCGTCACCGCCGCGCAGGTGTCGCGTCCGATCGGTTCGGCGACGACATTATCCTTGGGCAACTTGGGCAGTTGCTTGCGGACTTCAGCCACCTGGGCGGTGTTGGTGATGATGAAAATGTTCTTCGCCGGCACCAGTGGCAACACGCGATCGACCGCCTCCTGAAGAAACGAGCGTTTGCCCAACAACGTCAGCAATTGTTTGGGGGTCTTCTCACGGCTCAACGGCCAGAAACGCTCGCCGCGTCCTCCGGCCATGATGATGACGAAACGGTCTTTGGTGTCGGTTTTGGTTTTTGTGCTCATATTTTTATAACCACAGATTTTCACAGATGAAACACGTCTGTAGCATTGATTTGGACAGGGGGATAATAAGAAATTAATGGTTAAACAAAAGACTATTCGGGGTAAATCGGGTTAATTTTCGGCTATCCCTGCGAGCTTTTACTGACAGTTTTACTGACAGTGCCAGTGCGGTTATCATTGGTTTAAGCGGGTAAAACATCGGCAGGGAAGAATGAGTGATACTTGGCGCGGGGGTCTTGGGGGTGGCTGCCCAACGGGTTGAACGAGCCGCAGGGATGTTGCCAGACATGACGGCGCTGGTTCCAATGAAAGCCCAAAGCCCAAAGCAGTCTGGCCAGATAGGGTTTGCGCGCTGGCGAGACATCGAGCCACACCCATTTGCCGACGACCTCAGCCAGTGCATACTGCTGAGGCAATCTTGTTCGCAAGTAATTCAAGACCGTTTCGGTGGACAATTC
>JAKALA010000078.1 GCA_021813325.1 bacterium | reverse complement strand
TACGCCTGCACCAACCCGGTTAAAACCAACACGTCCGCTTTCTTTGGATAGGTATTCATGCGGAACAAGCCTAGCGTATTCACTTGGACATTTGCGGTCCATGCGTTTGTTAAGTATACAAGCCCGCTTTTTTGTTGTCACCATAAATAGTTTGGCTTTCGGGGCGGAAATGCTTTGCAAGCCGGAGGCGCTCGGTTATTTCTTGAAAAACGTCATGTCTGGACAACTTAAAGGGGAAAAAGTGTATCACGGCATCGCCGTTTCGGCGGGAGTTTGCCGGGGAAAGGCCATTGTCCTGCGTCAGGCGCGCCACGCGATCGCCAAGCGGGAACTGGCCCCCGCCGAAGTGGAGGTCGAAGTCAAACGCTTCGAGCAATCCCTCGTCCGCACCCGCCAGCAAATCACCGATATTCAACGGCGGGTCTCCCAGACCATGAGTTCGTCCGAGGCGGATATCTTTGACGCCCATCTGCTGATGCTGGAAGACCGGGTGCTCATTGAAGAAGTCATCAAGCAAATCCGCGACCAGCGGGCCAACGCGGATTACGCGTTTCACGCCGCCTCCGAACATTACATTAGCGTGCTGGAAGCCGTGCAAGACGAATATTTGCGCGAGCGCGCCGCCGACTTGCGCGATCTCACCGGACGCGTGCTCGATAATTTGCTGGAAGTGAAGGATCAGTTCGATCTCCGGCATCTACAGGAACCGTGCATTCTGGTCGGCCACGATCTCAGCCCGTCCATGACGGCGCAGTTGGATAAAAAATACGTGCTCGGCTTTGCCACGGACATTGGCGGCAAGACCTCGCACACCGCCATTCTCTCGCGCTCCCTCGACATCCCGGCTGTGGTGGGCGCACAAAATATCAGCGAGGAGCTGGAAACCGGCGATTACGCGCTCTTGGACGGTTACAACGGCACTCTTATCGTCAACCCCACCGATCAAACGCTCTTTGAATACGGCCAACTCGTTAAAATCAAGGCTTCGCTCGGCGAAAAACTGAAGGAGGTCAAGCATCAGCCCGCCGTCACGCTGGACGGCAAGATGGTTCACCTCTCGGCCAACATCGAGGATCAGCACGATGTGGAAAGCGTGCTGGCCCACGGCGCGGAGGGCGTGGGTCTGTTCCGGACTGAATTTCTATTCATAAACCGCGAAAACCTGCCGACCGAGGAGGAGCAATACACGGTTTACCGCGAAGTGGCCGCCGCTCTGAAACCCAATTCCGTCATCATTCGCACCCTGGATATTGGCGGCGACAAATTTGCCTCGCATCTGCAACTGGCGCAGGAAATGAATCCGTTCCTCGGCTGGCGGGCCATTCGGTTTTGTCTCGCGCAACCGGAAATCTTCCGCCACCAACTCCGGGCCATTCTCCGCGCCAGCGCCGAAGGCAACGTGCGGATGATGTATCCCATGATTTCCGGCGTGGAGGAACTGGCGCAAGCCAACGCTTTTGTGGAAAAGTGCAAGGATGAGCTGCGCGCGGAAAAAATTTCCTTTGCGGAAAATCTTGAGATCGGGGCGATGATGGAAATTCCCTCCGCCGTGCTGGTGGCGGATTCGCTGGCCAAGCGGGTGAAGTTTTTCAGCATCGGCTCCAACGACCTGATCCAATACACCCTCGCCGCCGACCGCACGAACGAAAAGGTTTCCCACCTTTATGAACCCACGCATCCCGCCATTTTACGGCTCATCAAAATGACGGTGGATGCCGCCCATGCCCATGGCATCTGGGCCGGCGTCTGCGGCGAAATCGCCGGCGATCCCATGCTCACCGCGCTGCTGGTCGGGCTGGGCGTGGATGAATTAAGTGCCGCGCCGGCGGTAATTGACCAGATCAAATACCTGATCCGGCGGATCAAGCTGTCGGAAGCCCAACAACTCGCTGCCTTTGCGCTGAACTGCGAATCGCCTTCGGAAATATTGGCCCGCTGCGTGGAATTTGCCCGGGCCACCGCCCCGAGTTTGTTTGAAACCAGGGCTTGAGTTTCCCGGAAAGGTTGCCCTGCGTTCGGAAAATGGCGCCGGGCTGCTACTACTCCATTAATCCCGGAAATTCACGAACTGCACTGCCACGGGAAAATCATGGGCGCGAACCGCGGCAATAACCGTTTGAAGTTCATCACGGCTTTTGCCGTTGACCCGCACTTCATCACCCTGAATCTGGGTGGTCACCTTGAATTTTCCGTCGCGGATAAACCCGGTGATTTGCTTGGCGACGGAACTTTCGATGCCATTTTTGATTTTGATGCTTTGGCGCGCATGGCCCAACGGCGAAATGTCCGGCTCGCCCTGCTCCACGCTTTTGAGGCTGATATTGCGCTTGGCGAGCTTGCCGATCACCATTTCATTCAGCGTGCGCACCTTGTAGGCGTCTTCGGCGGACAGCTTGATTTCTGTTTTTTCCAGGACGATCTCGGCCTTGCTGGCTTTGAAATCAAAGCGGTTGGCGAGCTCCTTTTTGGCCTGGTTGACGGCATTTTCGATTTCCATCGAATTCACCTGCGAAACAATGTCGAATGAGGGCATGGTTGAAATAAATTTTCGGTTACGATTTCCGATTTTGGCCTCCGGCGCAAATCATAAATCTCCATATCCGGCGAACCGTCACCCGCTCACAGATCCTTCTCGCAAGATGCACCCGCAGCCGCCAAACTTCTGACAAAATGACGGCTGCTGTCGCCCAACCGCCCGTAATACGCTCGCTCCTCGATTTGACCTTTGAGGAGTTGCAGCAGGAATTCGTCGCTTTTGGAATTTCGCCACTGCATGTGCGCGCGCTTTGGCGTTCGTTGCATCGCAAGCTGGCTGGTGATTTGACGGCCGAGACGGATTTGGTTCCGCCGTTGCAGCGCTGGTTGAAAATTAATCTCGGGCCCGCCAACCGGTTTTCCAGTTTATTACCCACCCAGATCACTGACATCGCCAGTGAAGATGGCTTCACCCACAAATTTCTGCTGCGACTGGCCGACGGCCAGACCATTGAAACGGTGGTGATGAGTTATCAGGGGCGGCACACGGCCTGTCTCAGCACGCAGGTCGGTTGTGCGATGGGATGTGTTTTTTGTGCCACGGGCCAAATGGGCTTTGTGCGTCATCTGCAACCCGGAGAAATCGTCGCCCAAGTCCGCCATGCGCAACTGGCCCTGCGAGCCAAAGGCAAAGCGGGCCTGCGCAATCTGGTGCTCATGGGCATGGGCGAGCCGCTCCACAACTACGATGCCGTGATGACGGCGCTCGAAATAATTTCCGATCACCGCGGACACAACATCGGTCCCAGTAAAATCAGCATCAGCACCGTCGGTGTGGTGCCGGGCATTTTGCGGTTGGCGGAGGAACAGCGGCCTTACAATCTTGCGGTCAGCCTGCACGGCGCGACGGAGGAGGAACGTTCTGCGCTGGTTCCCATCAGCCACCGCTGGTCCTTGGCGGAATTGATGGATGCTTGCCATGCGTATTTTGCCAAAACGCGGCGGCGAATATTTTTCGAATGGACGTTGATTGCGGGAGTGAATGACTCGCCCGCACAGTCCAATCGGCTGGCCAAACTGCTGTCAGGCTTGGATGCCCACATCAACTTGATCCCGCTGAATCCCACGGGCGGTTATGGTGGCGCGGCTACGCAAATGGAGGCGGCGCAAGCCTTCAAAAAAGTGCTACAAGTCGCCGGATTTCCCAGCACCATTCGTCAACGCCGGGGCATTGATGTGGCCGCCGGCTGCGGTCAATTGCGGGCGGAGAAACACCGTTAAATCCGCACGCCAAATATATTATCCGCCGCCAGGCAACAATGGCTGATGGCCGTTTAATCTTTGACCGTTTTGACGACGAGTTTCTTGCCCAAGAGCAGCTCGTGGTAGGGAATGAAAAAGCCATCCAATTTATGCCCGGCGTAGGTAATATCCGTTAATTTCACTCCCTGGTTTTGCTTTTGGATGGTCAGGGTTTTGCCGTTGCTCAACTTCATTTTCACCTGGTCAAAGATCGGCACGGTGACGATGAAATCTTCATCCGCCGGCGAATACGGGTAAAAGCCGATGGCATTGAACACATACCACGAAGACATTTCGCCGGCGTCGTCCATGCCGCACAGCGTATTGTCGCCGCCGCCCATGCCGTAAAAGCGTTCCATGATTTCATCGAGGATTTTCTGGGTCTTTTCCGGTTTGCCGACGAAATAGTAAAGATAGGGAAATCCGTGATCCGGCTGGTTGCCTTGGCAATACTGGCCAATGAAACTGTTAATGTTCATGGCAATGTAATTTGGATTCCACGGAATGGAGAAAAGCCGGTCCAGTTGTTTTTCAAAGGCAGCTTTGCTGGGATACAGACGGATCAGCCCTTCGGTATCTTGCGGTGCAAAGAACGATGATTGCCAGGCATTTGCCTCGCGATACATGTATTCGTAGTAAGGATACTGCGGATTGAACGGCTTGACCCAGTCTCCATTTTCCAGGCGTCCGCGCATCAAGCCGGTGGATGGATCAAACAGGTTGGTGAAGTTATGCGTCCGCGCCATGAGCATCGCGTAATTCGTCGTATCATTCATCGCCTTGGCCAGCAATGCCACCGCGTAATCGTCGTAGGCGTATTCCAGCGTTTTGGTAACGCCGGCCTTGGCTTTGGTTTCCACGTTGGGATTTTCCACTTCCGGCGTTGAGATGTAACCTTTCGCCATGTATTCCGTGAGATAAGGCCGTGAACGGCTCTCGACCGTGGCATTGTGCAGGAGCAATTCATAGGCGTGGCGCACATCAAAACCTTTGATGCCCCGCAAATAGGATCCGGCAATAAACGGGGCGGCGTGATCGCCGTGGAAGAAAGTGGGGATGAAGCCCGTCTTCTCGCCGCGGTTAATCAACGACTTGATCACGTCTTCCGTCACCTTGGGCGACATCATGCCCAGTAAAACCAGCTTGTTCCGGTAATCATCCCAGAGCGAAGGCAGCGTGTAATATTGAAAGTCAGCGTGAGACACCTCACCATTTTCATCGGTAAACTCTCCGTTCACGTCGCTGCGCAACGCCGGCCACAAAAACGAACGATACAGACAGGAGTAAAACAAACGCTTCTGCCGTTCCGTGCCGCCCTTCACCTGGATTTTCGAGAGCAATTGCTCCCATTCCTGGGAAGCGGCTTGTCGCACCTGATCAAAGGTTTTTCCGCCCAGTTCTTTCTCCAGGTTTTCTTTGGCGTTCTCCGGGCTGACGTAAGAAAGACCGAGTTTGATTTCCAACGGCCCCTGACCATCCTCGAAACTGACTACTGTCAGTTCGTGGTTCGTGCCATGCAGTGTTTCGACAGCCTTGATCTTGTAGTTTGACACGGCATAAAAGCACGCCTTCTCATTGGCGACTTGATAGCCTTTAAAGGCGTAATCGCCGTCCTGCTCAAACCGCCAGCGGCGAACGCGTTCGTTGGAAACCGCCAAATTTACGATCAATTTCTTCGATTCGCCCGCCGGATAGGTGTAGCGATGATAGCCGCAGCGCAACGAGGAGGTCAGTTCGGCGTTAATGCCATAACGTTCCAGCAACACCTGATAATAACCGGGATGGGCGGATTCATGTTCGTGGGAGAAGGTTGAGCCAAAATCATCCGGATTCACCTCGCCACTCACCGGCAGAATGGGAATGTGGCACAGATTCCAATGCCCTTTGTTCGAATGCGCAAAGGCGTAAATCTTCGGGTTCTCGTATTCATAACCGGCGCCGCTGCCGAACTTGGTGATCGGACTGAGCTGAACCATGGCATTGGGAACCGACGCGCCCGGAAATGTCAGCCCCGCCCACACCCGCCACGGCGGCGTGAATCCAATGTCCACCACGTTCGTGATGGGGGCCGTGCCGAGGAATGGATTGACGTAGGAGACCAACGATTTGGCGTCCGCCGAAATCGCCGCCGCGCACAATCCAATGAGGAGGGGGATTAATTTTCTCATGCTGGTGGATGATAGGTTATGGCAACTGGCAAAAGTTTATATGGGCTCTACCCGCAGAACAATCGCTCAAAAGGACTATTGCGGTGAAGCCAGTTGGTTTCGCCCATCGCGGTAAGCGTGGCAAAATATCCAAAATTTGGCGTGCAACAGGCAAATTTGGTCAAACCTGCACCTTGTCGCCGTCAAAATATCTGCTAGGGTTTTTCCGTGATTTACGACGCGTCACTCGATGATCTCCTGCAAAAGGTTTGGGACGGCCACCGCATTTCCCAGGCCGAGGCTTTGCGACTTTACGCGCTGCCGCTGGAAGAACTCGGCGCCTTGGCCGATCGCCGGCGCCAGCTCGCCAAAGCCAGGGCTTACGATGGACGCGGCAACGAGATCGTCACCTACAACATTGATCGCAACGTCAATTACACCAACGTCTGCAACGTTTATTGCAAATTTTGCGCGTTTTACCGCACCGAAAAGGACGACGATTCTTACGTCATCAGCCTGGCCGAAATGGACCAGAAAATTGAGGAAACGCTGGCGCTCGGCGGATCGCAGATTCTCATGCAGGGCGGCCATCACCCCAAACTGACCAAACAGTGGTATCTCGATTTGCTGTCGCATATCAAAGCCAAATTCCCGCAGGTCAACATCCACGGTTTCAGCCCGAGCGAATTTGTGCATTTCCGCGAAGTGTTCAACGAGCCGCTGGACAAGATCCTTGCCGACTTCAAAGCCGCCGGCCTCGGCTCCGTTCCTGGCGGCGGCGGCGAAATCCTTGTGGACAGCGTGCGTCAGCGGGTCGCACCGTTGAAAGCCATGAGCAACGACTGGCTCGAAGTCATGGATGTGGCGCACCGGCTGGGGCTTTATTCCAGCGCCACGATGATGTTTGGCCATGTGGAGACCGTCGAACATCGTATCGAGCACTTGGACCGGCTGCGCCAGCAACAGGAAATCTCGCTGAAACGTGTTGCTGAATACAACGGAAGCGGCGTCAAGCCGGGCCATTTCACCGCGTTCATCTGCTGGACATTCCAGGCCGAGCACACCAAGTTGAAAGCACCCACGGTCGGCGCCCATGAATATCTCAAGACCCAGGCGCTTGGCCGCATTTATCTCGACAACTTTGAAAACGTTCAAAGCTCGTGGGTCACTCAAGGATTGGAAATCGGCCAGGTGGCGTTGAAATACGGAGCCAATGATCTCGGCAGCATCATGATTGAAGAAAACGTCGTTTCCCAGGCCGGCACCACGTTCCAGATGACCGTGCCCGACATGCATCGGTTGATTAAGGAACTGGGCTACGAACCGCATCAGCGCGACAACTGGTATCGGCTGGTAAATTGAATTTGATTGCCCGGCACACTTCAGCGCAACCCTCCTTCGAACATGGCAACCCCGTCCATCGCGCGGCGAATCACCAATCCCAAGACGCGTCTGAATTGGCGGATCAGTGACTTCCTGCGCTGGTGCAAAAAAATCTGGTTCGAAACGCAGGCCAAAATGTCCGGGCGCGGCTATTATTGCACCACGCTGGCCGGCGAGGATGAATATAATCTAACCATCAACTCCGATCTGACGGTTTCCTGCAACTGTCAGGATGTGGACGGGCTTGGCCACATTGGTGATCTGCGAAAAAGCACCTTCGACGAGATTTTCTTTGGTCCGGCTGCCCGGCATTTGCGCGATGAACTGGCCAAAGGCAAAGTGCCCATTCCCACCTGCGCGCACTGCGCCATGAAGCGGTTGCCGCCGGGTGGTGTCCCGCCGAAGCCGCGCTTGCCGTATAAAGGCATGCTCTTGGAAAATACCGTGGTGTGTAATGTGGATTGCATTGGTTGCGCCCGCGAGGGCGCCGCCGCCACGCGCACCAGCCGCCAGATGTCGCTGGCTGATCTCACCCGGATGAGCGACCTCGTCGCCCGGCTCGGCTTGAAAAATTTGTTCTACCTGAATCTCGGCGAACCTTTTCTTTCGCCGAACATCTGCCAGGAACTGCCCATTTTGCGGGCCAAAAACCCCGATTGCCGCATCGTGGTTTCCACCAACGGCGTGCTGTTAAACACCGACGCCAAGCGTGAGGCGGCGCTGTCGTTGACCCAAATTTTATTCTCCGTGCATGGCATCAACGAAAAAATGCTCACGCGCTATATGCATCGGGGCAAATTTGACCAGGCCTACGCCGCCATGAAAGAAATGGTTGCCTACCGCGATGCGCGCGGATTAACGCGGCCGATATTGGAATGGAAATACGTCTTGTTCAACTGGAACGACCATCCCGAAACCATTCAGCAAGCCATCCGCATGGCCCAAGAAATCGGCGTTGATATTATTTCGTTCTGGCCCACGCATAATCCATTCTACGGCACGTCCTGGCGCTGGCATTTGGGCCAGTTCAAAAAAATCGGCATCCCTTGCTGGAAGGGACGCGAAGTGGTGCTGCGGCCGGAACATGTGCCGATGGACAAGCTGCACTAGCCTGAATAAGCCCGTGCCGCGGTGATCCTGAACCTCAATTATTTGGCGGCGATATAATTTGCCACCGGCTCGGCACCGATCGTGCCTTCCAGTTGTTTCAGATAATTCGGCGATTCGACGGTTTCCAGCATTTTGCGGGCGCGCGTGAGCCGCTCGGCAATTTTCATCTTCTCCGCCACCATCGTGTAGTTGGGCCGGCGCAGAAAATGGTTCAGTTGCTCGACATGCCGTTTCCACAGTGCGCAGTCGATTTTCTGCTTGGTCGCCAGTCGCCCGGCATACCAGGAGCTGGCCAGCAACTGTTCGCGCGTGAAAAGTTTTCGGATGTCGGCGTGGTTAAGTCCTTTCCCCTCGAACTGGTCGTTGAGCATGATGTGCAACAGCGCCTTCAGCGGCGGCGACGCCTGGGCGATGCTGCCGTCGTCGAAATACATTTTTGCCACGCGCTTTTGCGTGGCAATGATGTTGTCCATGCCATCCGCAAAAATGGTCATATCCTGCAATTCGGGCTTCAACATCGCCTCGGTGAACACGGCATGCGGATGGTTGAACACACGGCCAAAAAACGCGTGGACAAACCGGGCATTGATGCGCCAGCCCAGCCGGCTGGCCAAAACGGTCTTGCCGGCATGGGTGAAGTCTGAGCACTTCTCCAAAAATTTGTTGGCAATGAGAAATTGCGGATCGCGTTCCTCCGGGGTCAGCCGGCACCAGACTTCTGGCACCAGCAAACTCACGTCGTGATCCACGCGCAGATGCGGGCCGACACAGCCTGCCGCCGTCACAAACGCGTTGTGACCTGTGAGGATGAAGGCCACGAGCGCATTGTTCAAATCCATGATCGGCGGCAGCGCGTTGAACGGTCCTTTGGTCAAGGCGCCTTCCGAACCAGCCCCGGTGGTGGAGGGCGATTTGCCCGTCATGCTGCAAATGACCTCCATGAACAGCTCCGGCAATTCCATGAAATGAATCGGATTGTAGCAAGCGAGCGGGCGAACGCCGGTGTCCGGCGGATTGTTGCGCCGGCCCGGCAGCACGGCGGTGACGGGCGTGTGCAGCGGCAGGCTCATGGGCACGCGCCGGCGCAGCCGCACGGAGATTTCCGCCACATAGGTTTCGCTGGCGCGGACGAGGTCGGGCCGTTGCTGCAAGTAACGCGGATTCTTGGTGGGCTTGCCATCCACCAAGCGTGGGTTGGCCGTGCATACAAAATAGTTGGGCGTCCCGGTGTCCGCCACTTCCTTGACAAATTTTGCCATCGGATCGGTGAACTGATAGAAATTCAGCGCGTCCGCCACCATCTGCTGCGCGTCCGCCGGCGT
Source organism: bacterium (assembly GCA_021813325.1). Taxonomy (GTDB): domain Bacteria; phylum Verrucomicrobiota; class Verrucomicrobiia; order Limisphaerales; family UBA11358; genus UBA11358. The sequence continues at coordinate 6,385 of JAKALA010000078.1, read as the reverse complement.
GAGCGGCTCGTAATTGGAAAAGAAATTGTCCGGCTGGACGAAATCATTTTCCGCCTGCTTGTCGTAGCCCCGGTGGATGGCATCGTCCGGACGCTGAAAAAGGCGCTGCTCGCAATTCTGCACGAATTTGAGCGAAAGCGTCGCATCCGTTCCGGCCGGCAGATGGGACAGCGCGGCGGCGGGCACCACCGTGGACGCGCTGATGTCATCTTCCATCTGCACTTTGACCGCCGGATGAAAATCTTTGCGCAGCCCGAACGTGCGCCACGCGCCATCCGCGTCAAAGCCCACCCGCAGATAGGTGGTGACGAGCTTGCGTCCGTCGCATTTCAGTTCGTTGCCGGGCGTGCCGTTGATGATGTCCACGCTGAAATGCGCGCGCCAAACGTGGTTCCATTCCGGCTTGTAGTAGCGCTTCACCACGAAAACAAGCTCTTTGACGTGCTGCGGAACGGAGTTCAACCAGGCGTTGTATGCCGGCGTGTAATCTTGCTCGTCGGGCGTGAGCAGTTTGATGACCGAGCCGAGCGAACGATCCGAGGAAAGGACAGTGCGTTTGTCCGTGCGGGCCTTATCCACAAACCGATCGGAGTAATCCCGGTTGATCAGCAACTCGACTTGATCGAAGTCTGATTTCAAGTCCGCCACAAACACGGGTCCGGTGATGATCGCGTCGGTGATGGGTTTGGAAATTTCGGATTTGCCGCCGCCCGAAACCGTGCACGGCTTGTGGCAGAAAGTGCCTTCCGCCACGGTGCCGACCAACCGCCACTGCCGGCCATGACCGGGCGGTTTCTCCATGCGCACCTTGTAGCCGGACGGACGCACGTAAGTCTTTTCCGGCGACAGCCGGATGCTGACCGGTTCGCCCGTGGCCGCATTGGTCCAAAACACCTTTTGGGTTTTCAAGTCAAACCGCGCGGAAGCCGGCACATAGACGATTTCAGGAAACTTTTTGTCCACCGCATAACCTTCCGGTTTCACGTCCATGATGTCGCCAAACATCGCGGTCATTTCCACGAACGAATGCGGCTGGCGGCGGGACAGCACGTCGCCGTTGAATTCTTCACCGAGGTCGTAGCTGGGAAAGACCAGCGCGCCGCCGGCGTGTTCCTCTTCGGCCAGGCCAAACAGATTGGCCGCAAAACTGAGCTGCGTTTTGACTTCCTTTTTGCAATAACCAAAGTAGTTGTCGGCGATAATCGTCACAATCACGCCCGATTCATCGCGCGCCGTGAGTTTAAACGGATTGCCGCCATTGTATAATTCATCCGCTTTCTTCCAGCACATGCCGTCGCGGCGTTGACGTTCCGTGGCTTGCTCAAAGGCCGGCAGGCCAAGCGCCTTTTTGGTGAGCCGGGTCAGGTGCGGGGCGAGAATGACGCAGCCCGTGTGGCCGCTCCAATGATCCGTGTCCAGCGCCGAATCATTCTCCGGCAGCAGCGGATCGCCGCCGTTTTGAAAAATGGCTTCCACGAAATCCAAATTGCTCACCAGATTGCCCGGAACAAAGAATCGAACCTCCATGCGCTTGGCCGGCGTGATTCCCGGCACTTCCGGACAAACCAGCGGACGCACCAGCAGCGACACAAAACATTCCGCCGGTTTGGACTGGGTGGCGGTAAAGGGCAAACGCATTAATTCCGCCGGCGGCAGGAGCGCCGCGCTCAACATTTTGGAAAAGGTGATCTTGGGCACGGCCAGCTTGTCGTCGGGAATCGGCAGCCCGCCTTCGGTGACGTGAAAAATTCCCGCCGTGGTGCGGCGATCGCTCTTGGGATTATGCAGCACGCCTTGTTTCACGCGGTAGGAATTGATGATGTCCGACGAAAAATCTTCGCGGTCCACCGGCAGCGACAGCACGCGCGCCAGCCCCGGACGATCCAGGGTGAACGTGCTGGTGGGCAGCTTGGGCGCCGGCACATCCTGAAGGTAGTCGTAAAGAAACGTCTGAATACGCGTATCCACCGGACAAAGATGCTGGCCCAGCAGCCGATCCTTTTCCAGCGACCGGGCTGCCATGGCGGCGGCAATTTGCATGAATTCCGAGTCGCTTTCCTTGGGCACCGGCGAGCAACCGATCAAGGCAAGTTTGACGTTGATGTGGGCAATTAAATGCGCGGGCAGTTGGTTATTCATGGCGCTACGTGGGATCTTTCCGGTCGCAGACCGCTTCCTTTCCCATAGGCTCGCGGGGGAAGCCGGGTTTGGCAACTTAAATTTAATATCACAATTTCAGGAGACTTATCGCTAGAATTGGAGCGCAAATGATGCTAAAAAGGACCGGTGCCTCACCGACGCAAACCAACCGCCCTGCGCGCACTGACTTATTTGCTGACGTTGACGGCGCTGTATGTTTTCGGAGGTGTTTTGGGCTGGAAAATGATGGCGCTGACTCAACCGTCCGCCAGCCTCTGGCCTCCGGCCGGCATCGCCATGGCCGGCATTTTGTTGCTGGGGTATCGTTATTCGCCGTGCATCGCGCTGGGCTCGTTTCTTTTATCCCTGTTGAATGGCGAATCCTTCGGGCTGGCCATGTTTGCCCACGCCCTCGGCAACACCTTGGCGGCGCTGGCTGGGGCGTATTTGCTGCTGCGCTTCAAACGCTTCAACCGCAGTTTGGAACGTCTGCCCAATGCCCTGGCTTTCCTCGTTTTGGCCGCCGGCGTGAGTGTGTTGATCAAAGTGCTGGGTTACATGATCGGCCAGGTGAATGCCGGGCCGGCGAACCAGGCGGGAATGCTTTCCCTGCTGGTCGCCGTTGGATTGCCCAACTTGCTGGGCGTATTGGTGATTGCGCCGGCCATCCTGGTTTGGTCCGCGCCCGGTTCGGTGCGTTTCACGTTTCGGCGCGGCATGGAGGCGGGCATGTGCGGGGCGGGACTGATCGTTTGCAGTTGGATTGCCTTCAACCCCTGGCTGCTGCCGGACTGGTCGTCCCCCTGGCTGCCTGCTCTGCCGCTGTTTTTTTTGATCTGGAGCGCGCTTCGCTTCGGCACCCGCGGCGGGGCCACCGCCATGTTCCTGTTTGTCGCGCTGTTTTTTTGTTCGCTTCAGGCCGGCTGGCAAGCGCCGCCGGAGGACAATGGGAATGTTTTTGAATTTAATGCCCAGCATTTGGCGATCATCGCCGCTTTGAATCTTCTGGTTGCGGCGGCGGCGGGCGGCTGTCGCCGGACTTTTCACGAAGCGGCCGGCAACGAAAAGCGTTTCCGCCGGATTCTGGCGGACCAGACAGATTTGATCTGCCGTTTCCAGGCCGATGGCACGTTGACCTATGCGAACCCCGCGTTCTGCGAATTTCACGGGCGCACCGAAGCCGAGTTGCTGGGCATCGATTTCTTCCAGACCCTGATCCAAGACGAGGCGCGGGAACTGCGCGCCAATCTTGCCAAGCTCCCCGAGGAACGTCCGGTGTGGACGCTCGAACGGCGCGCCCTGGCGGCTGACGACCATGTGCAATGGCATCAATGTCACTTCCGCCGGTTGGTCGGTTTCGACGGCAAGACCGGCGAATATCAGGCCGTCATCCGGAACATTACCCAGCGCAAACAAGCGGAGATCGCCTTGCAGGAAGCCAAGACCGAGTTGGAGCAGATGAACCTCAAACTCGCGATGGCGGCCAACGAAGCCCGCGCCGCCGCCGCCGAGGCCAACCGGGCCAACATCGCCAAAAGCGAGTTTCTCGCCAACATGAGCCACGAGATTCGCACGCCGTTGAGCGGCATTCTCGGCATGGTCGAATTGCTGGCCCAAACCCGGCTGGACGTGCGCCAGAAGGAATTTGCCGAGGCCGCCTCGGAAAATGCCAATGCCCTGCTGCACGTCATCAGCGACGTGCTGGATTATTCCAAAATCGAGGCGGGCAAACTGACCATCGCCCGTGAGGAATTCAACCTGCGCAAGATCGTGGATGGCGTCATGGAAAACGCGGCCGCCCGGTCCTCCGGGAAAAAACTCAATCTCGCGGCCGTTATTCAAAACCAGATCCCGCGACGGTTGATGGGCGACCCCATCCGGATCCGCCAGGTGCTGCTCAACCTCGTCGGCAACGGCATCAAGTTTACCGAACATGGCGAGGTGGTCGTCCGCGTGCAGACCATCCAGCGTTCGCCGGATCGGATCAAGTTGCGTTTCGAAGTGCAGGACACCGGCGCCGGCCTGAACGAGGAGCAACTGAAAAAATTGTTCCAGCCGTTTATGCAAGCCGATGCGTCGTCGTCGCGAAAATACGGCGGCACCGGTCTCGGCCTGGCCATCACCCATCGCATTGTTGAACTGATGGGCGGGCGGATTGGCGTGCGCAGCGCGGTGGGCGCCGGCTCCACGTTCTGGTTTGAATTGCCCCTGGGAGTGCCCGCCCAGCCGCCGTTGGATCGCTGCTATCCCGGACTGGTGTTTGCCCACATACTAATTGCCATCCCCAACGCCAGCCTGCGCGAGGCGCTGACGGAACAACTGCGCGGCTGGGGCATTGATTGCCAGGCCATCCCGACGGTCGAAGAACTCTCCCGTGCCATTCGCCATGAATTGAACAATTACGTTTTGCCGCTGGTGCTCTGCGACGATGACATGCTCTCGCTGGGCGGTGAAAAACTCCGGCAACAACTGGTGGAAAACCAGAAGCACTTGCAGTGCATTTTACTGGCCAATCCCGCCGCCGCCTTGGATAAAGAGGATGACCTGGCGCTTTTCAATTGCGTGCTGTTGAAGCCGGCGCGCGAACAAGCCCTCTTCGACGGCGTGGTTTCCGTGGTTTCCGGCAAAAGAGCGGATGCCCTGCGGCCCGTGCGGACCATCGGCGACACGGAGATGATCCGCCGCGAACCGCCGGCTTCCAAGCGCACGCCCATTTCCCACCTCCGCATTCTGGCCGCTGATGATCATCCGTTCAACCGCCGCCTCTGCCAGTTGATGCTCGATGGTTTTGGCGCCCGTGCCGACTGGGTGGTCAACGGGCGGGAAGCCGTGGAAAAATTCCAGCCCGGCCTTTACGACGCGATTTTAATGGATTGCAACATGCCCGAGCTGGACGGCCATGACGCCGCCGCCGCCATCCGGCATATTGAAGTGGAGCATAATTCGCCGCGCCGCGTGCGCATCATTGCGCTGACGGCCAACGCCTTGATTGGCGAACGCGAACGTTGCCTGGCCGCCGGCATGGATGATTACCTCACCAAACCCTACACCGCGCAGCAATTGTATCAGGCGCTGCTGGCCACGGCGCCCGCCCAGCCGCTGCATGGCGGCGCGTTTGATCCGGCCCGCATCGAACAACTCATTCAAGAAATGGACCGCAACTCCGTTTGCGAAATGGTGAGCGATTTTCTGGACGAACTGCCTGAACGGCTTACCGAAGTCCGCCGCCTGTATCATGGCGCCCACTGGCCGGAGCTGAAACGCGCGGCGCATTCGCTCAAGGGACTCTTCCTCTTGTTTGGTTTCCAAACTTTGTCGGAACATTTCCATGGCGTCGAGGAAGCCGCCGGTCTGGCCGATGCCCGCCGCATCGGCTGCATCCTGGATGAACTGGTGGCGCAGACGGAATCTGCCGTCAGCCTGCTCCGCGAATGGCTGGTCGCCCAAAAGCTTCAAACCAGCGATTGAGAGCTGCCCATGGTGGCTGGGTGATTGGAAAATCCGTTTCGGATCAGCCACGAAAGATTTTACTGATGGCGTTTAGGGGACCGCTGATTTAATCCGCGCGGAAAATTTTTGAACGAGGAGGCGGGTTTTCTCGCCAGTGAAGCATGACCCGCCAGACCACCTTCGCCCACGCCTCGCTCGCCTGGAGGCAGTCATCCCCTGGGCCAAACTCTCAAACTCCTAGCCGCGATCGATGCCGCATTATCCCCAGGGCAAGCGTGGTCGCCCGCCCCTCGGCCTGGAGCGCATGTTGCGCGTCTATTTCCTCCAGCAATGGTGGGGCCTGGCTGACGAAGCGCTTGAAGACGCGCGCTACGACAGGCAGGCGTAGCAATGTTTTGCCCGCATTGACCTCGGCGCCGAAGGCGTGCCCGACGCCACCACGCGTCTGAACTTCCGGCATCTGCCGGCAAGCCAGCAAATTCTCCGGCTGATTGCACCCTTCCAGCAATTGGTCCAAGAGCGCAGCTTCCCGCTGCGCCTCAGCCTTACCCTTCGTTTTCGTGTCAGTCATAACTCACTTTACCCTTCAGGTTATGCCTCACACACAAAAATCATGGATAGGCCCGCGCCTTCCAGCATTAACTTGCCGCCGTGCCCGCAGTATCGCTCGAAAAACTCCAGCGTCTTCTGCTTGGCGTATTGGAGATACCGCTGCCACATCCGCTTGGCCTGACGGCAGCTCAACCCCAGCACTTCGGAAACCTCCACCAAACTCAACTCCCCAGCTTTGACGCTG
>JAKALA010000015.1 GCA_021813325.1 bacterium | reverse complement strand
GCGCGGCGTGTGATCAATTTCGTTTTCGCCGACGAATTGCAACTGGCCGTCGTCATCGCGACGATAAAAACGCAATTTGCCGGCCGGCAAAGCGATGCCGAGCTTGTTGGTTTCGGCGTTCTTGAATTCGCGTTGGACCAAAATCTTCTTGTTGTCGGTTTGCCCCCAGTTGCGGTCGTAATTCAGCCCGTAAAACCGGTAGCCGGCAGCTCCGTCATAAACGTAAATCGTGGGCGCGTAAATTTTTTCGGCGTGAATGAACTCGACTTGTTTTGTTTCCCGATCATGCAAAGTCGTCGGGCGGGCGATGGAATAGAGATGAAATTCGTCAAACGATTTTTCCGAAACGGCGGGAGCGGCTCCGGCGAAGTCCATGGCCAAGGCTTTGCGGGCTCCTCCAAAGCCCATTGGCATATTGCGCGGTTGGATTTTATTCACATCGCCGGCCATCAGTTTGATTTTGGCGTTTTCAAACGTTTTGCCGCTGTTGTTGTTCATGGTGATCCAGCCCACGAGGTCACATTGGTCGCCTTTCTCTGGAGAAACGAGATTGTAACTGGCGCTCCAGTCGAATCCGCCGGTGATGTAGCCAACTTCGGCGTCAAATTTGCCGGGCTTGTCCGTTTGCAAAACCCAATTGAACGCCGGCTTGAGGATTGTGTCGTTGCCCAAATCCGGAAAGAGCGGCTGGCCCGGCAGAGAAAATTGAAGTTGTCCGTTGACCTCAATAATTGGCTGACTGCTTGCGCCCCCCGGAACATAGCCGCTGCGGATGATTTTGCCGTTCACAATGTCCCGGACTTGGGTGTTGTCCTTCATGCGGAGGGTTTGGAACGGAATCGTTTTGCCCTCGAACAGCGAAAGTAAAAGGGATTCGCTTACGGGATCATTCCGGTAGTTCTGCTCCAGAATTTGCAGCGAATGCTGCCCCGAAGGATCGCGCAGAATGACCGAATCCGCCTCGACCTGCGCGGTGGCTCCGGGATAAACCACCGCATTTGGGCCAGCCTTCAGATCCAGCGGAACAGTGTCGCGCACGACGGCGAAATTTTGGTTGTAAATTGTCAGCGCCGGCTGCGCCATGGCGGTCAGCGACGCGGCGAAAAAACCGATGAATGATGTTTTGTTCATAGATAATAATTCTCGTGATAGATTGGACGGGCTATGGGGGGAATACTCCCGGAATCTTTGACTGACAAGCCGATTTATTGTGCTGGAAGGAAATCTTGTCAGAAACATCAAAAGTTGGCGGCAATTTACTCCCGATGATTGGCAATTTTGGGCGAGCCAACTTTTTTTGCTCAGGTTGCCATGGTGAACATTTATAACCCCGGCCAAACCATGAATCCCCCCCAAAAAAACCTTCGCTGGCTGACACTCCTGGCGGCATTTTGGATGCTGCCGTCCCATCCGGCCAGCGCCGGCCTTGATCCGACCAAAGACAAAATCCTTTATCTGGTTGCCGATGCGCATCTCGACAACCAATGGAACTGGACCATTCAGGACACCATCAATTCTTACATTCCCAAAACCCTGAGCGTCAATTTCGCCTACTTCAACAAGTATCCGGATTACGTCTTCAATTTTGAAGGCGCGTTGCGGTATCACCTGATCAAGGAATATTACCCGGCGGATTACCTGACGCTATCCAACTACATCGCGCAGGGCCGCTGGCGGGTGGCGGGATCGTGCGTGGTGGCCGGCGATGTGAACCTGCCGTCACCGGAGGCGCTTTTCCGGCAGATTCTTTACGGCAACGGTTTTTGGAAAAAGGAATTTGGCAAAACGAGCCAGGACATTTTCCTTCCCGACTGTTTCGGGTTTGGCTATGCGCTGCCTGCGGTGGCGGCGAACTGCGGTCTCAAGGGTTTTTCGTCGCAAAAGTTGAGCTGGGGATCAAGCCTTCCGATCCCGTTTGAAAACGTCGGACGATGGATCGGCCCCGACGGCAGCAGCCTGATTTCCGTGTTGCAACCCGGACCTTACAACTCGACCATCACCGACAACCTGGCCAACGACACCGGGGAATTGGATCGGATGACCAACAATTTTGCGCAAACCGGTTTGTTCCTCGACTATCGCTATTACGGCACGGGAGACACGGGCGGCGGGCCGGATGATGCTTCCGTGAACTGGATGGAGCAAAGCCTGGCGACCACCAACGGCGGCGTCCATGTTTTGAGCGCCGGCGCGGACCAGTTATACCGGGCATTAACCCCCGCGCAGACCGCCATGCTGCCCACTTACCAGGGGGAACTGCTCATGAAGACCCATGGTTCCGGCTGCTACACTTCCCATCCGGAAATGAAGAAATACAATCGCCAAAACGAATTGCGCGCCGATGCCGCGGAACGGGTGTCCGTCATGGCCGACTGGCTGCAAGGCGGCGACACATATCCGCAGGACGAATTAACCTCCGCCTGGGAACGCTTTCTCTGGCATCAATTTCATGATGATTTGACCGGCACCAGCATTCCGGCGGCCTACACCTTTTCGTGGAATGACGAGCTGCTTTCGCTCAATGAATTTGGCGCGATGGAATCCCACGGCGCCGGCATTCTGACCAAGGCGATGAACACCACTGCGACCGGCGTGCCGCTGGTCGTTTACAATGCGCTCTCAATTGCGCGGCAGGATGTCGTGAGCGCCGTCGTGAATTTTACCAACGGCGCCCCCGCTGACGTGCGGGTGTTCGATGCCGCCGGCAATGAAGTTCCGTCCCAGCTGGGCGCCGCCGTGGGCAACCAGGTGCCGGTGACATTTTTAGCGGCCGTTCCCGCGAACGGCGCGGCGGTGTTTGATGTGCGCCCGTCCTCCGCGCCCTGCACGCTGAACACCGGCCTGTCCATCTCAACCTCTCAAATCGAAAACGACCGCTACCGCGTCCAGGTGAATGCCGCAGGCGATGTCGCGTCCATCTACGACAAGATCAACCACCGCGAATTATTGAACGCCCCGATCCGTTGGGGGTTTTTCGACGACGTGAGCACCACCTGGCCGGCCTGGGAAGTCCAGTATTCGACCGTGGCTGCGGCTCCGCTTTCCTATCTCGGAGGAGCGCCGGTCATTTCCATCCTGGAAAACGGTCCCGCCCGCGCAAGCCTGGGGATAACGCGGGTTCACAACGGCTCGGTGTTTACCGAACGGCTGGGGTTGGCGGCGGGCGCCGCCGGAGACCGTTTGGAATGGGATGTCTCGCTGAATTGGTCAACGCCCGAAACTTTATTGAAAGTCATTTTCCCGCTCGCGGTTACCAACCAGAATGCCACGTATGATCTTGGCTTGGGCGCCATCCAGCGTTCCGTTGATACCGCCGATCTATATGAAGTGCCCGCCCAGCAATGGGCCGATCTGACTGACGCCCAAAATAATTACGGCGTAAGCATCCTGGACGATTGCAAGTATGGTTGGGACAAACCGGACGACCATACCCTGCGCTTGACCGTGGAACACACGCCCGCTGTCGGCGGTTCTTATGTTTACGCCGCCACCAATGGCTTCGGATCGCAGCGTCTGACGTTTGCCCTGATGGGACACACCAACGATTGGCGCAGCGGCCAGTCGCCGTTCACGGCGGCACGCCTCAATCAACCGCTGCAAGCGTTTCAAACCACCTCCCATGCCGGGATTTTGGGCGGCACATTCAGTTTCCTGACCTGCGATAATTCCAATGTGATGGTTAAGGCGATCAAAAAAGCTGAAAACAGCAACGAAATCATGGTCCGCCTGCAGGAGTTGACTGGACAGACGCAAACCGTGCAGTTGACCGGCGTCACCGCCATTACCTCGGCCCGCCAGGTCAATGGCGCCGAAGATCCCGTTGCCAGTCTGACGCCCGTCAACGGCAAGCTCACCGTTTCCCTGACTCCTTATCAACCGCTGACGCTGGCTCTGACACTGGCGGCGCCGTCGGCGTTGGTGGCCAGGCCCGTGAGTGAAACCGTGGCTCTGCCTTACAATCTGGATGCCATCTCCAGCGACGCCAACCGGACCGATGGCAATTTTGACGGCGGCTACACTTACCCGGCGGAGTTAATCCCAAGCACCATCGTGCGGGACGGCATTGCCTTCCAAATGGGGCCGGCCGCTGATGGCGCCAACAACGCCGTGGCGTGCGCGGGGCAAACCCTCACGTTGCCGTCCGGCTACGATCAGGTCTATCTGCTGGCGGCGGCCGCCTCCAATGATGTCACCGCGCCGTTCACCATTGATGGGCTGGCCACCCATCTTACGGTGCGGTATTTCACCGGATTCATCGGCCAATGGAATCCGCCCTATTTGAAAAACGATGAAGTGGGCTGGGTTTGCACCCATCGTCACACGGCGGACGGTCAGAATGACGCCTACCGTTTTTGTTATCTGTTCAAGTATCGCTTGGATTTGCCTCCGGGGGCCACCGGACTGACGCTGCCCGATTGCCCGAATCTGCGGATTTTCGCCGTGTCGGTGGCGAAGAATACCACGGCCAGCACCACGCCCGCAGGCGGTCTGCTGAAGGAAAACCAGCTTCCTTGGGCCAACGCCGGCAGCAACCGCAAGGTCAATGCCGGTTCCAATGGCGTCGCCAATGTCGAATTGGATGGGAGCGGCTCGGTTGATCCCGACGGCAGTATCGTCGCATACGCTTGGTCGCAAAATGGAAGCGTCATCACCAACGGCGAACGGGCCGAAGTGAGTTTGCCGGTCGGAACCAACACGGTGGCATTGGCCGTCACGGACAATCAGGGCGGCGTCGGACGGGCGGTCGTAACCATCATCGTGGCGACGCCGTTGAATGTGGGCCTCACCGCCTCGCCGACCAACAGCAGTTCCGCGCCGTTGACGGTTCAATTCACCGGTAAGGCTAGTGGCGGCCTTTTGGCACCCTACGACAGCACGGACGATCAGACCGGCAGCGTAACGGCTCAAGGCGAAAATTCCCCGGACGAAACGGCCGCCAACGCCTTTGACAACAGCAATTCCACCAAATGGCTCGATTTTGCCAACGCCTATCCCGCCACCCGTTCCAGTTGGATTCAATATCAATATGCCGGTGGCCGGCAAACGGTGGTGACCACTTACACATTAACCTCGGCCAACGATTCCCCGGAACGCGATCCCGCCGATTGGAAATTGCTGGGATCCAATGACGGGGGTTCGACGTGGACGACGCTGGATGCGCGCGCCAATCAAGTTTTCACCGCGCGGTTTCAAAAACAGACGTTCGCCATCACCAATCCCTCCGCCTACAATATTTACCGGCTTGAGATTGACCGCGTTTACAATCCCAGCGCGGCCAATTCGGTGCAGTTGTCGGAAATCGAGCTTATCAGCGTGCCCCAGTATGTTTATTCCTGGAATTTTGGCGACGGCAGTTATGCCACCGGGCAAAATCCGCAGCATACCTACACCAGCAATGGCAGCTATGCGGTGACGCTGGGAGTGACCTGTGGCGATCGAACCGGGACCAACACCGCCCTCATCAGCATCGGCACGCCCTTGACGGCCAACTTCAGCGCGCTGCCCGGCTCCGGCATCGCCCCGTTGAGCGTCCAGTTCACCGCCCAGGCGGGCGGCGGCGACGCGTCCAGAGCGCCTTACAGCACCACCAGCGATCATTTGGGCGTGGTCAGCGCGCAAGGGGAAAACGCTCCAAACGAGATGGCCGCCAATGCGTTTGATGGCACCACGGCCACCAAGTGGCTGGATTTCGCCAATGCTGATTCCTCCACCCGGTCCAGTTGGATTCAATATCAATATCCGAACGACATGCGCTGTCTCGTTTCCCAATACACCGTCGCCTCGGCAAACGATGCCACAGTGTATTCCGATCGGAATCCGGCCGACTGGCGGTTGCTTGGCTCCAATGACGGAGGCTCAACCTGGACCACGCTGGACGTTCAAAAAAGCCAGTCGTTTACCCAAAATTACCAGACGCTGACGTATAACATCAGCAACCTGAACAGCTATAACCTCTATCGGTTTCAGATCGACAAAGTGGCGGATCCCACATCGGCCAATTCAGTTCAACTGTCGGAACTCCAATTCATGGGGCATCCCACCTGCACGTTTCATTGGTCCTTTGGCGACGGTGCCAGTTCCATCGCCCAGAATCCTCAGCACACCTATGCTCAACCGGGCACTTATCAAGTTGTCCTGTCCGCCTCTGATGGCATCGCCACGGTTTCTCCCACATTCACCGTCAAGGTCATGCCGCCGCCGGTTTTAAACATGACCGAGTTGCTCAACCGGAAGTTTTCCCTCAGTTGGCCCGCATACGCCACGAATTACCAGTTGTATATGGCGACCAACTTGGCCGCCCCGACCGTCTGGATGGCGGTTACCAATGCTCCCACGCTCCAAGGTGGCAGCAACACCGTAAGCCTGCCAATCGAGGCCGGCCAACAGTTTTACCAGTTGCGCCGCCCGTAAGTTGAACCCGAAATTGCCACTGGCGGCAGCGCCCTCGTAGCCACAATTTCGGCTTTTCGGGATAAACTTATCGGCCGGGCAACCTGCTGGGCGATGCCAACGGATTCGCTCGCATCGCCAGTTTTGGCGCGTCTCGGGAATTGACTCCAGGCGCGAAACGTGGAGCAATTCTTTTGTGAAATTAACCCGTCTCTGCGCAAGCCTGATGGCGTTGGCCATTGGTGGTGTGTTTTTGATTCCAAGCAATGCCAGCGCTCTGGATCGCACGAACGAAATTTTCAAAGTCTTCCAGTTTCCGGCAGACCAAATTCCGCGTGTCGATGGCGACACAAATGATTGGAACATCGTTCCGGACAGCTACGTCATCGGCAGCGATCAGTTGGTGGATGACAATGGCAAACATCAGTGGTCTGATCCGTCCACGCCCAGAATTCGCGTGCGCTTTGGCTGGGTGAAAGGCTTGAACCGTCTGTATTGCCTTTACGAAGCCGACGATGATTATTGGGATTTTTCCCAACCCGGTTTGCACAATGACACGTTTGAATTGGTCGTGGACGGCGATTTGTCTGGCGGACCGTTGATCGAACATTTCTTGCCAGCGAAGCCGGTTTTGGGCGAATGGGAGACCTATCTCACCTTGCAAGGAGCACACGCGCAGAACTATCACATCTTTACACCGTCCGAGGGAAAAGATTGGTGCATGGTTTGGGGGCCGGAACAATGGGCCAAAGCACTGCCCTACGCGAATGCCGCGCAGAAATTCAACTTCAAGCCGGGCCAATCCGGGCATTATGTATTGGAATTTTGGATCACGCCGTTCGATTACGCCGGAGCCGAAGGTCCGCCGCGCGCCGTTGAATCCGTTTTGAAAGAAAATAAAATCATCGGCTTGTCTTTTGCTCTGATCGATTACGACAATGTAAATTCCGCCGCCACAAACAACGGCTTTTGGAATTTATCCCGTCATCACACGATGTATGGCCAGGCCGACCAGCTTTGCGAATTCAAGCTCATGCCGCTGGAGTCGCAGTTTGTGAAACCCATCGAAGCTCAGTGGTCATTTCAAGTGGTGGACATGTCCCGCCGCTTGGTGGCGTTCAAGGATTTGTCAGTGGGAAACATCACCTCATGGCATTGGGATTTCGGCGACGGCGAAACTTCCACGGAACAAAATCCCATACATGCCTACAAAACCGCCAATCATTACGTGGTCGTGCTCGATGTCGCGGGGCCGGCCGGCAAATCCCGCAAATCCAAAGTCTGGGATGTGGTTGTGAAATAAATTTCATGAAAACAAAACTGGTGTGGCTCTTTATTCTGCTGATCTTCCGTGGATCTCTCTTGGCGAAGACGCTTAACGCCCTCGACTTCGGCGCCAAGGGCGACGGGATCACGTTGGACACGGCTTCGATTCAAAAGACGATTGATATGGCGGCAGGTCAGGGCGGGCAGGTCTTGATTCCACGCAAACATACGTTTCTGGTTTCCACGCTTGAGCTGAAGAGCGGGATTGATTTCTGCATCCAAGGGACGTTGCTCATCAGCACCAACCAAAGCGATTACACCGGCGATGGTGTGATCACCGCGATGAATGCGCGCGACCTGAAAATCACCGGTCATGGGAAAATCCTCGGCCAGTCGCTGGCGTTCATGACCGGTTACGATGCCACGAACGAGTGGTGGCTGTTCAAACCGTGGCGCCCCAAGCTGTTTGTCCTGACGGGATGCGCCAATCTCACCGTGCGGGACATCACGTTTGGCGATGCTCCGTTTTGGGGCCTGCACATGCTGGGCTGCGAAAATGTGCTGGTGGATAATGTCACGGTTGACAACCGCCTGGACGTGCCAAACTGCGATGGAATTGATCCGGATCATTGCCGGCATGTGGAAATCCGCCATTGCCAGATCACCTGCGGCGATGACGCGATCGTCGTCAAGGCAACCCGGCAGACCAATGATTTTGGCGCGTGTGCGGATATTCGGGTGCATGACTGTGTGATCCGCACGCAGGATGCCGGATTGAAAATCGGCACGGAAACGACCAGCGATATTCGCAATGTTTTGTTTGAGCGCTGCAAAATTCTTTCGAGCAGCCGTGGCTTGTGCATTCAACTGCGCGACGAGGGCACCGTGTCGAACATTGTATTTAGGAACATTGAATTTACTTCCCGTTATCACAGCGATCCGTGGTGGGGCAGGGGCGAAGCCATCTCGTTCACGGCCATTCCGCGCGCGCCCGAGACGAAGCTTGGCACGCTTGCGGATATTACGGTTGAAAATGTGACGGGTCGCGCGGAGAACAGCATTCGCGTCAACGGATCGCCGCAAAGTCACATTCAAAATGTCTGCTTCAAAAATGTTTCACTGGAACTGGCTCGTTGGACCAAATACCCCGGTCAGGTTTACGACAACCGGCCGACCAAGGTGCTCGAACCGATCAAACCACACGAGACCGATGGGTTCAATCTGCGCTACGTGCAAAATGCCGTTTTGGAGCATTGTTCGGTAAAATGGAAGCGCGCTGACGCGAAACAATTTGCCAATGCGGTCAAAACCGAACACACCTCCCAATTGACGATTTCCGATTTTGCCGGTGACTGAGCGTGGCCGTTCAAACCGGACGTCGCATGACCCCACGCTTTCAGAGACGACGCTTACGGAACACTGGTGTTTATGCAATTTGTTTTCGCGGCATGCCGAAAAATCTCTTTTTTCCGCAGTGCTTCAACGCGTATGCTTGGGGCCATTGAAGCGCCTCCTCCACATCCTCCTGCTGCTTGCGGCCCTGGCCGCCGGTTGGCCGCGCGCCCTGCTGGCGGCCGATTCTCCGTATGCGATTGATGTTTGGGGATCGGAAGACGGGGTGCGTCCCAGTTCGGTGATTGCCCTGACGCAGACGCACGATGGTTTTCTCTGGCTGGGGACGTTTAACGGTTTGCTGCGGTTTGATGGCAACTCATTTACGCGGTTCAATGTCAACAATACGCCGGGTTTGCCGGATAATCGGATCGTTTTTTTGTTTCAGGACGGTGATCAGACCTTGTGGGTGGGCACGGAGAACGCCAATCTTTGCGCGATCAAGAACGGGGTGCTTAAAACTTTTGACATCAGCGGCATCGGTGGAAAGGTGGTTTCGGCTTACGAACAGTCCAGCAATGTCGTCTGGTTTTTATCCCAGGGCGGACGATGTTTCCGCTGGAACGGCAGTCAAATGGATCTGCACCCGGCAGAAATTCCCGTGCCGGTTTTGCCGCAGGCTTTTCATTTGTGGGTGCCGGGGCGGGACGGCGTGTTTTGGCGCCTGCAAAATGGCCAGGTCGAAAAATGGCGCAATGGCCGACTGGAACAAAGCTTTGGCGCCTGCCCCTGGCCCGTCACGCCGGTCACGGGCGTCATTCGCGGACGCGGCATCACGTTTGATGCCGGCATCAATGTGGCCACGGTGGATCCGGCGGGCAATCTGGTGGTGGGCACCACGGATTCCGGGGTCTTCTGGCTTGATCCCACCAACGGCTGGCGGCAATTCAAAACGGATCAAGGGCTTTCGCATAATACGGTGCTCTCGCTGTGTTTCGACCCGGAAGGCAACTTGTGGGTGGGCACGGATGGCGGCGGTTTGAATCGCATTCGCCGCAATTATTTTGTGTCTCCGCCGGAGGTGCATCCCTGGGCGGCACAGTCACTCGCGCAGGATCGGCGGGGCGGCATATGGATGGCGTTTAACAGTCGGGGATTGTCGTATTGGCTCACCAATTCGGTGCGGGATTTTGGCATTGGCGCGGGATCGAATGCCTGGACCGTGCTGGTGGATAATCAACAAAACGTGTGGGCTGGATCGCGCGGCGAAGGGCTGTTTCGTTTCATGTCCTATTACTTCCAGCCCGTCGATGGATCGGAGAAAATTGGCCGCCAGATTTATGTGTTGTATCAAACCCGGGACGGGACGGTCTGGGCGGGCGGCGAAAATGGTTTGGGCTGTTTTGATGGCAAGGTCTGGAAATATTTTTCCACCAATGACGGTTTGCCGGCCCGCGCCGTTCGCGCGCTGGCGGAAGATGCCCAGGGAATTCTCTGGATCGGCACGGAAGGCGGCGGTTTGTTCCAAATGCGTTCCGGGAAAATCACCGCGGTCAATTCGCCGGTCGCCGACATTTCCTGCTTGCTGGCGGGTCACGACAACGGTTTGTGGGTCGGCACTTTTGGGCATGGCTTGGCGCGCTATCAAAACCAGAAATGGCACCAGTATTCCACACGCAACGGCCTGCGCACCGATAGTGTGGGCTATCTGATTGAGGACGCTTCCACCAACCTTTGGCTGGGTTCCTATGAGGGCATCATGCGCGTTGAGACACATCCGTTCTCGGGGAAATCGGACGGTGGCGCCGAAAATATTTCATGTCGCACCTTCTTCACGCGTGAATGCACGGTCGGCGCCCAGCCGGCGGCGTTGTGCGCCCGCGACGGCACGTTATGGTTTCCCACCATTCGCGGCATCATCTCGGTAAATCCAGCCGAGCTGCATCGCAATACCAATCCGCCACCCGTGGTCATCGAATCCGTGCGCGTGGACGCCGTGGAGCAGGGGACCAATCCTTTGAGCGTGACCTGGAATCGCCCCATCACCTTGCAGCCGGATAATGAACAACTGGAAATTCATTTTGCCAGCCTCAATTTTTCCGCCTCCAAAGGCGACCCGTTTGGCACTCGATTCCGATACCGCCTGGAAGGCCGCGATAATAATTGGACGGACATTGGCAATGAACGGGTCGCCCACTTTCAAAAACTGCCTCCCGGGAATTATACCTTTCACGTGCAGGCCTGCAATGAGGACGGGGTTTGGAATGAGACCGGCGCTTCGCTTGTTGTGAAGGTGGCGCCGCCGTTCTGGCGAAAACCTTGGTTCGTGGCCAGCATGGTGCTCTGTGTCTTGGGGATTTTGGCTGGCACGATTTACTCCCTTTCCACCGCCAAATTGAAACGTCAATTGCGCGCCGCGCGGCAGAAGGAATTGATCGAGAAGGAACGCGCCCGCATTGCCCGTGACTTGCACGATCAGCTCGGCGCCAATCTGACGCAAATAACGCTGCTGGGCGAACTCGCTGAAGTGGACAAGAATGTTCCCGAAGAGATTGAGCAGCACGCGCAGCAGATCACCGAAACCGCCCGGGACACCACCCGTTCACTCGATGAAATTGTCTGGGCCGTGAATCCGTCCAACGACACGCTTGAGGGATTGGCCAACTACGCCTGCAAATACGCCCAGGAATACTTCGCCCTGGCCGGCGTCAGTTACCGCGCGGAATTGCCCACGCAACTGCCGGCCACCCCCATTTTGCCTGAAGTGCGACACAATGTTTTCCTCGCGTTCAAGGAAGCCGTGAACAATGTCGTCAAGCACGCGCACGCCAGCGAGGCGCGGGTGAAGTTGCAGTTGGAACCGGGCAAATTTAAGATTATCGTAACCGACAACGGACGCGGCCTTGGCGATCTGTCTGCCAAGCAACTGCGCAACGGACTCAAAAACATGCGCAAACGCCTCGCTGATGTTCACGGTGAATTTGAAATTCTTCCCGGCGCCAGCGGTGGCACTGTGGTCCAACTGACCGTGCCGGTAGCAACCATTTAAGCTTATGCCCATTGCTGTATCCATCGTCGAAGACAACGACAAACTGCGGGGAACGCTGGCCAAAGTGATCGGCCGCTCCGAGGGCTTTCGCTTTGTCAGCGACTATTCCAACGCCGAAGACGCGCTGGCGGATTTGCCCAAGGCCCAGCCGGATGTGGTTTTAATGGACATCAATCTGCCCGGCATCAACGGCGTGGAATGCGTTCGTCGCTTGAAAACATCCGCTCCCAAGATTCAAGTCATGATGCTGACCGTTTACGAAGATACCGAGAATATCTTCAACGCGCTCGCCTCCGGGGCAAACGGATACATGCTGAAGCGCACGCCGACCAGGGAATTGTTGGAGGCCATCAAGGAGGTGTATCGCGGCGGCTCGCCGATGACCACGCACATCGCCCGCTTGGTGGTGCAATCGCTGCAAAAACCGGCGGCCGCACCGGCCCCGCAATCCGGCGGCGAATTGACCGAGCTTTCCGAACGCGAACAACAGGTTTTGGACCTGCTCGCCCAGGGCCTGATTTACAAGGAAATTGCCGATAAATTGAATATCGGCTACGAAACCGTGCATACTTACATCCGGCGCATTTATGAGAAACTGCAAGTCCGCACCCGCACCGAAGCCGTGGCCAAATTTTTGCAGCGCTGAATTTCTGGCGTTGCCTACCCGGCCGGCGGTTTGGCTTGCAGGCGGCGAAGCTGGTTTTCCAGTTGCGTCACGCGGGTGTTCAAGCGCTCCAGGATCTTGCGCGTATCGGGCGGGATGGCCACGCACTCCTCGCAATGGTGGCGGGTGGAGGCGCTGCCTTTGACCGGGTAATCAAATTTTTTGGCGCACGCGCGGCACGTGCGCTGACGCTGGCTGGAAGTCGTGGGAATACTCATGCGAGATTTCTAAAACCACCGCGCAAACGCTTCAACTGCCATTTTCGCGTGATGATTTTTGTTAAAGCGCTCAAGCCGGCTCACTTTTTAGAATGCCAAGTGCCAAAAGGCGAGAAAAAAGAAATCTCCTCCCTGCGGCGTGCCCAGAAAGCGCCCGCCGCCTTCAAGCCGGCTGGCTGTTCCAATTTTTGCCACCGGGCCGGGCGGATCAACGCACAGAGGCGGGTGAAACTGTGCGCCCATTGACTGTGGCCGGCGCCGCCGCGCAGCCACAGACGCCTGAGTTAACTGCTGGACAGCCTCATTGACCGAATATAATTGCCGCGTTCTTCTAGTGTGGTGAGTGATTAGTTCGTTGCATAATGCCAAAAGCGCAAGACGGCGGTTTTGCTTGGAAACGGTGGGGGATAATTATTAACCGAATTTCTCGCTCACCACACTAGTGCGGGGGGGTATTTGAAACCGGCACCGATCAAACCTTGAGAGGCCGGTTGGAAGCTGAGGTGAGCTTGGATCTGGTCCCGGCATTTGATCTGCTCGGTTACAACACGGAATTCAGCGCGCGGATGTGGTCGGTGCGGATTTTGGTGAGTTCCGCCACTTGTTCCACTGTCAGCATCCTGGCTTCACGACCCGCGCGCAATTGTTCAGCAACCGTTGACATTCACATCATTAAGCGCATTTCACGAGTCATTGGCAATCTTGGAAATTTTTGATTTTGATTGAACCTTGGCTCGCTTCGCGCATTCCTCTTAATGACAATGCCGGAAGTGGCCGATATCGAACAACTGCCTGTGGCTCAAGCGCGCGCCGGGGATCCGGCGGCTTGGGAAACATTGTTCCGGCGCTATCAATTGCCGCTATATGTTTATGTTTTTGAACTCGTCCGCCAGGAACAGCTCAGTCTGGATTTGGTTCAGGAGACTTTCATTGCGGCGGTTAAACACGTGGGCGCCTTGCGCGATGAGGCCAGATTTGGCGGCTGGTTGTTCAGCATTGCGCATCAGAAGGTGCTGCAACACTGGCGTCGCCGCCAAGAAGTGCTGGTGGAAGAAATTCCCGAAGCGGCAGATGACCTGGAGGACGGGCCGGATGAGTTGCTCATCCGTCAGGAGTCGGAAGCGCGGTTCATGGAACTGCTGGAGCGACTCCCGGCGCCACAGCGATCAGTGCTGCTGCTGCATTTCATCGAAGAGTTCCCGCTTGATGAAATTGCCCGGATCAGCGGCACGCAAACCGGCACGGTAAAATCCCGTTTGCATTACGCAAAAAAATCGCTGCGAAAATTATTGGAGGCTGGAAATGAAAACGCCGCGTGAAGTTTTATTGAACCGGCATCGCGCGATCGAGCCGAAGCTGGATGAAATCCGCCGGTCCGTTTGCGCCAGCGGGCGCCGAGCAGCACCCCGGCCTTCGGTTTGGGCCCCACTGTTCGCGTTGCCGGCATTGCTCTGGCGCGAATTGATTTTTCCCAGCCGCCGCATGTGGGCTGCGCTTTCCGCGGCCTGGATGGTTTTAATCGTGTTGAACGTGGCGCAACGTGATAAATCGACGCTGCCGGTCGGCGCGCCGGCGCCGGTGATGTTGAGCTTTCAGGAACAGCAACGCATCATGCGCGAACTGTTTGCCGACCGAACGACGTCGGTTGAGGCGGAGCCGGCTCATCGAATGGTTCCCCGTCCACGCACCGAAGTTATGAATACTTTTATCCTATGAAACCGAATCCTGAGCACAAATTGCGTTGGAAAATATTGCGTTGGAGCTTGATCGGACTGGCATGTCTGGTCACGGTGGCTGGTTTTATCGTGACCGAGATCAACTGGCGTGCCCGCCGTGATTGGCTGAATTATCAACAGGTTTCGGCGGCTCGTGGCGAAAAACTCGATATGTCGGCCTGCACCCCACCCGAGGTGCGGGATACCGAAAATTTTTTCGCAGCACCCATTGTGGCCGGGGCCTTGAAAGCTGTCCAAAACGAATCCTCCGCCCGAACCCCGATTGATTTTGATATTTATCGTGGGGATTCTGAACTCTGGCCGAAGCACGGTAGAAACTGGCAGCGTGGCCGTCTGACGGATCTGACCGAGTGGCAGCAGTATTTTAGAAATTACAGCAAATCACCTGCCGGACAGACGAATGGCTTTCCCATGACGCCGGAACCGCAGACGCCCGCCAAAGACGTTTTGCTGGCACTGAGTGTGTTCAACCCCGTGCTGGAGGAACTCCGGGCGGCGAGCGAACGACCTTATGCTCGAATGCCTTTGGATTATCAAGACGGGCTTGAGCAGGTTGGCTCGTTTTTGCCCTGGCTGGCCGTGCAAAAGCGGAGCGCGCAGTTTTTACAACTGCGGGTGCTGGCTGAATTGCAAGCCGGGCAGGGACAGGCGGCGCTGGAAGATGAGAAGCTGGCATTGCGCCTCATTGATACGTCGCGGAATCAGCCGTTTCTAATCTCACATCTGGTTCGCCTCGCGATGACGGCCATTGCGATCCAGCCCATATACGAAGGTTTGGTGCAGCATCAATGGAACGATGCGCAGTTGGCTGAACTGGAAGCGCTGCTCGCCCGGTCGGATTATTTGGCGGATTTTCAAACCTCCATGCGCGGTGAACGGAGCTGCGCCATCAACGCTTTTGAAAAACTGCGGATTACCCGCCAAAGTGTTTCCACCGGCCCGATGGGCACGGAAACCAACAGCCTGTGGTGGGTTCCCAGCGCTTATTTCTATCGCAATGAACTGGCCTTTGCCCAGATGTATCAGCAGATCGTGATTCCGTTGGTGGATCTGACGAACCATACGGTGTCCGTGACGGCCTTAAATCAAAGTGAGCAAGCCTGCAAGGAACTGTTGAATCGTTACTGGCCTTTCACCCTCCAAGCTTTGCAGTTGTTTCCGTCGGTCAGCAAAAGTGTGCTGCGCTTCGCGATGATTCAGACGCAAATTAATCTGGCTCGGGTGGCCTGTGCGCTGGAGCGGTATCACCTCGCAAAAGGCGATTATCCGAAGTCACTCGATGAACTGTCGCCGCAGTTTGTTGACAAGCTGCCTCATGACCTCATCAACGGCCAGCCGTTGCATTATCAGCGCACTGACGACGGGAAATTCATTCTTTATTCGGTCGGCGCGAACGAAAAGGACGATGGCGGCAAGGTGGTGCTGGGCAAACAGGACCGCGTGGATTGGCAGGCCGGCGACTGGGTTTGGAAGAATTAAAGCGGCTTGGGAGGTTGCGGGTCTGGCTTGAAAGTCGCTGCGCCAATTGTTAAAAGGCTACATGCCACATCTCCTTAAGACGTTGAGTTTTCATGCCCGCTGCAAATTGTCCCATTTGTTGAGTCACAACCGGCAACGTCCACTCAGTTCAAGCGCCGCCGCCTTGTGCCTTGCGGCGATTACGGTGGGCGGGGCGTGGCCGTTAACCGCCTTTTCCGACGACCGGCCCAATATTGTTTTTGTGCTGACGGACGACATGGGCTACAGCGATTTGGGCTGTTACGGTGGCAATTTCGTTCCCACACCCAATCTCGACGGGCTGGCCAGGGAAGGAATCAAGTTTACTCATTTTTACGACAATGCTCCGATTTGCTCGCCATCCCGTGCCGCTTACATCACCGGGATGTATCCGGCTCGATGGAACTTCACCACCTACCTGGATAATCGCGCTCAAAATCGCGATTGCGAGCAGGTGGATTTTCTGACCACCAACGCCCCGGCGCTGGCGCGGGCCATGAAAGCCGCCGGTTATGTCACCGGGCATTTTGGCAAATGGCATCTGGGCGGTGGACGGGATGTGACCAACGCGCCGCTCTTCAGCGCCTACGGCTATGATGAACATTCCGGCACTTACGAAAGTCCGGAACCGGATCCCAACATCACTGCCAGCAATTGGATCTGGTCGCCCAAGGACAAGGTGAAACGCTGGGAGCGCACCGGCTATTTTGTGGATCGCGCCTTGGATTTCCTCAAGCGCCATCGCGGTCAGCCGTGTTATGTCGAGATCTGGCCCGATGATGTTCACACCCCGTGGGTAGCGAATGAGGAACAGCAGGATTCAAAGAAAGGCTGGCAATCGCGCAAAAATTTCTGTGACGTGCTCGCCGAATACGACCATCAAATGGGCCGTTTATTTGAAGGTTTAAAATCGCTTGGGTTGGACACGAACACACTGCTGGTGTTCACCAGTGACAACGGGCCTTTGCCGAACTTCAAACACACACGCACCGGCGGATTGCGCGGCAGCAAGTTGAGCCTGTTTGAGGGCGGGACGCGGGTGCCGTTCATCGTGCGCTGGCCGGGACACGCCAAGCCGGGAACTATCGATGAACAAACGGTGTTGGAGATGGTTGATTTATTCCCGACCTTTTGCGCCGTGGCCCACGCCACGTTGCCGTCAGCCTTTTCATTTGATGGCCAGGACATGACGGCGGCGTTTGACACCAAGTCGTCCAAATCCCCGCGAACCATTTTTTGGGAATATGGCCGGAAATCAAAATTATTTCATTACCCCGGTCCGGTTGAAGATCGCAGTCCGCATCTGGCGGTGCGGGAAGGCGACTGGAAATTGCTGGTCAATCCGGACGGTTCGCAAATGGAACTGTTCAATCTCGCCAGCGATCGCAATGAAACCAACGACGTCGCCGCTAGCAATGAAGAAATGGCCAGCCGATTAAAGGCCGCCGCGCTCGCGTGGAAAAAGTCATTACCCGCGTATTCTGCGCCTGTTGATCCTTGATTGGAGACCGGAATTTGACGCTTGAAACTATAGCCGAATGGGGATGGCGAACTTTTTCCCGCACCTTTGAGGAGCCGCTCTGGAAGCTCATTTATTTCCTGGAACAGAATTGCTCTGTAGCAAAGATGGTTTTAAGTTGGCGGCGACGCCTTCGTTGCCGAAAGGATCGAATAATGGCGATCGCGACGAGGCGTCGCCGCCACCATTCCAGCATCTTTTCTCTCAAAACAGAACAGAATGAGCTTCAGATTCGATTCAGGATTCATGTGCTTTTAAAGCATCAGGTGGAAAAATGTATTGGGTCCAGTGCCCTGCAAGGCGGGGCGTGCCGGTTTCCGTTTCGGAGCAGTGGCTGCTTTCTGCCCAACCAACTGGATTGTCCGGCTAAACTCTCCCCTCATTATTTTTGTCCGATTTTGCTTCGGCCGGGTGCTATCCTGTGAATATGACAGCTGATGGCGAATTGCTTCGGGCTTATGCCGAGACTCATTCCGAGGAGGCCTTCGCCGAATTGGTGCGGCGGCACCTGAATCTCGTGTATTCCGCAGCCTTGCGTCAGGTCAACGGCGACGTGCATCTGGCCCATGACGTTGCCCAAGCGGTTTTCACGGACCTGGCGCGCAAAGCGGCGATCCTCTCGCGGCGTCCGGCGCTGACCGGCTGGCTTTACACCGGCACTCATTTTGCCGCCGCCAAAGCGGTGCGCACCGAGCGACGCCGTCAGGCGCACGAGCAGGAGGCCTTTCTCATGAATGAATTATTGCAGCCCGCCGCGCCTAATTTTGATTGGGAAAAACTCCGGCCGATGCTGGACCGCGTCATGCATGAACTCAAGGCATCCGATCGTGAGGTCATTTTGCTGCGATATTTTGAAAATCGTCAACTCGCGGACATTGGCCAGGCGCTGGGCTTGAGCGAAGACACGGCCCGCAAGCGGGTCGATCGGGCGGTGGAGAAACTCCGCCTCCTCCTGGTCAGACGAGGTTTGGGGACGGTCACGGCGCTGGGTTCGGTGCTTTCCGCCCATGCCGTTCAAAACGCTCCCGCCGGACTGGTGTCAGGGCTGGCCAGCGCCTCGATGGCGGGGGCTGACACCGGCACCACCCTGACTTTTATAAAGGCAATGACTATGACGAAACTTCAAACGGTCGCGGCGGGGGTGTTGGTCGTTGCGGGCCTGTTGACGCCGATGGTAATACAGCAGCGGGTTTGGGCCAGCCTGCGCGATCAACATCGCCAATTGCAAGCGCAAGCTGATCAGGCGGTGAGACTACAGGCAGTGAATCAAAGGTTGGCCAGCCGGCCAGCGTCTGCCGGGCCAACCCTTTCGCCGGATCAATATTTGGAATTGCTGAAATTGCGCGGCGAAGTGGGCATGCAGCGGAATGAACTGGCAAAATTAAACGCCGACTTCACCGCCCGGAAAAATTCAGCGGCGGCCATGGCCCTGCGCGCGCCGGTCACGACGAACTATTTTCCGAAATCGGCTTGGGCCACCGCTGGAAATGCCACGCCCGAAGCGGCGTTGCAGTCACTCAGTTGGATGATGCAAAACGTGAAAAATCACCATGACCTCCAGTTGGTGCTGGCGCAATTAGGACCGGCAGCTCAAGCGGCGGCCGCCAAGGAATTTGCTGGAAAAACCGAGGCTGAAATTGATGCCGAGATCAGTCAGGAAGCCAGCCACGAAACCAATGTGATCGGTATGCGCATTTTATCCGAGCAATTCGTGACTCCGGATCAGGTCGTCATCACCGTTTACAATGACGGGCAGGATGGCTTTGGCCGGTTGCCCCTGCAACGGTCCAGCGATGGCTGGCATATTGGTGATTTCCCGATTCCCCCATGAATAAAACTTGGATCTACATTTTGGCCATATTGGTTGCGGCTATCGAGCTGGTCTGGCTGGGGCAACAATACCAGGCCCAGGCAAAAATGCGGGCGGAAAATCTTGCATTAGCGGCTGAGGCCGGTCGTTTGGGTGAGTTGACCGCGGAAAACAACCGTTTAACCAATACTGTGTCCGCGGCGGCGGCTCAGGCGACGAGGAATAGTCAGCTTGATGAACTCAACCGTCTGCGGGGCATAGTCGAAGGTCAGCATCGTGAACTTCAAGCGTTGCAAACAAAGTTGGCGGCCCAAACCGCACTCCCATCCTTTCAATCGTTTCCGGGCAGCAATCGCTTTGTCAATCTGCCCAGGTCATCGTGGACTCTGGCTGGCTACGGCACACCGGAAGCTGCCTTGCAATCCATGTTGTGGGCCGTTTCAAACGGCGATATGAACGCCATCCGCGCGAGCCTTACGCCTGCGGAACTGGAACGAAGAATCTCCGGACCTTGGAAGGACAAGACCGACGCCGAAATTGCCGATGCTGAAATCCAAGGTCTCAGTCAAGCGTCCGGCATTCAAATACTGAACATCCAAATGACTTCCGAAAACGATGCGCATTTTACCGTCTATATCAGCGGTCTGCCCCAATCCGATCAACCATTGTGGTTGGATTTAAAGCAAATTGATGGCCAATGGAAATCCGACCGCCTGACGGGTTACTAAAAAAGCGGAAAAGGAGTCGGGGCTGACCAATGGCATAATTTAACCTGAACTCCGAAGTTGGGGAGCGCAGGCCGCTGGCCTCGGTGTTTGGCGGCCCGCCAAACACGGCGTCCAACCCTTATCTTTACCGAACGAAACGGGGAAATATTGGTTCAACGAGATTTTCGGCTGGCCGCCGAAAACCACACGCGAGCCGCGTGTGGTCCCCATGCCAACTTCGGTTTTCGGGTTTAATTGAACTCGTTTGCCGCCTCGTCCGCTTTTCGCGAAGCGTCTCGGGAGCGGCGGTTTTAATGCCGCTGTCAAATTACTCAAAGGGACATAAACAACAGCTCACCCCAATATCAGGTTGAAGACTTTCTTCGGCGGCTCAAACGCCAGTTTACACCGCGCTTTGCCCGCCGCCATCGGCACCGCCGCCATCCAGATCGATCAAAATATCGCGTGGCTCGGCACCTTTGCTGGGGCCGACAATGCCGCGGCCTTCGAGTTCATCCATGATGCGGGCGGCGCGGGTGTAACCCAATCGCAAACGACGTTGCATGAGCGAAACGCTGGCCTTTTGTTCGCTGCGAATGACTTCGATACATTGCTGAATGAGTTCTTCATCTTCATCAATGCCGCTTTCGATGTCGGTCGGCGCACTGGGCTTGGAGAGTTGCTGGTGAATCTCCATTTCGTAGCTCGGCTTGCCTTGCTTGGCGATGAAGTTGACGATGCTTTCCAACTCCTGATCCGTGATGAGCGCGCCTTGCGCACGGTTCAACTTGGCCGAACCAGGCGGCAGGAAAAGCATGTCGCCTTTGCCGAGCAATTTGTCGGCGCCCATGGCGTCGAGAATCGTCCGTGAATCCACCCGGCTGGCCACTTGGAAGGCGATACGCGCCGGAATGTTGGCTTTGATGACGCCGGTGATGACGTCCACGGACGGACGCTGTGTGGCCACGATGCAATGAATGCCGGCCGCCCGCGCCATCTGCGTAATGCGGGCAATGGCCATTTCCACGTCGGCCGGCGCCACAAGCATCAAGTCCGCCAGCTCGTCAACGATGACGACTATGTAGGACAGTTTTTCGGGAATGATGATGTCTTCCTCGCGCGGAACGATGATTTCCTCGTCAACTTCCACGGCAAATCCATCCGCGCCTGCTTCGACTTTTTCCTTCTTGGCGGCTAAAGGCAATTCAAGTTCCGGTTCCGGCAGCGGCTTGTTTTTGGGCCGGTCATTGAAGGATTTGATGTTGCGGACGCCAACGCGGGCAAAAATTTTGTAGCGTTTTTCCATTTCGTTCACCACCCAGCGCAAGGCGAGCAGCACTTTTTTGGGGTCGGTGACCACGGGCACAACGAGATGGGGCAGGGCATTGTATTGTTGAAGTTCGACCACTTTCGGGTCGATCATGACAAAGCGGAGTTGATCCGGCGAAAACCGATAAAGGAGCGAGGCGATGATGGAGTTGATGCAAACCGATTTGCCGGAGCCGGTGCTGCCGGCGATCAGCATGTGCGGCATTTCGGCCAGGTCGGCGACGATGGGGTGCCCGTAAACGTCTTTGCCCAGAGCCACTGGAATGCGCGCCTTGGTGTTGCGCCACTCGTCCGACTCGAACAAGTCGCGCATGATGACTTTCGTCTTGATGAGATTGGGCACTTCGATGCCGACGGACGATTTTCCCGGCACTGGCGCCAGAATGTGAATGCGTTCGGCTTTGAGCGCGGCGGCGAGATTGTTTGAAAGATTCTGGATTTTTTCCAGTTTCACGCCGGGAGCCGGGTGCAATTCGTAGCGGGTAATGGTGGGTCCTTTGGTGATGTCGCCCAGAGAGACTTCAATGTCGAACTGGGCCAGCGTTTGCTGCATCAGCCGGGCATTGGCCATCAGTTCCTCCTTGGATTCGGTGGGTTTGACGGTCAAATCCGCGTGCTGGAGAAAATCCATGGGCGGTAATTGGTAATTGCCGATCATGGGCACGCTGGCCACGGTCATGGGCTTGGGCCGTTTGGGCGCCAATTTGGGGCGCGGAGCTACGGGTGCCGGAGTGGAAGCATCGGCAATCGTGATGACTGGCTCGGTCGATTTAGTTTCAGCCGGTTTTTCCAGCTCGGTTTGTTCTTCCTCGGGCTTTTTGCCCAAAATATCTTCGGTGGTGGCGACGGGTATTTCACCAGCGTGAATGACTTCAACGGCCTCTTCCGGTTCTGAAGCCGGTTCTAGCCCGGGGGATTTTGCCGGTTCTGGTGGCAACGTGGTTTTGCGCAGGCGCGGACCTTTCGTGGAAAATTGCGGCACGCTCAGGTCGCGCACGGTTGGCTCCGGCACGGGCAACCCGTCGGCGCCCAAACCGCTGGTTGGTTTCTCGGGTTTGGCGGATTTTTCGGCTTGTCCCACTTCTTCTTCCAACTCGCGCTTTTGTTTTTCCAGTTCCTTGGCACGTTTTTCCAAGGCGATTTCTTCCGGTGATTGCTCGGTTTCTTCTCCCGCCTTTTCCCATTGCCACAAGGCGCGAATCCAGTCGCCCAGCGCAAAGTTGGTCAGGAATAAAAGACTGATCAAGCCGAGCGCGGCATAGACGATGGTGGCGCCCAAATTACCCAATAGAACGAAGCCGTAGTCGTATTGGGAAAGCCGGCCGTAGGAAATAAAGCCTAACAAACCTCCCGGACCATGAATCGAGTAAATTCGGTTGGTCCAGTCCCGGATGAATTCGGTTCTTCCGGCGAGATGCAGCAAGCCCGTGATGGAAAGCAATAACGCGAAAGTCCAGACCAGAAACCAGCGAATGCGTGCGCGCAAATAGCCCAAAACATTCAACAGGTAAGAAACTCCGAGCACGCCTAAAATCCACGGTAGCAGATAGGCGGCAATACCAAAACCGAGGAAGCTAAACCACGCCATGTAAGCTCCGAGGCTGCCAATCCAGTTGTGGGTTCCTTTGTTGGAGCCGTCGGTTGACACGCGCACCACCGAATGCAGATCCAGATGGTCAAACGACCATTGCGCAACGAGCAGCAACAGCGCCAGCGCCAGCAGCGCAATGCCGATCACGTCGTTAAAACCATTCTTTGGATTGGAGTCGCCATTCGGCTTCTTAGCCATGTGCTCAGCCTATCAAGTCATTACGTTGAGTTCAAAGTTGAATTTGTTCACCGGGGAAATCCCCCGGTTTTCCGCCGGAAATCCCCGCAAAAACGCTGGATAATTTGCCGCTGGGAAATCAAGCTGGTTTCCGTTGATCATCATGACGTCCGCCCTAAACCACGAAGCGTTGAATTCCCTGGACATGCAGGTGCTGGCGGTGCAACGCACCGAAGCCGGCCGTTGGTGGAATTTCCGGCAGGTCATCAGTCCCTTTTCACGGCTCTGGCTGATCCTCGGTGGCCGGGCGGTGGTGCGTCACCATGGCCGCCAATTTGATTTGCGACCGGGCCAGATGCACCTCGTTCCCGCTTTTACAGTGCATGATTGTTCCTGTTCCAACCGCTTCAACCATTATCATCTGCATTTTGCCACCCGGCTGCCCGCGGGCATTGATCTGTTCTCGTTGTTGGATTGCCAATGCCAGTTGCCAGCGCCGCAAGGGGCATTGGCCTGGTTTAAACGCCTGGAAGGGATTTACCCCAATCGAAAATTGCCGTGCTACGATCCCAGCCGCGAGGAATATAAGCAATTTCCGGTCTCCGCTCAGATGTCCGGCACCCAAGCCGATGCCATCAGCGCCTTTGAATCCCGCGGGGTTTTGCATTTGCTGCTTGCGCCGTTCCTGCGTTCTGCCCGCAACCATGAAGGTGTTCATGCGCGGGTGACACGCCAGTTCATGGCGGTGCAGGAATACATCCACACGAAAATGGCTCGGAAGATTACGCTGGGCGACCTGGCAAAAGTTGTGGCGTTGCATCCAACCTATTTTTCCGACCAGTTCAAAAACACGGTTGGCGTGCGGCCGCTGGATTATCTGGCGCGTCGGCGAATAGAGCGCGCCCAATATTTATTGCTGACCAGTCAGGATTCCATCAAGGAAATCGCCAATGCGGTTGGCTTTCCCGATCCGGCCCATTTTAGCCGGATTTTTACCAAACTTTGCCAGTCATCCCCGACCGAATATCGTGCCCGCCATTCCGTTTAGCTGGATTTGCAGCAAACGGAACCTGACCTGTGTTAAATCCAAGAATTTCGTGCCGTCGTCCAATGGATTTTCCTGACAATTGACGGTCAATTTGTCATCATAAAGACATCACCACCTCCAAATTATGAAGTTATCTGTCTTTAACGGTTCACTTCCAAAAATTGGGATTCGTCCCACCATCGACGGTCGCCTTGGCGGCGTGCGCGAGTCGCTCGAAAAACAAACGATGGATCAGGCGAAGGCTGCCGCGAAACTGATTTCCTCCACGCTGTGCTATCCGAACGGCAAGCCGGTGGAATGTGTCATTGCCGACACCTGCATCGGTGGCGTGGCGGAAGCCGCGGCCTGCGCGGAGAAATTTGCCAAGGAAAACGTCGGCGTTTCGCTCACCATCACGCCCTGCTGGTGCTACGGCAGCGAAACGATGGACATGACCCCGCTCGTGCCCAAGGCGGTTTGGGGCTTCAATGGCACCGAACGTCCCGGTGCCGTTTATCTGGCGGCCGTGCTGGCCGGTCATTCACAGAAGGGTATTCCCGCGTTCAGCATTTACGGTCGCGACGTGCAGGACAGCAGCGACAAGGAAATTCCCGCTGACGTCCAGGAAAAGATTCTCCGATTCGCTCGCGCTGGTCTGGCGGTGGCCTTGATGCGCGGCAAATCTTATCTTGGCATGGGCGGCGTTTCCATGGGCATCGCCGGTTCCATCGTGGACCAGCCGTTCTTTGAGGATTATTTAGGCATGCGCGTCGAGACGATCGACATGACTGAGTTTCTGCGCCGCATGGACAAAGGCATTTTCGATCAGGCTGAATACAAGAAGGCCCTTGCGTGGACAAAACAGAATTGCCCCGAAGGCAAGGATTACAACTCGCCCAAGATGAAGCGTTCGCGCAAGCAATTGAACAACGAATGGGAAAAATCCGTGAAGATGGCGCTGATCGCTCGCGACTTGATGGTGGGCAATCCGGTCTTGAAGAAGATGGGCTTTGGCGAGGAATCCCACGGGCATAACGCCATTGCCGCCGGTTTCCAAGGCCAGCGCCAGTGGACCGATTACCAGCCCAACGGTGATTATCTCGAAGCCATTTTGAACACCTCGTTTGACTGGAACGGCATCCGCGCGCCTTACATTGTCGCGACCGAGAACGATTGCCTCAACGGCGCTTCGATGCTGATCGGCTATTTGCTCACGAACACCGCGCAGATTTTTGCGGATGTGCGCACCTACTGGAGCCCGGAATCGGTGAAACGTGTTTCTGGTCATACGCTCGAAGGCGCGGCGGCGAACGGCATTTTGCATCTCATCAACTCCGGACCAGCGACGCTCGACGGCACCGGCCAGCAATCGTTGAACGGCCAGCCTGCAATGAAACCCTTCTGGGAAATCTCGAAATTCGAAGCGCAGAAATGCCTGGGCGCCACGACGTGGCATCCGAGCATGACGGAATATTTCCCCGGTGGCGGCTGGAGCACTCGCTTCCTCACCAAGGGCGGCATGCCGGTGACGATGTGCCGCATCAACCTCATTAAAGGTCTTGGACCGGTGCTGCAAATTGCCGAAGGCTACACGGTGGACTTGCCGGCCAATGTTCACGACGTGCTTGATCAACGCACGAACCCGACCTGGCCGACAACGTGGTTTGCGCCGATTCTCACGGGCCAAGGCGCTTTCCGCGACGTTTACACGGTGATGAACAACTGGGGCGCCAACCACGGTTCCATCAGCTACGGCCACATTGGCGCGGACTTGATTTCGCTGGCGTCACTGCTGCGTATTCCGGTTTACATGCACAACGTGGCGTCGGAAAAAGTGTTCCGGCCGAGCACTTGGTCCGCGTTCGGCACAGCGGACTTGGAAAGCGCGGATTATCGCGCATGCAAAAACTTCGGCCCGCTCTACGCATAAACCCTAGTTTCCAATTCTATGCTCAAAGGCATCGCTCCCTGCATCAGCCCGGATCTCTTGAAAGTGCTCGCCGAAATGGGCCACGGCGACGAAATCGTTTTAGCCGATGCGCATTTCCCCGGCCACACTTTCAACGTCCGCACCTTGCGCGCGGATGGCGTGAATATCCCGACCTTGCTCGATGGCATTTTGCCCATCTTGGAACTGGATTCTTACGCGCCGCCGTTGGCAATGATGGCGGTAGTGACCGGCGATAAACTTGATCCAAAGGTCGAGGCCAGTTACATGAAAGTCATCCGCAAGCATGTTCCCGCCGCGAAAGTGCCGGAGCGCGTCGAGCGTTTTGCTTTTTACGAGCGCGCAAAGAAAGCGTTTGCCGTGGTGATGACGGGCGAAACGGCCAAATACGGCAACATCATCCTGAAGAAAGGCGTTACGCCAGTATAAATGCAGCCTTCGCTTGACATTGCCCTGAGCACAACCTCACTTTACGGCCCAACCCCAACCTCATCATGAGCAAATCTGCCCAGAATGCTTCCGCCAAGAAGATTGGCATGTTTCAACTTCCCGACGGCAAAAGCCTTGGGTTTACCTTTGCTTTAGTTTCGTCGCTGTTTCTTTTGTGGGGGTTCTGCAACGGGATGATTGATACGATGGACAAGCATTTTCAGGATCAACTGCACCTGACCAAGGCGCAATCGGCCTGGGTGCAGTTCGCGCATTACATGGGCTATTCGCTCATGGCTTTGCCTGCTGGTTTGTTGACGCGCCGGTTTGGTTACAAAGGCGGAATTATTTTTGGGCTGCTGCTGGTGTCGGTCGGCGGGTTCTGGTTTTTGCCGGCCACGAGCATATCGCAATTCTGGGCATTCCTGCTCGGCGTATGTTTGATTGCCATGGGACTGACCGTGCTGGAAACCGTGGCCAATCCTTACACAACCGTGCTGGGCCCGCAGGAATTTGCGGCGTCACGCATCAATCTGGCGCAATCCTGCAACGGCGTCGGCTGGATTCTCGGTCCGATCGCCGGTTCGATGTTTTTCTACTCAGAAGGTGGCGTGCAGAAAGCGCATGGCCAGTTGTTTATTCCGTATCTTGGCGTCGCCATTCTGGTGGTCATTTTAGCGGCTTTGTTCTCACGCGCGCCGGTGCCGGAAATCAACGTGGCGGACCAATATCACACGGATGACAGCGCATCCGTCAACGAAAACAAAAGCACAGTGCTGGTCGGCTCCATGATGTTCCTCAACGTGGCGGCCGTCGGTCTCTCGGTTTATCTGATTCTTCACACCATTTTGCCGGCCTGTGGCATTGCCGAAAAAACGGTGACGTCCCATTGGTGGATTTTTGCGCTCCCAATCCTATTGCTGGCGCCGATGGTTTTTTCCTCCGCCAAAAAACTTTCCACGCACAGCATCTGGGCGCATCCGCATTTTTCCGGCGCGACCCTTGCCCAATTCCTTTATGTGGCGGCGCAGGCCGGAATTTTCAGTTTTTTCATCAACAGCATGACCGTTGATAAAAACACCGGATTTTGCATGGTGCCCACGCTTTCTGCTTCCGTCGGGAACGGTTTTTTGCAAGAGCACGGCTGGGTGGAACATCGCGTGGCTTTGGCGCCCGGAGACATCATTGATTTATCGGGGCTGGCAAAGCGGCTCCAAGCCCCGGATGATCCGGTTGCGCGTTTCATCCATGAAAATCTGTCGGATGACACGCGCGCTCTGCTGGAAAAGGGGGATTCAGCCGCGTTGTCGGCTGGCCTGCTGAGTGACTTGAATGACATCCTGCGCCAGGAATTGAGCGGACATGACCCGAAAGCCCCGTTGTATGACGAACAACGCTTCAGTCAGGTGAAGTTCAGCGAAGCAACGCAGGCATTGCTCGCCGAAAAACCGGCAACCGACAACGCCCGTTTGCGCTTGAACCGGATGCTTCTGGCGGACGCGTTTCCCAACATGATCGCTTACAATGACGCCAGTTTTGCCATCAGTGACAAGGGCGCCAGTTTGTTGTCATCCTTGGCTTTTGGGTGCTTTTTGCTCGGCCGACTGGTGGGCGCCTGGGTGATGAAGAAAGCTTCCGTGCATAAAACGCTGGGCATGTTTGCGCTGATCAATGTTCTGGTTTGCGGGCTGATCATCGCGAATCTCGGCTGGCTTTCGGTGGCCGGCGTGTTCCTCAGCTATTTATTCATGTCCATCATGTTTCCGACCATCTTTGCGCTGGGCATATTCGGCATTGGCTCGCAATCAAAGAAAAAAGCGGCGGCATTCATTGTCATGTCCATTACCGGTGGCGCGCTGATGCCGAAGTTCATGGGCCATTTGGGAGACGTTTACAACATGGCCGCCAGTTTCTGGATGCCGCTGGTCTGTTTCGTTTTGATTGCGCTCTACGCGTTCTCCTGGACCAAGCTGAGCCGTGCGAAAGGCCTGCGCGGAATGAATTCAACGGGTGCGCACTAGCGGTTTAACATAAACTGTGGCCGGATGGGGATGCCGGTGCTTTCTCCCTCACCCTCAATCCCTCTCCCGTAGGGAGAGGGAAGCCGCCGTTGATCGCTTTGAAAAAACGCGAATGGTTTCAACCTGAATACCGGGTTGAATTCGCCCTGACGCGGCGATCATTTCCCCCTCGCCCAGCGGGAGAGGGCCTGGGTGAGGGAGAACCTCTCCCCCGAATCTCCGGCTACGAGATTGTTTAAACCGTTCTAAGTAAAATTCCCTGGTAAGGTTGGAAAAAAACGGCGCGGAAAAATCCGCGCCGTTCTGTTTTAAACCAGCCTGTTTACTTAGGCGGTTTGCAATTTGGTTTCGCGCTTGCGGGCGCTCTTTTTGCTTTTGGGCACAACCGGCTCGGGTGTTGCCTGTGCTTCCGTGCTGAGATACAGGTAGCGTCCGCAGCTTTCGCAGATTTGAATGTCATCGCCACGAATCAAGGTAAGGACGGTGTTTCTGGGCACTTGCATGTGGCATTCACAGCAGACCTGGTTGTGGACTTTGGAGACGCCCTTTTTGCCACGCGCCAGCAGGCGATCATAGTGGCCCAGGATTTGGGCGGGGATTTTTTGTCGTAATTCGGCAATTTGTTTTTCAGCGGCGGCGCTGGTTTGTGCGGCTAATTCGAGTGATTGTAACTGCAGTAGATTTTCAATGAGTATTTTCATGTTGCCAGGATGTGAATCCTATCATCTCTATTAAACGCCGATCGCGGCGGATTGGCTTAACATCTTTTGTCCGTGTCTCAACGCGGGAGTATGTAGATAACGCAAACGAACCGCCAACACCGGCATCGGTTCTGAATTGAAGAAGCAAATTCACGGGTGTCCGGTTAACTGAACTTTGAGGTTTTGGAAGATACATAAAATGAGCGAGTTGGCGACAAAAGCGGATGTGACGCATTTGAATTCTGGTTGCTTCCCCGGCACGATGCCAGCCCATGAATTCGGGCCGTTTCGTGCTGTCTCAAATCCTCGACCTTGTCCATCGCCAGACGCTCGACCGTTTGGTCGAACGTTACCATGCCCCATCGCGGGTGCGGCATTTCGGCTGTCGTCAGCAGTTTATCTGCATGGCGTTTGCACAACTGACTTGGCGCGAGGGGCTGCGGGACAGTGCCACCGGCTTGAACGCCAAGCCGGAGGCGCTTTACCATTTGGGGGTTCGCGAACCGGTTGCCAAATCCACTTTGGCCGAAGCCAACGAGCAACGGGACTGGCGGCGGTGGGAAGACTTGGCGAAGCATCTCATGCGCAAGGCCAGAAGCCTCTATGCCGGCGAAGACCTCGGGCTGGAACTGGAAAACACGATCTATGCCTTGGACGCCACGACTATCGATCTTTCGCTCACGCTCTTTCCTTGGGCCAACTTTCGCCGCCCCAAAGCCGGCATCAAACTGCACCCCCAAGTCGATTTGCGCGGCCCCATTCCCACCTGCATTCACATCACCGGTGCCCGCCAGCACGACGTGCGCTGGCTCGACGCACTCCGCTTCGAGCCGGGTGCCTTTTATGTGATCGATCGCGGTTACATGGATTTCAAACGGCTGGACTTGATCGCCCGGGCCGGCGCGTTCTTCGTCACGCGAGCCAAAGACAACCTGCGCTTTTCCCGCCAGCGCTCGCTGCCGGTGACTGCCACCGCTGTGCGCAGCGACCAGATTGGCAAACCGACTTTGCCCAAAGCACGGACGGCCTTTCCTTCGTTGTTGCGCAGGGTCTGTTACTTCGACGCCGAGACGGAGCGGACTTTGATCTTTTCTGACCAACCCACTCGAAATCCCGGCGCTGACGGTGGCGCTGATTTACCGACGGCGATGGCGCATCGAGTTGTTCTTTCGCTGGATCAAAGGACCCCTCCGCATCAAACACTACTACGGAACGAGTCCCAACGCGGTGAAGACCCAAATCTGGATTGCCATCACGGTTTACCTGATGGTCGCCATCCTGCACAAGCAGTTGAACCTGCCCGGAACACTGCACCGAACTTTGCAGCTTTTGAGCGTTCACCCTTTTGAAAAAGTGCCTTTGCCTGAACTGTTTACAGAATCCGAGTTCAAACTGCCGCCAACCCATAATGCCAACCAACTACTGCTGTTGGACTTATAGCCGGACGGGCGTGAAGCAAATTAGTGGGATTCTTGGTTAATGGGCTTCGGTATTTGTGACAAGCGATGCCAATTTGCGCTATCTACATACTCCCGTCTCAACGTGGTCATGGACAGCCTTTGTCCATGCGTTTCGGGCAAAATCTTTGCCAGCCTGTGATTGTGAACAACTCGGCATGGCTCCATGACTCACAACCGATTAAATTCTGCAACGGTGACAACGCCGGCGAACAACCGAATTTTGCATGTGGATGGCGACAGCTTTTTCGCCAGCTGCGAAATCGCGCTCAATCAAAAGCTCGCGGGCCGGCCCGTGTGGGTGGGCGGCGGGCGGCGCGGCGATGGCATCGTGATTGCCGCCAATCGCGTTGCGAAGAAGTTTGGGGTTACCACCGGCATGGCGTGCTTTGAAGCCAAGCGGCGGTGTCCCCGCGGCGTTTTATGCCGTCCACATTACGAAGAATATCGCCGCATTTCGGCGGAAATGTTTCACGTGCTGGCGCAGTATTCGCCAACTTTGGTGCCCATCTCGATTGATGAAGGTTTCCTGGATTTCACCACCATGGATCAGGTGGTCTGGCGCAATACGTCGCCGGAAGAATATGTGAAGGGAATTTGCGAGCGCATTTCGCGCGAGGTGAAAATTCCCGTGTCTGCCGGACTGGCCAGCTCTTCGCGTCTGGCCAAGCTGGCCACGGATGCGGCCAAACCGGGTTTCATTGAAATCAAAGCCGGCGAGGAAAAGGAATTTCTGAAAAACCGCTCCGTGCGGGAACTTTCCGGCATCGGCAAGAACCGGCAGCGTTCGCTCGCGGCCTTGGGCGCGTTGACCTTTGACCATGTGGCGAAAATGCCTTCCACCTTGCTGAAGCAAAAATTCGGCATCTGGGGCCAGCAACTCTGGCTGTTCGCCAACGGTTTGTGGAATGAGCCGCTGCTGTTGACGGTCAAGGATCGCACCACGATTTCCAGCAACACGACTTTGCCCTACGACGAACCGGATTACGAGGCGGCGCTGACCTTTGCCTTGAGCGAAACTACCCGACTCGTGGGACAGTTGCGCCGCGAACAGTTACAGGCCCGGGAATTGTCGCTGGCCATTCGCTTCGATGATTTTACCGAGGTGGGCGGCAGCCGCCGGTTTCAGCATCCGCAATTTCGGAATTCCGTGATCAATGCCGAGATGAAACAGATTTTCCGGGGCATCATGGAAGGCCAGACGAAATCGGTCCGGCAAATCCGCGTTGCGTTCTGGAACCTCGCCCGGCTGGACACGCAACCCACGCTTTGGGGTCATACGCAGGCGGAGCGCTGGGGGGCTCTGGATGATGCCGCCCATGAATTGAATCAGCAGTTTTCGCGTCCGGAAAAACCGGCGTTGATGACCGGCGCGCAACTGGCGTTGCGGCAACTGGATGACGCCCACAAGCATCCCAAGGCCAAATGTCCGTTCCAGCCGCAACGGGAAATCATTAAAAAATTGTGGGGAACCGAGGCCGATCCGCTGGCACACAAAGGCGAATGGGAAAAACGACTGGCCAAAGTCAGCAAGCAGGCACAGTTTCAGCGCTGAGACTATAGTCGCCAATAATTTTATTGGAAATTGATACGTCGCGGAATATCAAGGCAACGCAGGTGGAGGATCGGTAGCGGGGGGAGAAGTTGGGATTGGAGGTAAGAGCGGAGGAATTTTTCCGGGATCAATCCTTGTTATAATAACTCCATAACCGCCACCGGAATATTCCGTCCCGGGATTTACGGCGTGGTAGGCAGCCATTTTCTTGGAAGATTCAGCGCCATACAAGCCGAGGCTTTGCAAGATTTGCGTGGTCAGGGCAGGGGGATCATCCTGTCGTTGCCGGTCGTGCAACGTTTTTTTGCCTCCAAAATAATAGCGGATGCCCAGTTGCCAGTCATCATAACCATGATCGCCAAAGGCGACTTCTCCCGTGAGTGCGACTCCGGGAATCGGTGTCAGGTATTCGATTTCGCCCCGGCCCAAGTTGTTATTGAAGGAGTTTATGTAGGATGCTCCGAGGCGCAAATTTTCCAACGGATAATAATCTACGGAAACGCGGCCAACAAACTTGGTTGGATTCGTATCAATGAACGGTGCTGAATATTTGTAGTCAATCGAACCGATGCCGGCAAAGGCTCCGAAGGTGAACTGCTGGTAGTAAAACTGGCCTTCCAAACCGATTTGATAGGTGTTGATGCTGTTCGCGCCGTCGCAGAAAAGATAACCGCCGGTGAGTCCGAACAAACCGGTTTCCGGGTTGCGCCAAAATAAATGCCCGGCACCGCTGTAGAGATTGAGGTCGGAAATACGACTGTAAAGAGCATCCGCTTGAAAACCCAAGGCGTGGGAAACCGGCAATGAAACCGACGCGCCAACGTTATTGCCTTCGTAGGAATTCATGTTGCCGCCGGCATAGTCAATTTTTCCGTTGAAAGTGGACACCGCTGGCAGCGTCAAAGCAGAGGCGGATTGAAAATCACCCATTTCCGCGGGAGCGGTAACGATGGACTGGTTGCTTTGGGCATACACCCTGCCGGCCATGAGGATGGTCACGAACGATATACCCCAAACCCGATGGATTAATTGCCTGAAAACCATGTCGTAAGGGTCTTATGAAAGGCAAATTTGGTCAAGCTGCGTTTGTTTAGAGCCCCACGGGTGCCAAGTTCATGTCCTGAGCTAACGTATTTCAGTAAAATTTCTTGCTGGAAACCAACCCTGTTTTGCGGCATTTTGCAGCCTTAATTTATGGATGTAAAACTTCCCAAGCTCGGTGAAGGCGCTGATTCCGGCGTCGTGGTTGGTATTTTTGTGAATGTCGGCGACACGGTTGCCAAGGACCAGCCCATTCTGGAATTGGAAAACGAAAAGGCGGTGGCCTCGATTCCGTCCACAGCCGCCGGCGTGGTGGAAAAGATTCATGTGAAATCCGGCGATCGCGTGAGCGTGGGCCAGCGTTTGATTACCCTGTCCGGCGGCGCTGCTCCAGCTGCCGCTCCGGCACCAAAGCCTGCCGCCAAGAAAACCGTGGCCAAGGCTGCTCCGGCTGCGGAACCCGAAGAAGTTGAAGAAGAGGTGGTTGAGGAAACTACTGAAGCTGAAGAAGGTCACACACCCGTCGCGGCCCCGGTCGCTTCGCCGTCACTTCGCCGCATGGCCCGGGAGTTGGGCATTGATCTCTCAAAAGTGCGGGGTAGTGAAGCCGGTGGTCGCATTACCACTCAGGACGTTCGTAATTACCTCGCCAAACTGGCCAAGGCTGCGGTGAAACCCGCTCCGGCCCCAGCCGCAGGCGCCAAGCCGGCACCGGTTCAAGTGGATTTCTCCCAATGGGGACCGATTCTCAAGAAGCCGATCAGCCAGTTGCGGAAAGTCATTGCCCGTCGCATGAGCGAAAGCTGGGAAGCGGTGCCGCGTGTTACGCAGTTTGATGAGATTGATTTTACCAAACTCGGCGAACTGCGGAAGAAATACGCGGCGGCCTACGAAGCCAAAGGCACCAAGCTGACATTGACGCCGTTTGTGCTCAAAGCGGTTGCGGCCACACTGAAGCAGCACCCGGTCTTCAACTCCAGCCTCGATGAGGTAGCGAATGAAATCATTCTCAAGGAATATGTGCACCTGGGTATCGCCGTGGATACGGACCAGGGATTAATGGTTCCCGTCATTCGCGATGTGGACAAGAAGTCCATGCTCGATGTGGCCAAGGAACTGGAAACGCTCGCGGCCAAGACGCGCGACCGGAAGATTTCCGCCGATGAAATGAAAGGCGGCACCTTTACCATCTCCAATCAAGGCGCCATTGGTGGTGCGCATTTCACGCCGATTATCAATTTGCCGGAAGTGGCCATTTTGGGGCTCGGCCGCGGTGCCATGAAAGCGGTGGTTCGCGACGGTCTGGTTGTGGCGCGGTTATTGACGCCGATCGCCTTGAGCTATGACCATCGCGTGATCGACGGCGGCAGCGCCGCACGGTTCACCGTGGATCTGGTGAAAGCCTGCGAAAACTTCGACGAGGCGCTGGTGAAAATTTAATTTTTCTATGGATACCATCAAAACGGAAATTGTTGTGGTCGGAGCCGGTCCTGGCGGATATGCCGCCGCTTTTTACGCCGCCGACCTTGGCAAAAAAGTCATTCTCATTGAACGTGAAAAACGCCTCGGCGGTGTTTGCTTGAATCGTGGTTGCATTCCTTCCAAGGCTTTGCTCTACGCCACGCATCAAATCGTCAGCGCCCGCGAATGTGCGCATCGCGGCATTGCCTTTGGCGAGCCGACGGTCGATTTGGGCAAAATGCGCGCCTGGAAAGAATCCATTCTCGAAAAACTCGCCGGCGGCGTGGCGACGCTGGCCAAGATGCGCAATGTGACTGTTCTCAAGGGGCGCGCTTACTTTGAAGGTTCCCAGAAACTTCGCGTGGAGACGGAAGACGGACAAAAATTCGTGGAATATGACAAAGCGATTTTGGCGTCGGGTTCCACGGCAGCCATGCCCAAGGTGTTTGATTTGGGCAATCCGCGCATCATGACCAGCACTGAAGCGCTGGAAATTGAAGAGGTGCCGGAAAGCCTGCTGGTGGTCGGTGGCGGTTACATCGGTATGGAAATGGGCACGGTCTATGCCGCGCTCGGCAGCAAGGTTACGGTGGTGGAAGCCATGGACAATATTCTGGCCGGTGCTGATCCGGATCTCGCCCGTCCGGTGGTGACCATTGCCAAGAAGGCGTTTAAGGAAATTCGTCTCAAGGCCAAGGTTTTGAAAATGTCCACCGCTGGCAAGCAGATCAAGGTGGAGATCGAATACAACGGTCAGAGGTTGGAAGAACTTTACGATCGCGTGTTGGTTTCCGTTGGCCGCGTGCCCAACAGCACGGACCTCGGCTTGGAAAACACCGGCATCCAGCTCGACGAAAAGGGCTTCGTCAAGGTCAACCTTCAACAGCAGACCGAAGACCCAAACATTTATGCCATTGGCGACATCGCCGGCGGTATTCTGCTCGCGCACAAGGCGCACAAGGAAGCGCGCATTGCCGTGGAAAACATCAACGGCGAGAATGTCATCAATGAAGGCATCGTTATTCCTGCGGTGGTCTTCACCGATCCCGAGCTGGCTTGGTGCGGATTGACCGAACAGGAAGCCAAGGCCAAGGGCATTCCGTATGAAGTAGCCAAATTTCCTTGGTCCGCGTCCGGTCGCGCCTTGAGCTTTGACCGCACCGATGGTCTCACCAAGATGCTCGTCGATCCGGAAAGTGATCGTGTGTTGGGCGTTGGTATTTGCGGTTCGAATGCCGGTGAACTCATCGGCGAAGCGACGCTGGCCATGGAAATGGGCGCCACGGCGGAAGACATTGCCCTGACCGTGCATCCGCATCCGACGCTTTCGGAAACGCTCATGGAATGTGCCGAAGCCTTCTACGGCCACGCGACGCATACCATCGCGAAGAAGCGTCCGTCGCTTTGAATCAACATCTGATGTTTGCAGCCAACGCCACCGGATCATGCCGGTGGCGTTTTTTATTGGGAATTTTAGGCGGCGGCGGCTTTTGTTTTTTCTTCTCGACGTAAGCCCGTCAGGCGACGGCGCATCATCAGATAGGTCAACCCGCAATTGACCCACATGCAAAGGGAGATGGCGGCGCCAATTTCAAAAGCCAGATCGCGATAGCCCAGATGGAGGTGATGTTTTCCAGCGGGCATTTGGACGGCTTGAAAAGCGACGTTGGCGCGGAGCAGATCAGCCGGCTGGTCATCGATTTCCGCCTGCCAGTTGTGATAATAGGTCTGGGCAATGGTGATGAGCGAAGGTGCGTCGGCTTCCGCCTCAATGTCCACGGAGTTTAAACTGAATTTTGAGCTGAGGATTTTTACTGAAGTTCGATTGCTGACGGTGACATGGGATTCTTCGGATTGGGGCAGCAATACGATTTTATCGCCTTCGAAATAGGGTTGAGTCAGCGCATACAGCGCGTTGGAATCTTCGAGAAAGACCGGTTTCTGCCCGCCTAAAACCAGAGGGAGAAAATGGGGGCGAGATCGCCAGTGCAGAACCGAGTCGGGTGCGGTGATTTGGGAAATGCCCATGAACGCCTCCAGATTCGGATAACTGGCGTTGGTGGTTGAATAAAACAGGGACAATACTTCGTCGCTCTCGCACGGTGTCAGGGAGAAAAATCCATCGGCTTTTGGGATGTCATCGAGGAGGTTGCAGTCGCCACAGAAGGCGAGCCGCTTGGCCAAATAATTTTCCTTGGGATTCAGCAGCGCAAAGGTGATGAGCTGGTTGGCGGCCATCGGCGAAATCATGGCCTGCGATATTCCCAACTGCGGCGTTGGTTGGAGATCCAACTTTTCGCGGGCCAAGCCCGGATCATAAACTGATGGAGGAACGGTCGGGTTTTGAATGGGTTCGTGCGTGAATACGTCTGCCCATGTAATCAGTATGAGCAGAAAAGGGAGCATTCGGGCCAAGGCGGAATGAGCCTGCCGCGCCATCGCCAGTAACAGCAGGCCGGTAATGGCCAGAAAACCGATGCGGGAAAGGCCGCTGGCCAGTGCCAGTGACGCATTGCCTGCCGGATAAGGCACCATCTGGCTCCAGACAATGATGCCCAAAATCATCGCCAGCAAAATGGCTCCCAAGGGCAGGAGACGGCGCTTGAGTTGAGGCAGGTCGGCCAAAGCCATGGCCGCCAGAAGCGGCACGGCAAAAACGATCACCATGACGTATTTGATGGGGTAGGTGATCAGGCTTAATTGGGGAATGAACCGGCGAATGGCAGGTAAAACCGGAGTGTTTTCTCCCAACGCGAAAATGAATCCGACGACACAGATCATCGTCAGCCAGCAAACCCGATGACCCAACCAGTCAAATAGTTTTGCATTGAAGACACGAATCAGGCCAGTTTGCTTGCCAAGCCGGTGGATCCAGTGTTCTTGAAATCCAAGAACAGCCAAAAGGGCAAGCCAAAGGCTCCCCATCCCAAGATAATAGGACGAAGTCATGAACTGGTCCGGCTGAACAAAGACACCGCCGGACCCGATCACGCCAAACGCCATGGGCACCAGAAAATTTGCCCAGCCAAACCCCGGCATGGACCAGCGTAAATCGGCAAAGCCTTCATGACGTTGTGAGTGCGCAATCAGATCCAAAAACGGAAATAATTGCGCCGCCGCCAGCGCGATCACAAGAACGACAACCAGTGGAAAACGCCAAAATATGGCGACGCGTGGGGATTCGCGGGCAATGAATTGTTGCAGCCATAAAGCGGCGATGATCAGCCAGGTCAGCAAAATCGTCTCCGGTGCGCCGGCGAGGATTTGAAGTGCGCCGGCAAAGGCGGCGAGACAGATTTTCTGCATTCCCTCGCGCCAGGCGAGTTCGGTGGCCAAAACGACCCACGGCATCCACGCGAACGTCGCCACATGACTAGGCCACATCAGAAGATTGATCGAGTAGCCATTGAAGACAAAGACGGTTCCGGCAAACGCGGCCGCGAAGTTATTATGGGTCCAGCGCCGGGCCAGTTGAT
Source organism: bacterium (assembly GCA_021813325.1). Classification (GTDB taxonomy): domain Bacteria; phylum Verrucomicrobiota; class Verrucomicrobiia; order Limisphaerales; family UBA11358; genus UBA11358. The sequence continues at coordinate 30,910 of JAKALA010000015.1, read as the reverse complement.
ACATGCCCAGTCCGCCAAACCACAGGTGCAACAGACTGAAAAAGCTGATCGCCCAGCCGAGCGGCAAGCCGAGGTAAATCAATGCCGGGGGATACAGCGGCATGGTGTTTAATTGCGCCAAAAACGGCACGCCGCACTGGTTGAAAGGATTCCACAGCGGAATTTCGCCATGGAGAAAACAATTCTTTTGGAAATAGGCCAGCGGATAGACAAAAAATCCGTAATCCCGGGCGACAAAGGTTTCCATGCCGAGCAACACCTGTGGAAATTCTGCAAAGATCAGCAATGCGAGCAATAATCCAAAACGCCACGGCGTAAAGAATTTCTCGGCAAATCCTGGTTGGCTCTCCGGCTGCACGCAGAAATTAAACCCAGTGGGCCTCGGAAAAGCAATCACCAGCAATTCAGCGGGATTCTGATGATGCGCGGAGCGTGGCATTGCGGACGAAGTGAAATTCCTCCGCAAGTTGCGTGGCGTTTTCACGTGCCGACAATTGACGAGTGCAACCTCAGGTCTTAGGCTGTTTGAACATTTATGAGCCAACTCCAAGATTCTCTCGTCGAACTCATCCGTCGCACATCGGCTGAAATCCCTGATGATGTGCATCGCGCCATTCTGGCCTCACTGGAAAACGAGAAGCAGGAGTCGCTCGCGGCCAATGCCATCAAAATCATCGACCAAAACATCGCGCTGGCCAAAACCAAATCCCAGCCGATTTGCCAGGATACCGGGAGCATACTTTTTTACGTGGATGTGCCGATCGGTTATGACCAAATCACTTTTGCCGAGACGGCCCGGGAGGCGGTAAAACTCGCGACCAAGAAAGGCTATTTACGGCAGAATTCGGTGGATTCTTTGACCGGCAAAAATGATGGCACCAATTGCGGTCCCGGCGCCCCCGCGTTTCATTTTCATCAGCACCGTTTGCCGGAGGTTCGCGTGCGATTGGCGTTGAAAGGTGGCGGCTGCGAAAATGTCGGCGCGCAATATTCCCTGCCGGATGACAACTTGAAGGCCAACCGCGATTTAAATGGCTGTCGCAAAGTCATTCTGGATGCCGTTTTGCAGGCCCAAGGCAAAGGCTGCGGGCCGGGTGTGTTGGGGGTTTGCATTGGCGGCGATCGCGCGACGGGTTATGAAATGAGCAAAACGCAATTCCTCCGGCGCTTGGATGACCACAATCCCGAGCCAAAATTGGATGAGCTGGAGCAAGGCATCCTGAAAACCGCCAATGAACTGGGCATTGGTCCGATGGGATTTGGCGGCAAAACCACGTTATTGGGCGTGAAGATTTGCGTGGCAAACCGCGTGCCGGCATCTTATTTCGTCAGCGTCAGCTACATGTGCTGGGCGTTTCGTCGTCAAGGTGTCACGCTGGAAGCAGGCGGCACGATTCAGAAATGGCTTTATTAACGGCAAATTACATGGTGCAACCACTGCGAATCCGTATTAGGCTTGCCCTACTAAATGAAAGTTGTTGATCGTATTTTGATCAAGCTGGGCGAGCTGATTCAGCAAAGCCGTTTTGAAGAACTCGAAACGGAAGGCTTGGAAATCAAGCCGGTTCCAGCTTCAGGTGGCGATTGGAAGGAGCGACATAAAAGCATCAACGCTTTGCTTAATACTCGCGGTGGGATCGTTATTTTTGGAGTAAAAGAAGAAGGTTTCGGTTCAGACAGACGCTATGTGTTCACTGGCTGGCAGGGTTATGCCGAGCCTAACTTGAAAGAGATCCCCAAGTTGTTTTCCGACCGCAAAGGCTCTCCGTTGGACTTATCTGATTGTTTCCCGCCTCCGGAGATTAAAGAGTTTCAGGGTGGTCGGGTTGCCGTGTTATATGTGGATGAACTGGCCTCGGATCGGAAATTTGTTTTTTACAAAGGAACTGCTTACAAGCGCATTCTGACTGGCGATCACAAAATTTCTGATGCTGACGTTGATGCCCAAGAAGAATTCAAGGAAGAGGCGGTTCATGCGCGTGAGTTGCAACCAGTCGCGGGCTTGACTCAAGCTGACTTCGATCTAGACAAGCTGAATGAATACATCACTCACTTGAACCGTCCGGTGAAGGTGGAAACCATTAAGGCGGATATTGCCGGGGCGATGCCATTTTTAGAGCGCAAATGTTTCATTAAGGACGGACGGGTGACAACCCTTGGTGCTTTGGTTTGCGGGAAAAATGCCGTGGATAATTTGGGATTTCGCTGCCAGGTGCATGGTTATGTGGACGTGCCACAGGAAATTGCGAGGGACAAACAAGATTTGGCTGACAATATTTTGCCGCTGATGGAAGGCAGCCTTGCATATATCTTGCGTAACATTCAGGTCGGAGTTTCCGCGCAACAAGGCGGGCAAAGCGCACCACAGTATCCAGAACAGCTTTTGCGTGAGACAGTCAACAATGCATTGGCTCATCGAGATTATTCCATCAACAAACAGGCAATCATTGCCATCAAGCCTGGGGCTCACATTGCCATCCGAAACCCTGGCTCATTTCGCAGCCATCTTCTCATCGAAGCGCCCGACGATGCTATTCCGTTGCGTCGGATTATTCCCGAAGCCAAGCCGCGCAACCCAAAGCTGGCGGACGTATTACGCGTATATCGAAAGTGGGAAGGACGTGGCATTGGCATGGCAACTCTGGTCAATTTATGCTTGCAGAACCAGATTGACCTTCCGTTTTACCGGTTGTTCTCCGAAGAAGTTTGTTTGCACATCTGCGCTGGGAAAATTTTGGACGAGCGCATGGAAAGATTGTTTCAATCTTTTGATGGTTATTTTGAGGCCAAATTGCAAGGCAACGAGCTGAGTTTGGAGCAAAGGCTCGTATTGAGCTATTTAATCAAATCAGAGTGGGCAAATGAAAAGCTTGGTTATACGATTTTGCTGACGCCCGACAACAACCATTTCAAGGCATTGCTCGCACTGGAACAGGCGGGCTTGATTTCGAAACATAAATTGAGCACAGCCGTTTATCCCATCTACGTGGTTGACCGCGTGTTGATCAGAAACAATTACCTTTCTGAATTACGCAAAGTTTTCGGAGCTGGTTTTGATGGGCTGGATGAGACGTTGAAACAAGTATTGGGTGTGGTTTACCGGCACAATAACTTTTCAAAGGCAAAAGTCGTCAGCGCCAAGCAGGCTAGTTTCGCCCTTTGGTTTGACTTGGATACGGCAAACGATGATATCAAGGAGTTTGACCGGCTTTATAGAAAAGTCCGTTTTGCCTTTAACAAATTGGAAAAGGCTGGCTTTGTTGTTAAAAAGACGGAGGCCCGAGGGTATCATTTAAATCAGGATTACCTTCAAACCCACCTTGTGTAGGAGAAGATTTATGGCCGACAAAGTAAAAGTCTGGTTTGATGCGGAAGCCGATTATCTTGAAGTGAGGTTTTCGGAGGCAGCCGGTTACGAAAAAGCCACCGGCAATGATGCCGTGATGGAACGTGTGGACGCGCAAGGTAAAGTCATCGGATTCAGTATTCTCGGGGTGAGCCGTTTCAAGAAAAACCAGCCGTTGGTGGCTGATTTGCTGGCGGCATGAAAAGACTTTAATATCCGGAAGCGACCAATGATGTCGGCAGGCTTCATCAAATTCTCCCCGTTTCGCTCACGGCAGTTTGTGTTGTTCCTATGAACAAAATTCTGTCCTTTTTCATCGGCCTTTCCCTGCTGGCGTTGACCGTTGGCGTGGTGGTTTATTTGAACGTGGCGCGTCCGGTTCAGCAAGGGGCTTCGGCCATCGGCGAACTTGCCAGTCACGGGGTTGATACCGTCGCCGAGTTGGGTAAATACGGCATGGGCAAGGCGGCGGAAGCGTTCAATGCCATCTTTCAATCCCAGGTGAATGTCGTGGCGTCCTCGACCGTTTGCGACGCCACGCCCATTGCCGAGTTGGCGGTGCTGCGGCGGAACATTCGCGAAATTGTGGATTATTCCAAAACGGATCTGGGCAGCAACAAACACATCATCGCCGAGCAGACGTTCGTGGCAAAAATTGGATTTGATCTCGCGGCCAAATTTTCCGCTTTATTCGATCCCTCGAATCAAGTCGTAACCATTGTCCTCCCGCAACCCAAGATTTTGTCGCTGGAAGCCATGAACGCCGCGCCGACCTATTATCTGGCCGAAAGCGGCTTGATCAACCGCATCACCACCGAGGATCACCAGGAAATTTTGCTGCAACTCAAGGAACAGGCCCGACGAAGCGCGGATTCGGCGCTGGCCATCAGCGATGCCAGGCAGATGATTGAAACGCGTTTTCGCGACCTCTTCAGCGCCTTCAACGTCAAGGTCATAGTCCTTTTTTCTTCTGACCAGTTGAAGCTGCCGCCACGTGGCTAGGCCGGCGCAACGCCTATTTCTTGAACAAATTGAGCAGGCCGCCGATTGGCGACGAATTGGTTTTGGCCGGCGCGTTGGTGGACGTGGTGCTCTTGCTTCCGCCAAACAAACTTTCCACGCCGCTCAGAGCCGATCCGATTTTCGAACCCGTCGCTCCACCAATTCTCTCCGCGATGCCGCCACCGGTTTTAACCGCCAGTCCCGCCAGGGCCAGTTTGTCTAATTTTTCCTTTGGATTGCCGACCGTGCCTTCCACCGTCAAGAAATCCGGGAGGGCAACGTAGGCCGCGTTGGCGGGAGTGTTGGCATCCACCAAGCCAATCTGGCTGCCCAGCGAGCGGCTCAACGTGGCTTTGACCGGGATTTCAATCGCGGAATTGGTCAGGTTTTTATCCAGGACGATCTGGCCTGAAGCCATCGCTTGAAACGCGGGACTTTGAACCAGGGCGGATTGCAGATTCACTTTGCCATCGGCGATGTTTGCCTGCATGGAGATCGCATCCAGCGGTGAGGACATGAGCGCATCCGTCCACCCGCTCTTGTGGGTTCCACCCAGCAAGTTGCCCAAGGTGGTCGCCGGGTTGGCGATCAATTCGGGCAGGCCAATGATGGCGTTGACAATCGTCGTGACAACCGGCTGGCGAATGTTGGGAATCGCCAGATCCATGTTGGTGGTGTTGAACAGGAACTGGCCGGCAAGATTTTTTTGCAAACTGGCGCCGGTAATGCCCGCGCCTGTGATCTGCGCGCCAATGGTGGTGGTGCCGGCCAATTGTCCCTTGCGATCCGGGGCAAAACTGTTGACCAGTGGCGTGAGCGGAATGGCGTCGGCATTAAAGGCGACATTGTAGATGTAACCTGGAACGCCCAAGTTTAAGTCCGTGGTAGCTTTTATGGGCGCGCCGTTGATGGCCAACTGGCAGGGATTGATATGGATCTGATTGCCGGCGATTTTTGCGGTGGTCTGCCAGTTGGCCACGTCGATTTCGCGCAGGAACAGGTGGCCGATGTTCAGATCAAAGGTGAAATTCTGAAGCGGTAGATTCACAGCCGCCGGTTCCTGATTGGGGTTGGCTGCTGGCGCCGGCGTCGCGGCGGGCTTGGCTGGATTATTGGACGCGGCGGGTTTGAGGCTGGACAACAAATCGTAATACGCGGTGAGATCCAATGAATCCGCCGCCACTTTGAAATTGCCTGAGATGGCGGCGGTATTATTGACATCCACGTTGCCGTTAAGTTGCAGGACATTTTTGGCGCGGTCGGTGGGCGTCAAATCGACTTCGCTGGCGATCGTGATTTTTTTCTGCTGGTTGGTGACGTGGCCTTTGAAAGCCAGGCCGCAATTCGTCGCACTGTTACTGGGAAGCGGAAGCAACTGGGCGAGCGCCGCCTGCACGGCCAATTGGAGGTCCGCGTCCTGGGTTTTGCTGTCAACGGTTCCGTTGCCCGCCACGGACGCGACCAGTTTTCCCGCGCGGCTCAAATCGACGTGCAAGTTGTCCAGCTTGATCTGTTGCAGGTTGGCCACGCTGCCCTGAAGCTGGGCGCGCAAATCGCCCTGGTTGACGCGGGTATTTCCGGCGCCGGTCGTGAGCTGATCCACATGCGTATCCAGATTGAACTTGAGCTGCTGTCCGGCTTTTTGCGAATCGAGCTCCAGCGCCACATTCACGACACCTCCGGGCGCGGCCTCGCCGGCGAACGCCTTCCAGTCCGCCAAATTCAAATTGGTCACGACCAGGTTCAGCCTCGCTTCGCCCACGTTGTTGCCGGATGTGCCCCATCCGATGGCCATCGGGCTGGACAGGCCCATTTGCAGCAGGTTTTGCGAATTCTCAGTGCCCGAGACGTTGAAGGTTTGCAGCACGGCGGAGGATGCGGCGCGATCCACCGTCACGTCATAATCGCTGTGCAAATTCAGCGTGGGCGAAATCTGATTCTGCCGCTTGACCTGAAGATTCGCAATGTTCAACTGGCCGGAAAGCGAAATCGAATTGCCGCTTTTGGCCAGTTCGATGGTATTGCTGCCATTGACGGTGGTGGTGCCAAAATCCAGACCGCTGGCGGCGCCGGCAATGTTCAACGCGTCCTTGTTGATGCCGGAAATATCCACCTTGATTTTGCCTTCCTGACTCGCCGTGTTGAGCGCGCCGCTCACCGAAACTTTGCCGAGCGACTGTCCGGCCCGCGTAAGGTCCACCTGGCACAGGTTCAGTTGAAGTTGTTTCATGTCCGCCAGCGTGCCGTTGACCTGCACGCGCACGTTGCCTTGGCTGACGGCGGCGCTGCCGGTGCCGGTTGTGATATTGTCCAGATGCGTGTCCACATCAAACGCCAGTTGTTTGCCGGACTGCTGCGAAACCAGTTTCACTGCCAGATTCAAAACGCCGCCGGGCGCGGTGTTGCCGGCAAACGCCTTCCAGTCCGCCAAGTCCAGATTGGTGACGAGCAGATTGAGTGTGGCGTCGCCGACGGTGCCGCTGGAGCTGCCCCAGGAAATCGTCATGGGATCGGACAGGCCCATCTGGAGCATCGGATTGGAGTTCTCCCTGCCGTTCAAATTCAGTTTTTGCAGCACGGCGGAAGAAGTGGTTTGATCCACCTTCACGGCATAATCGGCCTGTAAATCCAACGTCGGCGAAATCTGGTTCTGCCGCTTCACTTGAAGCTGGGCCAAGTTGAAATTTCCATCGAGAGAAATCGCTTTCCCGCCTTTGGCAATTTCAATGTCATTGGTGCAATTAAAAGTGGCGGAACCAAAATCCATGCCGCTCGCCGCGCCGGCCAGATTCAAGACCTGTTTATTGATGCCGGTGATTTCCAGCTTTAATTTGCCTTCCAGTTTGGCGGCATCGAAAGGACCGCTGACATCAATTTGTCCCAAGGAGGCGTCACCTTTTGTGAGGCGCAGGGCCAGTTCTTTCAGCTCGGTCGGCGTCAAATTGCAGTTCAACGTGGCGGCGAACGTATTGAGATCGGCCAATGGACCGGTTGCCTGGCTGATGGCAAAAGTCGTTTTGCCCTGGACTGAACCTGGCTTCAGATCGGAAGTCAGAGCCACACCAAAACCGCCCTCAAGCTCGGCCTGCACGGTGGCGGCTGCGGCATTGGTTTGGGCGGCTTTTTGCACGGCGATGCTGGCGGCCACGGCAATTTTTCCAGTCTGGCCATTCTTTAAATCCGTGACGGAAAAATTCAGGCCGGAGACTTCCACGACATCCTGGCTGCCATTCGCATATTTTTTTACCAGCCGCACGGTGGCGTTGTTCAGGGCAATTTTCTTGATGTCGATTTGGAGCGGTTTCGCTGTCGAGGTAGACGAAGACGCGCTTGGTTTCGATGCCTTGGTTCCAGATTTGGTCAGGGCATCCAGGTTGCAGGTGCCGTCAGCATTTAGGATGATCGTGACGGTTGGCGAATCCACTGTCACTTCCGAGACGGCAATGTTGCCTCCGATGATGGACCAGAGACTGTAATTGGCTTTAACTGCCTTGACCGTAACCAGCGGCTCACCCCCGGGCGGCTGAACCTTGAGATCCTGCAAGGCCACGCGGCTGAAGGGGCTGATTTCCGCGCTGGCCAGGGTGACGTCAACACCGAGCGACTTGCTGACTTTGGGAAGAATGAACCCGGTCAAAAATCCCGAGCTGGTGGCCACGAAATAAACCACCACCAGCAACAACATCAGAATGCTGGCGATCCATACCAGTTTGCGGAGCCATCCACCGCGTTTGGGGGCGTTCGTCTTGGTTTCAGACATAAAATTCAGAGTTTAAGGTTGTGATTTGTTGATAAACCGTCCTCGAAATTCACCACTAGGTTATCAGACTTCCGACAGTTCTCAAAGGCTCAAAAATAATGTAAAATTCGCCGGTTGAGAACTTGCCCCGCCTGCATCCAGAGAACAAACCCGGAAATTGCGCTTTGAAGCCGTGCGGTGGCCGCGTATAAATTCCGCGTGTCACAAAGCCATCCAGCTCCGATCAACGCCGCCACGCGCCTCTGCGCGGTGCTGGGGTCGCCCATCCGGCATTCCGCTTCGCCAGCCATGCACAACGCGGCTTTTGCGGCGCTGGGGCTGAACTGGCGTTATCTCGCCTTTGAGGTGGACCCCAAAAACCTGCGCGCCGCGATTGAAGGATCCCGGGCCATGAATTTTGCCGGCTTGAATCTCACCGTGCCGCACAAGCTGCTGGCCATGGATATGGTCGATGAACTGGACATCTCAGCCAAAACCTGGGGGGCCGTGAATACCATCAAGTTTGAGCCTGACGCTGCGGGTAAAGTGCGCGCGATTGGGTTCAATACCGATGCGGATGCGGTTGTTCGAACTATAAAAGATGATTTCAAATGGTCTGATCTAAACGGGGCTGCGATTCTTTTGCTGGGTGCTGGGGGGGCTGCAAAATCAACGGCACTTAGATTGGCGCAGGAAGGGATTTCTAAATTATTTTTGGTCAATCGGACGGAAACTAATGCTTTGCAATTGAAACGGGAAACTGAAGAGCAAAACCCCTCTGTATTGATTGAATTTATTGCAAATCACAAAATTGCGGAAGGATATCCACATGATCCTGTTGATTTGGTCGTAAACGCTACCTCATTGGGATTGAAGCCAGATGATGCGTTGCCCATCCAACTGAATTGGTTAAAAACTCGCCGTCCAAAACGCGTGTTTGATATGATCTATCGCCCAGCGGAAACAGCTTTCTTGCGAGAAGCCAAAGCAGCATCAATTACTGCTGAAGGCTACTCAGCATGCCAGACGGCCAATGGCATTGGCATGTTGGTGCATCAAGGCGCCAAGGCTTTTGAGATCTGGACCGGGCAGACGCCGCCGCTAAATATCATGCGTGAGGCGGTTGAAATGAGTGTTTACGGCGAAACCTTGAAATCATGAGTCTGGTGTTTGACAATATTTTCAATCCACAAAACTGGTCGGCAGTTCCCTTTCATTTCTGGTCGCTGGTGTTTTTTGCCTTTGGTTCGATCGTAGGCAGTTTTTTAAACGTTTGCATTTATCGGATGCCGTTGGGCCTGAGCGTAGTTTCGCCGCCGTCACATTGTCCGCACTGCAAATATGCCATTCCATTTTATCTGAATATTCCCTTGATCACGTGGCTGGCGCTGCGCGGACGTTGCAAAAATTGCGGAGCCGGCATTTCGGCCCGCTATTTCACCGTGGAATTGTTGACCGGCCTAGCGTTTCTGGCCTGCTGGCTGGCATTTGGCCGCCATTCCGCCGGGCTGGCCCTGGTCTATTGCCTCTTTTTGTCCGGACTGATTGTGGCCACGTTCATTGATTTTGAACACTTCATCATTCCGGATGAAATCACGCTAGGCGGGGCGGTGGCGGGCTTTATCATTTCCTGCCTGCTGCCGCAGTTGCATGAAGCCCGAAATTTTGGCGAAGGCCTTGTGCGTGGAGCCATCGGGATCGCCGTTGGCGGTGGCGTGGTTTACGCCGTGTTGCGGCTGGGCAAAGTGTTGTTCGGCCGGCAGAAAATCAAATTGCCGGGAGAAACCACGCTGGTGTTCACCGAAACCGCCCTTTGTTTGCCGGATCAAACCGTGCCATACGAGGAGATTTTTTATCGCAAAACCGATTCGATTGTGCTCCAGGCCAAAACGGTGGAACTGGTGGACCGGGGATACCGCGATGTGATGGTGAAGCTTTCTCCGGAACTTTTGAGGATTGATGACGAGCAAATTGACCCCGAAACTTTGGCGTGTTTTGAGGTGGTCTGTTCCGAAATTGTGTTGCCGCGCGAGGCGATGGGGCTGGGTGATGTGAAATTCATGGCGGCCATTGGTGCCTTCATCGGCTGGCAGGGCGCATTGTTTTCGCTGCTGGCCAGTTCGCTGATCGGCTCGGTGGTTGGCATCAGCCTGATTATTGCCCGCAAGCGTGAATGGTCTTCACGCATGCCATACGGACCTTACATCGCCATGGCGGCGGTGATCTGGTTGTTTGGTGGATACAAACTTTTCTACGCGCTTTTCCCGTAAGCCGGTGGTTTAGCGAAATTGCAGGAAAGTGCGGCTGCCATCGTTGCGGCGGGCGTCCTTGAGAAACAGACGGGCCGCAGCCACGTTGCCTTTGCCTTGCAAGTAAGCTTGAACCGCCCTGGCGCGGCGTGTGGCCAGCGCATCCAAATCGCCGGCGGCGACCGGGTAGGTGGTGAGCAAAACCGCTTCCATGGGTGAAGGCGGCGGCACCAGTTTCGTATGGTAACCGGCTGCTTGTGGTGACATTTTTTCCGCAGGTTTGCTGGGGTTCATCAGGCGGGCAGCCCCTTTCTCGATTTCATTGGGGCGGGTTGAAATCTGAGCGGCATAGGCGGCGAGATTGGTGTTGGCGGTAATTGATTCCGGCGTGATTTTGCCGGCGGCGACGGATTCCTTATAAAGGGTTTCAATCCATTCCGCGCGGTCGTCGGCATTCAGGACCAAATCGCTGGCGGAATTGGGGGCTTGCTCGGTTTTGCGCAGTTTCATCCAGATGCGGGTGCGAATTTCCCGATCCAGCGCGGCCCGCTGTAGTCCTTCCAAATCGCCGGTCGGATCAACGCTTCCCACAATTTCCAAATTAAGCCCGGGACGCTCATAAAGTCCTTTGGCTAGGGAATCCAATTTTTGGCAATCAGTTGCAGTCAGACTGGCACTGCCCAGGGCAAAATCCTGTTCCGCGAGCTCCTGGCCGCCACCGCCAAAAATCGCGCCCAGCAGGGTGAAGGGCGAGGTCGCGGCTTTTTCGAGAATGTTTACCACGGCGCGGAGAACGACCTTGCGAATCCGAAATTGCGGGTCGTCCAAACGGCCTTCCACTGGCACATCCAGCACAATTTTGCCCGCGCGATCTTTCATGATGGCGACGGCCAGCCGCACCGGCAGATGAGTGGCTTCCGGGCTGTCGGTCTTTTCACCAAACGTAAACTGATCCAAGGTGATGACATTTTTTGAATCCAGCCGTTTGCCAACGATTTCGTAATCAAGGTCCAAATTGAGTTTGCCTTCGGCCAAACGATAGCCGGCAAATTTGCCTACATACGGACTGATGGGAGTGAGATCCACATCTTTGAAGGAAATCTTGAAGGCATTCGTTTGCTGGTCACTGAATGGATTCAACGTGCCGTTGATGTCGATAGGGCCAAGCCCATCGACTTTGGCGGATAAATTCAGATCGGCATGTTGCAACTGCTCGCTCGAAAGTCCGGCGACCGTGGTGTCAATGTCTTGAACGGACAAGTTCACGGGCGGGGCGATGGAGCGGTCGTCAAAGGTGATGGCACTGTTGGTGACGATGATGGCGCCAATCGAAATCTTTGGCAGGGCGGGAGCATTTGTCGCTGGCGTCTGGCCTGCCAGAGTGACGCTATTGGTGGCTGGTGAATGGGGGGTGGTCAGGCGAAGCGCGTTCAGGAGATTGACGGTTTTGTTGGACTCTATAATCAGCCGGGCATAGGCATCGTCCAGAATGATGTTTTGGATGGCGATGGCCGGTGGATTCAGGCTGGCATCGATTTGATTGAGGGCAAGTGAGCGCCACTTCACCAAATCTTCTCCCAGCACGCCGTCAACCGTGTGAACCTGATCCAGGCTGGTGCTGCCTTGGAATGTCACATCCGGCAGCTCGTCTTGGTTGCGGGCATGAACTTGAACCTGGCCGTGGAAATTCAGTTGGCTGTCCAGAATGAAAAGATTCAGTTTCGGTTCGAGATACGGATCCAGCGAGCTCAAGTTGAGCCGGTCCAGGTCAATTTGAACCTTCGCGTTGAGCGGCTGCAACGCGGCTTTCGCGGCCAGTTTGACCGAGCCATTGGTGTTCCAGTGCAGCGACAATGCCGCCGTCAAATTGGTGCCGGCAAGGTTGGAAAGATTTCCGGCTTCCAGGGAAATGTCTGACAGCTCCAGTTTGGCCGGACGCGAATTCACAGAATCTTCCAGATGCACGTCGCAGTTTGTGAGGTCGATTTGACGGATCAAACCACTCCACTGGTTGGTGCTTTGCAGCAATGCGGCCACGGCATTGGTCAGTGAGCTGGCCAGCAGGAGCACCCCGCCGGACGCCTTAGCGGAAGTTGTGTTTGGCTGGGCCATTTCCACGACGTTGATGCTGGCGTCATGGCCGCGTTGCAAATCTATTTTAGCTCCATCCAAGTGAATGGCATCCACGGTTGCCTGCCGGTTCTGGATGTCGGCGTTGACGCCGTTGAGGGTGAAGACTGGCAGGTCGATGATATTGTTGCTGGCTCCCGGCATTCCCAACTGGAAATGGCGCAGGCCAAAGGCGCTGTGGTCCACTTCACAAACGCGGTTGGTGGAACTCAGATCAATCCGGTAATGGATGTCCAAACCGACGGTTCCGTTGCGAATTTCAAATTTCACCAGATCCTGGTAAAGCGGGGCGTATTTGTTGATGGCCAGGTTGAACAGCTTCAATTCGCCGTGTGATCGCAAAGGATCGAGATAAAAATAGCCATTCCAGGAGATGCGTTCGCCCGAATCCGTGGTGCCGGAAAACGCGTAGGGATTTTTATTGTCCGGATCGGTGCGGAAATCATCCAGCCGGATGGACAACGGACCGAAGGTGTGTTTGAACGGAGTGCGCGTGGTGCAATCGGCATAATACGCTTTGAGGCCGGTGATTTGCAGGTGGCCAATGCGCAATGCGATGGGGCGCGTTGCTTTCTTGGGTGTGGCGGGTGACTCCTTGGCCGGGAATTTCGCCACAATGTCGGAGAAATTAAACGTTCCATCCGGATGCATCTCCGCGCGAACGCAGGGTTTGATGGCGCTGATCTCCGAGAAATTCAGCGAGTGAGTAAAGAGAGAAGAAAGCTGGAAATTTACATAAACTTCATCCCAAGAAACGAACGGCTGGCCATCTTTGTCCTTGATCAGCAAACCGCGAATCGTCGTGGACAGCGCGAACGGATTGATCTTGATGGACTGGATGGAAACCTCGCGTCCCAGTTGCTTGGCGATTTGCCTGGCGGCCACGCTTCGGATGATGGGTGGCAAGATCAGGAAGCCGATGAGCGCATACAACCCAATCAGAACAACCAGCCAAGTGATGAGTTTGCGCAGTCGCGGAGAAGGAAAATTCCAATTGGGCCGACTCATAAATCCTCTGGTTCAAGTCTCCGACCAAAGCTGTCCGGCGTCAACGGTTTCTTCCAACAAGACAAATTAAAATCGCCAGCGCATGCCATTTGCATCGGTTGGCGTTAGGGAATGCTCTGTATAAATGTCAAATCGCAAAATCCGTGTATTCCGGTTTTACCGCTTCTGTCGGGGCATTCAGCATGCCGGCGCCAACGGTGAGATTGGTGCCTTGCTCGATCAGGATGAACGATCCGGTCAGCCGGTTGGTGCCATAGCCGTCATAGACCAGCGGCTTGGCCGTTCTAATTCTGACCGTGCCGATGTCGTTGATGCCGAGCGGGGCGTTGGTTTCCTCCGCTTCGAGCGTGTTGAAGTTGATTTTGTTTTCCACCGCCGCCACGACCGCTTGCACCGTTTGCGTGGTGTGCTTCAAGAAATATTTTTTGCCCGGCTGCAACGGACGCTGATGCATCCAGCAAACGCGCGCGGTAAGTTCCGCATTGCGGCCCGGAAGGTTTTCAATTCCCACGATCATGTCGCCGCGGCTGATGTCAATGTCGTGTTCCAAACAAAGCGTCACGGACTGTGGACAAAACGCTTCATCAAGCGTCCCGTCATGGCTCCAGATGTCTTTAACCGTGGTTTTAATTCCGATGGGCAAAACGACGACCTGCTGGCCTTTGCGAATGATACCGCTGGCAATCTGACCGCTCAGACCACGAAAGTCATGGAGCGACGGGTCCGTGGGATTGTTCGGACGGTTGACCCATTGCACCGGGAAGCGAAACGAATTCAAATTCCAATCGCTCGCGATATGAACCGTTTCCAAATGGGCGAGCAAACTTGGCCCTTCATACCAAGGGGTGTGCGGCGAGGCGTCCACCACGTTGTCGCCGTTGAGCGCGCTCATGGGAATGAACTTCACATCGCGGAAGACATCGAGCTTCGGCAGAAAATCTTCAATTTCATCCCGAATTTCCTGGAAGCGCGCCTGACTCCAATCGACCAGATCCATCTTGTTTACCGCAATCACCAAATGCGGAATGCCAAGCAACGCGGCGATGTAAGTGTGCCGGCGCGTCTGTTCGATGACGCCCTGACGCGCGTCCACCAGCACGATGGAAAGATTGGCGGTGCTGGCGCCCGTGACCATGTTGCGCGTGTATTGCACATGGCCGGGCGTGTCGGCGACGATGAACTTGCGCTTCGGCGTGGCAAAATAGCGGTAGGCGACGTCAATCGTGATGCCCTGTTCGCGCTCGGCGCGAAGGCCGTCGGTGAGATTGGCCAGGTTGATCTGGCCGCCGCCGGTGATGTCGGCGGATTTTTCCAGCGCCTCGACCTGGTCCTCCATCAGCGACTTGGAATCGTAAAGCAAGCGGCCGATAAGCGTGGACTTGCCGTCATCAACGGACCCGCAGGTGTTGAAGCGCAAAAGTTCGATTGGGTGCTGTGAGTGGGGCATGGAAATTAATCAAATTTACTGAGCCGATTCCGAATGGCTTCTTCAACTTTGTCTAACTGAGATTTAATTTTGCTGTGCGATGCCGCATAATTTTTTGACTCTTCTGGAGTTAAGTCACGTCTGCGCATGAAGCTCTCGTAACTTCTGTGTTGGTCGCACAAAAGCTGAAATGCCAAAATTTCTTGTCGAACCTCTTTTGCAAAAAATGGCAAATTTTCGCGGATGACTCTGATTACTGCATCTTTAGCCTCGACGTAACGGTTTTGCGTCGATGTTTGGTCAATGTCTTCTCTTAGGTATGTTGCTTGAAAAAAGTCCATCAATTTTGGCCAAACTTTTTGGTAAACTTCCATTTCGCCTGCAAAACGACTGCGGGTGAAGTGTTGCTTGTTTTCGATCGCCGACTTAAACTTTGAAACGATTAGAAACTGCAAAATTGTTCCTAAAAGCCAAATGATTCCACAAACAACCGGAAACCAATTATGTTGGTTAAGTGCCTTGAGGAGTTCAGTTGTTTGTTCCGGCGTCACAAATTAAAAATACCCAGCCTTTTTTCTGTCTTCCATGGCCGCCTCGGAAGCTTTGTCATCCGCTCGTGTTCCGCGTTCGGTGACTCGCGCCGCCGAAACTTCACCAATGATGTCGTCCACGCTGTCGGCAGGCGACTCGATCATCCCGGTGCTGATCATGTCGGCGATGGTGCGGACGCGGCAGACCATTTTCTTCACGGTGTCGGTCGGCTTCGGGCGCGCGCCGGCGTAAGGATCGGGCTTGGTCGCGTCCGTGTGCGGTGGCGGAATGGGCAGCCATTGGCCGCCGCGACGAAAACATTCGCGCTCGTGGCTGAAATAAATGTTCGGCACCTCGAGCTTTTCTTTTTTGATGTATTCCCACACGTCCATCTCCGTCCAGTTGGAGAGCGGGAACACGCGCATGTTTTCGCCGGGATTCACACGAGCGTTGTAAAGATTCCAGATTTCCGGGCGCTGATTCTTCGGATCCCACTGGCCGAAGGAATCGCGGAAGCTGAAGAACCGTTCCTTGGCGCGCGCCTTTTCCTCGTCGCGGCGGGCCCCGCCAATGCAGCAATCAAATTGAAACTCCTCGATCGCGGCCAGCAGCACCGGAATTTGGAGCTGGTTGCGGCTGACCACTCCGGGCGTGGGTTGCGCGATGCCTTTTTGAAAGGCCTCTTCCACGGTGCGCACAATGAGCTTAACCCCCAGTTCCTTGGCCCGACGGTCTCGAAACTCAATCAGCTCGGGAAACTCATGGCCGGTTTCAACGTTCAAAAACGGCATGGGAAGATCCGACGGACGAAAGGCCTTTTCGGCCAGCCGCAACAGGCAGATGGAATCTTTGCCGCCGGAAAAGAGCAGGGCGGGGCGTTCAAACTCGGCGGCGACCTCACGCATGACGTGAATCGCCTCGGTTTCCAGATACTGCAAATGGTCGAGATGATAACTGCTCATTTCTAAATTATTTTAGCCACAGATGGACGCAGATGAAACACAGATTTCGCAAACGGATTTTTCTCTGAGTTCATCTGTGAAAATCTGTGGCCGGATTAAATTCCGGCTCCACCGGAAACTGCCCGTCCGCCCCAGCTCGCGTGCAGGCCGCACTCACGTTTTTCATCCGCCTTGGCGGGATCAAAATAATCCCACTCATTCGGCAGGTTATGCTGTTTCAGGTAATTTTCCATGTCGGCATCGCTCCAATGGAAAAGCGGGCTTACTTTTATTGAGTTGAAGTTCTTGTCCTCGCTGACAATGTCGAGGCTGGCGCGATTGGGGTTTTGCACCTTGCGCAAGGCGGTGAGCCAGACCGTGGGGGCAAGCTCCTGCATGCCACGCTGGAACGGTTCCAACTTCATAGTGGTGCTGAATGCCTTGATCTTTTCCTCGTTTTCCGAGGTCGGCTCAGGCATGCCGCCGAAGGCCGCGTCGTAATGAGCCGCGGTCATTTTCGGCAAATACGCCTTGAGGTTGAGTTTGAGCAAGTTTTTGACCTGCTCGGCATGGCGATACGTTGCCGGACGATTATAGCCGTGATCGACCCAGAGCACCGGAATGTCAGCCTGCACCTGGGTCGCAAGGTGCAGAATCACGGCTT
Source organism: bacterium (assembly GCA_021813325.1). Taxonomy (GTDB): domain Bacteria; phylum Verrucomicrobiota; class Verrucomicrobiia; order Limisphaerales; family UBA11358; genus UBA11358. The sequence goes on along the minus strand of JAKALA010000015.1, from coordinate 13,874 downwards.
CGTAAGGGCGAAAGTTGGTGGAAACGATGGCGCGACCATTGGCCTGGGCAATGGCCCAACGGATGATGTCCAAGGGCGATTGGTCGTGCAATTCAAGGTTGGCCTGGGTGATGTTGTCGTTGGTCATGGCGAGAGCATGAATTTCACTTTTTGACGGGGTTGGATTCAATTAAGCTATGTGCCCGGTGAGGAGCCGGGGTTGTTTCCAACCTGTTTCAATTAAAACCAAAGGATGAAAATGAGCGAGCAAGATTGCGGTTGTTGTGAATCCGTTTCGGTGTCGGTCGGCATGGACGTGCCGAATTTTACGTTGGATGTTTTTGACCCGGTGAACCGTGCGTTTGGCAAGGTGGCGCTGGAGGAATTTAAAAAGCAGGCCAAGTGGACCGTGCTGGTGTTTTACCCGGCGGATTTCACATTTGTCTGCCCCACGGAGCTGGCCGATTTGGCGGAAAAGCACGCCTTGCTGAAGAAGCTGGGTGCGGAGGTCATTTCCGTTTCCACCGACACGCACTTTGCTCATCTGGCCTGGCGCGATTCGGAGAAGCTGCTTTCCAAGGTGGATTACTTGATGGGCGCCGATCCCACGGGCGAAGTGAGCCGCCTGTTTGGCGTTTACGACGAGGCGAGCGGCCTGGCGTTGCGCGGCACGTTTATCATCAACCCGCAGGGCAAGCTGGTTTCTTCCGAGATCAATTTCTACAACGTCGGGCGCGACGCCGACGAACTGGTCCGGAAGGTGGAAGCCAACGTCTATCTGCTGGCCCACCCTGCCGAAGCGTGCCCGGCCAAATGGAAACAAGGCGCCAAAACCCTGAAGCCCGACGAAAAAATGGTGGGCAAGGTTTACGAGGCGCTGCACGGTTAAACCGCCGGGAACAGAACGATTCCCGAACGGACGTCCGGTTGTGATCGGGCGTCCGTTTTTTAAGGCTGAAATCGCGCCGGCCGTGTTCACCGTTTTTAGGAGGTGGCCGTGGTGTTCAGCAGCGCCCGCGAGCACCAGTCGCCGAAGCGTTCACCGGGATGGCGTTCCTGGGCAAAGCGTGTGAACATGGGGCGAAATTCGTTTTCCAACTCGGCTTCGTTGATGACGTCTTTCCAAATCCGGTTGAGTCGGGTGCCGGCGACATCGCCGCCGAGCCAGACTTGGTAGCGTCCGGGCGCCTTGCCGACGAAGGCGATTTCCGCCATGTATGGACGGGCACAGCCGTTCGGGCAGCCCGTCGAGCGGATGATGATTTCCTCGTTGGCCAGGCCGACTTCGGCGAGCATTTTTTCAAGGCGATCGATCAGGCCGGGCAGGGCGCGCTCCGATTCCGCGAGGGCCAGGCCGCAGGTCGGCAAAGCCGGGCAGGCCATGGCGGCGGCATGCAGCGCGGCGGTTTGCTTTTCGGTTTTCACCCCGTAAGCCGCCAGCAACATGTTGATGGGATGTTTGTCGTCGTCGCTGACATTGGCCAGGATGATGTTCTGGTTGGCGCTCAGGCGGAATTCCACAGATTTGAAGGCATCGGCCACATGGCGCAAGGCCGTCTTCAATTTATAGCCGCCGGCATCTTTAATGCGCCCGGATTCAATAAACAGGCCCAAAAACCAGCGTCCGTCCACGGCTTTGCGCCAGTCCAGCAGGTCGCCGGTGGTGGTGAACTGATACGGCTTGTGCGGGGCGAGCGTAATCCCGGCGCGTTGGCTGACTTCATTGCGCGCCCAGTCCACGCCGCGTTCGGCGATGACGTATTTCAAGCGTGCATGTTTGCGGTCGGTGCGATCGCCAAAATCGCGATGAATCGTGAGCACGGCCTTGGCGACGGCCACCACTTGGTCAGGCGTAATGAAACCCAGAACATCGGCCAGGCGCGGATAGGTTTGTTCATTGCCGTGGCTGCGTCCCATGCCGCCGCCAACGCATAGGTTGTAACCGACGAGCTGGTCATTTTCCACGATGGCAATAAACCCAAGGTCGTTGGTAAAGACGTCCAAGTCGTTCACCGGTGGAATGACGAAGGCGATCTTGAATTTGCGCGGCAGATAAGTTTTGCCGTAGAGCGGGTCCACGAAATTCTTGTTTTCCGCCGCGTCGTTGTCGAGCTGCGCGCCGTCGATCCAGATGGAATGATAGGCCTTGGTTTGCGGTGCCAGCGCCATGGCCACCTTGTGAGCATAAGCATAAACTTGATCGCGTGCTTTGGTGTAGGCCGGTGTTGGCGGGGCGAGCACGTTGCGGTTGACGTCGCCGCAGGCCGCCAGCGTGGACAACAAGGATTCGTTGATGGCTTTGATGACCGGGCGCAGGTTTGATTGCACCACGCCGTGAAACTGGATGCTCTGGCGGGTAGTGACGCGCAGGGTGTTGTTGCCGTATTTGGTGGCGAGCGTATCAAAAACGCTGTATTGGTTCGCGGTCATGACACCGCCGGGGATGCGCCCGCGAACCATCATGATGTATTTCTTTCCAGTCTTGCGCAGGTCGCGGTCATCTTGCTGGTAGGAACCGTGAAATTTTAAAAATTGGTTGTCATCGTCCGAGAAATGATCCACTGCGGGATCGGCAATGGTCGCGGCGATGGTGCCGGCCAAGGTGGGAATGGCGGCCTTGATTTCTTCGTTGTGGGTCAATTTGGCGGTCGTATCAGCGCTCATAAGCGAACGAAAAGGATAATTTATTGTGTTCCTGTGTTCAAGCGCTGCTTAATACAGGGCAGACGCAAGGGTGCAACTTGACATCTGCACCATAATGGTGAAAGGAAAAATGACTTCTTCATCCGAGACAAAATAACGACAACCCAAGGTGAAAATATCGTTCCCCGTTGTTTTCGGTGGAGTTAGAGACCGTTTTAAAGTTCATTTTTGCGTAGTTAGACCAACTGGCGGAGTTCGATGCGAATCATGGCGAAATGGATGAACCCGGAAGCCGGAAACTGTCAGGAGGGCACAGCGGAGCGGGTTTGCCTTCCGCAATATCCCGTTTCCGCCTCAAAACCGGGGCTTTCCGCCAGTTTTCCGCTTCCGCCTTCCGCCGCAAGCCTTCCGCTTTTCCTCACCCCGGAAACTTTTTGCCGCAATTCCGTTCCTGAGATATCCGGGCAAAACGGTTGACAAAGCCATTAAGCAATGGGATTACTCCATTATGAAACTGGTAGCCGACAAGCACGGAAGGATTTGCTCAATGGAACTTTTTACGCCACGAACCGCTTTTGACGCCAAGCGGTTGCCGGATGGGCGCATTATGATTGTGGAACTGGTTGAAAAACAGCCGCCGGTGGCCAAGGCGGTAAAAAAATCCGGGCTGGTGCTCCTTACTTCCAACCAGCCCGTTAGCAATGAAGACACGCAACGGGCCATGGAGGACTTTCTGTGAAGCATCTGCTGGACGTTTCCACCCTCGTAGCCTTGCTGTGGCAAAACCACGTTGACCATGCCAAGGTCAGCCGCTGGGTCAGCGGCAAGAAATTAGTGGTTTGCCCGCTCACCGAGCTGGGGTTTATGCGCGTCTCCACCAGCCCGGCTTTTAATGCCACCATGCCAGAAGCCCGCGCCGCCTTGGAAGCATTTCTGAAGACTGAAAAGCCGGAATTCATTCCCGCCGATGTCCGGGCGCTGGCCGGAGAAGTCGCCCCCAGTTCGCAAAAAACCACCGACTGGTATTTTGGCAACCTCGCCCAAGCTCACGGCCTGCAATGGGCGACGCTGGACGCGAAAGCAAAACACCCGGCGCAAGTCATCGTGGCCTAAAACACCGGTTCGGCTGACCGAATTTCGACCTTCGGGGAAAGCTGGGGGAAGTTTGACGGAAACCGGGCGACAGCTAAAACACCCTGCCCGCCCGCTCCCCGCCGGTTTCGCGGTTGCAGGCGATAAATTCCCCCGGTCGCAACGCCGCCAACCACTCACTTGATTGCCATGCTTTACTTCATCTCCGGAAAGCTTCGCTTTCCACAAATCTAATTCCACTGAAAACAGCGAAGAACCTATTCAGGCCTTTTAAGCGAAACCGCACAACATCACCGTAGCTTTATAACCGTTGATACTGTTGGTGCGCATAGCAGGACTTGAACCTGCACGCCTTGCGGCACTACCACCTCAAAGTAGCGTGTCTGCCAATTCCACCATATGCGCAACCGGGCTGTGAATTGTGCCTGAGCAACTCGCGGAAGCAAGTTTTTTTACCGCCCCAGAAGCCAGTTCCATCCGCGCCAACGATTGGGTTGCGTCGCGTTGAAGGCCGCGCCTTGGGGCTTGTCCAAGTCGATTTGGAGCAGGATGCCGATGCTGTTGGCGCCCTGTTCATGATCACGCCGCGCGTTGATGCCGTAGCCGTAGTTTACAATGAAGCGGAATCGTTCCGAAGGCGCCCGGTATAAAATCCCGCCACCCAAGCCGCTGACCGAATTCCCTGATTGACCGGTGCCCGGCAAATAATCGATCCATCCGGTGGCAGCGGTGAAATTCAAATTCCAACGCTGGTTGGGGGCGATGGGCAGCAGGTAGCTGGCGTTGAACAGGGCAAATTGTCGCGCGCTGAATTCCTGATAGTAGTAACCGGGCAGGGAAAGCGGATATTCGGCGACCAGCGGCAAAAAACCGCCAAGGCGAAAGGCGCTGAAGCGGTCGGCATTAACCGTGGTTCCGCCAATGAGACGGGCAAAGAAATTTTGCTGGCTGTCTGGCAACGTGTAGGAAAGGGCCGCAGAGGACCAGAACAGATGCGAGGAAGGCTCAATTTCCCGATCATGGTTGAACCCATAACTGGACGGATTGACGCGAAATAAACCTTCATACCAAACCGACAGTTCCATGGCCAGAGCCGGATACAAGGTCGGTTCGATGCCGCCCCAGCGCAGGCCGGTGCGAACGGCGTAGGTGGTGCCGTTGGCCGGCAGTTGAAAATTGTCCGCCGTGGTGTCGGATCGTTCGTAAGCCGAATAATGGGCGGAGGCGCGCAGGACGAAATTCAGCGGAATCAAATCGTTCGGATTAAATAAATGATAAAGGCTGGTGGAAAGCTCGCAGCAGTTGCCACCGAATGACTGGCCTTTAACGTATTGGCCGTTGTCAATTTCGTTATAACTGTCGGCAAAACCACCCCCAGCGGCGCCAATGGCAAAATCAGTTTTCGGTCCCAGACCATGAACAAAGCCGACTTCGGAATCCAAATAAACCGGCGCCAGGGCCAGCCGGAGGGTTACGTTGGTGCGCAGAAAATCCGGCTGGTTATGATAGTAATACGCGTAGCCGGCAATGGGAGATTGGCCTTCAAGCGGCTGATTATAACCCATCTGGATGAGGTCGCGTTTGACCGGATCAATTTGCGCCTGGCACCATGTCGGGGACGCCAAAATGAGGACAAGGATTGTTCGGAAACACCACCGCATGGGCGATTGATAAAGGAATTCGGCTTCAGCCGCAAGCGCCTTCCCAAAAGCCCTACACTCTTGCTGGACAGCAGGGGTAAATTTCGGCTTACTATGCCGACTTTGATTTTACCATGTCGTCACTGAACGCTGAAAAACTCGCCCGCGCCAAATCGCTCGGATTTTCCGACCGCCAGATCGCCCATCTCGTCGGCCAGACCGAGGATAAAATTCGCGCTCTTCGCAAAAAATTGAACCTGATTCCCAGCTACCGGCTGGTGGACACCTGCGCCGCGGAATTCGAGGCTTACACGCCGTATTATTATTCCACCTACGACCGCGGCGATGATGAGGTCAAAGGCAACACCGCCAGGAAGGTAATGATTCTCGGCGGCGGCCCGAACCGCATTGGCCAGGGGATTGAATTTGATTATTGCTGTGTTCACGCCGCGTTCGCGCTCAAGGAAGACGGCTTCGAAACCATCATGGTGAATTCGAATCCCGAAACGGTTTCCACCGACTACGACACGAGCGACAAACTATTTTTCGAACCGCTCACCCTTGAAGACGTCCTGCACATTTACGAACGCGAGAAATGCTGGGGCGCCATTGCGCAGTTTGGCGGGCAGACACCCCTGAACCTCGCGCTCGGTTTGCAGAAGAACGGGGTGAACATCATTGGCACCTCGCCGCAGAGCATCGAAATCGCCGAAGACCGCAAAATGTTTGCGGCCATGCTGAACAAGCTGAACATTCCGCAGCCGCCGAACGGGTTGGCGACCAATCCGGAGGAAGCGCTCGCCGTCGCCAAAAAATTGACCTATCCCGTGCTTGTTCGTCCCAGCTTCGTGCTGGGTGGCCGGGCGATGCAGATCGTTTATTCCGACAGCGAACTTTCGCATTACATGAAGTTTGCCGTGGAGGCTTCGCCGGAGCGTCCGGTGCTGGTGGACAAGTTCTTGGAAGACGCCACGGAAGTGGACGTGGACTGCATTGCTGACGTCGGTCTGCCCAACGGCGGGACCATTGTCATCGGCGGCATGTTGGAACACATCGAATTTGCCGGCGTGCATTCCGGCGACGCGGCGATGGTGCTTCCGCCCCACACGCTTTCCCCAAAAGTCATCGAGACCATCCGCGAATACACCCACGCGATGGCGAGGGAGTTGCAGGTCGTCGGCTTGATGAACGTGCAATACGCGGTGAAAGGCGAAGTGGTTTATGTGCTGGAGGTGAATCCGCGCGCGTCGCGCACCGTGCCGTTTGTGAGCAAGGCCATTGGCCAGCCGCTGGCGAAGCTCGCCGCGAAAGTGATGGCGGGAAAGACTTTGAAAGAACTCGGTTTCACCGAAGAAATCTGGCCGAAGTATTGGGCGGTGAAGGAATCGGTTTTCCCGTTCAACCGATTTCATGGCCAGGATATTTTGCTCTCGCCGGAAATGCGTTCCACCGGTGAAGTCATGGGGCTTGATGCCGACCTCGGCACGGCTTACGCCAAGTCGCAGATGGCCGCAAACTCCGCGCTGCCGCTCAAGGGCAAAGTGTTCATCAGCGTCAGCGACCTGCACAAGAATCAGGTTGCCGAAGTGGCCAGAAACTATACCGCTCTTGGTTTTGAACTGATCGCCACCGGCGGCACCGCCACGGTTTTGGAAAAAGCCGGGTTGAAAGTCGAACGCATTCACAAATTGCAGGAAGGCCGTCCCAATGCCGTGGACTTGTTGAAGAACAAGGAAATTCAACTCGTGATCAACACGCCCAGCGGCGCCGTGCCGCGCGCGGACGAGGTTAAAATTCGCACGACCGCCGTTTACACGGGCACGCCGATCATGACCACGCTTTCAAGCGCCCGGGCCGCCGCCTTGGGCATTGCCGCGCTGAAGAAATCCGGTTACGAAGTGAAGACGGTGCAGGAGTATCATTAACCGCTGGCGAGTGGGGCGGGGCAAAGTTTTTTAGATGGCGGCTGGCTCCCGAAAGCCGCTACTTTGGCGGCGGTGAAATCCGCGCCCCAAAATCTGCTCCCGCTGCTGAAGCAACACTTCGGCTTCGCGTCATTTCGTCCGTTGCAAGAGGAGATCATCCGCGATTCGCTGGCCGGCAGGGACGTCTTCGCGCTGCTGCCCACCGGCGGCGGCAAATCGCTTTGTTTTCAACTCCCGGCCCTGGCGGGCGACGGCCTCACGGTGGTGGTTTCGCCGCTCATCGCCTTGATGAAGGACCAGGTGGACGCGCTGCAAGCCGCCGGCGTGCCGGCCACCTTTCTAAATTCTTCGCTCGCCGCTGGCGAAGCGCGGAGCCGCCTGCGCGGATTGCATCAGGGCGAATTCAAATTGCTCTACGTCGCGCCGGAGCGGCTGATGCTGTCCGGGTTCCTCGCAGATTTGCCGCGCTGGAACGTCCGGCTCATCGCCGTGGACGAGGCGCATTGCATCAGCGAATGGGGCCACGATTTCCGGCCCGAATACCGCCAGCTCGCGCAGCTTCGCGACCGGTTTCCGCAAACGCCGTTCATGGCGCTCACCGCCACGGCCACCGGGCGCGTCCGCGCCGACATCATCACGCATTTGAAATTGCGCGAGCCGAAAGCCTACGTCGCCAGCTTCAACCGGCCCAACCTCGCGTATCACGTCGTTCCCAAAAACAAACCCTACAATCAACTGCTGCATTTCCTGCGCGAGCATCCGCGGGAGAGCGGCATCGTTTACTGCCAGTCACGCAAAACCGCCGAACGCGTCGCCGCAAATCTCACCGGGGATGGCATCAAGGCGCGGCCTTATCACGCCGGCCTCACGCCCAAGGAACGCAGCGAGCATCAGGAACTTTTTTTGCGCGATGACGTGCGCGTGGTCTGCGCCACCATCGCCTTCGGCATGGGCATCAACAAGCCGAACGTCCGTTTTGTCGTGCATTATGACCTGCCGAAAAACATCGAGGGTTATTATCAGGAAACCGGCCGCGCCGGGCGCGACGGCTTGCCGGGTGAATGCGTGCTGCTGTTCAGCCCCGGCGATGTCATCAAACAAACCCGGTTCATTGACGAAAAACCGGATCCGCGCGAGCAGAAAATCGCCCGCGAACAATTGCAGCAAATGGTTCATTACGCCGAATGCGCCGGCTGTCGGCGCACGGAACTGCTGCGCTATTTTGGTGAGACGTTCGCCGGAGACAACTGCGGCGCGTGCGACAATTGCCTTGCGCCCCGCGCCACGTTTGACGGCACGCTGGCCGCGCAGAAGTTTCTCTCCTGCGTTTTCCGCATCCGCGAGAAAAATGGCTTTGGCGCCGGCCTGAATCATGTGGTGGAAGTGCTCGTCGGCGCCGACACGGAAAAAATCCGCAAGTGGAATCACACTCAACTTTCCACCTACGGCATCGGCAAGGAACACAGTCGCGCGGAATGGTCGGCAATCGGACGCGAACTCGTGCGGCTCGGTTTGCTGCGCCAGACCAGCGAAAAGTTCAGCACCCTGGAACTGACCGCCGAAGGCAGCGGCGCTCTCAGGGACCGCCGGAAAATCACGCTCACCCAGCCGGCCGTCGCCCCGGAACCCCCGGCGCATCACGTCGGCGAAATCGCCTGCGACGAAGCCTTGTTTGAACGGCTGCGCGCCCTGCGCAAAATGTTGGCCGACGAGCGCGACGTGCCGGCCTATATTGTGTTTTCCGATGTGGCGTTGCGGCAGATGGCGCGGGATTATCCGGCCAACGACCGCGATTTTTCCCGCATCAGCGGGGTGGGCGAAAAGAAACTGCGCGAATTTGGCGGCCTCTTTCTCGGCGAAATCGCCGCGTATTTGCAGACCCATCCGCGACAAATCTTTGCCGACGATTCCTTCACCAGCCCGGCCGCCGCACCGCCGCCGCGCCAGCGTCCGGGCGATTCCGCCCGGGAAACATTGCGGCGGTTTCGCGCCGGCCAGGCCGTCGAACAAATCGCCCGCGAACGCGGCATGACCACCAACACCATTTACGGCCATCTCGCCGAGGCCGTTGCCCAGGGCGAGCCGGTGGATTTGCAGCAGTTTTTCAGCCTGCCGGAAATCTCGGAAGTGGCGTCCGCTTTTGGCCGCGCGGGAGGCGAGTCGCTCGGCCCCGTTTTTGAAGCGCTAGGTGGCCGGATTGACTATGGGCGTCTCCGCCTGTTCCGCGCGGCGGCGCAGGCCCGGCGGTAAAATCAATTACCGGCCTGGCCGGAGCGGTCAACTTGAAAGGCGCCGTGGCAATCGCTAAATCGGCAAAACCCGCGCCAAGAAAACGGATTCCCCTGAAAGCACGATTTTTGGTTCAAGGGGAAAACCATTTGAGCGGGACGAACCGGGTGCCCGTTGATTTATTTCGCGGATGTTTTGTTGCTTCGCGGATCGTTCCGACGGCGGATTTTAAGTTTAATCCGGCTTGGACATGGATGGCGGCGCATCCTCGGGGGCGCTGCCCCAGTTCGGATTGGGTTTTGCTCCCATCTGGAACACGAATTTGCCGCCGTTGGCAATATCGGCGTGGCTGAACCAGGGTTTGTTCCAGGGTTTGCCATTGAGCGTGGCTGACTGGATGTAGCAGTTCTTTTCCGAGTTGTGTTTCGCTTCAATGATCAGGTCTTTGCCACCGCCCAGGTGAATGGTGACTTCATCAAAAATCGGTGAACCGATGATGTAATCCGGCGTGGACGGGTCCACGGTATAAAAACCCATGGCGCTGAAAACATACCACGACGAGGTGGAGCCTTGATCATCCATGCCCGGGTAGGCGAGGCTGAATTTATCGCTGCCATACATCAGCTTGAGAATTTCGCGGGTCAGTTTTTGGGTCTTCCACGGCTGACCGGCGTAATCATAATAATAGGCGGTTTGCTGATCCGGCTGGTTGCCCTGGCAATAAAGCCCGATCATGCCGGTGACGTCGCGGGCAATGCCTTTCGGGTTGTAGGGTGTGTTGAAAAACGTGTCGAGTTTCTGAATGAATTTCTCGCGGCCGCCAACCAAGTCGATCAAGCCTTGCACGTCGTGAGGAACGAGCCAGAAATTTTGCCAGCCGCTGGCCTCCTTGGACATGTAGTTGTAATAGGGTTCAAACGGGTCGTAAGGCGAAATCCAAGAGCCATCCGCTTGCCGTCCGCGCATGAAGCCGGTAGAAGGATCGAAGACATTCGTATAGTTGTGCGCCCGGGCAAGGAACATCTGGTAATCGTCTTCTTTGCCCAGTTTTTTGGCGAACAGGGCGAGCGCGTGATCATCCCAACTGTATTCCAGCGTCTTGTCCACACCGGCATGGCCACCGGCTTCCGGCGGACTGGGATGTTCCATAAAATCATCATGCACCCAGCCGTTTTTCAAATATTCGGCCAGATCACCGCGCGGGCCGGCGGGATCCATGGCGTTTTTGCGGAGATATTCGTAAACCGAGGCGTAATCGAAGGGCACGCCGCGCTCCCAATCGCCGAGATACATCAACACCGCGTGGTCGCCGTAAAACGAAGTGTGCATCCAGCCGGATTCACGGGCCATTTCGAGATGGGTGCGCAGAATGTTGGTGGTGACGTCGGGTTCCAGCAACGTGAGCAGCATGATCTGATTGCGGCCGGTGTCCCAAAACGCAATGGGGCTATACCGGTCGTAGTCGGCGATCTGGGATTCGCCATTGCGTCTGTGAACAGGTGAACCTTTTTTCCAAATTAACCGGGGCGTGAGCAGTGAATTGTAGAGCGTGGAATAGAACAGCATCCGCTGTTTTTCCGTGCCGCCCTTGACCTGGACGAGATTTAGTTTTTCGCTCCACGCATTCCGCGCGGCTTGATGCACTTCATCAAAACTGGCGGTGTCTTTTTGCAGCTGTTCTTTGGCCGCTTCGTATGACCAGGAGGAGGCAATGCGCACGGTGATTTGCTCGCCGGCCTTGGTGGCAAATTCCAAATAGACGCCCGCATAACTTCCCGACATGGCACATGAACCGGCATCGACGGTGTCGTCGCGCCGGACGCGGGCACCTTCCAGGCGCGGCTGGTTTTGGCAGAAAGTGCCGAACGACTTGAAAGGCTTGGAAAATTCCGCCACGAAGTTGCGGCCCCCGCGCTGGCTGCGTCCGCGAATGGTATGGTCATCGACGATTTCAATGTGGTTTTCCCCGGCGCTAAGATCGATTAACACGGTGCCACGGTCGGTTTGCGGAAAAGTGAAACGGTAGTATCCCGTGCGTTCGGTCGCGGTGAGCTCGGTTCGAATCCCCGTGTCGGGAAAAAATACGGAGTAATAACCGGGCGACGCTTTTTCGGATTGTTTGTCATAAGGCGAGGCGTAACAACGATCCGGCGGCACCGTCCAGTTGCCAATGACTGGCATGATGGTTAAACCGGGCATGGGCGAGGAAAATCCCAGCATCGTCCGGCGCGAATGAATGTAGGGAAAAATGATGCCGTGATTGCCCGCCGCCTCAGTCAAATCTTTGTTGATCGGTCCGAGAATGCAGTCACGGTGCGGCAAGGTTGGGCCGGGAAAAGTGAAACCGGTGTAAGCTTCTTCGCCAGGCGGCGGGGCGTTGCCCAGCAACTTGGGATCATCCAACGAAGCCGTGCCGACCAGCGGATTCGCATAATCCACGGGCGCTTTGGCGCCAAAAACATTGCCAGAAAGACCGCCAAGCAGAATCGCGGTCACGATGAGTTTCGGGGGGAACAAGTTCATGATCAAACTACCGGTGATGTGGATGTTATGAAAAGGGAAGTGGTTACATTAAATTGCGCGTCAATAACCTTGGATTGCATCCGGTGGCACGAAACTCAGGACGCTTCATTCAAGCAAAGCGCGGGCTGGGTTCAAAGTGGAGCCAACTGCCGGGATTGAACCCAATGGTTCGACTCAATGCGTCTATAATAAGCGATTTTTAAATAAATCCAAGGGTAATCCGGTTTAACCGGGCGCATCTGAACACGGTCCTTGATTTTTGGTCCAGAGTTCATCCCAGTGATGGTTGCGGCGGGCTTCATCCAAAGCGCAGAGGTGGCGCAACCGGACTGTGTTCAGAACTGTCCGCAGCACTGGAAACGGCATCGCTTTTGCCGGCCGATTCAACGGCCCCTGAGCCAATGGGTCATTCGCGTTTTGCCAAGGTTTGATAGTTCGTCCGATGAGCCTGCGGGACAAAGTAATTGTGTTCGCGCTGAATTTACTTTGACCGGGACAGCGCCACGAGCTGGGGCAGGCGTTTGGCGGTTTAGTCAGAGGTTTCAGCGCGAAATGTTCGTAGCCGAGAAGCCACTCCAGCGCTTATTCACTCACTGGCGCCAAGCGTGTCATAGTTGGTGTGTGAAGTTCTTGCTTTAAAGGGACGTAGAGCGGCTTCTCATAATATCAAAAGCCAACCGTTGTGGCATGACATGACCTGCGCCCATGTGGAATAATTCAAGGGAAAGATGTTGCAGAGCAAGGGTGCCGGGTCTATAAACGCCGCAAGTCTCACTCACGGAATTGGTAAAATACCCCCCAAAAAAACACCCGGCAAGTCACATTTTCCGGCTGAAGCAAGCAGTAAGCGTTTCGACATACTTCAACATCCGGGCGAACACGCTCCTGCATTTTAACCACGCGTTGGAACCTTTTCTGGATTGAGGTGCCGGGGTGGTGTGCAAATAAAGCGGGTATCAGTTAAGTGGATTGGCTACATCACTTTTTGTAAATTGTTTCTTGACGGGGCTGGGGGGGGGCGCAATATCTTGACATAACCATTCCTGTCGTAACTGGCTGGCTGACAGCCGCTCTTGTGGCGGGAATGTTGGGCCGGGCAGCATGATGACGCCTACCAAATCCAACGACCTTCCGGGTCTGCATGAACGGGACAAGGAAGGCTTTCACCTTGGCAACGCGGCCTTCACCCTGCTGGAACTGCTCGTGGTGATTGCCATCATTGGCATTCTGGCGGCGCTGCTGCTGCCTACGCTCTCCGCTGCCAAGCAAAAGGCGCAGGGGGTTTATTGCCTCAACAACAGCAAGCAAATGATGGTGGCCCTGCATCTGTATGCCGATGATGCCGGCGGCTGGCTGCCACCCAATCCCGATTACAACAGCTCCAACATGTGGGTGAAAGGGCAGATGGGACTGCCCGAAGACGCCACCAATACCACGTTGCTGTCGCAGTCTGCCTTGGCTCCGTATGACGGTGGCTCGCTGAAAATCTTCAAATGTCCCGGCGACACCAGCAACCATGTGCGGACGTATTCCCTGAGCCAGGCGGTGGGAAGCAAGCCGGATGTGCGGGCAGCGGTGAACGGGCCGTGGCTGGATGGCACCCGACACCACAAGGCGAATCAACCGTGGCGGACGTATGGGCGATTTACCGATATGATCAAGCCTGACCCGGCGGATTTGTGGGTGTTCATGGATGAAAACCAATACAACATCAACGACGGCGCGTTTGCGGTGTCCATGACCACGCCCACGGAGATGATTGATTGGCCGGGAACGTATCACAATCGCTCGGCAGGATTGGCCTTTGCCGACGGGCATTCGGAAGTTCATCGGTGGCAGGATG
>JAKALA010000014.1 GCA_021813325.1 bacterium | reverse complement strand
TTTCCGAAGCCGCCGATCCGTGCATCCGCTCATACAAGGCGCGAATCTTGCGCGGCCCCCAATAGGGATGCAGCCGCTTGAGCCGCACCATCTCGCAGATCACCTCCGGCCCCAACTGCTCCGGGTGTCGTAGAGCGCGTCTTCGAGCGCTTCATCGGCCAGCCCATGCCATGGCTGAAGAAAATAGACGCGCAACATCCGCTCCAGGCCAATGGGCGGGCGGCCGCGCTTGCCTTGGGGATAATGCGGTTCGATGACGGCCGGAAGTTTGGCCCACGGGATGACTTCCCCCATGCGGGCGAGGAACTTGTCGCGGCGGGGGGTCTGCTTTTTGGCAGCAAACTCAGCGTGGGCAAAGGTGGCCTGGCAGGTCAGGCTTCACTGACGAGTAAATACGCCTCCTCGTTCAAACAAATGCCATCACGGATTTATTCAGCGCTTCCCTAACAAAGCCTCCCGTTGGGGATCTGGCTCGCCCGGTTCAGAGGGTTGCGGTTTCATGGCTTTCCATGGTGGTTACGAAATCCAGCGGGCGATGCCAAAGGCCGCCGCCGCCGCCAACCCGCCGATGAGGCTGGTCTGGAGCGCGCTGCGGATGACCGGCACGCCCGTGAACCGGCCTTTGATGCCGCCGAAGGCGGCCAGCGCCGCCAGCGTGACCACCACGGAAAGTCGCAACGCGCTGTGCGCATCTGGCTGCAACAAATACGCGCTCAATGGAATCACCCCGCCGACGATGTAGGCCAGCGCGATGGTCAAGGCGCTCTTCCACGCACGGCTCGGCTCGGGTTTTTCCAGACCCAGTTCAAAGCGCATCATGAACGCCACCCAATCCTTCGGCCGTTTCCGCAACGATTCCACCACCGTGGCCGATTCCGCGTCGGACAGGCCGTAGGTCTGAAAAATTTCCCGCACCTCCTGCGCTTCCTTTTCCGGCAGGGTGACAATTTCCTCCTCCTCGCGCGCCCATTCATGCTCGTAATGCTCCGCATCCCCCCGCGCCGCCAGATAACCGCCCAACCCCATGGCGATGGAACCGGCGGCGATCTCCGCGAAACCCGCCGTCACTATCAGGTGCGACTGCGCAATGGCGCCCGTCAGGCCCGCCGCCAATGCGAATGGCACCGTCAGGCCGTCCGACATGCCGATGACCACGTCGCGAACCGTTTCGCCGGCGGTGAAATGTTTTTCTACATGTGGGGTGCTGGGCATGATTAGTTTTTCCTTCCTCGCGCCTTGGCGGCGGGCAGCAGCGGCGCGGTGAGTTTTTCGTAAAGGCTGAACAGGTATTCGACGCGCTGGCGTTCGGTCGCGAATTTTTCGGCGCGGTAACACTTGTCCACGGCGGCGTCCAGTTCCGCGTGCGCCTTAACCAATTCCAACGGCATACTCTGACCGTCGTATAAATGAGCGAGCGAAGCAGATGGGCGGTTTTTCGTTTTGATCGGTAAAAACCCAGCCCGTCCGTCGCCGAGTTCTACACGCAAGTCCAAAATCCGCTGCGCCGATGTTTCGATGCGGCGACGCTGCTCGGCGCTGAATATTTCGGGCCACGGAAAGTTGTTATAGACGATGCGATTTGAATAACGGTAGCGCGATTCGAGCCGCCCGCAAACTTGGCGAACCCACGCCATGTGCATTGCCGACGACAAAACGCCAAAATGGTAAAGCTCCGCTCCCGGCACAAGAAGAACGAGATTGCTGGCAATGATCTCCGGGCGCATGAAGCCGATCGGGATATAGCGCCGGCGCTCACTTGAAACCGAAGGGATAAGCAAGTAGGGACAATCAGGCTGACGGATTTCTCCAAAGTAAGCCGCGGATTGCGCTAGTTTCTTCGTCGTTTCTCGATTGCTGTTTTGGCGATGGATTGCCACTGCCTGAACACAATCCATTACCGCGCGCATCCGTCGAAACTCCATATCCGCTCCGTGCAGCCAAAGACACCACCGTTCCGTGCCGTTGAGGAATTCTTCCGCTCCGACAAAACGCCGGAATAATTTGGCGGCTTCCGGCTGTCTTTTCAGAAGGTCATCTTTGCTGAATTTTGAAAAGAGCAAATGCCCGCCATCATTGGGCATGCTGCCAAACACAATTTCCGGCACGGCACACAAAGGCTTGCTCCGGGCGGAAACACAAATGTCCCCGCCGGCAACCAAATACGGACTGATGTTCGCCGCTTCACTTACGGTGACGACAGTTTGTTCTTGCTCCACTTTCTCGGACTTGCGGACGGCAGACTCGTAATCATAGATTTTTTTGCCCGGGCGGTCGAAAGCGCCGAAACCAATAATGACAACGTGAACGTGCGCTTTCCCGCGCGCTTCGCTTTCCCAGGAAAACGTCCGATGCGCGAAATGAATCTTCAAATGATGGCGTCGGAAAAGCTCCTGCCACAGCACGCCAACTTGTTCGCCTTGGCTGATGGAATTTGTGGAGACAAATCCAACGACGATGCGCGTCCCTTGAATATATTCCGCTGCTTTGAAATACCACGCGGTCACATAATCGAGCAGTCCATGCGCCTTGACGCGGCCACAAATCATTTCCATATCGGCGTTTTGTTCCGCCGTCATAAATTGTTTCCCCACGAACGGCGGATTGCCGAGCACGTAGGCACATTCGGCGGGCGGCAAAATGGTTTTCCAGTCGGCGCGCAGCGCGTTGGCGCAATGAATGTGCGGCGATTTTTTGAGCGGCAACCGCTGGTAAAGCTGGCCAAAGGCGGCGGAAATTTTCAGGTTCATCTGGTGGTCCATCAGCCACAGCGCCACCTCGGCAATCCGCGCCGGCCATTCGCCAATTTCAATGCCGTAAAACTGGTCCACGTCCACCTGTGACAGCCGGTTGATTTCGGCCAGCGTCATTTCCGTCTGCCGGCCGAACAGTTCCTTGAGAACTTCCAATTCCAACTGGCGCAATTCGCGGTAGGTGATGACGAGGAAATTGCCGCAGCCGCAGGCCGGGTCGAGAAAATGCAGGCGGCAGAGCTTGGCGTGAAATTCCTCCAGCCGCGCCCGCCGCCGTGAGGAGCGGTCGGCCTTGATGCTTTCAAACTCGGCGCGCAAGGCGTCGAGAAACAGGGAGCGGATGACCTTCAAAATGTCGCGCTCGCTGGTGTAGTGGCCGCCGATTTGACGGCGTTCCTTTGGCTCCATGACGGCCTGAAAGAGCGAACCGAAAATGGCGGGCGAAATGCGCGACCAATCAAACCGCGTGCAGGCCAGCAGCGCGTTCCGCATGTCGCGGTTCAAATCCGCGAAGCCGAGTTTTTCGGCGAACAAATCGCCGTTGACGTAAGGAAACGCGGCGAGCGTTTCGTCCAGGTTCTTTTGCCGTTTATCCGTTGCGGTGTCGAGCACGTCAAACAGCCGCGCCAGGTGCAATCCCAAATCCGAGCCATCCGGCGCGGTGCGGTTTTCGAGGTAGAGCCGGAAGGCGTCGCGCTCAAACAGGCCGGTATCCTCGGCAAAAAGGCAAAACAGGATGCGAACGAGAAAGCGTTCCAGGTCGTGGCCGGTGTAGCCGCCGGCTTCCAGCGTGTCGTGCAGATCGCCGAGCATCTCGACGGCTTCAATGTTGATCGGGTCTTGCTCGGTGAACTTGTGCTGCTGGTAGCCGGGAATGAAGGCGAAATTGTGAATGTGCCGGTGAAATTCGGCCAGCGGAAATTCCACGGTGGCCACGCGGCGGCCTTCAAAGAGCGGCAGGCCGGTTTGTTCGTCCGGCTCCAAATCGTGCAGCGCGATCCGCGCGAAATCGGAGACGATGACGTAGCGCGGGATTTCCTTTTGGCGTCCCGCGCGGGCCAGGTCTTGAAGGTAACGAAACGCCTGGGATTCGGCCTTGCCCAAATCCTTGCCGAACGACTTGTGTTCGACCAAAACCATGCCCGGCCAGAACAGATCAATGAAGCTGTATTGCCCGCGAATGTTCTTTACCGGCTCCTCGAAAGTGGCGACGAGGCGGCGGCGCAGGCCAAAGACGGTGAAAAATGCGTCCCAAAAGGATTTGCCCTCGGCTTCTTCGCGCGTTTCGCCCGCCCATTCGTTCGAGAAGCGGATGGCGTTGTGGCGGATTTCGTTCCACGAAAGCGGCATGGCGCGGAGCGTAACAACGAACGGCGGGCGCGGCAATAAAAAGGGCGGGTTGCCACGGAAATCCCGTCATCAACTGATTTACTTTTGAATTGTTGCCACCTAGCTTGCCTCCAACCGACACGTCATCCTTCGCATGAAACATTTCAAACCCCTGATCTATCCGCTTTGTCTGGCGCTCCTGGTTGTTTCCGCCGTCATCCCGCCCGCGTTGCGGGCGGATGAGATCATGCGGCTGGCGACCCAGCCGGAAAAATCGGCTGAACTCCATTTTCTCAAACCCGGCAAGCCCGAGGCCGCCACCGTGTTGCCACCGCCGCCAATCGCCGGTTCGCCCGAGCAGGCTGCCGATCTGGACAGCGTGCGCGCGGTCTATCATTCCGCCAGCGAAGCCGACAAAACCGCCGCCTATGGCGAAAAAAAGTTTACGGTTTTTAATTTCTCCCAAGCCGTCGGGCCATTTTTTGTGGCGGCCAACCTGCCCAAAACCGCCGCATTCTTCAAAAAAGTCCAGTCCGACGCCAAACTAGTGACCGATCAGGGCAAGGATTTTTTCCGGCGGCCCCGCCCGTTCACCAGCGATCCCAGCCTGAGCAACGGCAAACTGGAAAAATCCTTCAGCTACCCCAGCGGGCATTCCACGGAATCCATGACGCTTGCGTTGGTTCTCGTCCAGGTTTGGCCGGAAAAAAAAGAGGCGATTTTGGCCCACGCCCGCCAGATGGGCTGGCAGCGCGTCCAGATCGCACGACATTATCCCACGGATATTTACGCCGGCCGCGTGCTGGCCCAGGCCATCGTCAAGCAAATGAATAAGCGCGAAAAATTTGAAAAGGACGTGGCCGAAGTCAGAGCTGAAATCCTGGCCGCTCAAGCTGCCAGTCATAATTAACCCGAACTCCGAAGTTCGGGATTAATCGGTCACCCGCAGCACGCCTCTGCCCATCGGCGGTTGACGTCTCTCAGACAACCGTCCAAGCCAAATGCCCCGCAAAATCACTGGCCCGCTCGACCGTAAACCCGCTCCGTGAGCAGTCCAACCTGACGCGTTTAATCCGAACAACACCAAAAAGCGCGCGATTTTGAACGTTTGTTCCAAAATCGCGTCAAATTTTTTGTCCCGTGCCAGATTATCCTCTGGAAAATAGTCGTGCGGTTCGTAAGCTAATCAGACGTTCATGCGCCAATTTCGCAACATTGCGGTCAATGCGTTCATGGAACTGGTCCGGCAGCCGGTTTTTTTGCTGCTGATGACCGGGTCCGTGTTGTTTGAGATTTTCCTGGCCGTTCCGTATTACTTCGCCTTTGGCGACGAAATGAAGCTGGTAAAGACCAGCGCCCTGGCGGTGATGCTGCTGACCGGACTTTTTGGCGCCGTCTTGAGCGCTTCGGCCTCATTGGCCCGGGAAATTCGCACCGGCACGGCCCTGGCCGTCCTGTCCAAACCGGTCGGACGCGCCCAGTTTCTGCTCGCCAAATTTGTCGGGCTGGCGGCGGCCTTGGCGTTGCTTTCCTACGTGAACATGGTGGGCGTGCTGCTGGCCAGTTGGATGTCGTTTGACGCTTACGGCCACACCGACCTGCTGGCCATTGGTATTTTCACGGGCGCCATCGCCCTGGCCTACGCCATGGGCGGCTTTAGCAATTACTTCTTGCGGCGTCCGTTCGTCAGCGATGCCGTGTTTGCGCTGGTTTTCATGACCACGCTGGGTGCGATCATCATCTGCCAGTTTACCCAGCAAATGCACAGTTTGGGCGATGCGGCAAAAGTTGATTGGACCTTGATACCCGCCGGTCTGCTGATTTTGTTTGCCCTGTGGATTTTGGCCGCGGTGGCGCTGGCCTGCTCGACGCGGCTGGACATGATTGCCACGCTCGCCGTGTGCTCGGGAGTGTTTCTTCTCGGTCTGATGTCCGATTATCTATTTGGCGTGCCGGCGGCCAAAGGCAGTTGGTGGGCTTCAACGCTTTACAGCATGGTGCCAAACTGGCAGCTTTTCTGGCTCGCCGACGCACTGGAAGCGGGCAAAAGCACCTTTCATTGGACTTACGTCGGGAAGGCGTTTGCCTATGTGATTTTTTACGCCGGAGCCACGCTGGCCATTGCCGTGGCGTTGTTTGATGACCGAGAACTCAGTTAATCATGCAGTTGATAACCGCCAAATCCGAATGTCATGGGGTCCGGCGCGGGACACCCTTATCAACGGTTCATTTTAATTTTTAAATCCTGTGGAACGTAACACTCAAAAAAACGGACTGGTAAACCTCGCAATTGCGCTGGTGATTTTCCTCGCGGGCCTGGGCGTGGCGCTATTTGCCGGGTCGCTGGCCGGCAAAGTGGCCGGCGTCTTCCTTGGCCTGGGCATGCTGGTCAATGTCATCAGTTGGTTTCAAATGCGGCTGGAGGAAAACGAACACGCCGAAAAACTGGAATTGGACGAACTGGCCCGGAGCCGCGGCGCCTCGCTGTTTGAAGCCAAGGATGCGGGCAGTTTTCCCGCGCGCAATGCCCGGGAGCAGTTCGAAAAATATTTTGTGCCCGGACTGACCTTGCTGCTGCTGCTGATCGAGGGTGGCGGCGCGTGGCTGTTGTGGCAATGGAGCGGAAAAACCACCACCGGACTCAATCTGACGCGGGCCACGGCTTCGCTCTCGCTGTTTGGCATCTTTGCGCTGGTGCTGTTCCTGATCGGGCGCTTTTCCGTAACCATCGCGCGGCTGGAAAACCACCGGCTGCTGCGCCCCGGATCGAGTTTCCTGCTGGCCGGAGCGTATGTCTGCGCCATCACGGCGCTGGGCATGGCGGGGGTGGAACTCAAATTTCCCGGGGCCGATTTCTGGGTGGCGCGCGGCTTGTGCCTTTTGCTCGGATTGATGGCGCTGGAAAATCTGCTGACCTTGCTGCTGGAAATTTACCGTCCGCGCGTGAAGGGCAAAATCGCCCGGCCGCTGTATGAAAGCCGCGTGGTGGGCATCTTCGCGCAGCCGGAAAGCTTGTTCACCACAGCGGCGCAGACCTTGGACTACCAGTTCGGGTTCAAGGTTTCGGAAACGTGGTTTTTCCAGGCCGCGCAACGGAATCTCGCCGCGCTGATTCTCATCCAATTTGGGGTGTTGATTTTGTCCACCACCGTGGTCTTCATCGGCGTGGGCGAAAAAGCCGTGTTGGAGCACTTTGGCCGGCCGCTGGCCACCTTGGAACCCGGGCCGCATTTCAAGTGGCCCTGGCCGATTGACAAAATTTACCGTTTCCGCACGGAACAGGTCCAGTCGTTCGCCGTGGGTTACACGATTGATCCCAAAACCGAAGCCGCCAATGTCATCCTGTGGACGGTGAGCCACAACAAGGAGGAAAACTTCCTGGTCGCCAATCACGCCAGCGCCACGACCGCCGAAGACACCAACGAGACCTCCAAAGCGCAAGCTGTCGGACTCGTCACCGTCAGCATTCCGGTTCAATTTCAGATCACCAACGTGATGGACTGGGTTTACAAAAACAGCCAGCCGGAAGAGTTGTTGAAGACTCTGGCCACGCGCGAAGTCATTCGTTATCTCGCGGGTGAAGATTTGAACGACATTCTCTCCGAAGGCCGCTTGAAGGCGTCCGATGAACTGCGTGATCGTATTCAGGCTTCGGTCAACGCGCGCCAGCTCGGCGCCAAAATCAATTTCGTGGGCCTGCAAGACATTCACCCGCCCACCGCGGAAAAGGTCGCCGAAACCTATGAAAAAGTGGTGGGCGCGCAGGAAACCAAGCTGGCCACCATTCTGGATGCCCAAGCCGACGCCATCCGCACCAACGCCCTGGCCGATGCTTTCTCATTCACCGTGACCAACGAAGCCGATGCGCACCGGGTGCAACTGGTCACTTCCCGTTATGCGGAAGCGGATTTGTTCACCAACCAGATCCCCGCTTTCCAGGCCGCTCCCGACGTTTACCGGCAGCGTCTGTATTTACAAACCTTTGCGGAAGCCACCAAAAATGCGCGGAAATATGTTTTGCTCGTGACCAACACGCACGACGTGGTGGTGTTTGATCTGCAAGATAAAATCCGCGACGACCTGATGAATCTTTCCCTGACGAATTCTCCATGAAAAAAAATCTGATTACCATCATCATTGCCGCCGTTCTGGTGGTTATATTTGCCTTGCTGCTGTTCACCTTCCAGGTGCGCCAGTCGGAAGTGGCCGTGCTCACCACGTTTGGCAAGCCGGCCGATAAAAACATCGACCAGCCCAATCTCTACTTCAAATGGCCCTGGCCCATCCAGCAGGTTTACCGCTTCGACCAGCGGGTGCAAAACTTCGAGGACAAATACAGCGAAAATTTTACCCGCGATCATAACATCATCGTAGCCAGCGTCTATGTGGGCTGGCGCATTTCGGACGCCAGCCGTTTCTTCCAGGCCTGGCGCGACGGCTCAGTGGTTGCCGCCCAGCAACAATTGGAAACCATGCTCCGCAGCGCCACGTTGGCTGTGATTGGCAAACACGATCTGTCTGATTTGATCAACCCCGACCCGTCGCAGCTGAAATTCGATGCGATCGAACAAGAAATTCAGCAGAAAGTTGAGTCGGAACTGGCCGCCAATAATTACGGCATGAGCATTGATTTTCTGGGCTTCAAAAAACTGGGCCTGCCGGAGCAAGTCACCCAATCAGTTTTCAACCGCATGAAATCCGAACGGCAAAAAGACATCAGCAAAGCCCAATACAGCGGCGAAGCCGAAGCGGACAAAATCAAGTCAGCCGCCAAACGGGAGGCGGCGGATATGATCGCCAACGCGCAGGCGGCCGCCACACGCATTGAAGGCGAAGGAGTGGCGGAAGCCGCCAAGACTCTGACCGTGTTCCAGCAAAATCCGGAGCTGGCCGTTTATCAACTGCAATTGAAAGCCCTGCAAAGCTCGTTGAATCATAAAGCCACGTTGATTTTGGACGAGCGCACCCCGCCGTTCACCTTGTTCCAGAATCTGCCGGGCGAACCCAAAACCAAATAATGAGTAATCACGATCATTCTCATTCGCCGCTGCCCGAAACGCGCGACGCCGGTTCCCAGGCGCTCTCGGAGGCGTTGCGCAGCAGTTTTGTCATCGTCAAAATTGCGATGGTGGCGCTGGTAGTCATTATTTTTGCGGCGGGATTTTTCACCGTTGGACCGCAGGAAAAAGCCGTCATTCTCCGCTTTGGCAAACCCCTTGGCGAAGGCCAGAAAATGCTGCTCAGTTCCGGCAAACTTTACTGGTCGTTCCCCTACCCGATCGACGAAGTCATTCACATTCCCATCACCGAAGTCCAGCAGGTTAAAACCACGGTTGGCTGGTATTACACCACGCCCGAGCAGGAAGTGGCCGGCACCGAACCGCCGCCCGGTCCGTCGTTGAATCCGGCGGTGGACGGCTACGTTTTGAGCGCCGATCGCAACATCGTTCATACCCGCGCCACGGTGCTCTACCGAATCGAAAATCCGCTTACGGCCATTTTCAATTTCACCAGCGGCACAAACCACAATTTCAGCCTGGCCGGCATTTCCAACGCCGTGCAAAACGCCGCCAACAATGCGATCATCTACGCGGCCTCGCGCTTTAACGTGGATGACATTCTCACCCGCAACCGGGCCGGCTTTCAGGACGCCGTCAAACAGCGGATCGTGGAACTGGCGGAACAGGAACATCTCGGCGTGGCCATCGGCGACGGCGATGTGCAGGTGGAAAGCATTCCGCCGCGGCAGTTGAAGGATGTGTTTGCCCAGGTGACCACCGCCCAGTTGAATTATGACAAACTGTTGAGCGACGCGCACAGCGAGGAAAACCGCATTTTAAGCCAGGCCAGCGCCGAAGCCGCCTCCATCACCAACGCCGCGGAATCCGCCCGCACCCGTTTTGTTTCCGGAGTGAAATCCGACGCCAAGGCGTTCAGCGAATTGCTGCCGAAATACCAGGCCGATCCCAAATTGTTCGCCCAAATGGAACTGGCCAAGGCCATGCCGCAAATTTTAACGAACGTGCAGGATAAAATCTTCATGCCGCAGCGCGGGGATGGCCAGCCTCGCGAAATGCGGTTGCTGATCAGCCGGGAACCGCCCCAGCCCAGATCGGCAACCCCGTAAACCGCAATCATGTTAAATTAAATTGCTATGCAGGTTACTTCCCTTTTAAGCCAACACGAGCACGGACCGAACTGCGGCTGTGGCCACGACCACGAACATTCCGTCGTTCACCTCTGGCAGGCGGTGCTGGGCGTCGTCTTTGTGCTCAACGCCTTTCTGGTCGATTGGATGTTTGAATCCGGCAATACCTTGGCCAGCGCCAGCGCCATGATTGGATCAATCATTCTCGGCTACCCCATCATTGTCACCGCCGTCAAAGATTTGCGCCGGGGCAATCTGAGCATCAACGAACTCGTCGCCATCGCCGTGCTCGCGGCCTTTGCTTCGGGCGACTACAAAACCGCCGGCATTGTGGCGTTTTTCATGTTAACCGGAGAAATCATCGAAACCCGCACTGCCCAGGGCGCGCGCGATTCGATTGAATCTCTGATCAAACTCACGCCCACCAAGGCGCGCCGCATCAAAAAAGACGGCAGCGAAGAGGAAGTCGCCGCCAGCGAGCTGGCCGTGGGCGATGTCATCCGGATTCGTCCCGGCGACAATGTGGCCGCCGACGGTGTCATTGCCAGCGGCCAGGGATCATTCAACCAGGCCACCATCACCGGCGAATCGTTGCCCGCCGAAAAAAGCGTGGGCGACGAGGTGTTCGCCGGCACGCAAAACCTCACGGGCGTGCTGGAAATCAAAGTCAGCCGCGCCGGCACCGACACCACCATCGGACGCGTGCGCGAACTCATCATTGCCGCAGAAAAAACCAAATTGCCGATCCAGAAGATCGTGGATCAATACATGGGTTTTTACACGCCGCTTGTGCTGGTCATCGGCGCGCTGGTCTGGGCCTTTACGCACGACCTGAGCCGCGTGATCGCCGTGTTTGTGGTTTCCTGTCCGTGCGCTTTCATTCTGGCCACGCCCACCGCGATGGTGGCGGCACTATCCGCTGCCGCGCGTCTGGGCATTCTCATCAAGAACGTCGCGGACATCGAGCTGGCCGCGAAAATCAATGCGTTCATCTTTGACAAAACCGGCACGCTGACCACGGGCCAACTGGCGGTCAGCCGGCTGGCCCCCATCGGCGATGCCAAGCCCGCCGAACTCTTGTTGCTCGCGGCTTCCGCCGAAAAATACAGCAATCACCCGACCGCCAAGGCGTTGGCCAACCTGGCCAGCGAAGCCGGCGTGCCTTTGGCCGAGCCAAAAGATTTTGCCGAAACCGCCGGCCGCGGCGTCAAAGCGCAAATCAATAACACGACGGTTTTGGTGGGCCGCGCCCAATGGTTGAAGGACAACGGAATTGACGGCGGCTTTGAAAAATCCGTGGACGTCAATGATGCCGAGGGCTGGAGCCTGATTTTTGTGGCGCAGAATGGCAAATGCGTCGGCTGGGTGGGCATGCAGGACAAGACCCGCGAGGAAGCCAGGGAAGCATTGGCTGAATTGAAGGAAGCCGGGGTTCGCCGCGTGTCAATGGTTTCCGGCGACCGTCAGCCAGTGGCCACGCGCGTGGCCGCCGAAATCGCCTGTGAAGAGGCCAAGGGCGATTGCTTGCCGCAAGACAAGGTGGAATTTGTGCGCACGGTCAAAGCCAAGGGCTACAAAGTGGCCGTGGTTGGCGACGGGGTGAATGACGCGCCGGCGCTGGCTGCGGGCGACATCAGCATCGCCATGGGCGCGGCCGGCAGCGAAGTGGCCATTCACAGCGCCACGATTGCCCTGATGAACAATGATCTGCGCCGCCTGCCGTTCCTGGTGAAGCTTTCCCGCAGCACCCGCACGGTCATCAACCAGAATTTCCTGTTTGGCGCGTTGTTCATCATCGTGGGCCTCACCATCACTTCCTTCGGCGTGATCGGCCCGATTGTGGCGGCCATCCTGCACAACGTTGGCTCGCTGATCGTGATCTTCAACAGCGCGCGGCTCGTGCGCAAGGGCGAGGAACTGGAACATTTCCATCCGGAAATGGAAACGTTCCCGGCGAAACCGACCGGCCAATTGACGCCCAAGGCGGCGTAACCTTGACTCATTGATTTATGGCAGCCGTCGATTCCAATCCGCCGTCCAATAGCGAAGTGGTTGTTTCCGTTCGCGGGCTTACGAAAGTCTTCAAGGATTTTTGGAACCGCCCGAAAGCGCGCGCGGTGGACGGCGTGGATTTTGAAGTCCGCAAAGGCGAAATTTTCGGTCTGCTCGGCCCGAACGGCTCCGGCAAATCCACCACGATCAAACTATTGCTGGGCTTGCTGAATCCGACCAAGGGTCACATGGAAGTGTTTGGTCATTCCCCGCGCCACGTGCAGACGAAAGCGCGGATCGGCTATTTGCCGGAGGAATCTTATCTGTATCGCTACCTCAATTCGCGCGAGACCCTGAATTTCTTCGGCAACCTGTTTCATTTGTCCAAAGAAGACCGGCACAACCGCACGGAACAGTTGCTGGAAATGGTCGGGCTGGGCAAGACCCAGAACCGGGCGATTGGGGAATTTTCCAAAGGCATGCAACGCCGCATCGGCCTGGCCCAGGCGCTCATCAACGATCCTGACCTGGTCATTCTGGACGAACCGACGGCGGGTCTTGATCCCATTGGCTGTCGCGAGGTCAAAGATCTGATCGTCGCCCTGGCACGACGCGGCAAGACGGTAATCCTGAGCAGTCATTTGTTGTCCGACGTGGAAGATGTTTGCGACCGGGTCGTGATTTACTACGGCGGAAAAATCCAGGCGGCGGGAACGTTGAAGGAATTGCTCGTCGAGCCAAACACGGTGCGCATCACCACGCCGGTGCTGCCCAAGGAAACCCTGGCCAAGGTTCTGGAAACCATCCGCAAGGATATTTCAACCGGTGAAGTGCGGGTGGATAATCCCACGCAAAATCTGGAAAGCTATTTTCTGGATGTCGTGGCCAAGGCCAAACAGTCCGCCAAGGAAACCAGCGGCGCGCAGTCGGGCGCCCGCGTGGCGGAATATTTGCGCGGGGATCAGCCGGCGCAGCCGGCAAAATCCGCGGACAAAGTTTTGGAAAAACTTTCGCTGCCGCAGGCGCCAGCGATTGCCCCGGCCACCACGCCAGCACCGGCCAAACCCGCCATTAACGAAGTTAAACTCGACGCCTTGACCCAGGCCACCCCGGCCACACCCGCCGTGCCGCCGCCATCCGAAACCAAACCCGAAGCCAAACCGGTGGATTTGTCCAAGGCGGATGAAAAACTGTCGTCGCTGCTTGGAGGGAAGAAATGACACACGCCACGCCATTACACGAATTTTCAACCACATTTTCATTCGTGTAAATTAGTGAATTCAGTGTCTAACTTTTAATGCAACGAATTCTCACCATCGCCTGGTTGACTTGGAAAGCGGCATTGCGCTTCAAACTGTTTCTGGTCATTGCCGTGCTGTTGGTCGGCGCCGTGGTCGGGCTGCCTTTGATCATCAAGGACGACGGCACGGCCCGCGGATTTACGCAAATTATTTTGACCTACACGCTCAGCACCATCACCGTGCTGCTGGGGATCTCCACGCTGTGGCTCTCGTGCGGCACCCTGGCGCGGGACATTGAGGAATGCCAAATCCAGGTGGTGGCCACCAAACCCATCGGGCGCTGGCAAATCTGGCTGGGCAAATGGATCGGCATCATGACGCTGAACGCGACCTTGCTGGCAATTTCCGGCGGATGTATTTACGGCTTGCTGGAATGGCGCGCCACCAAACTTCCGTCCGCTGAACAGAAAATCCTGCGTGAACAGGTGCTGGTGGCCCGGGGTTCGGCCAAGGAACTGGTCGATCAAAAGGAAATTGACGCCAGCGCCGAACAAATCTTGCAGGAGCGCTTGAAAACCACCCCGGTTGACAAAGTGGATGTCCCGGAGGTCAAACGCCAAATTCGGGAACAGGTGAAAGCCGCCCTGCAAGTGGTGCCGCCCAGTTACGCCAAAACGTGGGAAATCAATCTGGGCTTTGCCAAGAATTATCTGGCCGGCAAACCGCTGCAATTGCGCGTGAAATTCAATTCCGCCCAGAAAAGCGCGTCCGGCACGTTCGACGCTTACTGGCAGGTGGGGGTGCCCCAAAAAACCAAGCTCTGGCGCAGTGACGTGATGAGCCTGTCGCCGGACACGTTCCATGAATTTGCCATTCCCGCCGACATGTTTGATGCCGACGGCCTGCTGACCATCTCCTTTGTGAACATGAACGACACCGCCCTGCTCTTCCCGCTGGACGACGGCATGGAAGTGCTCTATCCCGAAGGCACCTTTGGCCTCAACTTTGCGCGCGGATTGATGATTATCTTCTGCTGGATGGCCATGGTGGCGGCATTGGGGTTGATGGCGGCCAGCTTCCTGTCATTTCCGGTCGCCTCTTTTTTTGCGATGGCCATGCTGCTCGTGGTCCTGAGCAGCGGCACACTGGCCGAAACGGTGGATTCCGGCTCGGTGGTAGCCGGCGATGAAGAGTCCGGCGAGATCGGTCATTCGGTCATGGACTACGTTTTAATTCCGGCCTTCAAAGGCGTCTTATCCGTCGCAGACTTGGTAAACAGCTATTCGCCGATTGAAGCCTTGAGCAGCGGACGAAGCATCACGTGGAGCGAGCTGGGCAAGGCCTTCGCCCAAATCGTGTTGATCATCAGTGGCGTGATGAGTATCGCCGGCATCATTTTCTTCAGTCGCCGCGAACTGGCCACGGCGCAAGGCACGCAATGAATTCACGCGTCAAAAAAGTCATTCTGGGTTTGCTGGCTGCGGCGCTCCTGTTCAGCGCGGGACGGGTGCAACGGTCGATCAACCATGACCGCGACACCCTCGGCTTGACCCGCGGGGAAGTTCTGAAAAACGCGCCGCCCATGCTCGCGTTCACCACGGTGGCGCTGGGTGGATTTCGCGGTTTGATTTCCAATTACCTGTGGATTCGCGCCAATGATCTCCAGCAGGACGACAAATTCTTTGAAGCCACGCAGTTGGCCGATTGGATCACGGAGCTTGAGCCAACGTATCCGCAGGTCTGGCTGTTTCAAGCGTGGAACATGGCCTACAACATCTCCGTCAAATTCAAGGATTTTCCCGACCGCTGGCGCTGGCTGGAACGCGGCATTGAACTGCTGCGCGACGACGGCCTGCGTTACAACCCCAACAGCATCGATATTTACCGCGAACTTGCCTGGTTTTTCCAGCACAAGATGGGCGCCAATCTGGACGACGCCAACATTTACTACAAGAGCCAGTGGGCGGGGGAAATGAAAAATTTCTTCGGGCCGAACGGCACCAATTTCTCCGAGCTGTTGATGCCCACCACGCCGGAGGCGAGCAACAACGTCGCGATCTTTCGGGAAAAATTCAAGATGGACCCGCAGTTCGTCAAAAAGGTCGATGAAACGTATGGTCCCTTTGACTGGCGTCTGCCGGAAGCTCACGCCATTTACTGGGGCGCCAAAGGCATGGATGCGGCCGAGAAGAATCCGAATAAAGTCAAATCCGACGACCTGATCAAATTACGTCGCATCATCTATCAGTCCATGTTGCAGGCGTTTCATCACGGCCGGATTCTTTCAGATCCGTTTTCCAAGCAATACTCGCTCGGTCCCAACCTCGATCTGGTGGACAAGGTCAATCAGGCTTACGAAACCAACATTCTGGAGGAAACCGATATTGGTCAGCGCGAAGGCATTCGCCGCGCGCACCGCAATTTTCTCCGCGACGCCGTTTACTATCTCTACGAAGACAACCGCATCGCCGAGGCCAATAAATGGTTCAAATATCTCGGCGAAAAATATCCGGACAAACCCATCATTGAAAATCAGCCGGATTCCTTGCCGAAGACCCTCACGCTGGATGAATACGCCGTCGCGGTTACGCAGATTGACATCGGCGAAACCTCCCAGGACCGCGTCACCTCCGCCCTCATGGGCATGCTGACCCGGGCCTATTACAACCTGGCGTGCGGCGAGGATGATCGT
Source organism: bacterium (assembly GCA_021813325.1). Taxonomy (GTDB): domain Bacteria; phylum Verrucomicrobiota; class Verrucomicrobiia; order Limisphaerales; family UBA11358; genus UBA11358. Next base: position 54,033 of record JAKALA010000014.1, on the reverse strand, counting down.
TATGAAAATTTAAAGCGGCTGGTCATCAAAGTTTATCAACGCTACGTCGCGAAGACCGCCAGCTACAACGGCAATAAGCGAATTCCACTCCCGCCGTTTGACACCATGAACAAAACGGTCATCGACGGATTGCTGGATCCCAAAAACGGCATCCCCTACGCCGCCCGGGCGGTATTGCGCACGCAACTGGGCTTGCCGGCCGAAACCGCCGCCAGCACTTTGACCTCGACGAATGCGGCGAGTCCTACCGCCACCAATTCCATTCCCGCCGGCGCCACCAATGCGCCCGCGAAATAATGGGATGATTCGCGGATTGTCACCGGGGATTGCCAGCATGAAAAACTCTGGTAATCTTCGCCGGCTGTGACAAAAAAAATTTCCCGTGAAAAAAACGCCGGCCGCGCGCCATTGCGCGTCGGCCTCATTTCCCTCGGCTGCGCGAAAAATCTGGTGGATGCCGAGATCATGCTCGGCTCGCTGCTCAAGAGCGGGGTGGAAATCACCAATGACGCCACCCGGGCCGACGCGGTCATCGTCAACACCTGTTCCTTCATTGACTCCGCGCAGGAGGAAAGTGTGGACACCATTCTCGAATCCGTCGAACTGCGCGACGCCCATCAGCGCGGTCAAGCTGTCATCGTTTCCGGCTGTCTGCCGCAGCGGTTCCGCGCGGAACTGCCCAAACTCATGCCCGAAGTGGACGCGTTCATGGGCATTGATCAAGTGGCCAATGTCAGCGAAATCCTTGGTAAAGCCGTCGCCAACCGCGCCAGCAAAGCGGCAGGCAGCGGGACGCCCATTAAAAAGGGCACCGTGGTTTCGCGATTGAATGAACTTGAAAAAGGTGGTGCGACCGGCGGACATGAGAAAGCCAATGCCGTTCGCGGCACGGCGAAATTTGGCCGGACCAAAACCATCCTGGGCCAAACCGTTCCTGTCGCCGGGCCGTTCTTGGAGGTCACGCCACGCCCCATATTCATCCCTGATTTTGACACACCACGCTTCCGGCTGACGCCGAAACATTTCGCCTATGTCAAAATCGCCGAAGGCTGCAACCACCCGTGCAGTTTTTGCATCATTCCGCGCATGCGCGGTTCGCACCGCAGCCGGCCGCAGGCCGACATTCTCAAAGAAGCGGAGGCGCTGATCGCCGACGGGGTGAAGGAAATCAACCTCATTTCCCAAGACTCCACTTATTACGGACTGGATTTGCGCCCCAATCACAGCCGCGCCATTTCCTCGCCGGAGAAATTCAACGCCGCCACCCAATCGCTGGCGGCCGATGCCACCACCATTTGCACGCTGTTGCGCGAATTGAATTCATTGAAAGGCGATTTTTGGATTCGCCTGCTCTACACCCATCCGGCGCACTGGACTGATGAACTCATCCAGACCATCGCGGCATGTCAAAAGGTCGCGCGTTACGTGGACATGCCGCTGCAGCATATTCACGACAACATGCTGGAACGAATGCGACGCGAGACTTCGCAGCAATTCATCGTGGATTTGATCAGACGCATTCGGACCGGCATTCCCGGCATCGCCCTGCGCACCACCTTCATCGTCGGCTTCCCCGGCGAAACCGAGGCCAGTTTCAAGACTTTGCTGGATTTTATTCGCGACACCAAATTCGAGCGGCTGGGGGTTTTTGCCTATTCCAAGGAAGACGGAACGCGCGCGGGGGCCATGGCCGGCCAAATTTCAAATCGCATCAGGCAGAAGCGACGCGAACTGGTGATGCACGCCCAGCATCAGGTGGCCGTCGCCGTTTCGGAAAGTTTTGTCGGCCGCCAACTCAAGGTGCTCGTTGAAGGCGAGGCCAATGCCCGGCAGCTTCAAAATGCCAACGTCAGATCCTGGGAGCATGGATTGATCCGTGAGTCCGACCAAGATGCCAGCCATATGAAAGGGCACTATTTCGTCGGTCGCGGCGAGGCCGATGCCCCCGACATTGACGGACGTGTTTACATCCGTGCGCCCAAAGGCAAAATGCCGCTCGGCAAATTTGCCAGGGTCAAAATCATCGGGCACACGGATTACGACTTGATCGCCGAGCCGGCGGGCTAATTGGGCAACGCGAACCACTCGCAACGGTTCAACCCACAGTCCGATTTTTGCCCGAACAACGTTGTTGCCAGCGGAATATTTGACTGATAGGGTCCATATGTAATTCTCAACTATGAAAAAATTAATCATTCTCTCGGCACTGGTGGCGAGCGGCGCCAGCGTGAAAGCAGCCGATGCCCCGTTTTTCCAGGCATCGCTCACGCCGGACATCGCCATTCACAGCAAAAGCACGGACATCAGCGGCGTCTGCTTGAGCATCTGGGGCGAAAATCCGCAGTCTGCCCTCGCGTTGGGTTTTGTCAACGGCAGCACGGGAGACAGCCAGGGGTTCAGTTGGGCATTTCTGTTCAACTACGATGAGCGCTACACGGGCGTCGCCTGGGCATTTTTAAATGTCAGCCAGGAAAAATTTGTCGGCTGGCAGGCTGGCGCCGTAAATGTGGCCAAGGAGTTTCACGGCCTGCAATGGGGCTTCGTGAACTATGCGGAACAACTCCGCGGCGTTCAACTGGGTTTCATCAATGTGGCCATGAACAATCCCTGGTTCAATGAACTCCCGGACAAACTCGCCACGGGATTCCCGATTGTAAACTGGTCGTTCTAAAAAAATCTCACCACCCGCCAAGCCGGAAACCATCAAGGGTTTCCGGCTTTATCTTTAGGGGGACTGGAGTTTTCCATTATCCCAAAAGCCGCAGGTGGAACCGCGAAAGAGCCAACCACGCGAAAACAAAGGCCAAAGCGAGTCTGTGAGATCACAAAATCTCTTCACCCACCAGGGGAATGGGGTATTGGTTCCGAAACCCTGGCCAGTTCGCGTATTCCGCGTATTTCGCGGTTTCCATGGCGGAATCTAGGTTTATTAGGAGCATCAGGGCAATTCATGTTGTGATGGGTTCCCTTTGGTGGCAACGATTCGACAAAGATTTTGCAATCCGGCAGTTGATTATGGGGCTTTGGATAAGTCCACCAAGCACCTGGCATCCAATCGAACCTGTATTGCTTAAAATCGTTTTGATGATTTGAAAGCACTTTTAAACAAAGGCCCGGCAAGCTGACGAAGCGGCATCGGCTCAAGCCGCCTTGCAGCAATTCGGGAAGCTGAAGGCTTAATAACCTTGCCGCACCAGCCAATAAACAATTCCCATCACCGCCAGGCAGGCCAACGTCATGACCAAGGCTGACAGACAACAGGAAGCAATCATCATGACGGCGCCGCCAGCCAGCGGAATCGCTGATTTTTGACGCCAACCGTAAATCCAATAGCCGCTCGCGACAGCCCCCCAAAGCATTGAGGCCCACAGAAATCGTTCATTCAGCAAATGCATACGCCTAATGTGGCGCAAGACACTGCCGCTTGCCACTGAAATTCTGTGTGTTAAATTTTTCCCATGAGCCGATTCTTTCAACCCAACCTCAAGCGGCAGGGCCGGATCGCCCGGGGCGCCATCGGCACGCTTTGTTTGATCGCGGGCATCATCATCGCCGGCGACCATGATTTGTGGTTTGGATTGTTTTTTGTGGTGGCCGGACTCTTCGCCATCTTTGAGGCCGTGCGCGGCTGGTGTCTCGCCCGCGCCTGTGGCATCCGCACGAAAATCTGACCTCCAAACAATTCCCCGACCGGCCCGGCTGAAATCTTGGGCGGGTTTAGTCGAACGCTCCGAACAGCGCCTGCATCTCCGCGTCCACTTGGGCCGAGTCCGCCAAAGTATGGGCCACTTCGCTTCGCAATAATTCCCGATAACGTTTCCGCAGGCGATGAATCGCCACCCGCACGGCCCCCGCCTCCATGCCCAACGCTTTGGCAACTTCACCTTGCACCGCGGCGCCTTTGCCCGCGGTCAGAAAAACCTTTAATTGCTCGAACAGCTTTCCTTTGCCATCGGCCTCGCACTCCCGTTGTAACCGCTCAATCACTTTGGCCAATAAAGCCAGCGCCCATTCGCGATCATACGCCTTGTCGGGACTCGGTTCGCTGGTGGCAGCCAATTGGAATTTGGTGTCGGCGGTCGTCCAATCCAGCGAAAGGGTTGCTTCGCCGCCGCCGCGCTTCCCGCTCTGAGATTTCCGCCATTTGTTGATGAGAAAATGTTTTAGGGACGCCAGTAAAAACGCGCGGAAACGGCCATGCTCGGCATTTAATCCCGCCAAATAATTTTTGGCCAAAAACCGCGCGAAAAAAGCCTGAACCAGATCCTCGGCATCTTCTTTGGTATGACCGCAGCGCCGGACATAGGCATACAGCGGGAACCAATAGGTGCGGCACAATTCTTCCAAGGCCGCGTCCGAATCAGGACTGTGCCGCTGGCCGGCGGTAACCGCCACCGTCCAATGCGTGGTGGCAAAAATATCAACCGGTGTGGAAGCTGCCGTGCCTTGAGTAGTCATGCGCGAATTAACGCCAACAGCATAAAAGCTCCCAACGACGCGGCAAGGAAAACGCCGCCAAATAATAACCAGCGCCATTGGGGCCAACGTCGCAACAATGCCAGCACACCAGCAAAAACAAGCAGCGTTGACGTCGCCATGATAAGCCAGGGGATGCCGTTCCCGAAGATGTCCAACTGCGGAAAAAGCGACGCCAGTTCAGCCAGCGATGGCGGCGTAAACGCCTTGCGTGGGCCATCAGTAATGGTGTCTTCGGCAGCGCCAATCTTCAGCCGACAGGCAGGACACAGACCGGCCAACGCTCCCGAGGGAAGCGGAGTGCCACATTGCGGACATTTATTTCCGTCGGGCATTGGTGCATCCATTTTTACCGTGTCCATGCCAACTTCAGAAGTAAAACTTGCTGAACGTTACCGGAAATATTGAAAATACTGCATCAGGCAAAGAACGGCACTTCAGCAAGGATGCTGGCGTGATTCGGAATGCTGCCTTGACCTGCATAGGCAGGAAAAATCATTCCAACCCATGGGAGAAAAACCCGGCGCCGCCGAAAGCGATTCGGCGATTCGGCGGATGAGCAATCGGCACAATGATGACGGCAATTTCGTAATTCCCCCCAGTTACAATGGTGGCGTCCTTGGGCGTTGTTTAGTGAGAACGCGGCTTCAGAGTTTGCCACCCCGCATCAGCTCTTTGGCCTTTTCCAATGGCACCGGTGGTTTGGCGCGCAAATCAGCCACGATTTTCTGCTGTTTTTCATCCAAGGTAAACTCGCGAAGCAGCAGTTCGGTAACCTCCACTTGCTCGGCAGACTTGAGTTCCTTGAGCGTCTTGACGTCCCACTTGGAAACGAGCCGGGTGACCACGGCCTCCTTTTTGACGGCCTCAATGCGAGCCGGCATGCTGGCCAGAATGTCATCCACGGGAGCGGTGCTGAACACTTGCAAATGGCCTTGGTCCTGTTCCTCTTTCAAAGCCGCACGCAATGCCTCGCAACGGTTGGTCTGGCCAGCGGCTTGGGCGGCCCTGGCCGCCTGGATTTCCGCGTTAAGCTTGCGCAGATGCGCCTCGGTCACAAAATTTGCATAAGCAATCACGCGCGAATCATAAGTGCCAATGCGTTCAGCGCTGACGCTGGGCGCGTTCGTCTCACCGGCCACGGAATGGAAATTCAGACCGATTAGGACGCCGGCAAAACCGAAGAGGACTCTGGAGGTTAATTTCATAAATTCGAACTTTCGCTTTTGTGCCAATGCGAAACGCCGCCCTTTGGAGACGCAAGGCGAATCAGTTAATTTGCTCGGCTGGTTCCCTCCGCTGGCCTGGCATTGGGCTTCAATTGTGATCCGCAGGGGGAGAATGCCAATTTTTTCAAGCAGTCATGAATTGAAAAAACCGTCACTGACATCGTTTAACTCAATGCTTCATCGCCGCCCCGCCCAAATGCAAACGATCCCGGCGTGGCCCATGCCATACCTGGCCGACCCGAGGCGGCCCATCCGCAAGCATCATTGCCGCCGCCATGCGGCGTTAAAATCAAAACCTCGTTTCCACCATCAGCCCAGCCGAAAGCCGCCTTGAAAAATGACTTCAACAGCCACAACCACCAAGAAAATCACGCCGACCAACGCGTTCAGGCGGAAAAAAGCCACATTGATCCAGTTCAAGCTGCGACGGCGGGCAATCCAATGTTCCAGAAACAAACAAATTACAATCATGATCCAGCCGAGCATATATGCGATGCGAAACCGGCAAAGCAACCCAAACCCGAGCAGCAGGCCGCACATGATCATGTGTGCCAGGAACGCCGCAGCCAGTGCGTTTTGCGGTCCCCATGCGACCACGAGGGAACGCAGGCCGAATGATTTGTCGAATTCGTAGTCTTGCAGGGCGTAAATGATGTCAAAGCCCACCAGCCAGAAAATCACGGCAATGGACAGAATGGTCATTTGAAGTATTTCCACGCTGGTCACGTCGGCGCCTTTCACCGCCAGCCAGGCGCCAACCGGAGCGAGCGCCAGGGCTATTCCTAAAAAGACGTGGGTGTAATCGGTAAAACGCTTGGTCAGTGAGTAAAAGCAGACCATGAACAACGCCACCGGCGAAAAATAAAAACAAACCCGGTTCAACAACCAACTGGTCGCAATAAACCCCGCGCCGGAAAGCATGCAGAGCGTTACGGCGCTCAACAGCGAAATTTGACCGGACGGTAAATGGCGGTTTTGGGTGCGCGGATTGAGCGCATCGAACTTGCGATCCGCAATCCGATTGAACGCCATGGCGCAGGTGCGGGCGCAAACCATGGCCGCCAGGATCAGCCCAAACACACGCCAGCCGGGCCAGCCACGGCTGTCACGCGCAGCCACCAGCATGGCCGCCAGCGCGAACGGCAGCGCGAACACCGTGTGCGAGAAACGCACGAACGAACCCCACTTTTGTAAGATTGAAAGCATTTAAAAATTGATTTGATTGCGGCCGCGATTCTTTAAGAACCTTCGGTTGAAAAAGCTAAAATGAGAACGATCTGAGAACATTGGCTGGTTATTCCTTTTCTTCACTCCAGCGCGGGGCCAGTTGATTGGACACGCCAATGTGGTCCAAGACCCGGGCCACCACTGTATCCACCAGTTGCACCACCGATTTTGCACCGGAATAAAAACTGGGATTCGCCGGAATCAACGTGGCGCCCGCCAGCAACAGCAGTTCCATGTTTTTGACGTGAACCAAACTGAACGGCGTTTCCCGCGGCACGAGAATCAGTTTTTTCTTCTCTTTCAAGACCACATCCGCTGCGCGCAAAAGAACATCCTCGCTGTAGCCGTGGGCAATACGGCCCATGGTGCCCATGGTGCAGGGAATCACCACCATTGCATCCGGCGGGTTGGAGCCGCTGGCAAACGGCGCATTCATGCTCTTCAGACCATGTGGCTTGACGCCGTCCGGCAATTTCAACCCGTCAGGCAGTTCCTGGGCCACGACTTGCTGGGCGTAATTGCTCAAGACAACATGAATCTCATGTTCACGCGGATTCAAATTATCAAGCAGCCGCTGCGCATAAAGCGCGCCGCTGGCTCCCGTGATGGCAACGAGAATTTTCACCTCCGCATGATGCCGGATTTGCATCGTGCAAACAAGTCAGCCGGTTGCAGCGGGTGCGGATCCGTGGCCTCGCCTCTTTTTCGCCCGTAATCGCTGAAATAAACGCGTTGGCCACGGCGAAACAGCTTGAGTCCCATTTTAGGTTCCGCAAAATTGGCGGGTGTTCAAATCTGCCGCATTCATTTTCGCATTGGTTTTGCTTGGCTTGCTTGCCGGTTGCACCACGGGTTCCCGCCCCAATGCCGCGCCGCCAACTGTCTGGACGTTGACCAATTCGGCTCCCAATCTCGCACCGGTTCAGCCGGTGCCGGAGAAACCAACGCCTTCGCCCATAGTCAAGCCGATCTTGCCGGCCAAGACCAACTTGCCAACTCCAGCCTTAAAATGGACGTCGCTCAACCGCTGGGCGGCTGATCATAAACTGGCCCAGCCCACCCGCGTCGTGGGCTCTCCCGTGGCCAGTTACGCCATCACTTCATCGCAGGGAACCATGATTGTTGAAATCGGCAGCCGTGAAGCCATGTGGCGAAACGTGGCAGTCCATTTGGGATTTCCGCCAGAACTGGTCGATGATCAGGTTTTCGTTCATGGTCTCGACTTGGAGAAAAATCTGGCGCCACTGCTGTTGACCAAACCCATCCGATTTAATCCCGAACACGTTCTGGTGCTTGATCCCGGCCACGGCGGCAACAAAACCGGCACCATCAGCGTGCGCGACGGTCGGCCGGAAAAGGATTTCACCCTTGATTGGGCCAGACGCATACAAACCCTCCTTTCCACCAACGGCTGGACGGTGTGGCTCACCCGAACCAACGATGCTGATATTTCGCTGTCCAACCGGGTCAGCTTTGCCGAAACCCATCATGCGGATTTGTTCATCAGCCTGCATTTCAACTCGTCGGCTCCCGACAAAAAGCAATCCGGAATCGAGACCTTTTGCCTGACGCCAACTGGCATGCCTTCGACGCTGACCCGCGGATACAGCGACTTGTGGACCGATCACTACCCCAACAACCGCTTTGACAATGAAAACCTTCAACTGGCCGTGCGGCTGCACACCGCGCTGGTCCGCGCCAGCGGCGAGGAAGACCGGGGCGTGCGCCGCGCTCGATTTATGACCGTGCTGCAGGGCGAGCAATGTCCGGCGGTGCTCATCGAAGGCGGTTTTCTGTCCAACCCTCACGAGGCCGCCAAAATTGAAAGCGCCGAGTTTCGCCAGAAACTGGCCGAAGCCGTCGCCGATGCACTGCAATGAGCAAAGATAAATCCATTCTCGTCACCGGCGGCGCCGGATTCATCGGCGGGCATTTGGTGGAACGCTTGCTCCAAGACGGCAAACAAGTCGTCGTGATTGAAGATCTTTCGACCGGCAGCCTCGACAATCTGGCCGCAGTTGCACGCCATCCGCGCCTTCGCTTCATCCACTCAAAAATTTCCGATTGTAAGGAATTTCCGAAACTGGTTGCGGAAGCGGAGTTCATCTTTCACCTGGCGGCAACGGTTGGCGTGGAGCTGGTCGTGCAATCGGCGTTGCACGTGCTGGAAGCCAGCTTCAAGGAAACGCAAATGGTGCTCCACACGGCGGCTCAACATTCCACGCCCTTGATTCTGACGTCATCTTCCGAAGTGTATGGCAAAAGCGCCAAAGCTGAATTCAGTGAAGAAGACGACTTGCTTATCGGACCGCCCAGCCACTCGCGGTGGAGCTACGCCTGCGCCAAGTTGACCGATGAATTTCTGGCCCTGGCCTGCGCCCGGGAGAAGCATCTGCCGGTCACGATCGCCCGCCTTTTCAATACCGTTGGCCCCCGCCAGACCGGCCGGTATGGCATGGTGTTGCCCAGATTTATTGCGGCAGCCAAGACAGACGAACCTTTGAAAGTTTATGGCGATGGCGCGCAATCCCGCTGTTTCTGCCTGGTTCACGATGTCGTGGAAGCGTTGATTCGTTTGCAAGGTTGTCCCCAAGCCCGCAGCGAAATCTTCAACATCGGCAGCACGGAAGAAATCTCCATTCTGGAACTCGCGCGGCTTGTGGTCGCAACGCTGGATTCAAAATCCGAAATTACGTTGATCCCCTACGACCAAGCTTATGCGCCGGGATTTGACGACATGCGCCGGCGCAAACCGTGCGTGGAGAAATTGAACAAATTTATCAATTTCAAACCGCAAACCTCGTTGCGCGACATCATCCGGTTGACCGCCGCAGTTTAAAGACCTGGCGGCGTCTTCATTGACAATCCTGCTATGCGAACGCAGATCACCCCTTAAGGCAAACGCAGAGTCGCCAATGCTGATTTGAAATCTTCCGGTAACGGGGCCGAGCATTTCATCGTTATTCCCGTGCGCGGATGCTTGAAGGTCAGTTCCTTTGCGTGCAACAAAACTCGCGGCGCTGCGTAATGGGTTAATTCTTTCAGGCGTTTGTTTTTGGAAGCGCCGTAAGTGGCATCACCGGCCAGCGGATAACCCAGAAACTGAAAATGCACGCGAATCTGGTGGGTGCGGCCCGTGTGAATCTGGGCTTCCACATACGTTGTCTGATTGAGTCTTTCCAAAACCCGATAGCTCGTATGCGCCGCCCGGCCCGCACCGTCATCATGCACCGCCATGCGTTTTCGATGTGCCGGATGACGCGCAATGGCAGCGTGGATTTCGCCGGCTTCGCGCGCCACAGAGCCACAGACGATCGTGTGATAAATCTTCGTTACCAGGCGTCCGGAAAATTGGGCGGACAACGCCAAATGTGTTTCATCATTTTTTGCGACGACCAAGCAACCGCTGGTTTCCTTGTCCAAGCGATGCACAATGCCAGGACGCGCCACGCCGCCAATGCCGCTCAAGCTGCCCTGGCAATGGTGCAACAGGGCGTTGACCAGCGTGTGTTCCTCATGGCCGGCGGCCGGATGCACCACCAGTCCCGCCGGTTTGTTGACCACCAGCAGAGACTCATCCTCAAACAAAACATCCAGCGGAATTTCCTCGGGTTGGGCCTCGGCCGGACGCGCCTCCGGCCAGCAGATTTTCACCACCTCGCCCAAGCGCGGCGCGTGCGTGGGTTTGACGGTTTGGCCATTCACCCGGATGCAGCCTTGCTCCAACAGGCGCTGCATGGCGCCGCGTGAAACGTCCGGGAAACGCTTCCGCAAATACACGTCCAACCGCCCGCCGGGCAGCGATTTTTCAATGACAAACTGTTCCGCGCGATCAGCCATGGCGCTCACTCAGAGGCCGGTTTTGGCGCGTGTTCCGTGCGCCAGGTGATTAAGAAGATCAAGCCTACGCCGGTGCAAATGGCGGTATCGGCAATGTTAAAGGCAGGAAAGCCAATTTCGCCGCCACCACGGCGTTGCATGTAGAAATAAATGAAATCGATCACTTCGTGGCGGCCGGGCAGCAAACGATCCGTTAGGTTGCCCGCAATGCCGCCGAAGATCAGCCCGAAGGCAATTTGTCCCGGCAAGGTATGCGAATTAAAATGATGGCGCGTCAGGAACAACGCCACAAACGCCAGCAACGCCACAAACGCCAGCGTGCCGTTGTTATTCCGAAACATGCTCCACGCCGCGCCGGTGTTGCCCCAATGCACAAACTTGAAAAAACCGCGGATGATCACGTGTTCATCTCCCTTGTCGAGCAGGTTGAGCACCAGCCATTTGGTGAACTGGTCCAGGACGAACACCACCGCCGCGATGCTAGCGATGCGGTAATTTGATTTTTGCGAATTGGAGCTGGCTTGGGCCATGTAAAATGTGTTGACCATTAAACGGCATTTCGACTCAAAGAAAAAGTCAATTCACGAACCGGAAAATCGTTTTCTCCCGGCGCCAGGAAACGTTACCCTTTGGCCATGGCGTTGGTGCGCATCTTGATCGACGGATATTCGCTGTTGTATTATTGATAATACCTAAATTTTCGTTTCAGGCAATCCCCTTTGTTCTTGAGGGTTTTTAGACGTTGGATGGCAGAACCGCTTCCGCCGATAGAGAAAAACCGTTCTGTGAACGGTTGGCGCAAGGCCAGCCCTCATTCCTTGAATACTTCCCAGCCACATGACAGGCCATAGCCACACCAAATTTTGAACGAACCGGCTGGCTGTATTGGTTACAGTAGGCGATTCCGATTCAGAACTAAAAACCACTGACGAGGCTGCGGACACGACTGCCCAAGGCGCGGGCGATTTTCACCAAATTATCTACTGATGGCGATTCAACCCCTCGTTCAATTCTGCTGATAAATACCGTGGACAGGTCGGCTTTCTCTGCCAACTTCTCTTGACTGATTCCTGCCTTCTTGCGTGTGGCGCGAACTGCCTCACCCAAAAGACGGCGGTGTTTTTGGATTGACGACATCAACCCTTTAGAAAACACGAACTACGGAAACTGACCATGTCGTTATCGCCTAGTTTTTAGGGATTTTACTTGCGTTCTGTGGCTGGAAGGTTCAAATGTTTGTTCGTCAACAAAGGGCGAGCATGAGGCTTGCCGTGGCTGACGTGGGCGTTTTAATTTCCCAACGAAATGAAAACAATTATGAAAACAAACAAATCGTTATTCGGAATTCTCACAATCACGGCGGCTTTGGCCGTTCAGGTTCAAGCCCAAACATTCCTCACCAATGGCCTCGTCGCGTATTATCCGTTCAACGGAAGCGCGAATGATGCCAGCGGAAATGGATATAACATTACAAATTCAGTCATTCCTCTAGCCGTTGACAGATTCGGAAGGGCAAGTTCTGCTGCCGTGTTGTCTCAAGCGATGTCGGCGCCCAACCTTATTTATGCCGGTTCAAATGATTCACGAACCATCAGCGAATGGGTGCGAGTTGGAGCCTATCCCGCGAACACAACTTCGGGCTGGGGGCCAAAACCAAGTGCGAATTATGTGAGTTTTTTCAATTCCACGATTGGTGGCAATAATCTGGCTTCCGATGGAGAATTCTGGCTCGACAATGGCTCTGGCGGATTGGCGTTTTTTCAAATGCCAATTTCTACTAACTGGTCTCAAATCGTTGTGGTGTATTCAGGCGCAATCACCAATGCCCAAGTATATTTCAACGGTCAACGGGTTCCATTCAATCGCAGCATCCGAGAAGGCGGGGACATATTTGGATTTGTGTATCCGTCACAGCAATATGCTGTGTTGACCAGCCCAAGCGGACCGGGCAACAGTGGGTTTTCTTCAAACAATTTCATAGATGACATTCGTATTTACAACCGCGCCTTGTCAACAAACGAAGTCCAGCAGTTATTTGCCCTTGAATCTGCCCCAATCGTCAACATTCAAAAGGCAGTTTATCTCACGTCAAACAATCTATGGGCGGGGTCAAATTATCAAGTTCAAGCATCGTCTGATTTGATAAACTGGACGAATCAAGGCTCCGTTTTCACTGCCACCAATTCAAATTGGCAATCCACCAATTACTGGAATGTAAGCGATTGGAACCAACTTTTCTTCCGATTACAGTTGGCTCCGTAATCATTTCTGTAAGCAATCACCTCACCCCAGCGGCAAAACCGGTGGGGTTTTCTATTTCAGTAACCGGAACATCTGATTCTTGCCACTTCCGACAATTTTTCCGGCGCGGTCGCGTGTCCGATTGTCCCATGCGTCGTAGCGTCCAAGAATTTTTCCGGCTCCGTCGCGGAGCCAATTTCCGTCTTGGCGACCGATGATTTTCCCCTCACGGTTTCGGATGAATTGGTCTTTCATAGCGTAGTGTCGTTTGAAATCCCGTCCGCGTCTGCGCGGACGGGATCAGTGTTAAACAGTTTTCAAGAGGCGGTGAACTTGTGTGGCGGTGAACTCACAGCCACGGTTTGTTTTGATACCCCTCAAATTTAGGGCGTTGGCAATTTCCACTAATTTTGTCAGTCCGGTCACGTCCATGATTTCTGTCACCTTGCGGCGGAGGTTGGCGTTGCGGTCAGAGGCAATTTGTTTCCAAGCCGCGTTGGCCTTTGGGATTGCTTCCTCATAACGTGGATTTCCAAAAACAACCCCACGATTACGAGCGGCTTCCAAGGCAGCCTTGGTGCGACTGGAAATCATATTCCGTTCGTGTTCGGCCACGGCGACCAAAATATGTATCAGGAACGGCGTAGCGTGCGGATTGTCGGCGGCAACGAAATCCACCTTGGAATTTTGGAGCGCGGTGATGAAGTGAAGATTACGGGAAAGGCGGTCAAGTTTAGCCACCAAAAGGGTGTAGCCGTTGGCCTTGCATTCACGGATGGCTTCGGCCAAAACCGGCCGGTCTGTTTTCTTGCCGGATTCCACTTCCACGAACTCACGGACGATTTCAGCCTGCCCCTTGAGCGACTCCACAAAATTGACTACGGCTGCCCTCTGCGCCTCAAGCCCTAATTTTGATTCGCCTTGGCGACTTGTCGAAACTCTCAATAGTGAAATGTATTTTTTATTCATAGACAACCAGGTATCACGGGTAGCCGCGCGATGGCGAAGAAAATTTACAAAATATAGCCAACACAAAACTTTGTAAAAACCGCGCGAACTGGCCGTTTTTCAGCAGTTTGTCGGTGCGTGCGGATAGTTATGAGTAATCGTTACCGTGTTCACAACCCACGTCTGGGATTTCTCTGGCCGTGGGTTCTTTTTGCGTGGATTGCGTCTGGCAACGTCCGGCGGGCGGGTGGAACGGTCAACACCATTGGCGGAGCCGTATCGTGGCTGACAGAATAGGGCGGATTATAGAAAGTTTCAAAATCCCCAAACCCCTCCTCCGCGTCGGGGGACGACAGTTTATCACGAAATCACGAACTGACAATTTTTTATACTCCGTCACGGCTTGGTGCGCGAGGTGTATGTAAAAACGTATCGCGGTTGACGTGCAGGATTGACCGTCCAAATCAGACAACCATACACGCGTCAGCCGCGCGGACGTTTTTCTATAATTAAGAAGTTCACTTTTTTTTGGCGGGCGGAAAGTTCGCGCGGTTCTCTCTGTCCAACTCACGACGGCGACGGTCAGCGGCTTGACTTTTTTTAAGGGCTGCATCCAGCCGGTCAATCCGCGTCTGCAATTCTCCGGTGTGATTACTCTCATTCGTCGGCTCTGGCGCGGTGGACAGCGTGCGTTCTAATTCGGTCAACATCACCCTCATTATTGAAATGATTTTGGCTGGGTCGGTTAGTGTTTCCATGTTGACCTCACTTCCAATTTAGAACCACTGGCAAAGTGGCGTCGAATTTTTTCCATGCCTTCGTCGGCAAGTCGGCTTCGTTCCAACTCGCGTGCCTTCGCGTCGGCGATGATGTCATGTGCAAGAGCGTCAATTCTCGCGGCTCTTGCGTCGTGTGTTTTCTCATTCATGTTTGTCCTTTTCTTTAATTATTTTTATCAGTGCATCGGACAGGAAAAAGTCAGGCAAGATTTCAACCCTTTGACCGTTATCCAGCGTCCGAAAAACTCTCTTGGTGACGTAGCCTACTCCATCTTTTGTCGGGTCGTATGGGGCAAACTTGCAATCATCAAAGCCGAATTCACCAGCCTTTTGGCCCAGCATCTCACAGATTTCCGGCGCGGCGAACTTTTCCAAGCCGTGAGACCCAAGCAAAAAATGGATGTGGTGAAAATCCGTCTCTGGCTTGACCTCGTTATTTTGGAAATATACCAACCTGCGCGGCTTCACTCCACAGGCCGAAGCCAAGCCGAACAGCAAACCGACAAACCGACGGATGCGCGGTGCATCTTTCTTCGCGTGGCTGACCTTTTTTGTAAAACTCACATGGCCGAACACCAACCATTCAATCCGGTGGAGCAAGATTGACTCTGGGTGATGCGTCGTGAGGTAATCGTCTATTTCGTGTTGCGTGTTCATCGTGTTCTGAATTTGACAAATAAATTATCTTCCGACGACGGATTTCAAAGTCGGATTAAAATATGTCCTGCCCAAGATGACATCGTCCGGCTGGAGGATGATGGATTGACCACTCATTTTGACCACCTTGGTTCAAGTCATAAATAGGAGCGAATTTTGCTGGCGTGAAAAAAAACAGCCGGAAGGTTTTTATTTTTTGGCTAAATTCCGAAAAGATTAGAAAAATCCCGCGACCGTTGCGGATGGCCACAATAAAAAAACCCCAGCGGTTGCTGGGGTTGTGATTTTGACTGTGGTTTAGGCCGTTGCCTTCATGGCGTATTTGCCGTCGTTGACTGTGAACACTGCCTTTGCGCCGGTGGATTTCTTTTTCAGGGTGTTTTTGACCTTCCATGGCGTGAACACGTCACCCACTGCGGCCACAATTTCATCGGCGGCCATCGGTGCGCCGTGCGCCGTTAGGATTTCCGTAATCTTGGTTTCGGCCTTGGCATTCATCGGCTCCGGCTTCCACACAGGATCAAGTTCACGAATTTCCATTTCCACGTCAGTCAACTCCTTGCGAAGTTCCGCGTAACGACCCTTGAGCGGTTCGGCCAGCGCGGTGCGTTGGTTGTTTAGCGCCTCAATTTGGGCGTTGATGTCAGCAAGTGCCAACTGCGCGTTTTTGTTTCCAGTTTTGTTTTTGATGATGTTGTTTTTCATAACAACTGGACTGGAACACAGGAGCCGCGCCACGGCGAGCGGGATGTGCAATTTTTCAGTTGAACGAAATGGAATTAAAAAACACGCCGGCTTTTCTAATTGTTAGAGAAATTGTCTTTCCATCCACAAACCGACAACAGGCTTTCGGTTCGTTGCCGAATTTAATCTGAATACCTTCAAAAATGCTTGGCATCATGTTCCGAATCCTTTGCCGTTCTTCCGTAGATTTAAGATGTTCTTTGATGCGCGCCAACTCATCATCTACCATTTTTTTGCTGACGGCTTTCAGTTGCAAAACACCATTGACCACCTGCGCGTTCGCGTTGCTGAATTTGTCGCGCAACATTTCAATGGCCTTTGGTGCATTGCTGCTGACTGTCATCTTGGTTTTTTCCGCCTCAATACTTTTTACTAATTGCCCCTTTTCCTTGTTCAGCCGAGCAAGTTTCACGGACAGTTCTTTCATGTCGGCCAATTCGTCATCGTCCAATAGTTCCATGCAGCGGCCAATGCTGGTCTGAATTTTTGCAAATTTGTTTTCCAATGCTTCCAAGACATCATTCGGCGGCGGGGTTTGTTTGCTAAAATCATTCAAGTTCAAAATGGATTGAAAAATTCTTGCTTCAAATTCAGGGACAGAAATCCGTCCTTTGTTGGAGCAGCCGCTTTTGTGTTTCACGCCTCGGCAGATATAATCCGCGTAGTGATTCGTCGTTCCTTTGACATTTTCGTATGAGCCGATTTTAGTTTCAATGACTTGACCGCACTCCGAGCAGGTCAGCAAATGCTTGAACAAATTTCGGACAAGTCCGTATTTGCTACCGCCTCTGCTTTTGACGTTGAACGCCAATTTCTGCTGCGTCAGTTGAAAAACTTTCGCCGATACGATTGCTGGAAAAAAATCGTCCTGCTCAAAATCATTTATGCCTATCCAGCCGATGCAGTTTTTATTTTTGAGCAAACACGCGACAGTTGAATTTGTCCAAATGCCGTTTTTGAATTTCCGTAACGTGGGTATTTTGGATTTATTCAGGTCGTTGGCAATGCGTGAGCAACTGTGGCCAGCCAAGTAGTGAGCAAAAATGTTTTTTACAAGTTTTACTCTGTCATTATCCAAAACAAATTCACCATCCTTGAGTCCGACAATCCAACTTGGCTTTTGCGCGGCAAACCAAACTTTTTCACCCTTGTTTGCCCTTTCAATTTTTGCCGCGATAATGGATTTTGACCGTTTGGATTTGGTTTCGGACTCATTGTTTGCCCGCGCGAATTCCACCAACACGAGCATTAACTCCATCGGGTTCTCTGTGATGCTCTTGGTGTCCAAGATTTTATTTTGAGAAATCACGCCGACGGAAACCCCTTTGTTTATGATTTCAATAAATTTTGAAAGGCAGGGGAGAATTGATTGCCGCGAAAGCCTGTCCATATTTTCCACTATCAGAACGGAGCCTTGCTCCACCGTTCCGTTTCCGACCAATTTCAAAAATGCTGACAAGGCTGATTCATTGGAAAAATTCTTCCCTTTGAACCCGCTCATCCCTTCATCTCTGAAAGTGTCCACAAGTGTTAAGTCGAATTGTTTGCAAAAAATCACCGCTGCGTCTGCCTGCCGTTTCGTTGAATCTCCGGCCTTTTGTTTGATGGACGAAAATCTTTGGTAGGAATATGCTTTTCTCATGGCGCTGGTTCGTATTTTAGTTGACGGCTATAATCTGATTTACGCTTTGGAACGATACCGTAAATTTGAGGGAAATCAATCATACAGCCTGCTCCACAACTGGCCGGAGCTGGCGGAGGGTGCCGTCCGTCATTCTGAAACCGCACGCGATGCGTTGGTGGACATGCTGACGCAATATCAGGACGCCTGTGGCACGCCGGTCACCGTTTTCTTTGACGGACGCGGCACGCGCAAAACCAAACCCAAAAACACCGCCGGCAAACCCGTTGAGGTGCTCTTTTCCAATGCCGGCCAGACGGCCGACTCCCTGATTGAACGTGCTGCCGCCCGGTTTCAGCCTTATGGAGAAGTGCTGGTGGTGACCGATGATCTGGCGGAACGTGATACGGTTACGACCTTTGGCGGATCGGTTGCCAGTTGCGAAAATTTCATCCGAATGATCCAAAATGCGCTGGCGGATTTGCAGGAAAACTTGAACAATCACAATCGAGCCGAACGAAATCGCTTTCTCCGATCCCGTTAAATCATGAATGCGTCCTCTGCAAAATTTTTTGCCTTCCCGGCCCGCTGTCTGGGATTTGCGCTGGCACTTTTGATGGTCGTCAAATGCGGCGCCGCCGAGCCGACGGGCGGTGGACGTTGGCTGTTGATCTTCGACACGTCAGCGACCATGAAGAAGCGGCTGCCCGCGACTGAGACGGCGTTGGAGCAATTGTTATACAACAGCGCGAATGGCCAAATGGAAAGTGGCGATAGCGTGGCCGTGTGGACTTTTGGCGACGAAATCAATTCGCAATTTCCGGTCAGCACTTGGAATCCGTCCCATGCGGCGGCGTTCAAATCCAGTCTGGTCAATTACCTAAAAAAACAGCGCTATCGCCGAACTTCACATTTGGCCATTTTGGAAACCCCGTTGAAACATGTCGTGGCCGGTTCACGGCGACTGACCATCATTATTTTCACCGACGGCCAAAGTGAAATGACCGGCACGCCCTACGATCAGGGCATTAATCAAACCATCCGACAAACTCAGGAAGAGCGCAAAAAGAACCGGCAACCGTATGCGATTTTGATGCGCACCCAGTTTGGTCAATTCGTTGGCTGCACGCTGAATTTTCCGCCGGGTAATTTCGATTTTCCGGCATTTCCGCCAGTGCCGCCACCACCGGTGCCCGTGCCCGCGCCGATCGTTGCGACGCAGCCAAAACCCGTTGTGGCCACCCAGCCACCGGTGGTTCCAGCCCTGGTTATTGTGGGAACGAACGTCGGGACGAATGTTAATATCACGCTGCCGGAACCAGCCCCCGAACTTGTGCCCAGCCCGATCACCAAGCCGGAGGCAAAAAAAGTGGAACCGCCGGTTCCGCCCGCGCCCGCAGTCACCAATGTTACGGCCACCGTTACAAATCCGCCCACGGCGCAAGCCACGCCAGCCAGCAATTCCGTTCCCGTCACTTCTTCTACAACCCCAAAAGACGAGTCAACCAACGTGGCGGCCAGCGAGTCGGAACCATCAAACACGGCGGCCACCGAACCAACACCCGCACCATCCAATTCACCCGAAAACGCCGTTTTCCCCCAAACACCGCAAGCTACAAATTCAATTACCGCCACGACGAATTCAGAGGTCGAGCCACCTTCAAAGGCGTTGATTTACATCGGCATGGCGCTGTTGGGCGCGGCACTGACTTTGATCGTTGTCCTGATTGTGCGGGCCAGTTCCCGCCCCAAAGCGAGTTTGATTACCAGTTCAATGCGAGACCATCCGGACCGGAAGCCATGAGGTTTCCGCGTGACTTTTGGCCGCACCTGTGAAAGATTTCGCGGCCATGAAAGCAATCCATTTACTTTGCGCCCTCGGTGTCTTCGCCGCTGTCGCGGCCACTCAAGCCGACGACGCGAAACCCGAAGCCAAGACAGCTCCGGCCACGCCGAGTTTCACCGATCCGTCTAAACTCACAGAACAGGCTCCCGAGACCTTCAAAGTCCAGTTCGACACGACCAAGGGTAAATTTGTCATTGAAGTCACCCGTTCGCTTGCGCCCAAGGGCGCGGATCGTTTTTACAACATGGCACGTTCCGGTTATTTCAAGGACGTCGCATTTTTTCGCGTCGTTCCCGGGTTTATGTGCCAGTTCGGCATCCATGGTGATCCGGCGGTGTCCGCCAAGTGGCGCGAAGCCAACATTGGCGACGATCCCGTGAAAGGCAGCAACACGCGCGGCACCATTACGTTTGCCACGGCCGGCCCGAACACCCGCACCACCCAGTTGTTCATCAATTTTGGCGACAACAGCCGGCTGGACGGCATGGGCTTTTCTCCCTTCGGCAAAGTCGTTAAAGGCATGGAAGTCGTGGACAAAATCAACGGCGAATATGGCGACGGAGCTCCTTACGGTCGCGGCCCGGACCAACAACGCGTTCAAATGCAAGGGAACGAATACCTGAAAAAGGATTTCCCCAATCTGGATTACATCAAATCCGCGACCCTTCTCACCAACAGCAGCAAATAATCTAACCCCATTCAAATTCATGAGCGAAGTTGCCATTCTAACCACCAGTGTCGGCGAAATGGTTTTGGAATTCTGGCCGGACGTAGCGCCGGGCCACGTCAAGAATTTCATCGAGCTGGCCAACAAAGGTTTCTATGACGGGACCTGTTTTCACCGGGTCATCAAGGATTTCATGATCCAGGGCGGCGATCCGTTGACCAAGGACGATTCCAAGCAACGCATGTGGGGCACCGGCGGCCCCGGTTACCAAATCAAAGCCGAGTTCAACGACAAGCCGCACGTGCGCGGCGTATTGTCCATGGCGCGTTCGCAGGATCCCAATTCCGCGGGTAGCCAGTTCTTCATCTGCCACGGCGAACCGCGCTTTCTCGACCGCCAATACACGGCGTTTGGCAAGCTGATCAAGGGCGATGATGTCCTCCAAAAAATCGCCACTACTCCCACTCAACCCGGCGACCGGCCCGTTTCAAAAATGACGATTGTCAGCATCAAAATCGTCCCGGCGGATTCGGTGAAATAGCGAATCGCTTTCACGAGCGCGGATGCCCAACGCATCCGCGCTTTTTTGTTGATGCAAACCGCCCAAATAACAAGAGTGCCAAGGGGGCGATGAATCGGTTAAATTCACTTGAAAATGGAAATTGCCCAAATCGCACAAATCCTAGTCGCACTCGGCTGCCCGGCGGAGAAATCCACCGAAATGGCTGCGCAACTCGACAAGCGCGCCCAACAACTCGCTGTGGAAAAGGGCGGTTCCTATGAAGATGCCTTGAAACACCTGGTCGGCTTGATGCGGCAAGGCTGGTCTGCCAAGCAAAAAGGATTTTGAATTGCTGGCTTCCCCATTACGATGGACCGGAGTTGTCCGCGCATGCATCAATTGACCCGAGTAAATCAAATGATTAAGCCTTGGAAAAAGACTGGAACCAAACCGATCGGCGATTTCCGCATTTTTAAAATTCGTTCTGACACCTGCATCAATCCCCGCACGGGCAAGGAACACGATTTCTACGTGCTCGACAGCGTCAATTGGGTGAACGTCATCGCCGTCACGCCGGATCAGAAACTGGTGATGGTCCAGCAATATCGCTTTGGATCTGAAACTGTGGAATTGGAAATTCCGGGTGGCATGATGGATCCGCATGAATCGGACCCCGTGGCCACCGCCGTGCGTGAGCTGCGCGAAGAAACCGGTTACGAGGGTGAAAACGCGCGAATCCTCGGCCGCATTCACTCCAATCCAGCCATCCTGAGCAACACCACTTTTACCGTGCTCATTGAGAACTGCCGCTTGAAGCACGGCGTGGAATTTGACCACGGCGAAGATTTGAGCACGCAACTCATGCCGGTCAGCGAGATTCCCAAACTGGTGGCCGATGGAAAAATTGGTCATTCGCTCGTCGTCGTGGCTTTGTATCACTTTGATTTGTGGCTGCGGGGAATCAAAAAACCAGCTACTTGAAGATAGTTCCCCATTATAACTGCATGAAAATATGAAGGCAAAATTGGTGATTATTTTGGCGGTTTCGGTGGCTTTTTATTTCGGATATTTACTGGGATGTAGCCGGACGAAATATAGCATGAGCGAGCACTGGAAGCGTGATTATCTTTATCGGAATCGTGCTTTCCATGTTCAACAATTGAATCAAATTATTCCCGTTTTGAGCGAGCTCCGGAAAAGCAACTTAACCACAAGCGTTGAAATGCTTGAAGACAGCTTGGACCACAACTTGATTACAGCCGCCGCCTGCGGTGCAGACCTTAGGGATCAAACGGATTCGGTTCCAAACTTTGTTCGTGATGTCTCTGAATATCGGGAGAAATATCCTTGGACGAATTCTGTGCCAGACATTGATCGAAAAGTGAATAAAATATTGTCCGCCGCAAAATAATCATTTGTGCCCATTTTTCTGGAATGCCAACGCTGCACGGCCTGTTGTCGCTGGCCTGGACAGGTGTTATTGAGCGACGAGGAAATCACCCGGTTGGCGGCGTTTAAAGGGCTCTCTGAACACGATTTCATTCAGAAATTTGCCAAGCTGCGGGCAGATCGTCGCGGGCTGGCGCTGCAAGAACAACCGGCTGGCGCGTGCATCTTTCTGGAGGGAGAAAATTGTGCGGTTCAGCCGGTCAAACCACAGAAATGCCGGGAGTTTCCCAATCTTTGGAATTTTCCGGGATTCGAAAAAGTGTGCCACGCCATTCCGCGTGAAGTCAGCCAAATTGAATTCGACCGGCGCATCGCGTTGATCAAAGCCAAGGGCAACGACCGTGCCGCTGATTAATATTGGGCCGCGTGCTACGACAGGTTCACCGGATCAATATCCACCGTCAGCGTCACGTCATCTGGTAATGCCAGCGACTCAATTTGTCTGGCCAGCGCCCGGCTCAAGGCACTCATCTGCCGGGTGCGGAGCATGATTTGGTAGCGGTAAAAATTCTCCGCCCGCAACAAAGGCGCCGGCGCCGGCCCGGCGATGATCAGGTCGCGAAACGCAACCTTGAACTCCTCCCGAGCGGGATCAGACATCACCCCAAGTTCCATGGGCTTGAAGAGTTCCTGTGCGGCGCTGACAACTGGCGCTGACGAGGGAGTCAGCATTTTCTCCAACTCGCGTCTCAGGTGTTCAGCGGAAAACTTCACCTTTTCTTCGTTGCGGCCTTTTAAGGTAAGCAACGCTACCCGGCTTAACGGCGGATATTTCAGTTGCTCGCGGAATTCCAGTTCTTGTTCGAAAAATCCGACAAAATCGTGCCGCCGCGCGTATTGAATTGCGGGATGAAACGGCGTGAAAGCCTGCACAAACACTTCGCCCTCCACATCACCGCGACCGGCGCGACCGGCCACCTGCGTCAGCAACTGAAACGTGCGTTCGCCCGCCCGAAAATCCGGTTGGTGCAACGCCATGTCCGCATAAATAATTCCCACCAAAGTCACATTCGGAAAATGCAGTCCTTTCGCGATCATCTGCGTGCCGATGAGAATATCAATTTTCCCGTGGCGAAATTCTCCCAGCATCCGCCGGTAATCATCCTTGCGTTTCATGACATCGGCATCCATGCGCCGGATGCGGGCCTGCGGAAACAACCGGCCCAGCACGTCCTCAACCTTTTGCGTGCCGGTGCCGGCGTAACGAATGGCGGGATTTTTGCATTTGGGTTCGGGACAAACAGCCGGGACCTTTTCATGGTGGCCGCAGATGTGACAGGACAGTTTTTGCTCCGGCCGATGATAGGTGAGCGTGATGCTGCAATTCGGGCAGTTGGCAACATAACCGCACTTGGGACACTGCAAGGAAGTTGAATAGCCGCGACGATTCAGAAACAGGATGGTTTGTTCCCTGCGTTCGAGGCGTTGCGCAATGGCTTCCTTCAGTTGCGGCGAAAAGATTGGCGGTCCCTTTTCCTTGTAAGCCGCCTGACGCATGTCCACCACGCGAACCGCGGGCATTTTTTGGTCGTCCACCCGTTCGGGCAATTCCAGCAAAACGTATTTGCCCTTTCGGCAATTGTAAAAACTCTCCATGGACGGCGTGGCCGAACCGAGCACCACCACGGCATTCTCCATCTGCCCGCGCATGATGGCCACATCGCGGGCGTGATAACGCGGCGATTCCTCCTGCTTGTAAGTGTGCTCGTGCTCCTCGTCCACAATGATGAGGCCCAGCGGCTCCACCGGCGCAAAAATCGCTGAACGCGCGCCAATCACAATGCGGGCGCGGCCCTGACGAATCTTATGCCATTCGTCATGCCGTTCGCCGGCGGAAAGATGGGAATGCAGCACCGCCACCAGCGTCTGCCACGGCCCGGCGCTAAAACGCGCCTTGAATCGCTCAACCGTTTGCGGCGTCAGTGAAATTTCCGGAACCAAAACAATGGCTCCCGTCCCCTGTTCCAACGCATGCGCAATCGCCTGCAAATAAACCTCCGTCTTGCCGGAACCGGTCACGCCATGCAGCAGAAAGGTTAAGGATTGAAGGCTGGCGGTTGAAGAGACTGACTCCTGAGCCTTCGGGCCTTCACGCTTTTGATCCATCGCCTGCTTGATTTTAGCAAGCGCCGGCGCCTGCGTTGAATTCAGCACGAGCGGTTGACTCGGCAGGATATGCTCATGCGCATACGGATCGCGTTCCGAAATTTCACTGGTGATGGAAATCAAACCGCGATCTTCCAACTTACGCACGGTGGCCGCGGTGGTTTCGGCCAAATCCACCAATTCCGCCAGCAAAATTTCGCGGCGTTCCTCAATGAGGTTCCACACGTCCTGCTGACGTTTGGGCAGCTTGGGAAATTCACCGATGCACGGCAGGATGCGAACCGACAGGCGTTCGCGCCAGCCGGCATCCTCCTTGCGCACGGCTTCGGGCAAAACCGATTTCAACGCGATTTCCGGAGCGCAACAATAATAATCCGCAATCCAACGGGCCAGCTTGAGCACCTTGGGTGTTACCAGGGTTTGACCGCCGATAACTTTTAAAATGGGCTTGAGATTGGTCTGGGCCGATGCTTCCGCCACTGCCGTGACCACGCCCAGAACTTTGCGCGGACCAAACGAAACCTGCACCCGGCTGCCCACATCCACTTTGCCCGTCATCTCCGCCGGGATGGCATAGTCAAACTCGCGTCGCAAAGCGATTTCAAGACTGACTCTGGCAATCATGGTTGAGTTAAGCGGGGTCGGCTGCGAACAAAGAACACGTCCGCATCAATCACGCGTTATGGATTTCAGTTCGGTCTCCAGTTGCTGACGCAATTCGCGGCGTCGATCGTCGGTCACGTCCGGCGGCACATGGATGACCTTGCCCACACAAACTTCGCAGCGGGCGAAGGGCAGCGGGATTTGAAAACGGTCCCAACTTTTGACGCGGATTTTCCAATTCAAATTCAAGGACACGGGCACGATCGGCAGTCCCGTGATCTGCGCGAGCGACGCGATGCCTTCCTGCACTTGATAGCAAGGCCCGCGCGGCCCGTCCGGCGTGATGGTCATATCATATCCGCGCTCGGCCCAAGTGCTCAGTTCCAACAAAGCCTGCGCGCCACGCCGGCTGCTGGAACCGCGCACGGGCTGGATGCGAAATAATTCCAAAATCCGCGAAAGCAGCGCCCCATCTTTGCTGGCGCTGACCAGCGCCGCCATACCAGCGCCGGAATTGTTTGGACGCCGAAACTTTTCCAACGGTTTGACGCAGGTGGCAAGCCGGTTGTGCCAGATGCAAAAAATCACCGGCGTTGGCGACTTGAACATCCGTTCCTCAGGCAATCCGCGCAACCGGCAACGCACCGTCAATAATAGTGCGCGCAATGAAACATAGATGGCAAACGCCGCCAACCGCTGATGCCACTTGGGCGAGTGAGGGATAACCACGCCGCTTTTCCGCTGGGAATGAGTTTTCGACATTGCGGGTCTTCAACCTTTCTTCAAACACGCGCGCACCAATTGCTCCACAGTGGCCGTGGCGCCAAGCATGGCCTGCGCGGCCCGGACCGCATCATGCGCCTCATTTTGTTTGAAGCCCAAGGCCATCAGCGCCAGCGTGGCGTCACTGATTTTTTGGTCGTCCGCTGACAGGGCGTGCTTGGCACTGGCGGCTTCCAGCGAACCGGCGAGGCCGATTTTATCGCGCAATTCGACCACGATGCGTTCGGCGGTTTTTTTGCCAACACCCGAAATTTGCGAGAGCGCCTTCACATCGCCGTTGGCCACGGCGCCCCGGAAAACCGTGGCGTTCATGCCGCTTAAAATATTGAGCGCGGTCTTGGGGCCAATGCCGCTGACGCTGTGAATCAACAGGCGGAACAAATCCCGCTCGGCAGCGGAAATGAAGCCATAAAGCGTGTGGGCGTCTTCGCGAACGATCAGTTGAGTCAGCAATTTAACGTCCTGCCCCGGCAAAGGCAGTTTGTCAAACGATGAGAGCGGAATCAGCACTTCATAGCCGACGCCTTGCACCTCCACGACCACCTGGGTCGGCAGCGATTCAGCCAGTTTGCCTTGCAGGAAGGTAATCATTTTAGTCTTTCGGCGTATGGATGAAACAGAAGAACAGAACCATCAACATGAACAGACCGGCGGCAATCCATCGCCAGTGAAGGGGGAAAGCTGTGACTCCGAATTTTGTCATATTCTTTTGGGCGCGCTTAAACTAAACCGGCCTTTTTCCTGCGCGTAGGTCAGCGCCAGCGCCAAGGCATCCGCCGCGTCCGGCGCCGGCAATTCCTTCAGGTTCAACAGGCGTTGCACCATTTTGGCCACGGCGATCTTTTGAGCGGCGCCGTAACCCACGATGGCCTGCTTGACTTTGCGGGTGGCGATTTCAAAAATTTCAAGTCCGCCTTCAGCGATGGCAGCCATGGCGGCTCCGCGCGCCTCGCCCATGATGATGGCGGTCTTCAGGTTTTGGGCGAAGAACAGTCCTTCCACCACACAGACCGTCGGCTGATGCTGCCGCAAAACGTCGCGCAGGGTTTGGGAAATGTTGGCCAGACAGCGGGAGCGATCCCAGTCTTTCGGACAGGCAATGGTTCCGTGTGTCAAAACCGACAAGCCGGTCTTATCGGCGCGAATCACGCCAAAACCCGTGCCCCGCAAAGATGGATCAACGCCGAGGATGAGTTGAGCGGCCATCGTTGGCGGGCGAGCCACAAACAGGGCAGGCAAATTGGAAGAACGTTTGGACTTGCCGTCCAGACGCTCCTGCATTTGCTCGTATTGTTGCCGGGAGATGCCCACACCGGGAGGTTGCCAGTGCCGCGTCGCTGGCAAAAGCAAAAATGCCGCGCAGTTTTCTGCGCGGCATTTTAGGCCGGTTCACTTTAGCGATTTCGACCGCCTGAACCCTCAACCCAATTGCCATTGTTGGCCGATGGTCCAAGCACTTTCGGCTTCGGTGCTGGCGCCACCGGTCGCGAAGGCGATTGGACGATGTTTTGAGCCGGGCTGGCGCGCTGCGGCGGATGTGTCGAGATGGCCGGCGGGATGATCAGGGGGCGAGAATAGGTTGGACGCGGCTGCGCGCTGGAATCAATGTAGGACTTGGTTGGTTGCACGCGGTTGTTTACCACCCGGTCTGATGACGGCGGGCGAATTGGTTTGATTGTGCGGACACCCCCGAAATCATTCGGCTTTCCAGGCGTCCAGACGGTTTTGTTGACTTGCGGCAAATACGCATTGGAGAACTGGTCATGGTTATGATTAGTCACCGGCGACTGAAACGGCCCCAGTCGAGCGCCTGGACTTGCCGGTGCTGGAACCGATGAATTGCGTGAATTGCCATCGAAATGCGAGTTGCCTGCGCCACCGGGCCGACCGTGGTTGTTGTAGCCGCCGTATCGTTGGGCCGGATTGCCGACCGGCGATCCGTGAACGCGATTGTCATTATTGCGGCTGGAATCAGGCCGCGGGAATCCGCCATTTCGTGGTGACGTATATTCACGTCCAGGGTATCTCCCCGCCCCCGCATCGCCTCCCCAACGATGGCCTGGCGCCACGAAAATCGGACCGTGATGGCCTGGATTAATAATCTGCCCAATCGGCACCGCGTGGATCGGATGATGCGCGGCCGTGCCAATGATTGTTACCGAAACACCATTGTTGATCAGAGCGTGATGGTCGTCGTGATTGAAATTATTGATGATGGTGGTCTGGTGATAAAATTGAGACACCTGAGGGGGTGGCAGACAATGATAACGGGGATGCGAATCGCACAGACTGCCAGCCGATACAAAGGTGAAGCAGCTTGATGCCAGCCCAAAGTCAAAACCCACGGCAATATGGCTACCTCGATACACCAAACCCACGCCGGGAGTGTAAACCGTGTAAGGCGGCAACGGAGCCCAGCCGCAATACTCCGGATTGGAACGCCACGTCACCCAAGAGGGAGCCCATACGGTATCCGGCCACCAACACCATCCATGACGCGGATCATTGAACCAACGACCATAGTGAAATGTTGCACCCCAAGCATATTCGGAATTCCAATACCAGCCGCAATCCGTGTAAACCCAGCTTCCACGATCACAGTATGGCCGCCAGTTGGTATCATAAATAACCACATTCGGCCGCCAGCATCGGCCATAGCCATTGATGTCAACCCATGTGCCATAGGGAGCCAGGTCGCCATAAAAATACTCCCGGGTGACCGGGGTTGCAGGTTCCGAAACCACAGTTGCTGCATTGTCCGCCACCACGGCTGGAGCAGTGACCGGAGCCGGTTCTTGAGCCGCTGGCACAGCGGTGGCCAACGCCGCCAAATACGTCTTGTCATGCGTGAACATCGCCTGCACCAACTCATCGGACAGTCCGGCATCCGTCAAGGCAATGATTTTGTCGGCATCCAAGTTAAAGGCTGTGGGGCAATTGGAAATATAGGTTTGAATGACACTGACATCCACGCCCGCCTGCACCAGTTTGACGACTTCAGCCACCGGACTGCCTGCGGGGATGCCTGTTGGCAAAGTGCCTTTGCTCAACACGGTTGCCCCCGTTTCACCATCGGCACGGCTCTGGTTACCCACCACGACCACGACAGCCAACACCAACGCGACCACAATGTTGGAGGGAAGTATTGTTTTCATAAAATCAATGGTTGAGTTAAAGATACACCATATAACAACTCAACAGACGGGAAAGTTTCCAAAACCTCTGCGGTGTAAACGTAATTACTTGATAATAAGCCAATAAGAAATGCAACCCAACCTTCGTTTTTCAATATTAGCGGTTTTCACGGCCAATTCACAAATCCCACGCAATCGGGAGTTTGCAAACTCCCGGAGCTTGTTATGCTCCGTTCAGCAACCAAAACGCCATGGAAAACCAAATCTTACAATTCCTCGGACAAACAGACTATGCGCCGGCAAATGTCCACGAGCTTTTACCACAACTGGGCTGGTCGCGGCATCGCCGTCAGGAATTGCAGCGCACGTTGCGTCAACTCGAAATTTCCGGACGCATCGCCCGCATCAAAGGAAACCGCTACATCCTGCCCAGCGAGGCGGATTTGATTCCGGGTCGCATTCGGATTAACCGGGCCGGGCGAGGCTTTCTCCAGCCGGACGATCCGGCCATCAAGGAAATCACCATTCCCGAGAACGCCACCCTTACCGCTTTGCACGAAGATCACGTGCTCGTGCGGCGTGATCGGCCCGAAAGCCGGAACACCGGCACCGTCATCCGCGTTCTGAAACGTCATCGGACGAAAATTGTCGGCACCCTCCAGCAGAGCCGGCGTTTCCTGTATGTCGTGCCCGACGATCCGCGCCTGCCGCACGACGTTTACGTGCCCGAACCCCGCGACGTTGGCCGCCCGGCCCGCATCGGCGACAAGGTGGTGGTGGAATTAAAGGAATGGGAATCCCGCAACGCCAATCCTGAGGGCGAAATCATTGAAGCGCTTGGCGCGCCGGACGAAGAAGGCGTGGATATGTTGTCGGTTTTGCGACAATATGATTTGCCGCTCCATTTCCCCAAGGCCGTTCTGGCCGAAGCCCGCGCCATCGGCAACCAAGTCAATCCGCACGAACTTCACGGACGCAAAGACTGCCGCCAGCATCAGGTCATTACCATTGATCCTGACGATGCCAAAGATTTTGACGACGCCTTCTGTCTCCAACGCGTTTCCGCGCAGCACTGGAAACTCTGGGTTCACATCGCCGACGTGTCTCACTATGTGAAACCCGGCACCGTGCTGGACGCGGAAGCCAGCCGTCGCGGCAACTCCACCTACCTCGTGGACCGGGTCATCCCCATGCTCCCGGAAGCTTTAAGCAACGAACTTTGCTCGCTAAAACCAAATGTGGATCGTCTGACCAAATGCGTTGAATTTTTGATCTCAAACGACGGCCATGTTCAGCACGCTGAGTTTTATCCGGCGGTGATTCACTCGCAGCGGCGCTTCACGTATCGCGAAGTTCTAGGCGTGCTTCAGCGTCCTCCCGCCGATCCCATCGAACGCATGTTGCACCAGGCCAATGAACTCGCGCAACGCATCCGGCGATTGCGCTTCAAAGCGGGCTCTTTGGACTTGGATTTCCCTGAAAGTAAAATTCGTCTGGACGAGCGCGGGCAAATCTCGCACATCGAAAAGGTCGAAAACGACATTTCGCACCAGTTGATCGAAGAGTTCATGCTCCTGGCCAATGAAGCCGTGGCCGCCCAACTCATGGCCACGCATTCCAAGGCAATTTATCGTGTCCATGAATCGCCCGATGAGCGGCGGCTGCGCGAGTATCGCGAGGAAGTGCTCAGTCATCGCGTGCCCTGCGGCAACCTGAACAAGCCTCAGGAAGTCCAGAAACTCCTGGCTAAACTAGGCACTTTACCCATTGGCCAGGCGCTGAAGATTGGTTTTCTCAAATCGCTCATGCGCGCGCGTTACGACGTGGAACCACTCGGTCATTACGGTCTGGCCAAGAAAAAATACACCCATTTTACCTCGCCCATCCGCCGCTATGCGGATCTCGTCGTGCATCGCGCCTTATTTGCTCAGAAACACAACCCATCAAAATCGCTCAAGGAAATTGCCGATCACATCTCCGATACCGAGCGCAATTCCGCCGACGCCGAGCGCGACAGCAAAGATGTTAAATTATTCTCCTTTCTCAAGGCCCAACTGGCCTCTGGCGCACCGAAACGATACCCCGCCCTGGTCACCGACGTGCGTAATTTCGGATTCTTCGTTGATGCGACGGGACTGGCCATGAGCGGGTTGGTGCCTTTGTCCACCATCGAAGACGACTTCTTCGTCTTTGATGAACACCGGAATCACCTCATCGGCCGCCGCACCCGCCGGATCATTCGCTTGGGCGACAAAGTCGAAGTGCAGGTTCATCGCGTCGATGCCTTCAAAAAGCAGGTCGATTTTCGTCTGGCCACCCAACCCAAATTCGCCGGCCCAAAAGCCAAAGGGCCGGCCCAAGCCAAGCCTGCCAAAGCTGATCCATTTCGCGCGTCACCAAAACGCTTTTTAATTCCCGTCTCAACCCGGCCTCAGAAATCGCAAAAACACCGACGACGATGACAGTCTGCCGGGCCAGTGGCCCGTTCCACCTTGAATTCATCGGCCTGGTTCCGGGTCAACTGGGTTCATAAAAATTTGCAAGACCCGCAGGCAAAAGCCGCCATCCGAACAAATTAATTCACTTTACTGGGAGGCGTTCTTTGATAAGCTGGGCGGCCTTGCTGCAAGGATTTAACAACGATTTTAAATTTATGGCCAAACTGTTCATTGAAGATGTCGCATTGAAGGGCAAACGCGTGCTCATCCGCGTGGATTTCAACGTCCCGCAGGACAAGGTTACCGGTGCCATCACCAACACCAAACGCATTGAAGCCGCGTTGCCAACCATCCGTTACGCGCTCGATCAGGGCGCGTCCGTCATCCTGATGAGCCACCTTGGCCGGCCCGATGGCAAGCGCATCGAAAAATTTTCACTCAAGCCCGTCGCTGAAGCGCTGGGCAAACTGCTTGGCAAGCCGGTGCAATTTCTCAATGACTGTGTCGGCGCCGAAGTCGAAGCCGCCTGCGCCAAGGCGCAGCCCGGCGACGTGATTCTGCTGGAAAATCTGCGTTTCCACATCGAGGAAGAAGGCAAGGTGAAGTTGGAAGACGGTTCCAAACTCAAAGCCGATCCGGAAAAAGTCAAAGCCTTTCGCGCCAGCCTGACCAAGCTTGGCGACGCTTATGTGAACGACGCTTTCGGCACGGCGCATCGCGATCACAGCTCGATGACCGGCGTGCAACTCCCCCAACGCGCCTGCGGTTATTTGATGAAGAAGGAACTCGACGCTTTCGGCGCCGTGCTCGACAACCCGAAACGTCCGCTGCTCGCCATTCTCGGCGGCGCGAAAGTCGCCGACAAAATCCAACTCATCAACAACCTGCTCGACAAGGCTGATGAAATCATCATCGGCGGCGGCATGGCGTTCACCTTCAAGAAAGTTTTAAACAACATGGCCATCGGCGGCTCCCTGTTTGACGCCGAAGGCGCCAAGCTCGTGCCCGACCTGATGAAGAAAGCCCGGGAAAAAGGCAAGAAGATCATCCTGCCTGTGGATTATGTGTGCGGTGACAAATTCGCCGCTGACGCTCAAGTGAAAGCCGCTGACGACGCTGCCGGGATTCCGGATGGCTGGATGGGTCTGGATGTGGGTCCCAAATCATCCGAGCTGTTTCTGGCCGCCATCAAGGGGGCCAAGACGATTGTGTGGAACGGACCAGCGGGTGTGTTTGAATTCCCCGCGTTCGAAAAAGCCACCAAGGCCATGGCGGATGCCATTGTGGCCGCCACGGCAGCCGGCGCAACCACGGTGATTGGCGGCGGCGACACGGCGACTGCGGCCAAGAAATATGGCGCGGACAAGAAAGTTACCCACACCTCAACGGGCGGTGGCGCTTCCTTGGAATTTCTCGAAGGCAAAGTGTTGCCCGGAGTGGCCGCCCTGAGCGAAAAAGCCGGTTGCAGTTGCGGCCACTAAGTTTAAACTCCTAAGCACTTTTTGAAATGAATAAAGAACGTAAATTGATCATTGCCGGCAACTGGAAGATGAACAAAACCGTCGCCGAGGCGCTGGCCCTCGTCGCGGACCTGAAGCGCGAACTCGCGGGCGTGAAGGAAGTGGACATCGTGGTGGCCCCGCCATTCACGGCCCTGAACGAAGTCTCCAAGTCCATTTTGGATTCCAACCTCAAGCTCGCCGCCCAGAACATGAGCGAAAACAATTTCGGCGCCCACACCGGAGAAATTTGCGCCGGAATGCTCAAGGAATTCTCCACGCGCTATGTGATTCTCGGCCACAGCGAACGCCGCCAGTATCAAAAGGAAACCGACGAATTGATTGCCAAAAAGGCGGCGGCGGTTCATGCCGCCAATTTGAAGCCGATTGTTTGCGTGGGCGAAACCTTGGCGGAACGCGAAGGTAACAAGACCGAAAAAGTCTTGGAAACCCAGGTGCGCGGCAGCCTGGCCGGTTTGACCAAAGACCAGGCCGTTGAAACTGTGGTGGCTTACGAACCTGTCTGGGCCATCGGCACCGGCAAAACCGCCTCCACCCAGCAGGCGCAGGATGCGCACGCGTTCATCCGCAGTGTGTTGGCCAAAATATTTGATGAAGCCACGGCGAAGAAAATCCGCATTCAATACGGTGGGAGCGTCAAGCCGAACAACGCCAAGGAACTCATGGCGCAGCCGGATGTGGACGGCGCTTTGGTCGGCGGGGCTTCACTTGAAGCGAGAAGTTTTGCTGACATCATCAAAAATTCCATCTAAACTTGGAGCAATATGAATTTCCTTGCTGGTATTTTGACGTTTGTCCTGATTGTCAACTGTCTGTTGCTGATCCTGCTGGTGCTGGTGCAGCTTCCGAAAAAGGATGCGGGCGCGGGCATGGCCTTCGGCGGCGGCACGGCGGACGCCCTGTTCGGGGCCGGTTCCGGCAATGTGCTGACCAAAATCACCAAGTATGCCACCGGCATTTTGCTGGTGCTGGCGATTTTATTGGGATACATGCAGGACCGCATTTATCACAACACCAGCGGCGTTACGTTTGAAAAAATGGTTGAGATGAAGCAGTCCCAAACCCGGGCGCCGCAACCGGCATCCGCCACTCAGCCAGCGGCGGCGGCAACCCCGGCGGCCAAACCCGTGGACAATCTTTTGCCGCCAGTCCCGGCGGGTTCCAACGCCCCGGCCGGCAAGTAATATCAAAGTTTCGTTCAAAGCCGATGGCTGACCGCCATCGGCTTTTTTATGATTCGCGAGCGGTTTTCAGCGGACCAAAATTGCCGCTTTCGCAGCAGGCCACAAAGCCTTCGGTGACGGTTTTCAACTCTTCCCAGCGTTCACGGATTTTCCCGGCCTCGGCTGGTGTGATTTGGCTGTCGGCGGCGGCGGTGGCCACGACCGCCAGCAGGTCGGCAAATTCCTGAACGATCTGATTGGTCGCCGGAATGAGAAAATGCGGATGCGGGGCATTCTTGGGATTCAAAATGAAAAAGCCGCCGGCGCGCTGGCAAATCCACTGCACAATCCGTTGGTCGCCGGTGCTGCCGATCAAGGCTTCGATGCGATCCAGCGGATTGCCGATGCCGCCTTCGTTGGCCGCCGGTTGAGCCCATTTGTAAACCATCGAGGTCGAGAGCCCCAAATCATCGGAAATCTCTTTCGCCGTCTTCTTCTGAAAAACCTCGCGCAACAGCTCGTGGGATTGCATGGGCGCACGATGTAGAAGACGGCTTCTCTTGGCAAGGCGATTCCAAAAATAGCGTTGAATTATCAATGCGCTGGCGGTGGCGCTGTGCTTGGATGCAAGCACAGAAATGAAATCCTTTAAACACATTAGCACAACGCTTCCGTCTTGCCATTGCGGCAGGTTTAGGGTTCTAATGCGCACGCAAATTCAACCAGGAACGGACTTATGACTATTTACACAATCTGTCTGGTGTTGGGTCTCGTATTCACGATTTTGAGTGCCGTGGCCGGCCATTTGTTTGGCGGACATGATTCCGTCGGCGGTGGTGGCCATGCCGAAGCCGGCTTGGATACGGACGGCATGCCGGGAATGTCATTTTTCAGCCCGACGATTTTGGCAAGTTTCATCACGGCATTCGGTGCTAGCGGAATAATTCTTTCCGAAATTCGGGCGACAAGCAGCGTATGGGTCAGCGCCCCAATTTCATTTTTTGACGCATTTTTTCTTGCGCTAGGCGTGCTCTGGTTGTTCAACCTCATTTTCAAAAAAGGGCAAAGCTCCAGTGAAGGTTGCGTGGCGGAATTGATTGGTAAAACCGCAGCCATCATTTCCCCAATTCCAGCCAATGGCGTCGGCGAAATTTCCTATGTGCAGTTTGGTTCGCGTTATACCGCACCCGCCCGTGATGAAAAAGGCGGGGCCATTCCCAGCGGGCAGACGGTAAAAATCACGCGCATCGTTGGCACACAATTTTATGTCGAGACAGTCAACTGAATTTAAACTTAGCCACCACAAACTATGAAAATCATTCCCATGCTTGCCGAAGTTGCTGTGTCCCACGTCGTCATCGCCGTTGGCGCAGTTTTGCTCGTAGTCATCATCTTCATGCTCGTCTGGGCGAGCTTTTACAACAAAGTCGGCCCGAACCAGGTGCTTGTCATCTCCGGGCGGCGGCGCAGAATGGTGGACCCCGACGGCAACGCACGCGAAGTCGGGTTTCGCATTGTCAAGGGCGGCGGCACTTTTGTCCGGCCCATCCAGGAAAAAGCCGATGTGCTTTCGCTGGAATTGCTGACCATCGACGTGCAAACCCCGGAAGTTTACACCAGCAAAGGCGTGCCGGTGCGGGTGGACGGCGTCGCGCAAATCAAGGTCAAGGGCGACGATATTTCCATTGCCACGGCAGTGGAACAGTTCTTGAGCAAAGGCAGCGACGACATCAAAAACATTGCCATGCAAACGCTGGAAGGTCATTTGCGCGCGATTCTTGGCACGATGACGGTGGAGGAAATTTATCAGAACCGCGATGCCTTCGCTTCCAAGGTTCAGGAAGTCGCCGCCGGCGACATGGCCAACATGGGCCTTACCATTGTCAGCTTCACGATTCGCGACATCCGTGATTCGCAAGGTTATCTCGACGCGCTCGGCAAACCGCGCATTGCCCAGGTGAAACGCGATGCGATCATCGCTCAGGCTGAAGCCGACCGCGATGCCACCATCCGTTCAGCCCAAGCCAATCAAGCCGGTCAGGAAGCCAAGTTCCAGGCCGACACCAAAGTGGCCGAAGCGCAACGGGATTACCAGTCCAACGTCGCGCAATATCAGGCCGCCGTGAACCAGAAAAAGGCTGAAGCCGACCTCGCCTACGATTTGCAGAAATTCAAAACCGGCCAGTTGGTCAAGGCCGAAGAAGTGCAGGTCAACATCGTTGAAAAACAGAAGCAGATCGAACTGCAACAGCAGGAAATTCTCCGCAAACAACGCGAGCTTGAAGCCACGGTGCAAAAACCGGCTGACGCCGAGCGTTACAAAGTGGAGACGCTGGCCAACGCCAAGAAATTTCAGCTCGAAACTGAGGCAGCTGGCGCAGCTTCCGCCACCAAAGCCACCGGTTTTGCGAATGCCGATGTCGCGAAGGCTACCGGTATTGCCGAAGCCGAAGCCAACAAGGCGCGCGGTCTGGCCGAAGCCACCGTCATTGAGGCGCAGGGCAAGGCAACGGCCGAGGCCATGCGCGTGAAAGCCGAATCGTTCCAGCAATACAACGAGGCGGCCGTCATCGAAATGATCGTGCGCATCCTGCCCGAAGTCGCGGGCAAAGTCAGCGAACCGCTGTCCAAGACCGAGAAGATGGTCATCATCAATTCGGGCAATGGTCCCGGCGGCGGCGCCAGCAAGCTGACCGGTGACGTAACCCAAATTGTCAGCCAATTGCCGCCCGTCATTGAAAGCCTCACCGGCATCAAGTTCGAGAAATTGCTGGAACAGGTGCCCGCACTGAAGAACGCGATGGGCAAGAAGGAATCCGGCGAAAGCAAATAAATCAATTTGTAGGAGCCGAGGTGGCGAGGCTCAAATTAAAACGGGTTAGAGAGTCCTCACGTCGTCTCCTACAAATAAAGATGAAACTGACCCGCTCCAACTCGCACCGCCAGATTGCCGGCGTGCTGATTTACCACGCGCTCTGGTATCTGATGCCAAAACAACCGCCCAAGCCGCTGCCGTTCGATCCGTCGCCGATGCGGCCGTGGAAGAAGTCGGAGTGAAATTTTCTTGTTCTGTCTGGATGAGACAGTAAAGGTCAAAACCGTGAAGCGTGGGGCGCACATCAAAGGACGCACGAATAAAACCGACAGGGTTGAAAGGAAAACTTCTCCCCAAAACCGGGTGGTGGTGGTTGTCGTTGTGTTGCTGCTGGCGGGCGCGGGCGCAGGCAGGTTGATCCTACAACAAACCTCCCACCAACAGCCATCGGTAGTTTCAAATACACCTACCAGAGCGGAAATTCCGGCTTTCAAAACGCCGCACACTTTGGCCGAACTGGAACATTGTGACATCGCCCGGATAAATTTGCTGTGCGCGGAAGGCTTGTCTGGCGCGGAGACCCTGAACGTAGATGAAGCCCTTGCCGCACTTGATACTTGGGCGCTGCACATCAAATCTGAAATTGATAGAAATTTCCATCATTACACGGAAGACCCGGCCTACTTCTACAACTCGGAGAACTTTTACAAGATGGCGATGATGGGAGTGGTGCTTTATGAGGATTACAATATGAACCATGACCTCGCCAATTTTGAGGGCCACGAAATCCGCCGCCTTTACGACGAGCAAACCGAGACATGGTGGTTTTCAGTCGTGGACATCATCCGTGTGCTGACGCAGCAGGCGGATTATCAAATCGCCAGAAAATATTGGAACAAGCTTAAAGAACGCCTGAACAAAGAGGGCAGTCAACTGGTGACGAATTGTCACCAGTTAAAAATGCGAGCCGACGATGGGAAACAACGTCTCACCGACGTAGCCACTGCCGAAACGCTTTTGCGCCTCGTGCAGAGCGTTCCCAGCCCCAAAGCCGAACCCATCAAGCTTTGGCTTGCCAAGGTTGGCTACGAACGGATGCAAGAAATGGCCGATCCCGCCCGCTCGCTCGCCCGCGCCCGCGAAACCTGGCAAAAGCAGGGCCGCAGCGCCAAGTGGATCGAGCAGCGCATGACCGGGCAGGAAACGCGCAACAAACTTACCGATTATTGGGCCGGACATGACATCAAACAGGGAGACGAATTTGCCATCCTCACCAACATCATTCATCAGGAATGGGCCGGCGTAGGTGTCCAGTCGCACAAAAACCTCAAGGGGTTGAAAGCGGAAAACCTGCGGGATCACATGAGCGAGGCGGAATTGATCTTTACCGCGCTGGCCGAGCTATCCACCCGGCCGATTGCCGAGAGCGTGAAGGCCGCCGGCATGGCGGAAAATTCAGTCGCAGCGAAAACCGGCGAACGCATCGCCAGAAAAGCCCGCTTGGAACTGGAGGCGAAAACCGGACGCAAGGTCGTCACCGGCGAAAATTATTTGCCGCCATCTCAAACCGCCAAACAAATCAGATAAATTTCCATGCGCCTCTTCGAAGCCATCATTGACGCCAACCACCGCGCGGTGGCTGGAGACACCACAGCCGGACTGCATCCGGCGGAGTTTGCGGATTCGCTGCCGGTCATCGCGCTGACGTGCGTGGACCCGCGCCTGAACGCCTTTTTCCCCAACGCGCTGGCGCTGCCAGGCGAGCAGTTCATCTGGCTGCGCAACGCCGGCAACATCATCACCGGCCCGTTGAGCAGCACCATGCGCTCGCTGGCGCTGGCTTGCGCGGTGAAAGGCGGACGGGAAATCGCCATCATTGGTCATACCGATTGCAACGTGGCGAAGACGCCGACGATGATCCTGCTGGAAAAATTGCGACAACTGGGCGTGGATCGCAGCCGGTTGCCGGATAACATCAACGAGTTTTTCGGCACGTTTGGCAGCGAACGGCAAAATGTCATCAAAGCCTGTGATTTCGTGCGCAACAGTCCGTTGATCGGACCAAAAATTCCCGTCCATGGACTGTTAATCGATATTGAAAATGGCAAGCTGGATTGGATCGTCAACGGCTACGAGACGCTGCAAACGCACACACCGGCAACCATGCCAAAGATGGATTTTCCAAAAATGGAAGCCCTCGGCTCATTTGGCGATTTTGCGCTGGGTGAAATGAAATTTCCCGACACCAAGATCGGCGAGGTCGCCACGAAATTGCAAAATGAAATCAAAGACGCCGAGCCGGTGGTGCGAATGGTGAAGAATACGGCCCAGACGGTTGCCGATTACGCCCAAAAACACTGGCCCCAAGCGCCACAGGGGAATCAGTCCACTTCAGGCGTGAAAAAGCCGGTGCCGCCGCCGCTACGTCCACGCCCGACCTTTCAACGTCCGCCCAGATAATGGGATGAGCTTGCCCATCGCCCCAACGGTTTGGGCTCAGGCAACAAAGCCTCGACGGTAATCTTCCATCCGCCAACGCAGGAACGGCGCGCAGTGCTTGGGCGTGGCCTGGTTTCGCCGCGGCCAAAAGCGGTTGAAATCGCGCTCCAGTTTCGCCAATTCCCGAATGCCGCGCCGGGCAAGTTGTTTTGCTTCGGCCTTTTTGCCGCCGGCCACGGACTGCTGCCATAACATGAAATAACAGGATTCCATGGCCATGCGCGCCGCGAGTTCGAGCTCGGCAGCAGCGGTCTGATGGTCGTGAACCGTAGATTTTGATTTTGAGCGATGACGGCTTGTTGCCGAAGCGCCGCCACGCAAAAACGCGCGCTGTTTGTCAATCTCCGCCATCGCAGCCCGGATCTTGCTTGCGGGAATTTTGGCAAACCATTTAAGCCCGTTCCGGCAAAATAATTCACGATCCGCCGGTTTTGGGGCGGCAATGACGGTGCCCAGCGGAGTTTCGTTTACAGCTTTGACGCCGAGTTTTGAATGAGCCAAACCAAGCTTTAAAGCAGCGTTGGCCATCTTGCCGGTGCCATCTTTAAACACCTCGCGACTGATGACTTGGGCGAGATTATTTGCGCTGAAAGTTTTTGCATTCCACGCCAGCGCCGCGCCAGCGGCAAACATCGGCCAACTGACGGCCAACGGCTGGGGATGTCCGCCATCGCCCCAATCGGTGATGAGATACCCGATCGCTCCGGATTTTTTGCCGGCTTGGGCGGCGGATTTCAGATTGGCGATAGCGTTATCATGTTTACCGATCAAGGTTTGCCAGGTGGCGGTTCCGGGGCAGACATAAAAGGGAATTTTAGCATTCGCAAATTGAGCCGTTTCCTTGGCAAAAGGATGATCCGCTTCATATCCCCAGTTCAAGGCGATGATGCCCTTTGGCAGTTCGCGGATGAGGCCGGGATATTTGAGGATGATGTCGCCCCAAAACATCATGGTTTTTCCGCGCGTGGAAACTTCGCGTTGGATTTTCGTCAAAAAGTCCGCATACACGCGTCCCTGACCTTTTTGGGCGCAAAGCTTCTGGCTCCGGCCTTTGCCCAAATCCCAGGTTTCATCGCAGCCGACATTGAAGAAACGGCTGGAAAAATTCGGCAATAATTCGTCATAGAGACCGCGCAGAAACGGCAAGGCGCCGGGATGATTGGGAGCCAGCGTAGTGGGGCGGCGCAGGAAATCCCGCGTGTCGGCTTCGTAGGGCCGGGAAATTTCA
This sequence comes from bacterium, assembly GCA_021813325.1. Lineage (GTDB taxonomy): Bacteria > Verrucomicrobiota > Verrucomicrobiia > Limisphaerales > UBA11358 > UBA11358. The sequence continues at coordinate 13,518 of JAKALA010000014.1, read as the reverse complement.
GCAAGCTTTTTCAGGCGGCGATCAGTCAAAAAATAACGCAGGTGGCCAAAGGAATTTTGATTGGGCACCAGATCAATGCCCAGTCGGCGACAGTGGCGGTCCAGCGTGCGGATTTCCTGGGCAGTCAAGGCGCCCCAGCTTTGCCAGACGGACTTGTATCGGCGGTAGGCAAAGGTGTGTTCGGTATAAAGCTGGAGTTCGTTGATTTTGAAAGCGGCCAGTTTTTCCGCGAGGTCGAGCAAGGTTTGGAGTTTAGGAACGCGTCCGCGCGAAATGTCCAGCATCACTCCCCGCCGCGGAAAGTCCGGCCAGTCGCGGATGATGAGACACGGCAGTTTGGAGCCATATTGTGCCCGAAGCTGGCGCAGCGTGGCGCGGGCCATGCGGAATCCGCCCGGTTCCCGGCAAAGAATTTCAATGCCTTTGGAAGTTATTTTCAAGCAATAACCTTCGGCGGAACCGGGAGCTTGGCGGGAGATGAGGGTTTGGACCGCCGGCAGTTCATTTCCATTTGTGACTGTGAATGTGCCGCGAAGCATTCGGATTGAACGCGGATACGGCAATAAATGCGGTCGCACCATGGCATGAAGTTAGCGTGCGCGGCTGGCCAAGGCAATGAAACGTGGGGTGCCCAAAGATTTCAACATAAAAGCCTCAAGTATTTAACGCGTCTTCCGATGCGTTTGTGTCATTATATGACATTCAAAACCAAGCTTACATTGTTAAGCGCAGTTCCGGTTCTCGGCATCATTTTGGGGATTGCGCTGACGTATTACATGGCCAGCCGAACCAACCGCGAAATTGATTTGGCCCAAAACCGGTTTGCCCAGGAAATATCGCTCGCCCGGCAAATGCAATATGATGTGGTGCAGGTGCAGCAATTCATCTCGGATTATTCCGCCACCCGCGGACAGGATGGTTTGGGTGACGGCCTCAAGGCGGCGGCGGCGGGCGCGGCGAATTTTGAAGCCTGCGTCAACGAGTTCAGGGAACTGGCATCCGGGGCGGGCGAGGCTGCCGATGTCCAAGCGTTGCAGAGCATCGAAAATAATTTCAAAATTTTTGCGGCTTCCGGGCGGGAAATGGCGGCGCTTTACGGCAAGGACGGCACCTCAGCTGGAAACCGGTTCATGCCTCAGTTTGACCAGGCGGCAACTGACCTGAACGGCAAATTGGAGCCTTTTGTCAAAGCGCAGGAAGCGCAGTTCCAGGAATCCCTGAATTATGTTCACTTGGCCAGCAACCGGATGAATCATTCCTTGCTCATCGGGGGCCTGGTTTTTCTGGTGTTGATCATCGGGTTCAACTGGTGGGTGGATCGTTCCATTTCGGATTCCATCATGAAATCCGTCATTTCGATGAAATCCAACGTGGTGTTGACCTCCACGGTGGCCCGCCGCATCGGGGAATCCAGCGCGCACCTGGCCGATGGCGCCGGCTCGCAGGCCGCCTCCATTGAAGAAACCAGCGCGTCGCTGGAAGAAATCTCCAGCATGACCAAGCGCAATTCCGAAGGCGCCAATAAGACCAATGATCTCGCAAAACAGACGCGTTCCGCCGCCGAGCGCGGGGTCAAAGACATGTCTGAGATGACTGCGGCGATGGAAACCATCAAGGTGTCCAGCGCCGAAATTTCCAAAATCATCAGGACCATCGATGAAATTGCCTTTCAAACCAACATTCTGGCCTTGAACGCAGCCGTGGAAGCCGCCCGAGCCGGGGAAGCCGGCATGGGCTTTGCCGTGGTGGCCGATGAAGTCCGCAACCTGGCGCAACGCAGCGCGCAAGCCGCGAAGGAAACGGAAGCCAAAATTGCCGGCGCCCTGACCAACACCGCGCGCGGGGTCGAATTGAGCGGCAAAGTGGAGGAGACCCTGGCGGACATCGTGGCCAAGGCGCGGGAAATGGACGGCCTGGCGCAGGAACTGGCCCGCGCCTCCGGCGAGCAGGCCATGGGCATTAATCAGATCAATGCCGCCGTCAACCAGGTGGACCAGGTGACCCAGCACAATGCCGCCGGCGCACAGGAAAATGCCGAGGCCGCCCGCGAATTAAATGTCCAGACCGAGGTGCTCAAACAAGCCGTCGAAGAACTCATGCAGCTCGTCGGTGGAAACCACGGCGAAACCAGCAAGTCCCATGCGGCGCGTCATGATCGCGGCGTCGTGCAATGGAACCATGACGAAATGACCACCCGCGTGCCTTCGGTCGATGAACAACATCAGGAATTGATCCGGCTCATCAATGCCGTTCATGAAACCGCCCAAAAGAAAAAAGGCGGTGAAACCTTGATGCGGCAGTTGAACTTTCTCGGCGAATACGCGCAAAATCATTTCGCGAATGAGGAGAAAATCATGGCGGAACATCGCTGTCCATCCGCGGGTAAAAACAAGGTGGCCCACAATAAGTTTTTGCAGGATTACCAGGACCTGGTCCAAGCCGCCCGGCAACACGGCCCCACGCCCGAGCTTGCCCAAAAAATCCAGAAAATGCTGGGCGAATGGTTGAAAACTCACATTTGCAAGATCGACACCGGGCTGCGCGGCTGCCATCCGCCCGCCCCGCAAAAGTTTACCAAAACCAAGGCTGAACATCGGGCCGAAATGGCCGCCGCCAACGGGAGTTTTGAAAACTTTTAAGCGGCGTAGCGATCCAAACCGCGTTTGGATCGCTTCCCGAAATTACTTCGCGATCATGCCGCTTTGGCGGGCGTAATTGAACAGGCCGCCGGCATCCACCACCGGACGCACATCGCCCAGCGCCTTGAAACGATAAACCTTGCCCGTGGCCTGAACGGTGACGGTGGCTTGATCAAGATCCACGGTCACGACATCACCGGTTTTCAAAATGTCACAAAGCCGGTCGGCGCATTCGCACGGATACAGCTCGCCGGTGGCCACGCAGTTGCGGAAAAAGATGCGCGCGAAACTTTCCGCGAGCACGATTTCACAGTTGGCGGAGCCCATGGCGATCGGCGCGTGTTCACGGGAACTGCCGCAGCCAAAATTTTTGCCGGCAACGACAATCGGAAATTCGCTGTCGAGCTGGCCGTCCTTCACATAACGGTTCGGGTAAAGCGAATCCGGCAAACCGGCGAGCGCATAGCTGCCCAGTTTTTCGTATTCCTCGGGAATGGTCGGGACGAGATTCAGAAATTGGGCGGAAATGATCTGGTCGGTGTCGATATTGTCGCGCACCACGTAAACCGGACCGGTAAAAACAGATTTCGTCATGGCTTGAATCTGCCGTTTGCGGCCCGTTTTTTCAATCAAATATCGCTGGCCGGCTTGCGGCAAAGCGGTTTAAACGCCCCCGAAAAAATTGCGAATAATTAAAATTAGATTTTAAGCGCATCCGCACTTGATTTTCGCCGCCGGCTGAAGCAATTTGCCGAACCAATTAACGGTGATCAATTAACACAAATGGAAAACATTATGGCACACGAACTACCCGCCCTTCCCTATGACAAAGCCGCGCTTGAACCGCATTTTGATGCGCTGACCATGGAAATCCACCACGGTCGCCACCACAAGGCCTACGTGGACAATCTGAACAAAGCCATGGCCGGAAACGCGGCGCTCGAAGCCAAGTCACTTGAACAGCTCATCCAAGATTTAAGCGTGGTGCCGGACGCCGTGCGCGGCGCCATCCGCAACAACGGCGGCGGCCACTGGAACCATTCGTTCTTCTGGAAAATCCTCGGACCCAACGCCGGCGGCGCACCGAGTGGCAAATTGGCGGATGACCTCAAAGCCGCTTTTGGCAGTTTTGATGAATTCAAAGCCAAATTTGAAGCCGCCGGTCTCGGGCGCTTTGGCAGCGGCTGGGTCTGGCTCGTCAGCAACGCCGGCAAACTGGAAATCGTTTCCACGCCCAACCAGGACAATCCGCTGATGGGCAAAGCAGTGGCCGGCTGCGAAGGCAAACCCGTCATCGGTTGCGACGTTTGGGAACACGCTTACTATCTGAAATACCAGAACAAACGTGCTGATTTCCTGAAAGCGTTCTGGAATGTGGTCAATTGGAACGCCGTGCAATACTGAACCGGAACCAAGCGATTGAATTGAGGGGTGAAGCGGGCCAGGCAGCGGGGGACCGGCGGCGCGCCGGTCTCTCTCTTTTGAACTGAAATGCCGCAATTGAAACCGCGAAAGACGCCAAAGACGCGAAAAGGAAGAGTGGTCGGAAAAAGCCGGTCATTTACCTGTTGAGTGATCGCATGGTGACGGGGCAAACCAAAATGAACCCCGTTTTGTTCGCGTGGTGCGCGGTGCTATCCAACTGCGGAGTTTAATTTTAACGGACCTCAAAACGAGATTCCCGACATAAATTAAGAAAAAGCCCTGGATGCGGAGCATGCGGCTATACGACGGTCAGTGGGCGCAACTTGACACGCGCACCGAGCCGGAGGGCCAACGTGCCCGTCGGCTTTACGCATTATTCGCCCAATAACATCACCTTGATGGAGGATTGGCAAACGACAGTTTCATGTCCAAAGCCGGCCAGAGGCCGGCGCTCCGGTGCGAGTGCCAAGTTGCGCCCGCAATTAGAGCAGTGCGGGGTTGAGGCTGGACTTTGCTCACGTTGCGGCGTAGATAGGTGCTCATGGTGTCTGCTTTCCTTTCATGCGTTGATGCTGGTTGGCGGTTGTGTGAATTGGTGTCCGCCCACCGGCTGAACCACTCAACTGGTGGCCCGGCTCCGCTCACGCGGCGCAACCCACGTTTATCCCGGAGAGCCGACACCTTCGCTGGCTTCATCGCCAGCCATATTGTCTAGGCCACGAGGGGCAAAACCACATAATAGGATGATGAAATTCCTGGTTACCCTGGTTGCGGCTTTTGTTTGCGTTTGCAAATCATCGGCTGAAGGCGGATTTCTTTTTTCCACGTTCAGAGACGAAGCCACGCCGGTGGCAGAGCAGATTTATTTCGGGATCAGCGAAGACGGCAGGCATTGGGAGGCCTTGAATGGTGGAAATCCTGTGCTGGTGAGCGACGTGGGCGAAAAAGGCGTGCGCGATTCATTTCTTCTGTGGTCGCACGACGGGAAGAAGGCGTGGCTCATTGCGACCGATCTGTGCATCAACCGGAATCGCGACTGGGGCCGGGCCACGCACGCCGGCAGCCGGTCTCTCGTCGTCTGGGAATCGGGCGATCTCGTGCATTGGACGTCAGCCAGGCTGGTGAAGGTGGCACCCGACGACGCCGGTTGCGCCTGGGCACCGGAGGCAATCTACGATGAGGATTCAGGCGACTATCTGGTCTATTGGGCTTCGACCACGGGCCGCGACAATTTCTCCAAATTGCGCATTTGGGCCGCGCACACCAAAGATTTTCAAACCTTCGGCGAGCCGTTTATCTATGTTGAAAGGCCGCATCATACCATTGACATTCATATCGCGCATGTCGGGAACACCTACTATCGCTTTATCAAGGACGACAAGGACAAATGCATCACCATGGAAAGCAGCAAGAAACTCATGGGTCCCTGGCAGCCGATTCCGCAGTTTACGGCGGGGCAGGGAAAACAATCTGAAGGCCCGATCTGCTATCAGCTTCCAACGGCAACGAAGGGCCAGCCGCCGGTGTGGTGTCTGCTGCTGGACGACCTCCAGAGCAACGGGGCGCGCTTCTATGTGCCGTATGTCAGCCATGATCTGAACAGCGGGCAATTCACGCCCGCAACCGACTTCCACTTTCCCTATCCATTTCGCCACGGCTCCGTGCTGCCGATCACGACTGCCGAACTAGCAGGTTTGAAGTCTGCTTACCCCACTCCCAAAAAGATTAGTCACTGATCAAGACCCTGTGCCTCCTGAGAAACAAGCGGTAACCGAGGGCAGCGGCTGTATTTTGTAATCTGGTGAGTTTTTTGCGGCGCATTTTTTCTTCTTCGTGGCGGAAATTTCCGGGTTGAAGGGTTGCTTGAATTTCAGGAGATGCCAGAGGATGCGGGCCAATTTGTGCGCCATGGCGGTAACCCGGTAAACCGGACATTTGCCTGCTGAGTAATCGCATGGTTACGGGACCAGCCAAAGCAATCCCCGCTTTGTTCGCGTATTTCGCGGGGTTCGCGGTTCGTTCCAACTGCGGAGTTTCGTTTTAACCGACATCAAAACGGACTTCCAACTCAATTTCAGTTCCAGCCCTGGATGCGGCACATCCGGCTAACCGGCGGTTCGGAACGGCCAGTTGGCCCCCCCTAAAAGATGCCCGCACCGAACGCGGATTGACGCGGATAAACTTCCATCGCAAACTCGCCTCTGACGGAAAAATAAAAACACGACGAAATAATTTAACCAACAACTTTGCGTAGCTACGGCTACGGGCTGTCCCGAAAACCTGGAAATTTTCTCAAGCCCGTCAAACGAACCGACCGAGCGCGCCCAAATGGGCGCGGCTTGGCGTTACCTCGTTTGACAGGCGCTTCCAGGTGCCTCGGGACAGGGTGCGACGAGTCCGCGCCTCTTTCTTTTTGAATTTCCTGTGGTTCGCGGCTTCGCCCAAGTGCGATGCCAAATCTAGGGCCAATTCAAACTTACCGTTCCGAGGTGGATCAGATTATTCGCTTCGGGGGTTCTACCAAGGAAACCACGGTTCGCCGCGCTTTTTCCAATCTCATCAACGCCTACGCCCGCCCGCGTGATTTGTTGCTGGTCGAGGAATTGGATTATTTCAACCCCCGCAAACACCGGCGCGTCACGCCCGACGGCACGCTGAAAAACATCCTTCGCCTCGACTATGGCTTTTGGGAAAGCAAGGACAGCGACGATGACCTTGACGACGAGATCAAAAAGAAATTCGACAAGGGCTATCCTGACTCCAACATTCTTTTTGAAGATTCGCAGACGGCCATTCTGTATCAGGACGGTGCGCGGCTCTTTTCCACGCCGTTTGCCAAGACCGAAGCGCTGGACGAATTGCTCACCGCTTACGTCAGTTTTGAGCATCCCGAAGTGCGCGAGTTCAAGGTGGCCGTCGAGCGGTTTAAGAGCGACATCCCCAACATTGTCACCACGCTGCGCGGCATGATTCTCAAACAGGGGCAGCTCAACGGCGATTTCCGCCAGCGCCGCCAAACCTTTCTCGCGCTGTGCCGCTCGGCCATCAATCCCGCCGTCAACGCGGATGACGTGGATGAAATGCTCATCCAGCACATTCTGACCGAGGAAATTTTTCTCTCCATTTTCAGCGACACGCAGTTGATGGAGGAAAACAACATCGCCCGCGAACTGCGCGAGGTGGAAAAAACCTTCTTCACCGGCCAGACCAAGCGCGACACGCTCGGCCAGATCAAACATTACTACGAGTGCATCAAGGCACACGCCACCAGTATCGTCAGCCCCAAGGAAAAGCAGACCTTTCTCAAGGTCATCTACGAGAATTTTTACAAAGCCTACAATCCCAAGGGTGCTGACCGGCTCGGCATCGTCTATACGCCGGGCGAGATTGTGGATTTCATGGTGCGCTCCACCGACACGCTGCTGCACCGGCATTTCGGGCGCGGGTTGGCGGATAAGAACGTGGAGATTCTTGACCCCGCCACCGGCACCGGCACCTACATTTGCGATTTGATTGAATATCTCCCGCGCGAAGTCCTGCTGCGGAAATACAAAAACGAACTGCACGCCAACGAAGTCATGTTTTGAATTTTCGTCAAGGCTTGGTTGATTGAACGGCTTGAATCCATTCTTGAATCAGAGCAGGAAGCCTCTCGACTACTTCTTTCCCAAACATCACTTCATCCACATAGCCCATGTGCATCATGTCAATGACACGGCACAAATAAGATCGTCCGCATTGCCACCAAGTGTATTCACTGTCCAGAAACAAATAATGCCGGATATGGATTCCTTCGTTTATTTTCAACTCTTCCAATTCCATTCCGTCGAGCAGCGTTTCATAAACTCCATCGGCCACACGGCTGCCAAAAGTAGTGGTATGGTTACTCCTTGATTTCCCACAACGCGACCGGATTGATGACCGATGGGAAAGCCCCGTCCACGCGTCGCGCCAGCGTGCGGACAGGCAAGCCTTTCCGAGTGGCACTGGTGAGTTGTCGAGGGTCTAAATTGCACGGCAAGTTATTCCGCTTAGCATCTATCAGCATATTGACGATGCTTGTCAGGAAAGCGGGTTTCTTCTTTTTGCCTTTCTGCTTGTTCATCGTGATTGTCGTTGTCGAGCGGAGTTCTCGACGGACTTTTTGAAACAGCGCTTCGGCTTCACCGGCGTTCATCAACAATGGACGCACCTGTTTATTCAAAATTTCTGCGCGATATGCAAAGTAGGCATGCAGGCGTAATGCGAAAGCGCTTGGAGAACCATCCTTGTTGGTCAAATGATCTGCTGAAAGCGAAAGCTGCTTTAGTGCGAGAGCCAAGTCGGCGTGATTTGGGATTCGGATCTCCTTGGTTTTTCTATCGGTATAGCCAAGCTCTTCGCTGATCGAGCGCACATGTGCCCAGAAAGCTTTGTCCAAGCTGGTAAATCTTTGATCTGGTTTCATGTGATTTCCTTTTCCAACCGCCGCGTGAAGTCGGCTAAATTCAAGCCAATAGCATTGCATACTTGCCGGAGTTCAAGAATATCCAGCCGGCGCTCACCCGATTCATATTTGCTTACGACTGACTGGGGAACCTTTAATCGGAGTGCGAGTTCAGCCTGCGTGAGTCCTGCGTCGGTGCGAACTTGGCGGAGCAATGATTGAAGTGTCTCCTGATATTTGCTGGCGATGCTTTTCACTGCCCCAGAGTATCCGAACTGAGGATATTATCCCAAATTCGGATACTTCGGGCTTGCTTTTATGCCGCAGATTAAACACACTCAAAACACAAATGCAGTTGGCAATTTTTAAGAACTACGATCAGGCATCCATTCAGCCTCCAAAAGGCCAACTGTTGAAGTGGATCGGTAACAAACAGCGGTTTGCCGCGCAAATCGCTGCTGAATTTCCTCGTGACTTTAAGCGCTATTTTGAACCATTTATTGGCAGTGGTGCCGTGATGGCTACCATCGCCCCTGAAATTGGCATTGCGTCGGATGTGTTTCCTCCGCTGGTTGAAATATGGGAAACCTTGGTCCGCGATCCAGAAACACTGAAATACTGGTATGCGGAACGATGGCAGCAATCCGCCAAGGATGACAAGGTGGCCGCTTACGAGAAGATAAAAGCCGCCTACAATGCGAGTCCGAATGGAGCTGACCTGCTTTTTCTTTGTCGGGCTTGCTACGGCGGCGTGGTGCGGTTTCGCAAAAGCGATGGGTTCATGTCAACGCCTTGCGGAATCCACGACCCAATTCCGCCGCGCAAATTCAATGACCGCGTTGACGACTGGCACGCACGCGTCGCCCATGTGGAAGTTCGACTAGCTGATTATCGTGAAGTAATGGAGGATGCTCAAGCCGGTGACTTGGTTTATTGTGATCCGCCTTACAGCTACACCCAAACGATCCTTTACGGTGCCCAGGATTTTCAACTGAATGATTTGTTCGCGGCAATTGAATCATGTAAATCGCGTGGCGTATCCGTAGCGTTGAGCATAGATGGGACGAAAAAGTCTGGTGATTTGTTTTGCAAATTTGAGTTGCCAGACGGCTTGTTTGAACGGGAATTAGACGTGCATTGTGGGCGTTCAATGCTAAAGCGTTTTCAAATGGAAGGTCAAAGTTTGGAGGCTGAAGAAATCACTGACCGGCTTTTGCTGACTTATTAAAAACAATTCCGGCAGCATTACGGCGAGGCCAAAATCACCAAGCGCGACATTTTTCATTACACCTACGCCGTGCTGCATCATCCGGCCTACCGCGCCAAATACGAAATCAATCTCAAGCGGGAATTTCCGCGCCTGCCGTTCTACGCGGATTTCCGGCAATGGGCCAAGTGGGCCAAGTGGGGCAAGGAACTCATGGCCATGCATCTGGATTATGAAAAAGCCAAACCCTTCCCGCTCGAACGCCACGACCGCAAGGAAACTGCGGTTGGTAGGGTTGAACTGCCGCTCAACCTAGGCGAAAGGGAGGCGGCGCAGCAATGCCGCCCTACCGAACCGTTATTTGACGTCAAACCAAAATTAAAACCCAAGCTCAAAGCCGACAAAGCCAACGGCATCATTGAAATTGATGCGGAAACAACCTTGAGCGGCATCCCGCCGGAAGCGTGGACATATCAACTCGGCAACCGCAGCGCGCTGGAATGGGTGCTCGACCAGTGGAAAGAACACAAAATCAGCGATCCCACCGTGGCCGAAAAATTCAACACCTACCGTTTCGCCGAACACAAGGAAAAGGTAATTGATCTCCTTCAAAGCGTCTGCACCGTCAGCGTCGAAACGATGAAAATTGTCCGGGCCTATCCGGGTTGATTATTATTTTTCCCCACGACCCTCATCCGGTCTGCGGCCACCTTCTCCCATCCAATGGGTGAAAAAATTAATTTTTTGAAACCGGAACCAGGCAGTTGAATTGAGGGGTGAAGCGGGCCAGGCAGCGTGGGACTGGCGGCGCGCCGGTCTCTCTCTTTTGAACTGAAATGCCGCAATCGAAACCGCGAAAGACGCCCAAAACGCGAAAAAGAGCAACGTTTGGGAAACGCCGGTCATTTACCGGTTGGGAGCTGGCACGGTGATGGGACAAACCAAAGTGAGCCGCGTTATTTTCCCGTGGTTCGCGGTGCGTGTGGCGTTTGCCCTGGCTGGCTCCCGCACAACTGGCACGGTTCATCCGCCGCGCACATCAATCTGGCAAAAGCCATAGTCAATCACACCCGGCGCGGGCCGGCGCCCGGCGGGGATGTAGAAAATCGTCTGCCGCCGGTCTTCGCCCCGGCGGCAATTGACCACGCCGGCCGCCAACATCACGCCCAAATGTTTGCTGAAATTCACTACCGTGCAGCCGGTCAGGGTTGCCCCCTGGGTAATGCTCATTTCGCGGCCATCGGCAAGAAGTTGGATAACCGGCCAGCGAAACGCACTGCCTAACGCAAACATCACCTTCACCGGATCCAGCTTTGGCAGGCGGGACGCAGGTGACGTGGACGGGTTTGCAGGCACATTCGGGCTGGAAGCGCTCATTTGCTTGATAATTATAGGACTTTACTACTTGGACAAACCAATTCCGAGAAACCAAAGTTTAGCATCTTAATCAAAACGAGTCGTTGCGCGAAAATTTTATTTAGTATTGCGCCTGTAACGATGAGTTGCAGGAACAAGTTGTTTAGCATTACGAGCGGAACAAGTCGTTGCGCGAAGATGAGGTTTAGGATTAGCCAGACAACGACCCGTTGCGCAAACGGGAGGTTTGGGATTGTGCCTCCCAACGCGTCCTGCGGGCTGTGGAATTTTCCCGGCTGGAAGGCAGTCCTGACAATGCGGCGTCGAGCATTCCCGCTGACCGCCTGCGGCGAGGCACCATCAAATGCCGCGGGTGCCGATGATCTTGTTTCCTTTACCCAGAACGATTACCTGCGGCTTCCATTTCTTGGCTTTCTTCACCGGGACGGCGGCAAAATTCATAATGGTCAGCACATCGCCCTTTTTGCCCAGATGCGCCACGGCGCCGTTCATGATAATTTCGCCCGCGCCTTTCTTGCCGCGAATGACATAGGTTTCCCATCGATTCCCGTTGGCCATGTTGCCGCACAGGATTTTTTCGTATTCCTGCAAGCCGCATTTCTCCATCAGATCGCTGGAAATGGTCAAACTGCCCTCATAGTTCACATCGCCGCCCGTCACCGTGGCGCGATGAATTTTGGATTTGAGCAAAAATACTTGCATGGTCATTTCAATTTCAAAAAGTTCTTTAAAATCGTTCTTCCACTCTCGGTCAATATGCTTTCGGGATGAAACTGCACGCCCCAGATCGGCAGCGTTTTGTGTTTCACTCCCATGATTTCACCCTCGTCCGTTTCGGCGGTGATTTCAAGCACGGCGGGCAACGTATCGCGTTTGATGACGAGGGAATGATAGCGCGTCGCCAGGAAGGGGTTGGGCAGGCCGGCAAACAAATCTTTGCCGTTGTGTTTGATGGGCGACACTTTGCCGTGCATCATGCGGTAATTCACCACCACCTCGGCGCCGAACGCATGCCCGATGCATTGATGGCCGAGGCACACGCCAAAGATCGGCACGTTTTCAGAGGCAAAAGCGCGGATGACGTCGTTGGCCAAGCCGGCTTCGCGGGGCGAGCACGGCCCGGGCGATACCAGAATACGCGCCGGCTTGAGCGACCGGATTTGATCGATTGTCACCTCGTCGTTGCGCCGGACCTGCATGGCCACGCCCAGTTCCCCCAAATACTGAACCAGGTTATAGGTGAAGGAATCGTAGTTGTCTAAAACCAAGATCATCGCTGGCCGGCAGATTAACGGATTGCCAACAGAATGAAAGTCTTTAGCACAGGGAACTTTGCCGTGGCAATGCGCTCCACAAATGGCTGCCGGACGTTGAACGGCCTCGTCCACCGGAAAGCCAAGGAGCGTTGCCGTTGCGAATGGCCGGGCATTTCAACCCTTTGGCCTTCACGGAAAGCTGAATTCAAGAAAACAACGGTTGGTCGAAGAAATGCCGGTTGGGCTTGAATATCGCATTGCGGGTGGATATTTTCCCAACTTCAGAAGCTCCGAACAGCCTTGCAACTTGGAAGCCATTTCAGGCGGCCATCATACATTTGGCCACCGTCTGAAGCGAACAAGCCAACACGATGCGGCCCAGTTTTGTAGTGCAGAAACATGAAATCAACGCCCACCAAAGTTTCAACGGGTAAAAGCAAGTATTGGCAGTCGCCTGCCTACAAAATCACGCTCATCTATCTCATCGTCGCCGGCGCTTGGATTTTATTCAGCGACGCATGGGCGCATCGCCTTACAGCGGATGTCCAAAAGTTGGAATACCTCAGCATCTTCAAGGGCTGGGTTTTCGTGGCGATCACCGGGTTGATGCTCTTCGGCCTGATTCAAGGATGGTTCAGCCGCATCCGCAAATCCGAGGCGGAATTGCGCCTCCGCGAAGAACAACTCCGCCTCCTCGGCAACCATCTTCCCGACAGCTATGTCTATCAATACGTCCGCGAAGGCGACGGCACGGTGCGGTTCAACTACCTCAGCAGCGGCGTGCTAAAACTCCATGGCATCACGGCCGAGGCTGGACAATGCGATCCGTCCCTGATCTTCGATCAAATCGATCCCGAACAACGCCCGGCGCTGGCGGCGGCGGAAGCCATCAGTTTGCGCGACACTTCCGATTTCGTGACGGAGGTCAAAATTCACCCGCCATCCGGCCAAATCCGTTGGGTGCAGCTTCGTTCCCATCCGCACCGGCACACCGATGGCCGAACGGTGATTTGGGACGGCGTGGCCATCGACATCACCGAAAAACGGCTGGCCGCCGAAACCCTCCAAGCCAGCGAACGCAGCTACCGGGAAATTTTCAATGCCACCGGCGAAGCCATTTTCCTGCATGACCCGGCCACCGGCAAAATCCTGGATGTCAATGAAACCACGCTGCGCATGTATGGCTAT
>JAKALA010000119.1 GCA_021813325.1 bacterium | reverse complement strand
ATTGGAGTTTATCCATGGCGGCCATGGGGGCGGCTTTGCCGGACGACGATCTGGCGGCGGTGCTAACCTACATTCGTAGTGCCTGGGGCAACAAAGCCGGGCCCGTCACCGGCGACGATGTTAAGAAGATTCGCGCCAGCCTGGGCAAAGCGCCGGCGCCGATGAGCGCAGACCAGTTGATGAAGATGTCGGAATAATTTCCGGGAGCCTTCAACTGAGCGTTTCCGGCAAAGCCCCGATTTTATGAGCCGGCAAGCCTTCAATCTTGCCCAGATGAACTGCGTTTCTATAATTCTCCTGTGCTCGACATCAAATTGATCCGTGAAAAAACCGAGTTCGTCCGCCAGCGTCTGGCCACGCGGGGCGCGGGCGATGAGACCAAAATTGACGAATTGCTCAAACTGGACGAACAGCGGCGCAAGGCGCTTGCCGAAGTCGAATCGCTCAAATCGCTCCGCAATCGCCTTAGCAAGGAAATCGGTGCGCTGATGGGGCAAAAGAAACTGGCCGAAGCGGAAGCCAAAAAAGCAGAAACGAAAAATCTGGGCGACCAGATTGCCGCCTTGGACAAGCAGGCTTCCGAAAGTGAAAGTGCGCGCGACACGCTGATGTTGCAATTGCCAAATCTTCCCCACGAATCCGTGGCGATTGGCAAAACAGCCGAGGACAATCCGGAAATCCGCGTTCACGGAACCAAAACGAGCTGCGATTTCACGCCCAAAACCCACGTCGAGTTGTGCGAGTCGCTCAAGCTGGTGGATTTTCAGCGGGCCACCAAACTTTCGGGGAGTGGTTTTTTGCTCTACACCAATTGGGGGGCGCGCCTGGAGCGTGCTTTGATTCAATTCTTGTTGGATCTGCACGTTACGCAGCACGAATACACCGAAGTATCGCCGCCGTTCATGGTAGGCGAACAATGCATGGTCGGGGTGGGGCAATTCCCCAAATTCAAAGACCAATACTACGGTGTGGCCGAAGGTGGCGACGCCAACAATCTCGGAAAACTCTATCTCGTGCCGACGGCTGAAACGCCCGTGGCCAACATTCATCGGGAGGAGCTTTTAAAAGAGACCGACTTGCCGATTCGCTACTGCGCCTACACCCCTTGTTTCCGCGGCGAAGCCGGCGCTGCCGGGGTCGGCACACGCGGCATGATTCGCGTGCATCAGTTTGACAAGGTGGAACTGATCAAAATCGTCAAGCCGGAACACGGTTATGATGAGCTGGAAAAAATGGTGGCCAATGCGGAGAAGGTTTTGCAACTGCTCGGCCTGCACTATCGGGTCATCCTGCTTTGCACTGGCGACATGGGATTCGGCAGCGCCAAGACGTATGATATAGAAGTTTGGGCGCCAGGGCAGGGCAGCTATCTGGAAGTGTCGAGCTGCTCAAATTGCGAAGATTTTCAAGCCCGCCGGATGAACCTCCGTTTTAAATCGGAAACCGGTGAAAACAAGTTTCCGCACATCCTCAACGGCAGCGGCACCGCGCTGGCGCGCTTGTTTGTGGCGTTAATTGAAACGCATCAACAAGCCGACGGCAGCCTCCACATTCCCGAGCCGTTGCAGCCGTATCTCAAAGCCAGCCGAATCACCGCGTGATGCGCATGAAAGTTCTGCTCGCCAGCAGCGAAGTTTATCCTTTTTCCAAAACCGGCGGCTTGGCGGATATGGTGGGCGCGCTGGCACAGGCCCTGGCCAAAGCAGGTCAGGATGTTCGCGTGGTGACGCCGCTTTATCAGGGCATTAAAAAGAAATACCCCGACCTGCGAAAGGTTGATTGGAAATTCAACCTGCCGATGGAATTGAACTGGATTCACGCCGAACTCTGGGAACTGAATCTGGCGCGCGGCTTGAAGGTTTATTTTGTCGATCATCCGGATTTTTTCGATCGTGCCGGGATTTATCAGGAGGCCAGCGTCAGTTACGCGGACAACGCGGAGCGTTTTATTTTCTTTGCAAAATGCGTTGTTCATCTCGCCCGCTATTTACCGTGGCGCCCGGATGTGGTGCATGTTCATGACTGGCAAACCGCATTGGTGCCGGCCCTGATTTTGCAGCAAAGATCCGAAGGGTGGGGGAACCCTCCCCCCACCTGTCTGACGATTCACAACCTGGCATATCAAGGCGTTTTTCCCGCCGAAGCCTTTGCGCTGACCAATCTGCCCGAAACCTATTTTACCACCGAAAGTTGCGAATTTTTTGGCCTGTTAAATTGCCTCAAAGGAGGCATCGCTCACGCCGACTTTATCACCACCGTCAGTCCGCGCTATGCCCGTGAAATTACCACGGAAGAATTCGGCTGCGGACTCGATGGGATGCTTCGCGAAAGAGAAAGCAAACTCATCGGAATTCTGAATGGCGTGGATTACGCCGAATGGAATACAACCCAAAATCCCCATCTGTTTAAACCGTATTCCGCCAGCCGGCTGGCCGGGAAAAAGGTGAATAAATTGGAGCTTCAAAAACTCGTGGGCCTGCCCGTCACTGACGCGGTTCCATTGTTCGGAACCATCTCCCGCCTGGCGGAACAAAAGGGCATTGATATTCAGCTTGGCGCGCTCGCGGAAATGCTCAACACCAAGATGCAATTTGTCGTGCTCGGCAGCGGCGCACCGGAATACGAGCGCGGCTACCGCGATTTGGCCCGCCAATTTCCAGGCAAAGTTGCCGTCCGGTTCGGATACGACGAAGCTTTGGCGCATCAGATTGAGGCGGGTTGTGATTTTTTCCTGATGCCGTCAAGATTTGAACCGTGCGGGTTGAACCAGTTGTATAGTTTGAGATACGGAACCATTCCCATCGTGCGGGCGACCGGCGGGTTGGACGACAGCGTGTTGGATTGGACGCAAAACGCCAAAGCCGCCACGGGCATCAAATTTTCCGAATATACTTCGCGCTCTCTGGCCAAAGCCATTCGCAAGGCGCTGGTTTTGTTTAACCAACCGAAGCTGTTGAGAGTTTGCCAAATCAACGCGATGAAAATGGATTTCTCCTGGGAGCAAACCGTTGAGCATTATTTAGAAGTTTACAGGAAACGCGTCGAACCCTCCTGAAATCTTCGACAAAAATACGCGGCTTTGTTCTCCTAACATCATGCTAACAAAGGAAAAAAGTAAAGTGGCAATGCGTGAGGTCATGCACGGCGAGTCGTATATCAAAAGTTGGGCGTTTTTTTTGCACCTATGATTTTCGGACAGCCGTCAGACTTTGCGATTGAGGCATATCACGAGCCGTCTGGCCCGTGAGGGGGGGCTTTGATGAGTCTGGCCGATGCGCGTCTGGTGCGCATGGCGGAGTTGCACGACAACTGCCAGATTTTTACGACGGACAGGGATTTTTGGTCTATCGTTGCAAAGGTCGAAGCACGATTCCGTTGCTCGCGCCGTTTTGAAAATTATTTTCCAAGACCATTTTCCCAAGCTCCGGCCAGCATCAGCGCGATCCAGCGGATGGAGCGCGGCAGGTTGAGCCGCATACCGAAAGCTCCCTCCGGCCACTACTATAACGTAAGCGTCCGACTGGCTGCAGGGTTGACGCGGGCAGATTGGCGTGATCGAGGTTACTTGGCGGCGGGGCTCCAGCGACCGGGCAGGATACCCGCAACTTCGGATTGTTTCATGGCTGGCAGGC
>JAKALA010000013.1 GCA_021813325.1 bacterium | reverse complement strand
AACTGGTGGCGGGAAATGTTGGCCAAAATCTCCGCGCTCCCCAACTGCCATGCAGTTGCCTCACTTCAGGCATGAGCGCAAAAAACACACGGAAATTATGCGCTCAACTGCATCGTTCCGGCTAAGTAACAGGAGTTGTAAGTTCATGAGTTTGAGATGAGTTGGAATCCGAGGGCGGCGGCATTTTTCTCGAGGCGTTTGATTTTCTTCTGGCGGTTTTTTTCTTCGGCTTTGGCCCAGACGGCGGGGTCATAGGGTTGCTGGTATTTGATGAGGTGCCAGAGGATGCGGGCGAGTTTGTGGGCCATGGCGGTGATGGCTTTGGGTGTGCCCAGTTTGGCCTTCCAACGACGGAAGCAATCGCCGAGATAGGTTTGGCTGCGCCAGAGGGCTTGGGCGGCCAGGCGCAAGGCTTGGGCGGCGCGGCTTTTAACGTCGCGGGTTTTGACGGAGAGAATCTTGCCGCCGGTGATGCGGTTGTCCGGGCAGAGTCCCAGCCAGGAACTGAAACATTTGGCGGTGGGGAAGCGGAGGACGAAGTCGGGGCCGACTTCGCCGAAGAGGACCAGTGCGGTGTTGACCTGGATGCCGGGCACCTGGGTCAGATCCACGCCGCAGAGCTGGTAGAGTTCGGTGCGGGCGTCAAACTTGGGCTCGGAGCCTTTGGGTTTTTTATGTTTCAACGAGGCGGGCGGGGGCGGGTTTTCCGCCACGTTGACTTTGCTGTCCAGTGAGGCCAGCACCCGCTCGGTCTCCGTGTCGCAATCGGCCATGAGTTGTTGATAGTGGCGCCAGGTGGCCAGGGCCTGCCGGAGCGTGAAGAGATGTTCGGTGCGCCAGTCGCCTTGCAGGCTGCGGGCCAGGGTGTCCTTGCTGGCCTTGATGCGATGATCTTTGAGCGCGGCCAGCTTTTGTCCGCCGCGTTCGCCGTTCAAGATGGCCTCCAGAATGAGCAGGCCGGTGACGCCGACGAGGTCGCTGATGACGTGGCGGATTTTAATATTCATTTGGGTGAGCGGATTAGTTTGGAAAAGGAATTGGATGCCATCGCTGACGAGCGGAAAAAAGTAAAGGATCGTGCTTCGCATGATGCTTGGGGGCCGATGTTCACGCCAGAAGAGAAAGCGAAATTGAAACGGTTGAAAGATCGTGAAGCGGAGATAAAGCAACTTTTGGGGCGGGTGTTTTGATTGGTAACGCATCCGGCGAATAGTTCCTGGCATCCGCGCCGCCGCGAACAAATTCTATTTCACACCGGAAAATTGCGCCGCGCAATTCCCATTCACCGCGCTTTTGAAAAACGCACAATCGCCAATGATTACAAGGCGTTAAACCATTTTCACCTTCGCAAATTTGTCAATGCAAGTGCCTTATTTTGTGCGGATTCGGCGAACAAATTTTGTGTAAATCATCCGGCGGAAGCCTCACACGGGCGAGCCGCGCCGCTCTGTCACTGACCACGGAACGAATAGGTTAAGAAGACTCCTTAACGGGGTGGAGTGTCCGCCGTCGCCCCGGCCATGCTGGACGGCCAAGCCGCGCCGCGCGCTTGACTTGCGGCGATGCATGCCAACCGCAAGCGGTTGACGCTGCCATGACTCACCAAGAATTTTCCGCGCGCGGCGGCAAGGCCGGCACGGGCGACGCCAAACGCCGATCCCCGGAGCATTACCGGCGATTGGCACGGCTGGGCGTGGCGGCACGGCTGCGCGCCTTTGCTGCCACGCACGGACGCGGCAGCATCGCCCGCGCCGCCGTCCGTGGCGAACTGTAGCGGATGCACCGGCCAAGCCGTTGCGGGAAATCGCCGAAAACCACCTTGCAAGACATCGGGAAACATAGCCGAAACGGGAAGACTTTTTAGCATTAGGCTTTAGCACTGGACGCTTTTTGGAAATCTAAAAACTCACAGAGGCATTGATTCTATTGGTCTAAAATAGAATTGGCGACCCTACCGGGAATCGAACCCGGGCTACCTCCGTGAAAGGGAGGTGTCCTAACCGCTAGACCATAGGGTCGCAAAGGGCATCAAACCTACCAGCCAAAGCTAATTTGTCACGAAAAATTCTGATCAATTAATGGGCACCCGCAACTTGGCGCGGAAAGCTAAAGCCGGATTGGGGGGGGATTAAAAAAAGGGGAGGCGGCGGGGGCAAACTACGCCTTGCACAGGGCGCTGGCGCAATAGGCGTTCAGGCTTTCCCCGACGGCAAGGGCTTTGGCGGCCAGCCGACGGTGCAAGGCGGGTTCCATGCGCAGGACAAATTTGCCGTTGAATTTCTTCGCGGCGAGCGGTTCGGGCAGTTCATGGCCGTCCGCGTGAATCAGGACAATCATGCCCTCGACGGCCTGACACAGTTCGGCATAAACCTTGGCTTCATCCTGCCCGTGAACGCCGCCGGCCATGATTTCCGGGCAGCGGCCAATGAGGCATTGACCGTGTCGCTCCACTCCACGAATTTCGTGTAGCGGACGGACTGGGCTTTGATTTGCTGTCGCGTGAGATTCACTTTCGTGCGGGCGAAGGTCACGCCATTGCCGGTTCCAACGCGGCCAGCGGTGCCACGTCATGTTCAATAACGCGCGCCTTTTTCCGCCGGGCGACGCGCAAATCATAGTCCGCCTGCAAACCTGTCCACATTTCCGCGCTGGTGCCAAAGTAGCGCGCCAGCCGCAAGGCGGTGTCCGCCGTGATGCCGCGCTTCTCGATGACAATTTCATTGATGCGGCGCGGCGGCACGTTCAACGCTCGCGCCAGCGCGTTTTGCGAAAGGCCGCGTGGGCGCATGAATTCTTCGCGGAGAATTTCCCCCGGGTGAATCGGCGGCAGTTTGTTCGTCTTCATAGTCGGCAATGGTAATCCACAATTTCCACGTCCAACGCATCTTCGCCGTGCCAGCGGAAGCAAATCCGCCATTGATCGTTGAGGCGGACGCTATGCTGGCTTTTCGGTCGTCTTTCAACGCTCCAGATGGTTGCCATACGGCACACGCAAGTCATTCAGGCTGCGCGCCTGGTGCAAAACACCAGCACTTCCTGGCGGCGACGCCAGTGTTGCAGCACCTTCTGATGCGCGATGCGGAACAGCCAGCCGCCAAATCTGGCCTCGTCGCGCAAGACCCCCGCGTGTTTCACCGCCGCGATGAAGGTTTCCTGCACCAAATCCAGACTGAGCTGTTCCTGGCGCGCGAGCTCAAAAACATAAACATGCAGCGGCAATTGATAGCGCCGGAACAGGGTTTCCCAAGCCGCGTGATCCCCCCGGCGTGCGCTTGAGCCACAGGCAGTTGTTCGATGTCGGCCACTTCCGGCATTGTCACGAAGAGGAATGCGCGAAGCGAGCCAAGGTTCAATCAAAATCAAACATTTCCAAGATTGCCATTGGCTCGTGAAATGCGCTTAATGATGGGAATGTCAACGGTTGCTGAACAATTGCGCGCGGGTCGCGAAGCCAGGAGGCTGACAGTGGAACAAGTGGCGGAACTCACCAAAATCCGCACCGACCACATCCGCGCACTGGAAGATGGAAATTTCAACGTTTTTTCCGCGCCGATTTATATTCGCGGCTCGGTCAAAAATTATTCCAACATGCTGAAACTGGACACATCCTCGCTGCTCATCATGCTGGATGCGGAACTTGGCCGCACGGAAAAATACAGCGAACCTCCCCCGCTGGTGGATTCCAAGAAGACCCTCATTGATGATTTGACGCTGCTGCTGGCAAAAGTGAATTGGAAAATCGGCATCATCATCCTGGCCGTCGTCGCCGCGATTGGCATCATCGGAGTCTCCGTGTGGGCCTGGCATCACCACGAGAAAAACGCCCCGCTGAAGAAACTGCCGCCCGCCGTCGTCAAGCCTTCCAACGCCGGCGACACTCTGCCGCTTCCCAAGCGTTGATCATTGCGGCCAAACTTGCGGCAGAATGCGGGCGGAGGCCGCATGGCACCCGGCGTGATCTCACATGTCGTCGAGATACAACCGGCGGTTGCGCCAGAGATAAATCGCCCCGGAAGCCACCGTCAGCGCCACCGTGACCCACAACATAATTTCGGCAAATGGCGGAACCCAGTCGCCGAACAGTTGCCGCAAAAACACCGGCCATTCCGCGCGGGCATCGACCACCAGCAAGGCGATGATGGTGATGATTTGAGAAATTGTCTTGTGTTTGCCGAAGCGTTCGGCCGCCAGCACCACGCTTTTGGAAGCCGCCAGCAGGCGCAAACCCGTGATGGCAAATTCGCGCGCCACAATCACGATCACCATCCACGCCGTCACTTTCACCGGCGCGCCGGCCCGCAAATGGGTGCTCTCCACCAGCGCCACAAACGCCGAACAGGTCAGGATTTTGTCGGCCAGCGGGTCCATGAGAATGCCAAAGTTGGTAATCAGCTTTCGCGACCGGGCGATGCGGCCATCCAGAAAATCCGTCACCCCCGCCAACGCAAAGAAAATCAGGGCCAGCGTATCATTGAACCGGAACGACGAAAATAAAGCCCATAGAAAGAACACCGTTAACACAAAACGCGAAGCGGTGAGTTTGTTGGGCAAATTCATGGGTGCGGAAAATCTCGAATGAGCGGCTGGATGGAGAATTCAAAATTAAAAATGCGGGCTGCCTGGCGACAGCCCGCACAATCAATTCAACGTTATGCGCCGTATTTGTCGAACATCTTCGCATTCGCCTGCATGAGGCGGATGAGGAATTTCGACGGGAAGACTCCCAGCGAACCGCTGTTGGCGCCCGTTTCGGTGAAACGCTCCAGCTTGTCGGAACCGCTCGTCACGGAGTGCAACAAAACGGGCTGCGGATGCCACGAATGGCTGTGCATCGAGCACGGCGTCGAGTGGTCGCCGGTGATGGCGATCACATCCGGCTTCTTTTTCAAGAGAATCGGCAAGGCGGCATCGAACTCTTCAATCGCCTTCTTCTTGGCGGCGAAATTGCCGTCTTCACCGTATTTATCGGTGTATTTGTAGTGGATGAAGAAGAAGTCGTAGTTGTCGTATTCGGCGAGGTAACGCTCAAACTGCTCCTT
Organism: bacterium; assembly: GCA_021813325.1. Lineage (GTDB taxonomy): Bacteria > Verrucomicrobiota > Verrucomicrobiia > Limisphaerales > UBA11358 > UBA11358. The sequence continues at coordinate 66,034 of JAKALA010000013.1, read as the reverse complement.
GATGGTTTGCGGGCCTTCGATCTTTTCCATGCCGACCAACTGTGCGAGGCCCTTATACATCGGATAGACCGCGAGACACGCAGGCTTGAGCCGGTAACGTTCTTCGAACAACGGAATTTCCGGCTGATGCGCAATGCCGCGCATGAGGAAACCGTTCGCTGGTTTTTCCTTGGCGATCACGGGCAACGCGGCCTTGTAGAAATCCGCGATGAGCTTCGCCATTTTCTTTTGCTTCAAATTCTGCGGGTCGCGCGGCTTCACGGCGGGAATGGCGAAGCCTTCACGATTCGGATCCGCATCTGTCAACGGCCCTTCCAAGCCCTTGCCGCGGAATACCACGACGAAGCGGTGTTCCTTGCCGGCTTTGATGATGACCTGTGTGTCGCCGATTTTCTTGATCTTCTGGGACAGCATTTCCACGAGCCGTTCGCAGGTCTCGGTTGGAATGCGGCCGGCGCGGCGGTCGGTGACAATGCCCTTGGCGTCGAGCGTGGCAAAATTGGCGCGGGCACAAACATCACCGGGCTTGAGCTCGAGGCCCAACCCAAGCGCTTCGATCACACCGCGGCCAACCTGATATTCCAGCGGATCATACCCAAACAATCCGAGATGGCCGGGACCGCTGCCCGGCGTGATGCCCGGCGCCGCGGGAATCATGCGACCTTGGGCGGAGTCTTTTGAGAGTTTATCCAAATTCGGCGTGTGAGCCGCCTCGAGGGGGGTGAGATAGCCCTGCTCTTTGTTGGCCAAGTCGCCCAGACCGTCCAAGACAAGCAGGGCCACCTTTGCTTTGGTTTTTAAAGTCAGTTCAGAATACAGCGCATCCAAATTCATAGGCGGACATCTTACAAAATCACACCGACGACGCAATGCGATTTAATGGCAGTTCATCAATGTTAACAGGCGTTTTTAGGACATTTACTTAATGAACGTATCCCCCCAGCTTTCCTGGCAAACAAGCTTCAAACCGGCCGCCAACCTTGGCCATTTGCGGGCTGCCGGCACCGATGCCGCCGTTGGTAATGCTCTGTTGAAACATAAAGTTTGCCATCACCGTTACGGTGTCGGTTGCCCGCATCTGGGTTTGGCACCCGCTGTTGGTGGTTACTTCGGGATCAACCAGAACCACAAAACCCCGGAACTACAGGCCGACCCCGCCGGTCATTTTTTTGGCACACAGAACTCGCGCACCAACCGCATATTTGCTAAAACCTTGCGCAATCTGTTTAACCGCACCGTATGCCGATGAAACCCAGCACATCTGATCGCAACCGTTCCCGCGCGGGACGCATAAAGGCGTGGGCGCCGCAGTGGACGCGTTTCCTCGGGCGGATCGACCATTTCGATCACATCGTATAAATTTATATCAACTGGATGGACAACAACCAACTCGGCACCAAGCCGCATTATCAAATACTCGATGGGCTTCGGGGGGTAGCCGCAGTTTTCGTGGTGTGCTTTCACCTGGCCGAACCGCTCTCCAGCAGCCACCTGGACAATGTGGTCAATCATGGTTACCTGGCCGTGGATTTTTTCTTTCTCCTCTCCGGCTATGTGATTGGTTACGCCTACGACGACCGCTGGGGAAAATTAACATTTGGCGGCTTTTTGCGTCGCCGGCTCGAACGACTGCAACCCCTCGTAATCCTGGGCATGACCCTCGGCGCCATCGGCTTTTACTTTACCGACTCAACCATATGGCCGCAGATTCATACCGTGCCGGTATGGAAGCTGATCGTCGTGATGTTGATCGGATACACCATTTTACCGATTCCGCTTTCCATGGATATTCGCGGCTGGCAAGAAATGCATCCCCTTAACAGTGTAAGCTGGTCATTATTTTTTGAGTATATCGCCAACATTCTTTACGCGCTGGGGTTAAGAAAATTAACCAATAAAGCCTTGGCCTGTTTTGTCTTCCTGAGCGGAGCCGTGCTTTTGCATTTTGCGGTGACCAACGCCAACGGAGACGTCACCGGCGGCTGGACCCTTAATGCCGAACACATGCGCATTGGGATGACGCGCACCTTGTTCCCATTTTTTGCGGGCTTGCTTTTGTCGCGGGTGGCGCGGCCAGCCCGCATTAAAAACGCCTTCCTCGGGTGCAGCCTGCTGGTGGGGGTGGTTTTGCTGATGCCCCGAATCGGCGGGGCCGCGCATCTTTGGCTGAATGGTTTGTATGAAGCCATCTGCATCATCCTGGTTTTTCCCCTCATCGTCTATATCGGCGCCAGCGGCGTGGTGCAGCATCAAACCGAAGCTAAAATTTGCCGGTTCCTCGGCGATCTATCTTATCCGTTATACATGACCCATTATGTGCTGGTTTATTTTTACGTCGCCTGGGTCAGCAATCACAGCGGCATTACCTTGCGGCAGGCCTGGCCCCACGCCCTGCTTACCCTGGCCGGCGCGGTCGTTTTGGCGCATGCCAGTTTAAAGCTATACGATGAGCCCGTAAGAGCTTGGTTGCGAAAAAAGCTGAAATAGCGAAGGGAAAGTTTACGCGCCCCCTCTGACTGCGGACAAGGCCCGGATCAACACAAACCGTGGATCGCCCGCCTCAGCAACCCGGTCATTATATTCAACCTAAACTCCGCAGTTGGGATAAACCGCAAACCACCCCAACCCCGCGAAAACCAAGGCCAAAGCGAGTCGGTGAGACCGCCAAATCCCTTCATCCACCAGGTGAATCGAGTAATGATTCCGTAACCCCGGCCGGGTCGCGTATTTCGCGGTTTTCATTGTGGAATCTAGGCTCATAGTTTACACCGCCTTTTGGGCTTCATTTGTGGAGCAGCTCTGGCAGCAGCATGGCTGGGCGCTGACCGCCCGGGTGTTGGGCTGCGTGGCGGCACTCTTTGCCGGCAGGTCCGGCTTGCTTTACGCCACGTGCCGCTGGCCCTGCTCATCTTTGGCGCAAACAGCAATGTGTCCCTGATCCTGTTGCCGATCATGGTCTATCATCCGCTCCAGATTTTTATCAACGGCCTGCTGGCCAATCGCTGGAGCAAGGCGTCCGGGGTGAACCCACCGGCGCCGCTCAAGGCTTGAAGGCCAGCGTGGGAAGTTTGTTTAACAACAGCGGGCTGAAATCCCGCGAGTCCTGATAAAAATAGGCGATGCGGTTGGCGGTGTCCCAAGTCGTGAAAAAATGCATGTCCTGCACCTTGTCCCATTCGCCGTGGCCGTCACAAAACACCTGGTTGCCGCCGACGGGAATCAAATTGTTGGGGCTATGATGCTGCGGCATGTTGGCATAGACAAACTCGCGCCCGGTTTCCTGCCCGCCCCACTTGCCGTTGACTTTCATGACCGGATCGGCGGCCAGCGCCCACCACGGTCGCGCCTGGGCCAGTTTGATCGGGCTGTAACTACTCGAAAAGGTGCCGGCTGAATTCACCCAGTTGGTGATGCCGCCGAAATACTGGAAGCCGATGTCCCATTGGGGAAACGCCGGTTCATACACCGGCAATCCCGGACGGTTGGCGCACGTCCATACCGAGGGCACGTTGGTCAGCACTTTCAAGCCGACCGAGGCGGCGGCCTGGGCTTCCGGCGGATTCAGCGCCAGTTGCACCGATTGGTTGAAGCCGAAGGACCGGGTTTTCAAAACCACGTCCATGTTGTCGCCGGCATAAATGGTGACCCCGATGCCCAGTTGCCGGAGATTGTTCAGACACTGCGCCCGTTTGGCCTTTTCCTTGGCCCGGGACAGGGCCGGCAGCAGCATGGCCGCCAGAATGGCGATGATGGCAATCACCACCAGCAGTTCAATCAAGGTAAAGGCCGTTCGCCGGCGCTGGCCACGAGCAGATATGAGTCGCTTGTTCATAAATTAAATCCCCCCCGAACCTGCGGGAACACAAAGCACGGTGGCATCCGCAGGGCCAACCGGGCGATGCAGAGATGCCTGCGGTGTGTGTCATAAGCTGGGAACACAGCCACCATAACGGATCAAAACCGATTGACAACTAACAATTTCAACAATTGCGGATAAATGCGATCCCTCCAATCCACGCAAATGAAACAGCTCCGGCGAATTTGAAAAACAGCACGTCCGCTGGCTGCGCAAAGGCGGTGTCCACAGGCTTGCGTCCACCGAAAACACGCTGGCCTGACTTTGCCACGGCAGGGATGCGCCCCCCCAAAAAAAAATCTGAAAAAGCACAATTTTATTCCCAGGGCCAGCGTGGCGCAACTTGACACCCCCCCACATAACAGGCGTGTGAACGACCCCTCCCCGAGCCAACGAAACCCACCAACGCAAGGAAATTCGACGAGTCTGCCAAGCAATGATCCCCGCTCCTTGCGGGAGTTGAAGCGGGAAATGGAAGCCGAAGGCCGGGAATGGATGCGACGACGGCTAGAGGAAAAAACTCCAAGCCCAAGCACTCCGGCCACGGCGGAATTTGTTCCCCACAGCCAGCGCATAGCGCGCCATCGGCGACACAATACAAATTTTTGTAGCGACGCATCCCACGTTGAAAGCCGCCGCCGTGCGCAATGACCCGAAGGACTTGTCAAAAATTCTCAAGTTAGCCGCCGAGCGTGGATGCGTGCTCAAGTTTGAGTTCGTCGATCCGAAGATCACTTTTGGCGACCGGGGGCAAATCAAGGATTTGGAATGTGCCGTGGTGCGGGCAACTGATTGAGATTTGCACTGATGAAATTGGGGGCAAAAGGCAATTTAGCAGCTTAATGCGTGCTTCCAGTTTTAGATTGGCGGAAATTGGCGGTATAGGATGGCGCTTTCAAGTAACAATCAAAAAAGGCCGTTCGGTTGAACGGCCTTTGAAGACACATGCAAACCTAGATGTTTTTTTGGGTTTTCATCCGGCGTAATATTGTCGCGCCCAGCGGCAGCAGCAGCAATGCGCCGGCGGCAAAAGTAGCGGGTTCAGGAACTGCGGCTCCGAAGACCTGCACGTTCAAGTCGGATGCCTTGTCCCAACCATCACCTAGAGAAGTCCACGTTCCCACGCTTCCGGAATCCAAAACCCCGTTGAGAATTTCCGCGTAGAGCATGGTGTCATTGGCGCCATCTTGAGGCGAGCCACTCAAGGCGGCGTTGGAGGCATGCGCAAAGGGCACCACCACACCGGTTGAGGATCCGGTTCCATCCAAAAAGAAATCGTAAGTTTGACCAGCGCTCAACACGATGTTCACGGCAAAATCTACTTGATGCATCTGGATTGAGGAGCCTGATGGGCCCTGATAATTGTCGCCACTTGCATAGGTGACGTCAGATATCACGCCGCTGGAGATTGATCCAAGCGTGCCTCCTGCAAGTCCACCCCAAAGTGTCGCAGTATCGGTATTGCCAACTGTCCACAAACGAATTGAGTTGATGACCCAGGTTTCCGTGCTGGTGTTTTGAAATGAATCACCCGCTACCCAATAATCGGATGGCGTATAACCGCCAAAAGCCCAAGCAACATTGGACCGGTTTGCACCCGCGCCATTGTTAAGGTTGTCAGTCGGTAGCCCACGATCAATGAGCATCGTTGCGTTAGCACTTAACATTGTGGCTATGCCGGCTGCAATCATCATTCCTAGTTTCATCATGACTTGTCTTGTTTGGGTCACTGCTAAAGCCAACTTTGGCTCGACAGCCAAAATAGTTTTAATTGACTTCCTTGCAGCGACTGGGGTTGGTTAATGCTAGAATTCTAATAAAAATCCAGCATGAAACTATCTACATATAGGCCGTTTAGGTGCAGTAAACGGCCGCCCTTTTTTTGGTGTCGATAGCGCAATTTCAATTCAATGGCTGCATTTCTGCCAACGCAAAACCAAAACGAACCGGTTTCCCTCGCATATCCGCCCGCCAAGCTGGCAAAAATAATCCGCGATCAACTGGATCGCCGCCGACTGATCCCGGGTAGGACGCCAGGCCTGATTCTGGTTCACACTCTTCTGGTTCAGTTTCTTGGTCCGGGTGCAAGCCAAACTGGACGAGCTTGGCCCGCAAGGCAGGCCCGTAAATTCCGAGCCAGGGTAATGGCGCGGCTGAGGAGGATCTGTTCGTTGCTTTCGTGAAGGCGGGCATGGGCATCAGCGATATCACCCCGCCGTGCCACAACGATTAAGTCGTCTCGCCCAGAAAAATCAATACCGTTTGCTGGACCCCGAGCATCAGGCCCCTGGGGATGAGATGATTTGGGGGGTGATTTGAGTTCGTTGGTTTGCTTCGACTCCAAAATCCGGTGGAAGCCGCGCATTCGCCAAAGCGGCCAGCATGACGCTGCGCTTTGCCGGGGGGGGGGACGCCCTGACTCGCGGCGGGGTATGGCGGGGCGTTTTGTGAATCGGCGCAAGGCCGGCCAATTGTTCGTGGAAGAAGCCACATTGCTCCGGTGCGCGACGCGGCAGGCAAGGCTGCCAGTTATTTCAAAGCCAGTCGGGTTTTGTCTCAGCTTTGCATTTGGCGGGAACTTGTTTGAATCCGGCCCATCCAATCGCCTCTCCAGAAAAAAGCGAGGCGCCGGAACCCCGTGCCGGCACCTCGCCACTTGTTTTCAACCCCGCCCCGGATACAACCAGGTTTACCGCGGAATCACGGATACGCCAGCCGGTAATACACGGCCGCCCTGGTTGGATCGGTCGTGATGTTTGTGCTGTTGATGCTGCCGTCGGTGACGTCGATCCAGTTCGTGCTTAAACCGGTGGCCAGATTGTTGGTTTGCATCTGCAAGCGCCAGCCTTCACCCGCCGGCCACGACAGGCTTAACACTCCCGCGCTGTAGCTGTTGGTCAAATGCTCCGGACCGGCCGGTCCAACCGAGCCCGTGACCACGCTTAATACGCCGTTGGTCGGATTGAAGCGATAGGCCAATCCGGAACCGGGAGAGCCAACGATGCTCGTGAAGTTTCCGCTGATGGAGGCGCCGGGATTCACACTGAACAACGGGAAGACACCGTTGGTCAGCGCGGTCCCGTCACTGGTGACATTGTTGATGATCAGCACGCCACCGTAGTTGATTTTGGTGAGGCCGCTGACCTGGTCGTTTTGAGCAAACCCGCCGTTGTTGCTGACCCGGAAAGTGGCACTGCCTTGCAGCGTTAAGCTGTTGTAGATGGAAAGCGGTGAGCTGACGGCATTGCCCGCATCCCCGGCGCCAAGATTGGCTCCCGGAGCCACCACCACCGGCCCCGTGAGCGAGCCGATACCCGCCAGCGTGCCATTCGTCACCAGCGTCGTTCCGGGGAAGCTGTTGAAGCTGTCCAGATAGACCGTCCCGGCGCCGGTTTTGATCAAGCCGCCGCCCGTTGAATACGGATCTTCCTGGAGCCCCTGAGAGGAAAGGCTGACCGCCCACCCGGCATCATCCAAAATCATGCCGCCGCTCTGAAGGTAAGGCGTGGTGCCGGTCACGATGAAGTCGGCTGTGTTCGTGGCGGCGCGCAAGGTGCCGCCATTGAAATAAGCGAGGGAATTCAACGGGGTCCCGTTGGGTTCCACCACCGACGCCTGCAAGACGCCGCCGTTCAAATAGAGGGTGCCGCTCGCACCGTTGCCATCGCCCAGATAGAGCGGGGAATTATTCAGCACCTGTCCGCCATTCATGGTCAGGGTGCCAGTGCTGCTTTGGGCGCCGACGTCAATGCTGTTCGCCACGCTGGCAAAAGAGGCCGAGCCGGCACCGCTATGATCAATCGTGCCGCTGTTGACGGTGAGGGTGCCGACGGCATTGGTGGCATAACCAACCGACAGCACGTTGTTGGTGATGCGCAGCGTGCCGCCGGCCACCACCACCGCCCCGGTGGTGCCGCTGCCATTGGCAATCCGCAATTCCAGATCGGAGATGTGGATCACGCCGCCATTGGTGATGACCACGGTGCCGCCGAGGATTTGGTTCCGGTCGGTGAAGGGCTGTCCGTCGTTAAAATGATTGGTGCCGCCCACAGTCCACGTGCCGCTGCCCACCTTGATCAAAGCCACGCCGCCGGCGCCGTGGTCTTGAATGGTCCCGTTCCAAGTGGCGTCTGTGCTGTCGCCAATGGTCAGGATTGGATTCTGCCCGCTATTGTTGTCCAGAATGCCCGAACCCATCAATTGCTTGGCGGTCAAAGCGGTTGCGCCGGTCAGCTCCAGGGTGCCGCCGCCGAGGATCAGGTTGGCGGTAGCCGGGATGGAAGAAGCATTCGCCACGGTCAGCTTGCCGCCGTTTACCACGGTGTCGCCGCTGTAACTGTTGTTGGTCCAAGTCAGAATGGCGTTGCCGTTGCCGGTCTTGATCAAACTGGCCGGACCGGAGAGGTTGCCACTGCCGCTGAAAGTATAGGCGGTGCTGTTGTTGCTGATCACGAAGCTGGCCGGTCCCACCGTGGTGTTCAACAGCACGGTGCCGCTGCCACGGTCATTGAAGGTGACGCCGTCCCCGGGAATGATCGTCTGCTGATACGTGGTCGGCGTGGCATTGAGCAGCCAGTTGGTGGCCGAATTGATATTCCACAGATTGGGGGCAACACTGTCCGTGCCGCTCCAGACCAGGCCCGGGCCGGTGCTGGTGATCTGCGCGTTCACCGTGGTGTAGGTGCCGTCAAAGCTCACCTGGATGGTTCCTTCCGCACCTTGCGGCAGGATCAGGTTGGCAAAGCTGCCCGCTCCCGCAATGGCTCCCGTCGCCTTGATGAGGGCGATGGTCCCCACTTTTACGGAGCCGGCCAGACTGATCGTGTTGTTCCCGTTGAGGGTCAGGCGGCTGCAGGTCACCAGGGGAACGGCGGCATTGTTGGCGGCCGTGATTCCCAGTCCCAAGGTGGCTCCCGGGGTGCTGGCGCCACCATTCAACGTCAAATCCGCCATGGAGATGGTTGCGCTTCCAGCCTGCGCGATGGAAAGCGTGGCGTTATCACCAATGGTCGCGCCGCCGGCCAAACCGGAGGCCGTCGTGGTCACCAGGACGCCCGCGTTGACGGTCGTTTTTCCGTTGTAGGTGTTGGCCGCGCTCAAGGTCAGGGTGCCGGAACCGTTTTTGGTCAAGCCGCCATCAGTGGCGTTGTCGCCGGCAATGGCGCTGTGAACCAACGCTTGGGCGATGGTGATGGCGAATCCTCCGTCGTCGATGATGGCGCCACCGTTACGAACATTGGCCACGGCGCTGCCGCCACCCAGATTCATGAAGGCCGTGTTTTTTGCGGTCGCCTTGAGCGTGCCGCCATTGAAGTTGAAGATTCTGGCGCCGGTGCTGCCCGAGGACGTGATCTGGGGCACGGTCAACATTCCGCCGTCCAGGTTGTAGGTGTTGGTCGCCAAGGCGGTGCCGGTCAGCATCAGGTCAAGGTTGCCCCCGCCGCCCACGGTGGTGGCGAAGTCACTGTAAAACGTCACATTCCCGCCGGTCTGATTGAACGTCTTGGGACCGCTGCTGTTGTTCTGATTGAACTTGATGGAAGTGCCTTGATTCAGGTTCAGGTTGCCGCCACTGATGTCAATCTCACCGGAGGTGCTGTCCCATTGTCCAAACCGCAGCCATTTGGTTGCCGTGGCGCCCACGTTGAGAGTTCCGCTGCCGCTGATGCGCAATATGCCCTTGCCGGCTCCCGCGAAGCCGATGAGAACGTCGTTGGTCGAGGTCATGGTTCCGCCACTGAGGTTGACCTCACCTGAAACCGTATTTTGATAGTTGTTGCCGCGCGCGATGGTGAGCGCGCTGAGGTTCGCCGTGCCGCCGGTCATGTTAACTGTGCCGTAGGCGCCATAAGCGGCCCCGCTCGTATCCGATCCGCCCACGCGCAGCTCACCGCTTGAACTCAAGCGGCTGCCGCCGCTCACGGCCAGCGCCCCGCTGTTATTCAAATAGCCCACATAAGAAGTGCCCGCGAAAGCCAGGTTTCCACCCGTGACATTGACATTCCCGCCATTCACCACAAAGGCGCTGCTGAGAGAATTGTCCGCGCTCAGAACCAACGTGCCGCCGTCCGTTTTGGTGAAGGCTCCGGCGCCGGTTAGCGGAGCAGCCAGTTGAACCGTCAGGTTGCTCGCCACGTCAATGGATGAAGCCGCAGTGGTCGTAATCGGACGCGTGCTGGTGGTGTTTCCGGCGAAGCCCAGAGTGCCGCCATTGAGACTGATCCCGACTCCGGAGGCCCCGAGAGCATTGTCATTGGTCACCGTAACCGATCCGCCATAAATATAAACCCCGCCGGTAAAACTGTTGCTGGTGAGCAACGTAATGGACGCCGTATTGGATTTCACCAATGAAGTCGATCCCGTGATGCCACCGGTTCCCGCAAAGTTGTAAGACTCGGCGCTGTTGTTCGCCGTGAACGTGACGGGTGAAAACATTCCGGCGACGGTGATGTTGGTGGCGCTATAGTCGCTCAGGGTGTCATCAAAGGTCACCGCGTCTCCCGTGATCACCGCGCCGTTGGTGTATTGCTGGTAGGGGGTGGATCCGCCCAGGGTCAGGTTGTTCCAGTTGGCGGCGGCCAAATCCCACAGCGAGCCGCTGGCTCCGCTCCAACTGAGGTTCTGGGAAGCGCCAGAGATCTGAAGATCAATCGAATTGTTCGCCGTATTGTTAACCAGCACGGCCGCGATTCCGGGCGAAACGAGATTGAAGTTGGCCAGGCTTGCCAGAGGCGTTCCGGTGTATTTGATCAGGGGGATGGTGCCGGGTTGAATCCCGGTCGCGGAAACGATGATGGTGACCGGGCCGCCGGGAGTGGAGACTCCGCCGCTCAAGTTGATGGCCGGCATCGTCGGGTTGCTGGCAAGCGTGCCGTAGTTGAGCGACACGGTGGCGCCGGTTTGCAGGGTCAGACTGCCATTGCCAGTGATGGCATAGTTGTAGCCAACGGGCAATATGGTCAGCATGGAATTGGTGGCAATCGTCAGGTTGTTGGCGGACAACCCCGTCCCCGAGGTGGCATCCACCTTCAACGTCGCCCCGTTGCTGGAGATCAGATCGCCCGATAATGAAGGCGCGTTCAAGGTGGACAGAACCAGCGTGCCGCCCGCCACGAGGGTGTTCCCCCCGTAGTAAAGTGTTCCCGTCAAAGTTTCCGTCCCGGCCCCCACCTTGGTCAGCGAAAGACGGCCGGCTGAATTTTGAATGGCCCCACTGAAAGTGGCGCTGCCGCCGAGGGCGCCAAGGGTCAAAACCGGCGTGCCGCCGGCCACCGTGTCAATCGATCCCGCCCCGCTCAATCCATTTACTTTCGTGTCATGCGTGTTCAAGTCGAGACTGCCGGTGACCGTCACATTTCCCGTGGGGAGGGCGTTGGCCACTCCGGCCTGCAAAACTCCGGAGGCAATGACCGTCCCGCCGGAATAGGCGTTGTTGGCATTGCTCAACACCAGGGTGCCCGGGCCGCTGGCGGTCAGACTGAAACCGCCGCCGTTGTCGGTGACCGGTTCGCCGATGACCGTAATCCCCTGCGCATTGATCGAGGCATTGCCCAAGAGCCTGAACCCGCCGTTGGCATTGTTAAAATTGATGCCCGCGTTGTCCCGCAAGGTGCATCCGGCATCCAGCATGATTTGATTGGGCGTGGCTGCGGAGGGATTGCCCGGCGCACTGTTGGCGGCATTCAGGATTACGGTGGAAGCCCCGCCGCCATTGCCAAAGTTGACCATGGAGACATACAGGATGCCTTTGAATCCGGAGTTGTCGCCGTTGTAGGTGATGCCGCTGGCATTGCCACCCCCGTTGGTAAACACCACGCCATCGCCGCCGATCAGCGGATAACCGATAACCAGCGACCCTTGATTGGCCATGACCGCCGAATTGGCCGCGATGGTCCACTGGTTGCCGGTGAATGTTTCAGCGACGTTTCCCGATCCGCCGTTTTCCAGGATGCCCCCAAAGGCGTTGGTGAGATTGTTGATGATGAACGTATCGTTGTTGCCGCTCTTGACGATGATGTTTCTGACATTGCCGTGGGTCAGGGTCAGCGAGTTGCCGCCGAAGGTATAAGTGACGCCCCCCGAGTCGCCCGGGGTCCGTAGAAAAAATCCATCAATGAGGTAATCGTTGGCGGCGCTGGGGGCCTGGCTGTTACTCCACTTTCCGGCGGCGTTAAATGAACTGGTCCCGATGGGGTCGCTTGCCAGCAGTGAGACGCTGCCCGCAAAAGCCGACGTGCTCGCCAGCATAATAACTGCAATCGACGTTAATTTGAGGTTGAATTTCATAGTGTTAGGCTTCCGGTTTGAGGTTTGTGCCCTTTCATTTCCAAGTCATGCTGCGGGGTGATTGATAGGTTGAATCCATTCCTTCGTCGTCTTCGGACATCAAGAAACCTTTGAAATAAACGCGGCGGAACATCCGGCATCCGCAGAGCATTTTGTTGTTGTGTTTCATTGGCTTATGGCCTGATAAACGAGCCTGTTCTCCTGCTGTTACACAAGGGGACGCTGATACATGCGCCAAACGGATCGAATCTGCGCCACAAATTGTTAATTTAATTTACAAAATAAAATGCCGGTGAGGTTGGCTTGGGTCGGAGGAAGGCACCGCGCCATGGATTTCGCGAAAATACCTATGAGCAACCAAAGCGATCAATAGCTTTTATTGGGAGGAACTCGGATGACGCGTAAGATGGGTCTCCGGTGTTTGCCTGGGGCGGCGGTTGGCGTGCCTGAGCTTTCCTTCCGATTGCCACCGCCGTCAGCGATGCGCCGGCGATGTCTGATCTTCTGAAAAAAAGCCGGAGTTTTGGCGGGGTGAATCTAAATAATTGACAGGAATTTAAAGCTCTGGCTCCATAAGAACATGCTAACGAAAGGCCGGCGGGATTCAATCAGGCATGGGGCGGGACTCGATCCAGTCGAGAGTCACGATTTACGGTTCGTGTATCAAGAGTAGGCGACCAGGCGCACAGCAAATATGCCAAATTGTATTTTCGATGTTTCCGGTGAGAGCTTCGACGTTGATGCGTTTCTTGCTCGCAGCCCGTTCGTGCCCTATCGCGTTGCACACCGAGGCGAGTCGCGAGGCTGTAAGAACAAGCGTTGGGCTTACTCTGGGTTTAGCTTGGAGGTAAGCAATTCGTATGGTGAGTTGGCCAAGCAGTGCAAGGAAGTTGCTGCATTCTTGCAGGAGTATCATGCTGAGGTATCACGACTCAATGCCTTTCCCGGCGTTACCGACCTTCGTCTGCACTTCGGTTATAAACGTCGAGATGTTGCCGTGCAGACGGATTATCTTCCGCCTGAGTTGTTGGTTTTGGTTGGTTCGCTCGGTATTGGGATTATGTTGTCGCTATATCCGAACGAGCGACAGATGGAAGCGATTTTGAGTGAAGACCACGTCGCCTAACGTCACTTGAGCCAACGCGGTTGGCGCTTTCAGTTATGCGCTTCGGATTTTCGCCGTTCGGATGTCGCGGTGCGCGTGGCTCAGTCCGTGGACGTTAGCTGCTATGAAAACAATACACACCATCCGATATGGGCTTTTTTTATTGAGATTCGCATAATATACAGTGACATCAAGGCCCCAATTCAGCCAAGGCGTGGCAGGCGGCGGCGCCGGAGTTCCGGCGGCGCATCCGGCGCAGGGCAACCGTTGCCTCCAGGCTGAATTTCCAAACCTGGGTGGCGATCAAGTTGGGTAGTGTCTTAAAAGTTCTGCAAAAAGAGATGAGGTAATGGTAGCACACTGGGGTGTGCTAGTGAAGCTAGTAAAGAGAAAGGCAGCATTAATCATGAAGACTTCGAGCATTTCATTGCTTCCATACTCGCCTCGGTTGCTACCGGCTGAAGCGTAAGTTGCCGGGTGGTCTCGATCTTTCGGGCCTATCCACAGGAGCCCTGCACCTTTTCACGGCGCACTCAAACAGGCTGCTAGGCTTTGCTGGCACCGGCCCGCAACACCTTCAGCGTTTCCGGCAGCTTGTAATGCCGTTTCAAACCGACTTCATTGAGCAGTCCGGAGGGGACGCGCGCGATGAATTCCGGAAAGGAGCGTTCGACGCGGTCTTTCAGCAGCTTTTGTCCCGCCTTCGAGGCCCAGAAGTCATCCTGCAATTTAGTCAACGCCATCGCCGCCTCGTCGTTCGTCAAATTCTCGCGCTTGGCCAGCGCCCAGATCATTTCCTGATCGCCGGGCAAGGCCACCGGAAACGCCACAAATTTCAGTGTCACTTCCGGTTCGTCGCTTTCCGGTGCGACCGCGCGGACGGGAATACGTTTGTGAAATTGGGTGCCATCCGGCAACGCCACGTCCACCACCAGCGCCTGGTTTTCCTCGTCCGGTTGAATATCCATGTCGGCATCGCCAAAACCGGCCACGAAATGTTGTTTCACGTCTTCCACGGTTTTCGGCTCCAAATCCGGCAATTCAATGCGTTCGCAAAAACGCTCAAAAGAGTTAACCCGATTTTTGGAACGCAACTCGTCTTCAGCGGCGGAATAAATACGCGCGGCGAGATCAGGATCGGGCGCCACTTTTGGTAAAATGGAGCGCAACAAACTGAGCAACTGCGCCTGCTCGTCCTGCTTGGATTTGGATTTCTTGTCAGCCATAAAAAATCACTTCTTATTCTTGTTCAGCGCCGCCGTGAACCAATCCACCGGCGCGGGTTTCGCCGGTTGCGACGGGCGATTGAATCCACCACCCGCTGGCCGCGGCGCATTCGGCGACGTGCGCGCACCGGTTGTGCTCGGCCCGATCTGCGGTGCGGCTTTCATGGATAGCGCAATGCGTTTGCGCGGCAAATCCACCTCCGTCACGGTAACCATGACTTTTTGCGAAACTTTCACCACTTCCGCCGGATCTTTGATGAAGCGATCCGACAACTGGCTGACATGCACCAGCCCGTCTTGATGCACGCCGATGTCCACGAAGGCACCGAACGCCGTCACATTCGTCACGATGCCGGGCAACTTCATGCCGGGCTTCAAATCTTCCATTTTTTCGATGCCGCTCTGGAACGAGAAGACTTCAAACTTCTGGCGCGGATCGCGTCCGGGCTTGGCCAATTCGCCGAGAATGTCATTCAACGTCGGCAAACCCACTGCTTCCGTGACGTATTTCGGCAGTTGAATTTTCTGCCGCAAACCGGCATCGCGCAGCAAGTCGCTGACCGCACAATTCAAATCCTTCGCCATGCGATCCACGATGTCGTAGCTCTCCGGGTGAACCGCGCTGGCATCCAGCGGATTTGTGCTGCCCCGAATGCGCAAAAAGCCGGCCGCTTGTTCGTAGGCTTTTTCGCCGAGGCGAGGCACCTTCTTCAAATCCGCACGCGTTTTGAATGGCCCGTTTTCGTTGCGATACGCGACAATATTCGCCGCCAGCGCCGGGCCAAGGCCGGAAACATAGGCAAGTAATTGCTTGCTGGCGGTGTTGAGATCCACGCCCACGCCGTTTACGCAACTGACAACAATGTCATCCAAGCTGCGCTTCAGCGCGGCTTGATCGACATCATGTTGATATTGGCCGACGCCGATGGATTTTGGATCAAGCTTCACCAGTTCCGCGAGCGGATCCATCAAACGGCGACCAATGGAAACCGCACCGCGCACGGTCACATCGTGATTCGGAAATTCCTCGCGGGCGACTTCGGAGGCGGAGTAAATGGAAGCGCCGCTTTCATTCACGACTAAGATCGGTATGGTCAGCTTGAGCAGCTTCACGAAATTTTCCGTCTCGCGGCTCGCCGTGCCATTGCCGATGGCGATGGCTTCGATCTGATATTTTTTCACCATGCTCAACACGGCTTCGGCAGCTTCGCGAATTTCCGCCGTGGACGATGCGGTCGGGTAAATCACGTCGTTATGCAGCAATTTGCCCTGACGATCGAGGACCACAATCTTGCAACCGGTGCGAAAACCGGGATCGATCGCAAGGACATTTTTACTACCCAACGGCGAAGCAAGCAGCAGCTCGCGCAAATTTTCCGCGAACACCCGGATTGCTTCGGCATCCGCGCGTTTCTTGGTTTCCAAGCGCAATTCCACTTCAATGGCGGAACCGAGCAAACGTTTGTAACTGTCTTGCACGGCCAGGCGAACTTGATCCGCCGCCGCGCCCCGGCCCTTGACGAACAGCGGTTCCAACAGGGCGAGCGCGGACATTTCCTCGATGGAAATGCGCATCATCAAAACCCCCTCGGTTTCACCGCGGCGCATCGCCAGCAGGCGATGGCTGGGCACTTTGGCGACGGGTTCGCTCCAGTCGAAGTAATCTTTAAACTTCGCGCCGGCTTCCTGTTTGTCGGACATGACCTTGGATTTGACCACGCCTTCGTTCCAATACAAATCGCGCAGTTTGGCCCGGGCAATGGCGTCATCGCTGACGCGTTCGGCGATGATATCGCGCGCACCCGCCAACGCAGCATTCGCATCGGCCACGCCCTTTTCCGTGCTGACATATTTGGCGGCTTCGGCCTGTGGATCGGTGCCCGGTTGCTGGGCAAAAATCAGATCAGCCAGCGGCTCCAGGCCTTGTTCCTTGGCGATCATCGCGCGGGTGCGGCGCTTCGGACGGAACGGCTGGTAAATATCCTCCAACCGCGTGAGATTGTCGGCGCCGGCGATGTCGGCCTTGAGTTTATCCGTCAGAAGATTGCGTTCTTCCAGCGATTTAAGAATCGCTTCGCGGCGTTGATCCAGTTCGGCCAGGCTCAACAGACGTTCGCGAATGGTGGTGACGGCCACTTCATCCAGCGAACCGGTGGCTTCCTTGCGGTAACGGGCGATAAACGGCACGGTGGCGCCTTCGGCAAAGAGTCGGGCGGTGGCAAGGACCTGGCGCGGCTGGACCTTCAGCTCGCCGGCGATTGTCAATATATGGGCTTCGTTCATCAAAAATGGGCGAATGGTTTAACGGAGTGAATCCGCCGTGTAAAATCGAAACCGCAAAAAGTTTTTCAGTCCGCGAAAACAATTGGAAAACTCAGGGCACCGCGAGTTGAATCAGTTCTGTCGGCACTTTTTGGCCCCAAACCACTTGGCCGATTTTTTGGGCGAGCACGAACTTGATTTCGCCCGCGCTGACTTTCTTATCGAGCAGCATGGCGGCAAACAGCTTTTTGCGCCGAGCGGCATCCAGCTTGATGCTTACCGGCAATCCAGCCCGGATAAAGAGTTTTTCGATCCGCCCGACTTCGTCGGCAGGCAAGCCCAGCACCTGCTGCGATAATTTGGCCGCCGCCACCTGGCCTATTGAAATTGCTTCGCCGTGCAAGTATTTCCCGTAGCCGGAGCTGTTCTCGATGGCGTGGCCGATGGTATGACCAAAATTTAAAACGGCGCGCAAGCCGCTTTCGGTTTCATCCAGGCCGACAACCTCCGCCTTAATCTCGCAGCACCGCGCCACCACATCCCGCAACGTGGTTTCCTGGCGCTTGAGTAATTTGGACAAATCGCGCTCCAGGCGGGCAAACAGCGGTTCGTCGTAAATGACCCCGTATTTGATCACCTCCGCGAGGCCGGAGACATATTCGCGACGCGGCAAGGTTTTCAACGTGTCCAGATCACACAGCACGAGGCGCGGCTGATAAAACGCTCCGACCAGATTCTTGCCCGACTTGAGATTCACCCCGGTTTTACCGCCCACGGAACTGTCCACTTGGGCCAACAAACTGGTCGGCACCTGCACAAACGGAATCCCGCGCAAATACGTCGCCGCCACAAAACCCGCGAGATCGCCGACCACGCCACCACCCAGGGCGACAATAAATGATTTCCGCTCCAAACGATGTTTCGCCAGCTGGTCGTGGCATTTTTCCACCCGCGACAGGCATTTGGATTTTTCACCGGCGGGCACGGCAACCAAAACCGGTTGAAAACCAGCCGCCGAAAGTGATTCCACCGCGGACTTGGCGAATTGCTTCCCGACGTTGGAATCCGTGACGACGGCACATCGCCGGCCCAGCTTGAGGGCGGCGCACTCCACGCCCAGCCGGGGCAGCAAACCCCCGCCAACTTTAATTTCATAGCTGCGGCGGCCGAGTGAAACGGGAACGATTCGCATGACCTAAGGATAGAGACCGAAGCGGGCGTGTCAAAAATGGAAATTCATTTACCGATGCAAAAAGCGCTGAAAATGGAATCCAGCAGATCTTCCGTGGTGGTTTTGCCCACGATCTCGCCGATCGCATTGGCGGCAATCCGCAAATCCATGGCCACGAGTTCCAGCGTAACATCATTGCGCAACGCGTCCGCCGCCTGGCGCGCGGACGCGCGCGCGCGATTCAACGCGTCTTGATGGCGGGAATTGATGGCAATCTGCAACATTTCAGCCTTGATTTCGCCAGCCCAGACCATCGATTTGATTGCCTCCTTGAGCGCCTCGATCCCCTGCCTGCTCACACAAGAAATGTGGATTTTTTCAAATGGTTGAGCGCCGGTATTTGAGCGGCTTGGCAATTCCAGCTTCAACGGCAAATCAGTTTTATTGAGCACCAGAATCCGTTTTTTGCCGGCCAATTCCGCCAGATACATTTCATCCGACTCGGCCAGCGGTTCGCTGGCGTCAAAAACGTGCAGGATCAATTCCGCCTGCTCCAGCGACCGGCGGCTGCGGCGGATGCCTTCACGCTCGATTTCATCGTGCGATTCGCGCAAACCGGCGGTATCAATGAAAATCACGGGCAATCCGCGGATGTTGGCGGTCTCTTCAATCGTGTCCCGCGTGGTGCCGGGAATATGCGAGACGATGGCGCGGTCGTGCCCCAAAAGCTGGTTGAGCAAGCTGGATTTGCCCGCGTTGGGGCGGCCAATGATCGCCGCGCGAATGCCACGCCGCAGCAACTGGCCCTCGTCCGCGGTTTGCAGCAGTTCGTCCATGAAGGCCACGCCATTTTCCAGGCGCGTGAGCAACTGACTTTTGGTGTCGGGCGCGATGTCTTCGTCGGGAAAATCAATGTGCGCCTCGAGGTGCGCCAGGGTCAGCATGAAATCATCGCGCAATTGATTGATGCGCTGGGACAACTTGCCGGCGAGCTGCTCATTGGCGGCAGCCAGCGCGAGTTCCGTGCGCGAATGAATCACATCGGCAACCGCCTCGGCCTGCGCCAGGTCAATGCGCCCATTCAGAAAAGCGCGTTTGGTGAATTCGCCCGGTTCCGCCAGACGCGCTCCGCCAGCGAGCAAAGCATCTAAAATAAGTTTGGCCGGCAGCAGCCCGCCGTGGCAGGAAATTTCAACCGTGTCTTCGCGGGTAAAGGTGCGCGGTCCGCGCAACACGGCGAGCAAAACTTCATCAATCACCCTGGCGTGGTGAACAATTTTGCCAAATTGGATCGTATGCGTGGGCGCGGACGAAGGTTTCAGCGACGTTTTTCCAACCGGCTCGAAGCATTTGTCGGCGATGGAAAAAGCATGGGAGCCTGAAAGCCGGACCACGGCCAGACCGCCTTCGCCAAGCGGTGTGGCAATGGCTGCGATGGTGTCGTCCAGCGTCATGAGGGAAGTTTCTCGCAAGCCGGCGCTGCCGCGAGCAAAAATTTAGACGGGCCGGCACTTGCCGGCCTGGTTTTCGACATCACGCCCCTCCAAATAAAAGCGGGCCTTTTCGTAGCTTTTTTTGTGGAGATAATGCAACAAAGTGGGGTCAGTATTTGGCGGCAATTGTCCGGTCAGATCATCAATCCGCACAAATATTGGCATTAAATTGGGTTTTGGATTGACGGACGCCATGGATTTAACCTTGGCGTCCAGCTCAGCTAACTCGGAAAACAACCGTTGCTTCACCGGCAAATTCATTGGAACAGACCCGGGAATTTATGCGTCAGCCAGGAATTATGAAAATCGACATAACCGAGCAAATACAGTGCGGTCATCACGCGCACCAAACCGGAGGTCAGCGTCACCACAATGATGGATGACAAATACATGCCAAACGCGTGGGCCGGGTCGGGCAGCAACACGCGCGGCACGCCTTGGTAAAGAATCCAAATGGTCAAAAGAACACCCAAAGCCCAAGTGGCGGCCGGTGGCACCGATGGCCCCGCGTCCAACAGCCGGACCAAGAACAACGGGCTGAATCCATAGGCAATCAGCTTGAAGGTCTGGAGGTAAGAGCAGCGCCCGCCAAAGGTTTGAGCAATCCGCAACAAGACCAGCGCGCTGACCAGGACCATGCCCACCAGCAGAAGCGTCTGAATGGCCTCATAGGTAATGACCGTATTCGCCGGGAAGTCTTTTAGTTTTTGGAATTGGGTCTGCCACTTGCCCCAATGATACAACCCCCATCCCTCGACGGATACGGTTATCAACACCATGGGCATCAAGTAGGTGATAAACACCGCAGCCAGACTGCGTCGAGCTTGGGCGATCCGGTCCCATGTGACCATGGGTTCAAAAATGAGAAAAAATGCCTTAATCATCCGTGCGCGAAAAACTAGACCATCCTCCAGCGCTTGTCAGCAAAATCCGCTTTAACCCGGTCACATCGCATGTTTAACTTTGCGCATGAAAGCCGATCTTGGCATCTGGAGCAAACTCACGCAGGCGGTCATCGCCCTCGTGGTGGTGGCCATTTTAATCCTGATTGGACTCACTTACCTTCCAGAAATTCAAAAAAACGAGCGGTTCCGCCAGGAAATTCAGCGCCTCGACTCCGAGCTGCAGAAACAGGAAGCCATTTCCAAACAGTTGCGGGCCGATATTGATGCCCTGCGCGACGACCCCG
This sequence comes from bacterium, assembly GCA_021813325.1. Classification (GTDB taxonomy): domain Bacteria; phylum Verrucomicrobiota; class Verrucomicrobiia; order Limisphaerales; family UBA11358; genus UBA11358. Next base: position 45,446 of record JAKALA010000013.1, on the reverse strand, counting down.
CGACCGTCGCCCGGCTGGCCCGCGAGAAACTACGTTACGCAAAAACTGACGAGACGGTTATTCTATTTGAAACCAACGCGGCCACGATACCGGCACACTGAAGCGTTTTTGGGGGGAATCCTGAGCATCCTAACGCTGGTTCAGCAAACCGGCCCGACAAACTAAAGGCCGCTCCAATTTTCTGAAGCGGCCCGGCAAACGAATATTTTACCGGCTTAGACCGTCATGATTTCCTTTTCCTTGTTCGCCGTGTGCCCATCAATTTTGGCGATGTAATCGTCGGTCAGTTTCTGCAGATCCTTCTCGGCCTGTTTCTTTTCATCTTCCGTGACGCCACTGTCATGCGCGTGCTTCTTGAATAAATCCATGGCATCACGGCGAACATGGCGAATCGCCACGCGCCCATCCTCGGCCATTTTTTTGGTCAGTTTGACAAATTCCTGACGTCGCTCCGTGCTCAATTCCGGGAACGCCAGCCGCAGCAGTTTGCCCTGCACCACCGGCGAAAGGCCGATATTCGCCTTTTGAATGGCCTTCTCGATGGGCTGCAGCGCCCCGACATCCCATGGCTGGATGACCAACATGCGCGGTTCGGGCGTGGTGATGCTGGCCAGTTCGCGAATGCGCATCATCGAGCCATAGACTTCCGCTTGGATGTTTTCCACCAAACCAGGCGACGCTTTGCCCGTGCGGACACCGGCAAACTCATTAACAATTACCTGTTCGGTTTTAATCATTTTTTCTTCGGCTTCCAGAAGAATGTCGTCGAGTGTCATGCCGCCACTTTAGCCACAGTCGGGTCCGGGGTCTAATGCAAAATGCAATCCGTCGTTTAACGCCATCCAAGGCCGCTTGCTGCCCGGAATGCCAATGTTTACGGACTAATTCCGCGCCAATGCCAGCCAATCACCGGGGCGCCGCCAACTGCAACGCCATGGCTTTGGCGGTTCGCAAGTCCAATTTTCCGGTGCCGAGCATCGGAAATTCTTCCACCGGATAAAACGCATCGGCTTTTGGCTTCCATAAGTTTGGCAGATCGCAGGCCGCAAATTTTTCCAGCAACGCCGGCAGGCCGGTTGCTGAAATTTTGTGCAAAACCACCAGCCGTTCTCCCTTCTTTTCATCCGGCACGCCGAGCACCACAAACGCCACTTCCGCCACGCCGGCCAGTTCTTGCAGCCGCTCCTCAATTTTCAGATGCGGCACCATTTCGCCGCCGATCTTGCTGAAACGGTTCAAGCGACCGGTGATTTGCAGGAAACCATCTTCATCCAGCATGGCCATGTCGCCCGTGCAATACCAGCCATCACGCAAAACGTCGGCGGTTTTTTCGGGCTGGTTCAAATAACCCAGCATGACGTTTGGTCCCCGCACCAGCAACATCCCCGGCTCGCCGGCCGGCAGCGATTTTCCGGTCCAGGGATTTTCCGGATCGACGATCCGCACGCACATGCCCGGCACCGGCTGACCGATTTTGCCATGCTTGCCGCCCACCTGATAGAAGCCGGCCGCGCGAAAATCCCAGGCATTCACCGCCACCGCCGGAGCGCATTCCGTGGTGCCATAGCCTTCCAGCGGACGGATGCCAAAGCGCTCCTCAAACGCTGCCGCCAGGCGTTCCGGCAATTTTTCCGCGCCGGTCACGATCAGGCGCAAACTGCCGAAATCTTCCGGCGCCACGCCGCGCAGATAGATTTGCAGAAACGTCGCGGTCGCCAGCATGACGGTCACTTTATGCTCACGCACAATCGCCCCAATGCCTTTTGAATCGAGCGGATTGGGGTAGTAAACCACGCCGGAACCCAATAACAACGGCAGGCACAACGTCACGGTAAAACCGAACGAGTGGAAAAATGGCAGAATCCCCAGCACGCGCTGGGACTCATCCAGCGCGATGACCTCACCGCACTGTTCGATATTCGCGAGCAGGTTGAATTGCGACAGCATCACCCCCTTGGGTTCGCCGGTGCTGCCGCTCGAAAAAATGATGGTGGCGACCGCATCCATCTTTGTGCCGGCCGAGCCGAACCTCCGTTCCAGCCAGAACTTCGGCGCCAGTTTGGCGAGAAAAAACGCCTTCAGTTTTTCAGCATATGACGGGGCCGCCGCCAAATCTTCGAGATAAATCAATTCACCGGGCGGCGTGAGCTTGACTTTCTCCACGAATTTCCGCGACGTGATCACCGTCTTGATTTCGCATTGTTTGACGCAGTGCGCCAACGTCGTTTCCGACAAGGTGTAATTGAGATTTACCGGCACTTTGCCGCACAAGAACGCCGCATAATTGACCAGCGCCCCGGGAACGCTGGGTGGCAGATAGATTCCCACCATCTTTTGACCTTGCCACGTGGGCTTCAAGCGGCCAGCCAGAAACACGGTCTTCAACCAAACAGCGGCAAACGTGGCTTTGGGTGTCTGCGCGTCCGCCATGGCCATGCGACGCGGATGTTCGCGGGCCATGCGAATTAAATTCCGGTGCAAAGGCTGCATTTGTTCGCGTCGCATTTGCCAGGCATTTACCTGCAACGCTTGAACCGCCTCACGCACCGCAAACGGCGTGGTGGCCGCCGGCATGGGTTGACCAAAACTCACGGTCACCGGATGTGGACAGCGTGCGGTGATGAGATGCACCAACCGGCCCCGCCGAAAGCTCAGCGGTCCCCCAAGCACGCCATCCAACGCCACCGGAATGATGGGCGCGTCCAGGTCTTTCATGATGCGCTCCATGCCGCGGCGAAACGGCAGCAGTTGTCCGATCCGCGTGATTTGCCCCTCGGCAAAAATACAAACCACTTCGCCGTTGCGAATGGCTTCGCTGGCCGTTTGCAGGGAGTGAATGAGTTCGCGCGGGCGTTGTTCAGACGACACGGGAATCACCCGCATGATTTTGGCAAACGGTTTGATCCAGGTTTTCTCGTAAATATCTTTGAACATCATGAAGCGAATCGAACGATCCGTGGAAGCCGCCAGCAGACAGGCATCGACGTAAGAAACGTGATTGCAAACAAAGAGCGCGCCACCTTTCTCTGGTATGTGGTCCCGTCCAATGATGCGGATGCGATAAATCGTATGCGTCAAACACCACATCACAAACCGCAGCAAGGCCTCCGGCAGCAGGAATAAAACGTAGATCGCCCCGGCCAACGTTAGCAGTCCGCCCACGAGAAAAATGCCCCGCGGCGTGAGTTGAAGTTTTTGGGCCAGCAACCAATGCGCGCCCGAGGCCAGAAACACGCCGACAAATGAAAACCAGTTGGCGGTGGCCTGGACCTGGCCTTTGTTTTCACGGGATGGACGATGCTGGAGCAACGCCGCGACCGGAACAATGAAGAATCCGCCGGCAAAGCCGAGCAACATCAGCAGCGCAAACGAAGTTGCCAAGCCGGTGGCCGGACGCGCCAGCAAGCTGGAAAAAATAGAAAGCCCAAAGGCGCCAAACGGAACCAGACCGTATTCGATTTTGCCGGCGGAAAGATAACCGGCGGCCACGCTGCCCAGTCCAATGCCCAGCGCCAGGGCCACGTTCAGCAGTCCGATATGCGTTTCCGATACATGCAATGTTTCCGCGCCATAAAAGAATAAATTGAGCAGCAGCAGCATGCCCAGGAAGTTGAAATAGGTGTTGCCGCAAAGCGCGAGCCACAGCGGCCGGTCGCCACGCATGGCGCGGACCTGCCGCCAGATTTCGCCCAGAAAGTTGGGGTCATAACGCTTTTGCGGACTGGCGGCGGGAATTTTGGTGATGCGCACACAGGCCAGCAAACCGATCACAGCCAGACCAATCAGGATGACGCCGGTCCCCCATTGTTTGCCGTGGAAATATTGCGCCAGCAGCGCCGCGGCAACGGTGCCGAGAATGATGGCCATGAACGTGCCCAGTTCCAAAATGCCGTTGCCCCAGGATAGTTTTTGTTCGGGCAGCAGTTCGGGCAGCGAACCATATTTTGAAGGCCCGAAAATGGCGCTGTGCGTGCCCATGAAAAAAACGCCGGCCAGCAGCAAATTTTTGTTCCAATAGAGCAGCCCCAATAAAACCAGCGACATGATGAGCAACTCAAAAATCTTCACGCCCAGCATGACGGAGCGCTTGCTAAAGCGATCGGCCAGAAAGCCGCCGGTCATGGAGAATAAAATAAACGGCAGGGAAAACAACGCGGCGATGGATTCGCCGTAGGTGTTCTTTTCCTCCAGCGTCATGCTCGCGCCAAAGAGCGCGACGAACACGACCAGATTTTTCACCACGTTGTCGCTGAACGCGCCCTGGAATTGAGTGACCATGAGCGCCCAAAAACCCTTGGCGCCAGTTTTGGTGTCGGCCGGTTTATGCAAAGAGAGTTCGTTCACGCCGCCACACTAAACAATTCAATTAGAAGGTGTGAATCGAAAAACTTGGCCGCAACATTGTTTGAAGCAATACGCCGCCCCTGGCCGGCGGCCCTGAACAATTCCCACCCGAAGACGCGCGCAATTGTTCAGGCGTTCTCCCGGCTTGCCAACGGACCCGCTACGGGGTAACAGTGGCGGCCGGCAACGCCGCCCACCAGATAATGAACGTCCATCACCTTGAGCTTTTTTATTACGTCGCCAAACATGGCGGGATCATGCCGGCGGTGCGCAACATTCCCTACGGCATTCAACAGCCGGCGGTCAGCGCGCAGGTGGCGCAGTTGGAGGAATTCCTCGGCGTGACCTTGTTTCAAAGGCGGCCCTTCGTGCTGACGGCGGCCGGGGAAAGTCTTTACGAGTTTTGCGCTCCATTTTTTTCCAATCTCGACAAGATGGCGACGGAATTGCAGGGCGGTCAGGCACGCCATTTCCGCATCGGGGCCTCGACGATTGTATTGCGGGATCATTTGCCCAAACTGTTGCAGGGCGTTCACAAAAAATTTCCCGCGCTGAAGGTGGCCTTGCGCGAGGGATTTCCCGCCCAATTGGAGGAGATGCTGGCCAAAGATGAAATCGATCTGGTCATCACGTTGATCGAGCGGAAACCGCCGGTGGGTTTTCAATCCGAGGTGATGCTCGAATTGCCGTTGGTGTTGCTGGTGGATAAATCCAATCCGCTCAAATCGGCGGCGGATCTTTGGAAGCGCGATAAAATTACGGATTCCTTGATTTGCCTGCCGGCGCACGAAGGCTTGACCAAACACTTTTTGACCAGACTGTCCGAGTTGGGGACAGAATGGTTTCCCTCGGTGGAAGCCAGTTCCATTGACTTGATCGAAACCTATGTGGCCAATGGTTTGGGAATCGGATTGAGCATTGCGGTGCCCAAACGGCAATTCCCGGCAAATGTGCGCGCCATCCCGTTGAAAGATTTTCCGCCCGCGCTCATCGGTGTATTGTGGCGTGGTAAAAACACACCGCTGCTGGATGCTTTTTTGGACATGGCCCGCCGCCGGGCACATGAAATCGCGTGATCGGCGGCCAGATTCGGGACACATCTGTTTTAAATTAATCCGACTTCCGGGCTTTTCCGGGAAAAAGCGTTGAGCGGACTGAACTGGCGCAGCAACTGCTTCCCGAACGCGGATAACAATTTGCAGCTTGCAATCGGAACAAACCAAACTATAAGAAGAAAACATGGCCCTGCTACCGCCATTCCTGAACGGCTCTTCCCGGAAAAAACGCGCCCAAGTCATCTCCATCGATCTCGGCAGCCGGACCACCAAGGCCGTGTTGCTGGAACGACGCGGGGAGAGTTTTGCCCTGACGCGGTATGCCATGTTGGAAGCGCCCATCTTCGACAAGAAAATTTCACCGGAACAACTGGCGGATCATTTTCACACGATCAGCACGGCGCTGCAAAGCGCCACCAAATTCATCAGCGTCGCGGTGGGCTTGGGAGACGCGGTGGTGCGCCAGGTGGAGCTGCCGCAAATGCCCGTGGACGAGATGCGCGGCATCATGAAGATGAACCACAAAAGTTATTTGCAACAAGATTTGCCCAATCACGTTTTCGACTGCTTCATTATTCCGCCGCGCGCGGAGGCGGCTCCGGCCAAGGCGGGCGACGCGCCGCGCAATGCCGGCGCCGCGTTTTCAACGAAATTCAAAGTCCTGGTCGCGGCGGCCAAGCAGCAGTTGATTGCGGATTTTCTCCAGGCCGCCAGCCTGGCCGGCCTGACTGCGGATGCCCTGGTGCCCTCGGTCGTCGGTCCCATCAACGCCTTTGAAATGGCCCTGCCGGAGGTTTTCGCCAAGGAAACGGTGGCGCTGGTTGACATTGGTTTTAAATACACATCGGTCAGCGTGCTGGACCGCGGCGAGCTGGCCACCAACCGCGTCGTCAACATCGGCGGCAACCAATTGACGACAGGTTTGGCGGAGATGAAGAACATCAGTTACGCCGAAGCCGAAGGCATCAAGATCGGCATGGCCTCGGAAGTGGAGGCCGAGCTGCAAATGCAGGTCATTCCGCTGGGCCGCGAAATCCGCGCCTCGCTGGACTTTTTCGAACATCAACACGACCGCCCGGTCTCGCAAGTTTACCTGAGCGGCGGGACCGCCCGCTCGGAAACCATCATCCAGATGTTGAACTCGGAGATCCTGACGGAATGCAAGACTTGGAATCCCACCGCTTCCTTGCAGAAGACTTTGCCGGGCCAGCAGGCGGTGGAGATCGAGCACGTCGGGCCGCAACTGGCGGTGGCCATTGGCACGGCGCTGGCTGCTTACTAGAAAGACTATGCCCATTCGCATCAATCTATTGACCGAGGCGCTGGCGGAACAGGAGTTGCGCCGGCGCGATCCTGTCAAGCGCGCCATTTTCATCAGCGCGTTGCTGGTTTCCATTTCCCTGGTTTGGTTCAGTTCCACCTGGCTGAATTGCAAGCTGGCCCAGAAAGATTTCAGCCAGGTTCAAGACGCCCGGAAATCGCTCACCAATGATTACAACCGGGTGCTGCTGTCCATGAAAACGCTCTCCGAGGGGGAAGAGCGCCTCGGCGCCCTGCAACAATTGAGCACCAACCGTTTTCTCCAGGGCAATCTGCTGAACGCGCTCCAGAAAATTTATGTGCCCAATGTGCAACTGACCCGGTTGCGCATGGAACAAAATTGCATTTACACGCCGGGCAGTCCGGCCAAAACCAATGGCAGCGTGGTGGTGCCGAAACGTCCGGCCACCGTCGTGGAACAAAACACGCTGACGCTGGACGCCCGGGATTTCAGCCCGAATCCCGGAGACCAGGTGAATCCCTTCAAGGATGCAATCCTGCAATCGGAATTTTTCAAGAACTCCCTGAACAAGACCAATGGCGTCAGACTATTGAATTTGAGCGCCCCGCAGCCGGGGCCCAACGGCAAATCGTCAGTGCAATTCACCTTGGAGTGCCGCTTCCCTGACATCACCCGATGAAACGTTTATCTCCAGCCAAACGCAACCAATTGATCATGGTCGGCCTGATCACGGCCGTCCTGATCGGCATGGTTTATTTTTTGCTCATCAGCCCGCAAAACGAAGAGAAAGACCGGCTGGTCAGTGAAACAAAATCCGAGCAATCCAAACTGGACTTGATGAAGAAAACCATTAAGCAGACCCAGACCACCACGAACGCCACGGTCGAAATCGCCAATAAATTGCATCAAGAGGAAACCGACGTGGCCTCGGGCGATGTTTTTGCCTGGACTTATGACACCATCCGCCAGTTTAAGGCCAATTATCCGGTGGACATTCCCACCATCGGCCAGCCCGCCCAGTCGTCCGTCGATCTAATTCCCGACTTTCCCTACAAACAGATCAAATTCTCCATCATGGGCACGGGCTTTTACCATGACATTGGTAAGTTCGTGGCCGACTTGGAGAATAAATTCCCCCACATGCGGGTCATCAATTTGTCTCTGGACCACGCGGGACTTTCCGGAACCTCCAGCGAAAAACTCGCTTTCCGCATGGAAATTGTGGCCCTGGTGAAATCCAACTCCTAAACGCTTGTGAATTTGCCCCATTCCATTTTCAACCTGTCGCTCGCCACGCTGCTGGTTTCGGGAATCAGCGCCACGGCGGCCGCCGCCAAACCGTCGCCGGAAACGGCAAAGACCCGGTCCGTCTTCATCATTCCCACCAACAGCAAAGAAGGCCGCGACCCGTTTTTTCCCGAATCGACCCGCTTGTTTGAAGCCATGGTCGCCGCCACCAAGACGGTTGACCTGACCGCCCTAAAACTATTGGGCATCTCAGGCACGGGCAAAAACGTCCTGGCCATCATCAACAACCATTCGTTTTCCGCCGGAGATGAAGGCGACGTGATCACCCAGTCGGGAAAAATTCACATCCGCTGCCTGGAGATAAATCAAAATTCGGTTCTCGTTGAAGTGGACAGCCAGGTTCACAAATTGAATCTGGAATCCCAATAGTCTTAAAAACCAAAACCAAAAAACGCGCCGGGGGGACAGACATCATGAACACTAAACATAACCAAGCCATCAAAACAACCTTCTATGCCATGCTAGTGGGACTTGCCAGCGTCCTGATGGCTCACGCCCAAACCACCGACCCATCGACTGCTCAAACGAATGAGCCGGCGGCGGTGACCACCCCCCCCCCGGCCGCGACGGTCACCACGGAGGCAACGACCGACACAAATAACGCCCCTGCGGCCGAGACCAATGCCGTGCCCCAGGAACCGGCCGCCGAAACCGCCGGCACCAACGCGCCCGCCCCAGTCACCAGCGGCATTCCCCAGATCAAGTTTTCCGACGTGCCGCTGACTACTGCCATTGAAAACCTGGCCCGTTTGGCCGGCATCAATTACATGCTCGACCCCAAGATTGGCTACGGCCAGCCCGATGCCAACGGTCAGATCAAGGTGGAACCCACGCTTTCCATCCGCTGGGAAAACATCACCGCTGAAAACGCGCTGCTCGCCTTGCTGGACAACTATTCCCTCCAGTTGATTCACGACAAGAAAACCGGCATTGACCGCATTACCATGAAGGATCCGACCGCGCCGCCGCCGCTGACCACCAAGGTGGTGCAGCTCAAATACGCCAGCGTTTCCAATCTGGTGGACGCCGCGCAGTCCGTGTTGACCGACAAGCGCAGCAAAGTTTTGACCGACATCCGCACCAGCCAGTTGGTCGTGGTGGCCACCGACCCGGAGCAAGTGGCCGTGGAAACCCTCATCAACCAATTGGACAAGCCCACCCGGCAGGTGTTGATCGAAACCCGGCTCATCGAGGTTTCCAGCAATCCGAAGACCCAGAAGGGCGTTGATTGGTCCGGCACACTGCAAGCGCAAAACGTGACGTTTGGCAACGGCAAAGCCAGCGGCACAATTACCACCTCGTTCCCCGGCACCAGCGGCACGGACGGCGCCGGTGTGGCAACGGCCAATCCTTGGACTTCAGCCGGAAACGTCGTGAACAGCATTGGCAGTGGTGGATTTTCCTGGAACACCAAGAGCGGCACCACGCCCGACATCGGCTTCTTGAATGCCGACGGTTTGAGCGCCGTATTGTCCTTCTTGAATTCCTCATCGGAAGCGCAAGTTATGTCCACACCCCGCATCGTGACCTTGGATAACGAAGAAGCCAAGATTTCCGTGACCCGCGGTTACCCGGTCTTCAGTGTGCAAGCGGGCACACAAAACACGGCTGGCGGGTCACAGGTTTCCTACACCAACGTTGGCACCATCCTGCACGTCACGCCTCGCATTTCCGCCAATGACTACATTTGGCTGAAAGTTATGCCCGAAGTCTCCAGCTTCTTTGGTAATTTCTCTCAAACCGTGGCTGGCTCAACCTACGCGGCCCCCGTCTTCGACTTCCGCACGGTGGAAACACAGGTGTTAATTCCAAATTCCAACACGCTGGTATTGGGCGGTCTGGTTCAGGACAATCCGCGCGCCGGTTACACCAAGGTTCCCTTGCTGGGCGACATCCCGGGATTGGGCCTCTTGTTCCGCAGCGAAGACAAGGAAGTCAACAAGGATAATTTGCTGATCTTCATTACCCCGACCATTGTCAAAGATTCCGACTTCCAAGCGGCGCATAGTGGTGAATTTTTAAAGAGCAAGCTGAGCCCCATGAAAGACCCCATGAATCCGAAGAACAACTGGGATAGCCCGGTCACCGGCGGAAATTGGAGCGATCCGATTCAAAATTCGGCCCGCTAAACGGTCACATCCATCAACGCTGACAACTCATCGCGTATGAAAAAGCTTATTTCAGGTCAGTTGAACCGGGCCAGATTGCGAGGCTGCCTCAAGCGGTTGGGCTTCGCCGCCCTCGCGACCCTGATCCCGATCGGTGCCTTCGGGCAGGCAACGGTGGCGACCCTGACCGACGCCAATCATGGTCAGGCCGGCTATAAAGACGGCAACACGTTTTACACGGCTCAATTCAACGGGCCGGCCGGGATCGCCCTGGATCCGTCTGAAACCTATTTGTTTCTGGCCGATTCCAACAACAATGCCGTCCGTTTGATTACCTCCGTCGGCGTCACATCATCCAGCTATACCTACAGCGCCTACACCAACAAAAATGGCATCAGTCATCCGGTGGCGGTGGCCGTCGATACGGCCACAAACGTTTATGTGCTGAACCGTGGCAACGGCAAGGACGGCACCGTGCTCAAGTTTAACGGCGGCTACTATATCAACTACGGTGGAGTTGTCAGTTTGATGGCCACCAACGCCTCGAAGTTAACCAACGCCACCGCCATGGCATTGGACGGCTCGGCGAATATTTATTTAACCGTCCAGAGCAACACGGTCATCCGCATCGCGCAAAGTTCCAACAACGCGGTTTCAGTCGTCGGCGTGATCACCAACGCGGGCACCTCGCTGCGCGGAATCACCGTGCTGGTAAATGGCAAAATTGCCCTGACTGACGCGGGCAACAACGGTATCTGGCTGATGGACCCCGGCAATACCAATTTGCTGGGCAATTCGACGAAATTAACGGGCTTTAACGGCGCTGGCGATGTGCTAGGCCCGCCCGCTTTCGCGCAGTTCAACCGACCGGAAGGCATTGCCAAAGCGGGCAATGGCATTCTGGTGGTGGCCGATTGCAATAACGGCAAGATCAAGAAAATCGACGCCGCCGGCAACGTGACCCAACGAATTTACGGGGTGAATCCTCAATACTGGTCAGGCTCTTATCCAGGCTGGAAAGACGGCACGGTCAATAATCTCAACGAAGCAATAGATCCGGTTCAAGCCCGCCAGCCCATTGGACTGGCCATCGCCAGCGGCGGTTCCGTTTACGTCACGGAAAATTATTATTCGTTGTTGCGCGTCGCCACGGGCACCGGGCTGCCGGCTTTGCCTCCACCGATTCCCCAGGCACCGGTCATTTGGAGCATGACCGCCAACTACGGCCAGGTGGATCTTTCCTGGTCGCCGATTACCAGCGCGACCAATTACAATGTCAAGCGAACCACCCAAAGTGGCCACTACAGCCCGCCCTACGTGAGCGTTTCAGGCACGACCTACACCGACACCAATGTCATCAATGGCACGACTTATTACTACTCCGTCTCCGCCGTCAATACGGGAGGCGAAAGTCCGAATTCGGCGGAAGTGAGTGTTACGCCGCCGGTGCCCGCCCCCACCGCCCCACGAATCGGCTGGTTTGATTACCTGACAGCTTCCCCCTTCACCACGGTGCTGCATCCGGTCAGCGGGCAGACATTTGTCGCGCACAACGACATCAGTCTGGCCGTTGATCCAAACCTGGGAAGCGCTTACAGCGGCATTTCGACTTATTATACAAGCGACGGCAGCGACCCGACCATCGCCACCAACAGCAGCCGAGCCACCCCGCCGGATTATGCCGATGGCATGACTTTCGCTCAACCATTGCCTGTGGCGCCCGCACCTGATGTCGTCATCCAGGCGGTCAACGTCAACGAAGGCGGATACAGTGCCGTCACAACCGCCGAGTTTCAATTTATTGCCGGTAATCCGATCATCATCGGCAACAATGCCGGGCAATTTTCGATCAGCGACATCACCACTGGCGCGGAATTGTATTATACCACGGACGGTTCAGATCCTTCCAAAACCAATGCCAACGCCATCCATTTGGCTCCGGTCGCCACGTCAACCAATCTTTGGACCGTGGGTTTTTCCATTACCACCAACACGATCTTCAAGGTCAGGGCTTTCAAGGGAACCTATCAGCCCAGCGACATTGTCAGCGCGCAATTTTCACCGACGAATTTCGTGGCCAACATCATCAGCTTTGGCTTCACGACGGGCGAGGCTTCCAGCGATTTTGTGGCTTCGCCGGGACAGAATTTTTATGCCCCGGTCACTTTGACCATGTTAAACGGAGTCAAAGTTTACAGTTTGCAGTATAACGTCACCGTGACCAACCTCGGAACCCACAGTATCGGCAAAGGCGAATACGGTTTTAATTCCATGTTGGAAAAGCCGGATTTGGACCATCCAGGCTTCTTTGTAACGATTCCCCCCTACGCTTACGTCAGCAGCACGCCGCCCACAGTGACAAGCAATTCGGTCGTTTACAACGGGAGCTATTTCGAAGACCTGCAAATCACCAACGACTCCATCAACCTGGTTGGCGTCGGCTGGCTGGAGCGGGCCGGGAAAACCAATCTTTACGATACCCTGAGCCAGGACTTGATCACCTACTCGCAAGCGCACGATGTGCAGTATCCATCGGCAGCCTACCCCGGCCAGATCGAGGTTGGCGGCTACTATTTCCATGTGCCGTCCAATGCCACCTCGAATGACGTTTACCAGATCGAAATTGGCCGGCCTTCGGCCACCTCGGACGGCGTCGGCGCCCCCGGTGCGAACGTTTACATTGCGGCCCCGACCAATGGGGTTGTCGTCGGCGGCAGTTCCTTGAGCGCCCTGAAACATGTGACCATTGGTCAACGGAAATACATCGTCGGAAGCGTGTATCCTTTCCGCTGGTTCAACGCAGGGGATTTCGGCTCCAGCAACATTGTCAACGCGGATGTCGAACAAGTCTTTCAATCGGCTGTCTATTATCTGAATCAGCCTTCCCCGGTTACAGACTTCTACAACAGCATGGATTCCTGCGGCAATCTGGGTGTTCTGGATGCCGACTCGTCGGATGCGAATTACAATTGCTATACCAATACGCTTGGCAGTCTCTCGACGGCCCAGCAAAACGCGTTGTTTAATGGCAATGATGCCACCATCAACCAGATCGCCTTTGGCGACGGCACCCTGGACGTCTGCGACGTTTACGTGACCTTCCGCCGGTCGCTTGATCCGTCTCTGACCTGGTTCCGCCGCTTTTGGAACAATGGCCAAAGGGTCGCCGACACCGGAGTAATCAACCACGCCGCTACGGCCAGCGCGTCTCAGACCAGCACTCGGAGTATCAAGGCCAATGTGAATGCCACCGGGTCAACCATCCCGCCTCAGGTCAATTTCGCCGCTGGCGACATTACGAATTGTTCCGCCGGTCAAGTCATCCAAGTTCCGATCACCGCCACCATCTTTGGCGACTATCCGCTCCGGGTGTTGATGCTTAACCTGACCGTCACGCCGCTCGACGGCTCGCCCGCACTCACCACCCCGGTGACCTTCACCCAAGTGGCAGCTCTGGGCGCACCCTATACCACCGACTCCCACGGCAACGACAATTTTTCCGCCGTCTGGCTCAACAGCACCAATGCTGGCTTGACCGGCACAGTCACCATCGGAACGTTGTCTATCACCATTCCTGACGGGTCTCCAGCTAATGCCGCTTATGCCGTCCATTTCGACCACGCGTCCGCCTCGCCCAACGGACTGGCATCGTTTCCCAAACAAACCCTCACCGGCTTGATCACCCTGTCCAGCCGCACCAACTCATGCTACGGCGATGGCATCCCGGATGCATGGCGTTTGCGCTGGTTCGGCACCATCAACAACTACCTGTCAGCCTCAAACGCCTGTCCCTCGGGCGACGGTATTGACAATTGGAAAAAATACGTTGCTGGGGTCGATCCCAATGCAGCCAACAACTTCCCAAGCGTCGAAGCCAACCCCGTTCAGGATTCCGGCCCGTCCAGTATCCATTGGCCAACTGTTGCCGGCAAACAATACGCCATAGAACGTTCCACCAGCCTGTTCGATGGCAACTGGACCAGCATCAGCACCAATACGGGCACCGGCGGAGACATGGAATTTAACGACACCTTTAACGGATCGGTGAAATTCTATCGCGTCCGCATTATCCCGTAAGCATTGCTCAAACCAAAAACGGCGCGCTGATCAACGCGCCGTTTTATTTTGCCGCAGCGACTCGCCGTAAATATTCAAAGGAATAAATTCCCGTGTCATGACCGTCCGCCCAGACCGGCTGAATGGCATAACCGCCCACCGTTCCTAATCGAACCAGTTGAAAGGAATTTGCCGACAGCGGTTTGCCGGGACTTCTGTAAACATTCCCCAAAATATCTGTCTCACCTTTGCAAGCGGCACACGGACAGGCCATCCTCAATTTTTCGAGCAAAATGTAATCCTCACTCCCGTCGTCCCATTTCAAAGCCAGTTCATTGCCAATGGTTTGAATATCGATCGCTTTCATCATTGTGCATTTAAGACCCGCTCAAAGGCGGCCAGGGTTTCAGGGCTGACATGATGTTCGATTCCCTCCGCATCCAGTTCCGCAATGCGCTCAGAAACACCCAGCGAGCGCAAAAAAGCCACCACAGTTTGATGTCGCTGTTTACATTCATCGGCCAGTTTGCCGCCTTCACTGGTTAAAAAAATCGCCCGGTAAGGTTTGGTGTTCACGAATCCGGCGCGTTGCAGCCGGCTTAAAGTGCGGTTTACCGTGACATGAGTCACCCCCAGACGGCGGGCTAGATCCACCACCCGCGCTTCGCCCGTAGTAGCCGTGAGATCGGCGATGGCCTCGACATAATCCTGGGCGGTTTCCTCCGCCCGATCCCGGCGCAGCCGGCGCAGATTTTCCGCCTGCTGCGCGGAGGGACGGACCTCGCGACCACGAGAGGCATCGGTTCCTTTTCGACTTTTATTTGGCATGTTTAAACCAGTGAAACCGACCGGCATGATTTAGTCTAGGTTTTATTTTGTAACACTGGCTACATTTAAATATTGACCCTCTTGGCACCCCAATGTATCAAAAGCTACATAGTTTCGCAGACCTTAAATATTGAAATTGATGACTGAACCGCAACCACCGCCCTTGTTGCCAACAGGAGCAGCATTATTCCCGTTCGCATAATGGAACCAGCCAAACCCAATGCGCAATCTGGCTGGCGCCAACCAGTGGGCAACGCTTCCCTGCCGGAGGTGCATCGGAGCGTGGTCGTGCCTATCACCGCCTCGTTTTGGCGCAAGTTATTTGCCTTTTCCGGCCCTGGTTTTCTGGTGGCCGTAGGTTACATGGACCCCGGCAATTGGGCGACCGACCTGGCGGGCGGCGCGCAGTTCGGTTATACGCTCCTGTCCGTTGTCATGCTTTCCAATCTCATGGCGATCTTGCTTCAGCATCTGAGCATCAAGCTGGGCATCGCCACCGGACGCGACCTGGCACAAGCCTGTCGGGATCATTACTCTCGTCCTACCGTTTGGTTTTTGTGGATTCTCTGCGAAATCGCCATTGCCGCCTGCGACCTGGCCGAAGTCGTGGGCTCAGCCATTGCACTACAGCTCCTTTTTGGCATTCCGCTGGTTTGGGGATGCGCGATCACAGCGCTGGACGTGGTGGCCGTGCTGTTTTTACAAAGCAAAGGGTTTCGTTATATCGAAGCGCTGGTCATCACGCTCATCGCCACCATAGCAGGCTGCTTTACGGTAGAATTGCTTCTGTCGAAACCCGAGGTCGGGCCGCTGCTGCTCGGATTCATTCCGAGCCTGGAATTATTCCATAACCAGAACATGCTCTACATTGCGATTGGCATCATCGGGGCCACGGTCATGCCGCACAACCTGTATTTACATTCGTCGATTGTTCAGACCCGGAAATACGAACAAACGCCGGGTGGCAAACGCGAAGCCATCAAATTTGCCACCATCGATTCCACCATGGCCCTCATGTTTGCCCTGCTCGTCAACGGCGGCATCCTGGCGCTGGCTGCCGCCGCGTTTCACTGGTCAGGCCATCAAGACGTGGCGGAGATTCAGGACGCCTATAAACTGCTCAGTCCCCTGCTTGGTATAGGCGCGGCCAGCATATTATTCGCCGTGGCGCTGCTGGCGTCCGGGCAAAATTCCACGCTCACCGGCACACTCGCCGGCCAGGTGGTCATGGAAGGTTTCATCAACATCCGGCTGCGCCCCTGGCTGCGCCGTCTGCTGACGCGGCTGATTGCCATTGTGCCCGCCGTGTGTGTCATTGGATTTTTCGGCGAGAGCAAAACCACGGAACTGCTGGTTGCCAGCCAGGTGGTGCTCTCCATGCAGCTCGGCTTTGCGGTCTGGCCGTTGATGCGGTTCACCGGGGAAAAGGCCAAGATGGGCGCTTTTGTAAACCCGCTTTGGATTCGGATTCTCGGCTGGACGACCACGCTGATTATCATCATTCTGAACTTAAAATTGCTTTTGGACACCTTCATGCCCGCATCCTGGTTGAAGATGTTTTATGCGCATCTTGGATTGCCAGCTCCACAGTAGCATGTATCAACACATTCTCATTCCGCTAGAAAATAGCGCCGCCGACAAAGCGGTTTTGGAACAGATCAAGCCGCTGGCGCGCATGATGGGGGCCAAGCTGCTGTTATTGCACGTGGCGGATGGCTGGGTGGCGCGCAATTTTAACCAGCTCAAGCTGGCGGAATCAGAGGAAATGAAAGAGGATCGCAATTATCTGAAAACCGTGGCCGCAGGTTTGTGCAAAGACGGTTTTCAAGTTGAATCCGAGCTGGCGTTGGGAAATCCGCCCACCGAAATCATCAAAGTCGCCGAACAACATCGCTGCGATCTGATCGCCATGGCTGGGCATGGGCACCGGCTGTTGGGCGATTTATTTCATGGCAGCACCATCACCGAAGTCCGCCACAACACCACCATTCCCCTGCTCATTTTTCGCGCCCACAAACGCTGAATTGGACTATTTTGTCACCGGCCGCCCCACATGCGTCAAACGTTCACGCACCATGTCGGCCCGGATCAGATCCCGTTCCTCGGCGGACAGCTTATCGGAAATTTGCTTTTGCAAATGCGCGGGCTGGGTGATCAAAAACAATTCGTCCACCAGCGACCGCTCGGTTCCGGGAAACAATCCCATGTCCACGCCCAGTCGCAGCAACGAAAGCAGGTTCATCGTTTCCTTGGAAGAAATGCTGTGGGCATTGGCCAGCACGCCATAGGCGCGCCCAATGTGGTTATAGACCACCTTGGGCTTCTTCTCCAGCAGGGTCAAACGCGCATTTTCCTCGTGCTCGATCACTTGCGCCAAAACTTTTTCGAGACGCTCGACAATGCCAATTTCACTTTCGCCCAGCGTCATTTGATTCGAAACTTGGAACACATTGCCCAAGGCTTCGGTCCCTTCGCCATACAACCCACGCACCGCGAGTCCAAGTTTGTTCACGGATTGAATGATGGGATTGATCTGCTCGGCCAAAACCAAGCCGGGCAGGTGCAGCATGGCGCTCACGCGAATGCCCGTGCCCAGATTTGTTGGACACGCGGTCAAATAGCCCAGTTCGTTATCGAAGGCAAAATCGAGTTTTTTCTCCAATGCGCTGTCCAGCTTGTCAACCGCCTGCCAGGCTTCCCGGGTCTGAAAACCGGGCCGCAAAGCCTGCATTCGCAAGTGATCTTCCTCGTTGATCATCACCGAAAAGGTTTCCGTCCGATTCACCACCAGCCCGCTGCCCACGCTTTTGGCGGCGTGCTCGCGACTGATCAAATGACGTTCGACCAAAAGCTGCTTGTCCAGCGAGGTTAAATTATCCAGAGCTTCCGCGAACGCATCGGCCATTTCCGGCAATGCGCTCACCGCCGGCATGATCATCTCCATGACCTTGACGCGCTCGGGCTTTTTGGCCCAGCCCGGAAACGCCGCGTGCCGGAGATTTCGGGCCAAGCGAACCCGACTGGACATCACAATGCGATCATGCGGACCATGTCGATGGGTGGATTCGGCAGGAGAACAAAGAAAAGCGTGAATATCTTTCATCGGTTTCAAAGCAAATTATCGGATTCGCGCCGGGGTCTCGCCACCGTTAATGGCTTTGATCTCATCCCGTAATTGGGCGGCAAGCTCGAAATCTTCTACCTCAATAGCCTTGGCCAGTTTCTTTTGCAGCAGTTTTAGTCGTTCAGCCTTGTCCCGGGTTTGTCGCAGCGGCTCGGGAGCCTTGCCAATATGGCGGGTGCCTTTGTGCATCGTCTTGAGCAAGCCGGCCAGTCCTTCCGCAAATGTCTTGTAACAATCCGGGCAGCCCAGACGACCGGACTTTTTGAAATCGGCTTGCGAGAAGCCGCAGCGCGGACATTTGATTTCCACAATACCCGCCGAAGGATCCAGCTCTTGTGAAGCGCCCAGCCCCATCATCAAATCAGCCATGGCAAAGCTTGTCGGGTCGTTCACGCCTTTGGCCTTGGCACAGTCTTCGCACAAATCAAGCTTTTGCATCTTTTCCCCAACGATTTGGGTGAGATGCACGGTGGCCGGCTTTTCTTTGCACACACAGCATTGCATAAATTTCATCAAAGCAAGCGAGGAATGGACTCCCCGTCTCTGTTTAAAATCATACCGCAAATAAAATTGAATGCAATGTTGGCCAGACTCCTGCAATCGCGCGCCAAATCCGCTATGCCGACGGGACAAATCCTTGAATCCCCCAGCTATAAAATCATGTTGCGGATCACATCGGGCGCGGCCAAATGACGCCCCGCATACATGGTGGTGCCTTCCGCATATTTTGCCGCCCCAGCCTGGACTAAATTGAAGGTTCGAACCAATTCGCGATACCAATTGGGAAAGCGTCCGCTGAATTTAAGTTCCAGAATGACCAAGTCATCCGGGAAATCGCCGTTGCCGGTGCAAACAAACGGCTCCTGCATCTGCGTGGTCAAAGCTTGATCAAAGCGGGTCGCCACGCGGACATGCCGGTCAAACGTGACGCGGACCTCATTGGAATGCCGGCTGACATAGGCCTCGCGGTCATAGGCGACATGCATTTTACCAACCGCGCCAAGGTCGTATTGCAGACGAAAAAACTCCTGGATTGCCGTGAATTCCGTGGAATCAAATGGCGTGCTCAACTCACTGGCCTGGGGCAGTTGTCCATTCAAAACCCAGGGCGAGGCATACCGCCAAACTCCACAACGTTGTTTGAGAATGACATCCTTCATCCGCCGTTTAATCTCCCAGAATACCGGAGTGCTGTCGCTTTCGTTGTAATATCTCACCCGTAGCTTGAAGCGATTTTTATCCCCATTGATTGTCCGCCAATAAATTTTCCAGTCGTCCGAGTCAAAATACAGACTGTGAACCGGATAGTCGTAGGGCGGATAACTTTTCCCAAATTCGTCGAGTTCCAGATATTGGCGGACAAATTGCCGGATGCAAACCGCCAGCCGTTGCGGAATCAGATACTTCAACTCATAGCGGTCCGCCATCAATGTGTGTTCCTGCAACACGTTAAAGAAGAACTTTAAATACAGACGAGAAAACCCCACCGCAACTTAAATCATCTCCCGACTCGCATCAGACAAGACGGACGGCCATCAACCACATTCATTGCGCTCCCATCCACTTGAAACTTTTTAACAACGGTGAAAGGCAACTTTTGAATTCCCTTTGAGAACACTCAGTCTGAAAGTTTCTCGATGCCGTATCGCAATCAAACGAGGCGACGCGGAGGTCAAGAGTTACACCGAGTCACCGCAGAGTTTGCCACCGGGAAAATTTTTTGCCGCGTGCAGGATTTGCCGGGCAATTTCCGATGGCGCGTTATCGGCGGCAGCGCTGATCAACAACCCGCGCGTTTGGTAAAAATCCTTCACCAAACGGCACGGTGGATTTACCCGGTTGGACACGCCGGATG
Organism: bacterium; assembly: GCA_021813325.1. Lineage (GTDB taxonomy): Bacteria > Verrucomicrobiota > Verrucomicrobiia > Limisphaerales > UBA11358 > UBA11358. Next base: position 25,486 of record JAKALA010000013.1, on the reverse strand, counting down.
ATTTAAGGTCATTGGTTGAATTTAATTCGATGGCCGCAGTCAGTGCCAAGCCGTGGTTCTCCAGCAATTGTTCCAGCACCTTGGCCTGCGCCACGGTTCGGGGAAACCCTTCCAGAACAAACCCGCCCGCGCATTTTAGACAACCCAGGCGTTCCCCCACCAGGTTAAGCACCGCTTCATCGTGAACCGCCCCGCCATGCGGCAGGGCGGCCTGCGTGTTTTGCATGGCCGGAGTGAGAGATTGAAGGTTGCCGTTTCGGACGCCGCGCAGGATTTCATTCGCGGACAGAAGGCACGCGCCCAGGTGTCCGCAAAGCGCCTCCAATTCAAAATCATTTTCGCATTCCGGTTGCGGCAACACGACTACGCGGCAGGCTGTAAGGGCGCAATTGGTCGGAGGCTGGCTGCACCTATGCCCGCCGCCTTGCAGCCAGGCGGCCCGGTTATTTTTTCCACCGGCAAGCTTCGTTGGGTCATTCGATAAAAGCGGCTTTGCATTCATGGGCAAATGTCGGCGAACATTTTAGCAAGGTGGCCAGCGCAGGCCAAGTTCCCGCACCGTTTTAAGGAAGATTATTTCCGAAGCGCCCTCCCTCCGCTCTCCTTGCGACAAGGCGAGCGGATGAATAATAAAAACTTTATCGAGTTTCGCCCCATCACCGCCAAGATATGTCAAAGATTAAACAATACCCGTGTGGTATGCGATAGCTGGTTAGCCTTTAATTAAAGGCGAAAATCGTGGAAAACAGAGTTGCAAACCATATGGCCCTTGGGACCCCGGTGAGGAGAAAAACAAATGTTTCTTATCATCACGTTCCAACGCGGGAAACGGCGTTCGACCGGCCCAGGGATTTTCTCGGCAACCGGTTTGTGTATGCCGTAATCTCCTCACGCGCCCGGGGACTTTCCTTGGGGGTCAATGTCAACCCCGACAAAAAGTGCAATTTTGATTGTTCCTACTGCGAGGTGGATCGACGCCAGCCATCGCGGGAAAGCGAGTTGGATGTGGAAGTCATGGCCTCGGAACTGCGCAAGACGATTGCCTTCATTCAGAGCGGCAAACTGGCGGAGCGGCCTTGGTATCAAATGCTTCCGACCGAGCTGTTAAAACTGCGTCAAGTGGCTCTCAGCGGCGACGGGGAACCCACCCTCGCCAAGCATTTCTCTGAAGCCCTGCAAGCTGTGGTCAGAGTCAGGGCTTTGGGCGGCTACTTCAAGCTTGTCCTGATCACCAACGGCACCGGTTTGGATCAGCCCGAGGTGCTGTCCGGCTTGGACTTTCTGACTAAATCCGATGAGATCTGGATCAAGTTGGACGGCGGAACCCAGTCTTTCATTGACAAAGTAAACCGCCCGGATGTGCCGCTGGAAAAAATTTTGGAAAACATCCTTCTCGTGGGCCGTCAGCGTCCGGTGGTGATTCAAAGTCTGTTTCCTGCCATTTATGGCGAGGAACCGCCCTATGAGGAAATCGTCGAATACGCGGCGCGGCTCAAAGAATTAAAGGTTGCCGGCGCCCAGATTGCCATGGTGCAAATTTATTCAGCCGCCCGGCCAGGCATGAATGCCGAATGGGGCCATTTGCCCTTGCGCGTGCTCTCTCAAATTGCGCAGACGGTCCGCCAAACAGCTGGTCTGCGCGCGGAAGTTTTTTAATTGGTTCGTTGTGTTTTTGTATTGGGACAGCTCAAAAAAGCGGCCGCCAGATTTCTCTGACGGCCGCTTCGCTTTGGGAAAGAACCCTATGTGCGGGGAAGGGCAAAATTCGTAATCGCTTTCATGTATTGAGCCCGTTCGAACGCCGCCGGCTCGGGGCAGTTCTTTTGACTGAGGCTGCCCTTTAACTGGCTGACGGATTCGTATTCGTGTTCTTCCAGCCAATTGATCATTTCCCGTTCGATCATGGCAATTTGCGGAATGCCATGGCGAATGACAGTGGAGCAAAGCATGGTCGCATCAGCGCCGACCATCAACATTTTCAAGGCATCGGAAGCGCGATGAATGCCGCTGGTGGCTGCCAGACTGGCTTTCACCTTGCCATGCAGCAGGGCAATCCACCGGAGCGGCAGGCGCATCGCCATGGGCGTGCTCAACAGAATGTTGGGCTTCACTTCCAAGGATTCCAACTCGATGTCCGGCTGATAAAACCGGTTAAACATGACCAAGCCGTTTGCCCCGGCATCGTCCAGGCGTTTGGCCATGTTGGCAAAATTGCTGAAGAACGGGCTTAACTTGACGGAAACCGGAATTGAGACCTCGCCTTTAACCGCCTTGAGAATGTTCAGGTAAGTTTCTTCAACCACCTGGCCGGACAGGCTCATGTCGGTCGGAATATAGTAAATATTCAATTCCAACGCGTCGGCGCCGGCCTGTTGAATTTTCTTGGCGTATTCCGTCCAACCACCAACCGAAGAACCGTTGAGACTGGCAATGACCGGCAGGCGCGTTGATTTTTTAGCCGCCGCGATGTGCTTCAGATATTCCTCGGGTCCCAACCGGTATTCGGACGACTCCGGGAAATAGCTGAGCGCTTCGGCAAAGCTTTCCGTGCCGTGTTCCAGGTGTTGGTGCATTTCCAGGCGATCCTGGCGGAGTTGCTCTTCAAATAGCGAATAGAGCACGACGGCGGCGGCACCGGCATCCTCCATGCGCTTGATGTTGTCGATGTCCTCGGACAGTGGCGACGCGGACACCACCAGCGGGGAACGCAATTTGAGACCGAGATAATTGGTTGTAATATCCATATGCTTTTCGGTTAAAGGTTGAATCAGGCTTCCGTGGAGGTCGCGGGTTTGGCGGTTGTTGCGGTTTCCGTTTTGCCATCGCGCGAGGCCATGAATTGATAGAACTTCCAGCGACGATCGGCATCGGCCTGGGACTGGGCAAAGAATTTCTTGGCTTCCTCCGGTTTGCTCTTGGTGAGCATCTTGAACCGGTTTTCGGAGAGCATGAAATCCTGCACCTTGGCCTTGGCGGCGCCGGAATCCAATTGCAACGGATTTTCGCCGCGTTCCGCCCGACGTGGGTCGTAGCGGTAAAGCAACCATTGGCCGGATTCAACCGCCAATTTTTGCTGCCGGGCGCCGACGCCGGCATCCAGCGCGATACCGTGGGCGATACAATGGCTGTAGGCGATGATCAAGGACGGCCCGTTGTAAGATTCCGCTTCCACAAAGGCTTTGAGCGTGTGTTCATCCTTCGCGCCCATGGCCACGCTGGCCACATAAATGTTGCCGTAGCTCATGGCGATGAGGCCGAGGTCTTTCTTGCCGGCGGGTTTGCCACCCGCCGCGAATTTGGCAATCGCGCCGCGCGGGGTGGATTTACTCATCTGCCCGCCGGTGTTGGAATACACTTCCGTGTCCATGACGAGCACGTTCACGTCGTGACCGCTGGCAAGGACGTGGTCCAGGCCGCCGTAGCCGATGTCGTAGGCCCAGCCGTCGCCACCAAGAATCCAAACGCTCTTCTTGACGAGCTGGTCGGCCAACGGCAGCAGCAACTTGGCTTCCGGCGCCGCCAGCTTGATCAGCTTTTGCTTGAGGGCATCGACGCGTTCGCGTTGTTCGTAGATGCCAGCTTCGTCGCTTTGGTTGGCGGTGATGATGTGAGTAACGAGATCATCGCCGACCTGCGCCGCCAGCTTCTTGAGCAGTTCTTCGGCGAACTGCTTTTGTTTGTCGATTGAAACCCGGAAACCGAGGCCGAATTCGGCGTTGTCTTCAAACAACGAGTTGCACCACGTCGGACCGCGACCGCACTGGTTCGTGGTGTAAGGCGTGGTCGGCAGGTTGCCGCCGTAAATGGAGGAACAGCCTGTGGCGTTGGCAATGACCGCGCGGTCGCCAAACAATTGTGACAACATTTTGATGTAAGGTGTTTCGCCGCAACCGGAGCAGGCGCCGCTGAACTCGAAGAGGGGTTGCTGGAGCTGTTGCTGACGAAGGGTGCCAACCTTGAGCTTGCGGCGATCCATTTCGGGCAGACCCAGGAAGAAATCCCAGTTCGCGCGTTCCGCCAAGCGCAACGGCGCCTGCGGACGCATGTTGATGGCTTTGAGCTTGGCTTCGGCCTTGTTCTTGGCCGGGCAAACATCCACGCAGATGCTGCACCCGGTGCAATCTTCCGCCGCGACTTGCAAGGTGAACTTCATGCCTTTGAATTCAGGCAAACGCGAATCGCAGCTCTTGAAGGTTTCCGGCGCATCCTTCAAATCCGCCGCGTCATAGACCTTCGCCCGGATGGTGGCGTGCGGACAAATCGCCACGCACTTCAAGCATTGGATACAGGTCTTTTCATCCCAAACGGGAATGTCCAGCGCGAGATTGCGTTTTTCATACTGCGCGGTGGCGGTTGGGAACGTGCCATCTTTCGGAAACACGCTGACCGGCAAGTCGTCGCCTTCGCCGGCGGCAATTTTGCCGAGAATGTTGCGGACAAAATCCGGAGCGTTCGGCGTGATGGCGGGAAGCAACGGACCAGCGCCATTCGCCTTGTTCTCGACCACCTTGACCTCATGGAGATGTTCCAAGGTGTTGTCCACGGCTTTTAGGTTCATGTTGACCACTTCTTCGCCCTTTTTGCCGTAGGTCTTCTTGATGGAATTCTTGATGGCCGTGATCGCCTCGTCTTTTGGCAACACGCCAGAGAGCGCGAAGAAGCAGACCTGCATGATCGTGTTGATGCGTCCGCCCATGCCGCTGGCGCGGGCCACGCTGGTGGCGTCAATGATGTAAAACTTTGCCTTTTTGTCCAACAAGGTCTGTTGCACCGGGGTTGGGAGGCTGGCCCAGATTTCTTCCTTGGTGCGGGGAGTGTTCAGCAGGAACGTGCCACCGGGCACCAGGCTGCGCAGCATTTCGTAGCGTTCAAGGAACACTGGCAAGTGGCAGGCCACGAAATTGGCGCTGGTGATCAAATAAGATGAACGGATCGGCTGCGGTCCGAAGCGCAGGTGGGAAACGGTCATCGAACCGGATTTCTTCGAGTCATAAACGAAGTAGCCCTGCGCGTAGTTTTCAGTTTCTTCACCGATGATTTTGATGGAGTTCTTGTTCGCCCCGACCGTGCCGTCCGCCCCGAGACCGTAGAACAATGCCCGGACCACATTGGCGGGTTCCGTGGAGAACGTGGCATCGTAGTGCAAGCTGGTGTGGTTTAAATCGTCATTGATGCCGACGGTGAAATGATTCTTGGGCGTGGCGACGGTGAGATTGTCGAACACCGCCTTGACCATGGTCGGAGTGAATTCTTTGGATGACAGACCGTAGCGTCCGGTCAACACCGCCGGCACGGATTTTAATTGCGAGCGGCCAGCCGCCGTCTCTTCCATCAGCGCCGTCACCACGTCCTGATACAGCGGTTCGCCGGTGGCGCCGGGTTCCTTGGTGCGATCCAACACGGCGATTTTCTTGACCGTGGTGGGTAAAGCGGCAACAAAACGTTTGCCATCAAACGGACGATACAGGCGCACTTTGATCATGCCGATCTTTTCGCCCTTGGCCACCAGGTATTCCACCGCTTCATCGGCGGCATCGCAGCCGGAACCCATCAGCACAATGACGCGCTCGGCATCTTTTGCGCCAACATAGTCGAACAGAGTGTATTTGCGGCCGGTCTGCTCGGCAAACTCGTCCATGACCTTCTGCACGATGTCGGGGCAGGCGGTGTAATAGCTGTTGGCCGCTTCACGGGCTTGGAAGAAGACGTCAGGATTTTGGGCCGTGCCGCGGAGGACTGGCTTGTCGGGCGTCATGGCGCGGGCGCGATGTTCGGCAATCAGCTTGTCATCAATCAGCGCGCGCATCACCGCTTCGTCAATCAGCTCAATCTTGGAAACTTCGTGCGAGGTGCGGAAACCGTCGAAGAAATGGATGAACGGGATGCGGGAACGGATGGTTGCCGCCTGGGAAATCAGCGCGAAATCCATGGTTTCCTGCACCGAAGCGGCGCTCAACATGGCCCAGCCGGTGGAGCGGCACGCCATCACGTCGCTGTGGTCGCCAAAGATGGACAACGCATGGGTGGCCACGGTGCGGGCCGTGACGTGGAAAACCGTCGGGAGCAATTCGCCGGCGAACTTGAACATGTTCGGGATCATTAACAGCAAACCTTGCGACGCCGTAAACGTTGTGCTCATGCTGCCCGTCTGCAACATGCCGTGGACCGCCGCCACCGCGCCGCCTTCGCTCTGCATTTCCACAATGCCGGGGATCGTGCCCCAGAGATTTTTTTTGCCTTCCGAGGCCCATTGATCGCACCACTCGGCGATGGGAGAGGAGGGAGTGATTGGGTAAATGGCCATCGCTTCATTCAAGCGATAAGCGACATAAGCAGCGGCCTCGCAGCCGTCAATGGTCTTAAACACGGGAGATTTCTTCATGGCTATGCTGTTTGATTGGTTGGTGTTACGAAATTCTTAATAAAACGGGATATGCTCTTTAATTTTTAATTGTCTGCCGTCAATTCTTGATGATTAACTTAGGCGGCTGGACAGGTGGGCACTTCACTTATTTTGTCAAAGGCAACTCGCATATTGTAATATCCGAAACGCGGACTTTACCGGCCAGTCACAGCGTCAATTCTTGGGGGCACCCAACCGCAAATCCAAAGCCCAAAAACAAAACTGGCCCACGAGTATTTCGTGGGCCAGACGATTCAATTTTTAGCTTTTGAAAATACCACCCGCCGACTTAATAGGTATAGGTGGCGGTGAACAGATTGCTGTCCGTGTTGTGGACCACATTGAAACCGACCTTGCGGCAGATGTGATGCATGGCGTGATTTTCCGCCAGGATCTGACCGGAGATGCGGGATAATTTTTCCACCCGGCCAATTTCGATCAACCGGCGGAGTAGTTCGGTGCCCAAGCCTTGATCATGCCATGTGTCGTTGACCAGCACGGCGAACTCAGCCTCGCCGTTGCCGTGTTGCTTGCTCAAGCGGCCCACGCCGAGGATTTTTGACTCTTCACCCTTGGCCACTTTCAATTCCGCGACCAGCGCGATTTCGCGGTCATAGTCATTGAAACAAATGCGCGTGAGCCGTTCGTGCGTGATGCGTTGCGAAAGTTTCAACGCTGAGAAATAGCGGTTATAAACACTTTCTTCCGACAACGTCTCGTGAAACTTCACCATCAACGGTTCATCCTCCGGTTTGATGGGCCGGATGGCCACCGGAGCCTTGTTCTTCATTTTCCACGGAGTGGCGTATTGAATCGGATACGGCCGAATGGCGGACTTGGGCAATTTGTCCTCCGGAGTATCGAGCGGATGCAGCACCACGCGCCCGTCCAGCGCAAATATGCGTTCGGATGAAACGAGCAGAGGATTGATGTCGATTTCCGAAATCCACGGCTGCTCCACGACCAACTGGCTGAAGCGCACCAGCAATTGTTCGATCGCCGCGATGTTGGTTGCCTTGCGACCGCGGACGCCCTTGAGCGCGGTGAAAATCTTGGTGCGTTCCATCATGCGCCGCGCCAGCGTGGCGTTAAGCGGCGGCAGGCCGAGGGACCGATCCTTGAACACTTCCACCAACTGGCCGCCGGTGCCGAATAGCAATACGGGTCCGAACTGCGGATCAATGCTGGAACCAATGATGATTTCGTAGCCGTCAAGCTTGATCATCGGCTGAACCGTCACGCCCTGGAAATGTTCCTTGCCCACCTTCTTGGTGCAGGAACTTTCAATGGCTTTGTAGGCCTGGCGCACGGCGGAGGCGGTGCGGAGATTTAATTGCACGCCGCCCACGTCGGTTTTGTGTGTGATGGTTTCCGAGTGCAGCTTGAGCACCACGGGGAAACCGAGACGCGCAGCTTGTTTTACGGCGTCGCTTTCAGTGGTCGCAATATGCGTTTCCACCGTGGGAATGCCGTAGGCGGCGAGCAGCTTTTTGGATTCAAATTCCGAAAGCAGCGTCCGGCCCGATTTCCGCACTTCGGCGATGATGGCCGCGGCTTTTTCGCGGTCAATTTCGCCGTGCGCGTCATCCTGCGGCATGGCGGGAGTCTCGTAAAGCGCGCGCAGGTTTTCGCTGTAGCGCCACATGTAATAAAACGCGCGCGCCGCGCGATCGGGATATTTGAACGTCGGGATGCTGACGGCATTGAGGATGTCTTCGCCTTTGGCCACGATGTCAGCGCCCATCCAGCTCGCGATGACCGGCTTGTTCGGAATCTGCGCGTAGGGTTTCAGACACTCGGCGGTGGCGGTCGGGTCGGTCATCGCCTGCGGCGTGAGAATGACCAACATGCCATCCGTGTTTGGATCTTTGGAGGCGATTTCCAGCGACTTGGCGTAGAGTTCCGGCTTGGCATCGCCAATGATGTCCACCGGATTGTTGTGGCTCCAAGTCGGCGGCAGGATCTGGTTGAACGCTTCCATCGTCTCCGGTGACAGCTCAGACAATTGGGCACCGCTGCCGATAAGCATGTCAGTGGCAATGACGCTGGGACCGCCGGCGTTGGTCACAATCGTCAGGCGCGGACCTTTCGGACGCGGCTGTTTGGCGAGCACTTCCGCCATGTCGAACAACTCCGAGATGGTGTCCACCCGCAGCACGCCCACGCGTTGGAACGCGGCCTGCAAGACTTCATCGCTGCCGGTCAAGGAACCGGTATGCGACGCGGCCGCCTTGGCCGCCGCATCCGTGCGGCCTGGCTTGATGACAATGATCGGCTTGGTCAACGCCACTTCGCGAGCGGCGGAAAGGAACGCGCGGGCGTCGCCGATGCTTTCCATGTAAATCACAATGCTCTTGGTCTGCGGATCATCGCCCAGATGCATGATCAAATCCCCCCAGCTTACGTCCAGCATTGAGCCCAGCGAGACGAACGCGCTGAAACCGACGTTTTCCTTCAAGCTCCAGTCAAGAATCGCCGTGCAGAGCGCGCCACTTTGACTGATAAACCCGACGCTGCCGGTGCGGGCCATGTCCGCCGCAAAAGTCGCGTTCAGTTTGTTGCCGGGAACCATGACGCCCAGGCAGTTGGGTCCCACGATGCGAATATTGGCTTTGGTGGCTTCTTCCAGCACCTGGCGTTCGAGTTCAACGCCGGCGGGGCCGACTTCCTTGAATCCGGCGGAAATGATGATAACCCCTTTCACGCCCATTTTACCGCAGTCTTTAACGATGCCCGGCACAGTTGGCGGGGGCGTGATGATAACCGCGAGATCCGGAGCTTGGGGGACAGCGGTGATGCTGGGATATGCTTTCACGCCCAGCACCGTGTCACGCTTCGGGTTGACGGGATAAATGGTGCCGGTAAACCCGCCCTTGATCAGGTTGTCCAAAATCGTGCGGCCGACGCTGCCGGGATTTTCCGTTGCGCCAATAACGGCGACAGATTTGGGCGAGAAAATCGGGTCAAGCGGACGGCGCGTGGTGTGGTGTAAAATGTCGTGCGCGGACTCTAGTCGTGTCGGTTCAGAGGCGTTTGTCGTCATAAATGTTCTGGAAAATTCAGTTCAATAAGCAGGAAGAAAATGACAGCGAACCCGATCACCGACTCCGCAGCTTTTGGTAAATTATCACCCGATATTGCGAACCAGAGGGGACGCTGCGTTTTTTTAAATAAACCATTGGGAAACTTGACTATCATTCGCGGCGACAACCCTCCACCGCCATTAAGCCTGGTATTTTGCCGGCGTTTACACGCAGGCGTCCAAATGCCGCAGTATTGCTTCCGAATTTTATTATGTCTCCGTCAGCGTTGCCCCTGCGAATCAAGCCACCGGACGGCCTGGCGAATCAGTTCTGTGGCGGTCTTCAGTCCCAGTTTTTCCTTGATATTGGCGCGATGCACTTCGACAGTTTTGACGCTTAGGTGCAACCGTTCGGCGATCGCTCGCGTGCCAATGCCCTGACCAACGAGCTGGAACACTTCAAATTCCCGGTCGGACAGCTTGCGGACGGGAGATTTTGTATTGTCCGACTGGCGGCCCGAAAAAATTTCCAAAATGCGGGTGGCCATTTTTTCGCTGACGTAGATTTGCCCGGACAGCACCTGCCGGACGGCGGCCAGGAATGTTTCGCCGCCTTCCTGTTTCATGATGTAACCCCGGCCGCCCGCCCGGAGCACGCGTTCGGCATAAATCATTTCATCGTGCATGGAAAACACCATCACCGGCAAGTCGGGCTGGAGCACGCGAAGATCCTTGATCAATTCCAGCCCGCTTTTATCCGGCAACGAAATATCCAACAGCGCCAGATCAAACGGCTGTTTGCTGACGGCATCGATGGCCTGCCGGGCGTTGTCCGCCTCGGCGCCGACTTTTAGCTCCGGCTCGTTGTTGATCAACTGGGCAAGCCCTTTGCGCAGCATGGGATGATCGTCAATGATCAGAATGCGCTTCGCCGAATTTGTATTTTTTGCCGCCATGGATTTGAGAATGCTTCGGGGCCGTCAATTTTACCACTGTGCCGCCTTCAGCCGGCTGCTCGATCAATATTGTGCCGCCGACCATGCCCGTTCGTGATTGCATAATGCGCAATCCCATGCCGGGTGTGGGAGACAATTTTTTGGAAAAGCCCATCCCGTCATCGCTTACCTGCAAATGAACCTGGTTTGCTGCCTCCGCCAGTTGTATCGATATGTTCCTGGCCTGGCCGTGTTTGATGGCGTTGGAGATGGCCTCCTGCACGATGCGAAACAAATGCGTGGCGGCGACGTTATCGGGGAACTGCACGCTATCCGTTGAATGAAAGGAACAGTTGACCCGGAACATTTTGGTGGTGTTCAGCGCAAGTTCCGCCAAAGCTGACATCAACCCGTCCGTTTCCAAAGTCACCGGGGAAAGGCCGCGGGCCAGCAGCCGGGTTTGTCCGATGGCGTCGCGCAAAGCTTTGGTAATTTCAACCGCCCGGCCGGAAATTTCCTTGGGCTGGGCGGCCAGTTTTTGCGCAAGCACCTGTCCCAGCATTTCAATTCCGGCAAGATGCTGGCAAAGTCCATCATGCAAATCCTGGCCGATGCGGCGCTGCTCGCGTTCGCTGATTTCCAGTATTTCCTTTTCCAAGCGCTTGCGCTCGGTGATGTCGCGAATGAATCCGGTGTAATTACGACGATCGGTCAATTTCACCTCGCTGACCGACAGATCAATGGGAAAGATTGAGCCGTCCTTTTTGCGGGCGACGGTTTCGCGTCCCCTGCCAATAATTTTAGCCTGGCCCGTTTGGCGATAACGATCCAAGTAACTGTCATGCAATTCCCGGTGCGGGGAAGCCATTAAAATACTGATGTTTTTGCCAATGACTTCTCCGGCCTCGTATCCGAAAATTTTTTCTGAAGCAGCATTGAACGACTCAATCAGCCCGCGTTCGTCTATGGTGATGATGCCTTCAACAGCCGTTTCCAGAATTGCGCGCAATCTTTCCTCCCCGTCGTGAACGGCGGATTTAGATTGAGCCAGCAACTGGGTGCCAGAAAGTTTTTTTGTTTTCACCATCCCGCTCTCAGCGGAAATATCGGAAATTCGCCGAACAATGCCAATGCCAATTGCTGTGACGAAAACGATCGGTCACCGCCCCATTCCGATCCACCCAGCAGCGAGCCGTTTAATGTGCCAGCAGTTGGGCGCGATATTCCGTGGGAGACTGCCCCAAGACTTTCTTGAACACGCGGTTGAAATGGGTGAGCGATTGGAAGCCCACTTCAAAGGCGATTTCGCTGACGCGGAGGTTGGGATTGAGCAGCAGGTTCTTGGATTTCTCAATTCGGACACGGGCCACATAGTCCGTAAAATTGATGCCAATGACCTTTTTAAAAGTTTTGCAAAAGTAATAACTGCTCATGTTCACCGCTTTGGCTACTTGCCCCAAGGAAATCTCCTCAGTTTGATGTTCGTGGATGTAAGCACGGGCTTTGGTAATCACCGGCGGCTCCGAGTTTTCCTGCTGGATAAAAACCTGATTGCTCAACATCGCCAGATGTTGGGCAAAAATGGACAACAGCTTGACGGCGGAATCATGTTCCTTCACGGAAATGACCTTGCCGGAAAAATAGGCTTTGCGCAGTGTTTCACGATTGATGTCCACGCCCCATTTTTCGCAAAGCTGCTCCACTTTTTTGAACTGGCTCTCCGTGGGTTTTTTCCGAAAAACCTGGCCAATTTGCAAATAGCCAACCAACCGGTCGCTCATCCGAACCGGCACGGCGGTGTCGCACAACCCCACCGGGCAAACCACCGTCGTCGGTTCATTGGCGGCCTTGAGACACAACTTCTCCTGCACTTGGAGGCAGGCGGCACAGGCGCGGCTTTTTTTGGAAATCAGGGCGCAAAATTCATTTTCGTTGCGCTTGCCGTGATGCGGCAACTGCCAGGTTTCAACCGGCTGCAGCGCGATGGGCAGTCCGGTCATGTCACTAAAAGCCCGCTCATAATCACGATATATGCGGGAGTTGGCGAGCGCATCCACCAAGGCACGATTGCCGTTGCCGGTTTCCGAAACTTCAGCGGCGGCAAACGGGGCAGCGATGGGGAAATCATCTCCAGAATCGCCTTTGGTGGTTTCCGGTTTTGCAAATATTGTCTGCATGTGTGCAATTTACGATGAGAGTTCAACTGCAAACAATTGGTAGAACCACTGATTTTAAAATCAGGCGAAACTTTATACATATAAGGCAATTCCCTATAGGCCCTGTAAGCCAGTTCTAAACGCATCAAGACCGTGCTGAATTCGCCCTTTGAATCAAAGTCAGGCTGCCGGAACCGGGCGATTGCCCCGCAGGTGGCCTGCAAAGACAAGGTGCAGGTGCCGGGCTGGACAGGCGCACCACGACGCAACCCGGCTATCAGATGAGCTAGAAAATCCGCAAACGAGTGGAGGAAATTTTCGGCTGGATCAAGACGGTGGGCGGATTTCGCCGGAGCCGCTATCGGGGATTGGATCGGTCCCCGGCCTGGGGCTATTTCGTGGCGGGGACATACAACTTGTTGCGCCTGGCGCGACTGAGGGCGGCGGCAGGAAAAACCGCCGGAAACCGGGTGAAAACCCGGACGCCGCCGACCGGCGGGCCGCGCCGCGAGCCAATAGGGAACCGTCCGCCACAGTTGGGTCAGCCGTTACCGCGCTTCCCACGCTCAATTTTGAAAATCTCACCCATGAAAAATTGCCGGACTGAAAATCCACCCGTTTTTCAACGGCCTGTTAGCCAAAATCAGCCTACTCTTTCGGATAGTATTTGTGTTCCCCTCGCTTGGCGGCGTCCAACGCTTCATGGGTGTCCATGGGAATGCCGGGGTCGCCTTGTGTTTTCATCCAGCGATCCAACTCGGCGCTCAATCGGGCTTTGGTATCCGCCAGGCTGGGGTCGGTCGCGAGATTGTGCATTTCGTAGTGATCGGCGTCGGTGTCATATAATTCCTCGGCGGGACGGAGCATGTAGCGTTTGACGAGGTCGTAGGAACGAGGCTTGGCCGCGGAGGAGAAGACCCACGTGCCCCAATAGGGATTATTCAGTCCGCCATCGCCTTGGGTGCCCATGAGATACTTCTGAATGTAGAGTTCATTGGGCGTGAGATTCCGGATGTAACGCCAGCGGCCATCAAATACGGTGCGGCTGGGATAGGCCGGGCCTTCCGGAAGATTGTCGTGAATGCCGTAGGTAAACTGGCGATGCGTGTCGTTTTTGCCGAACAGCACATCGGTGAAGCTGGTGCCGTCGAACTGGTAACTGGCATCCGTCGGATTTCCTCCCGCCAGTTCCAAAAGGGTTGGCACAACATCCGCGTATTCCACCAAGGCATCCGTGCGCTTGCCCGCCGCAATCTTGCCCGGCCAGCGCGCAAACAGGCCCGTATGCAGGCCAGTGTCCCAGCAGGTCCATTTATTGCCGGGGAACTGCGATCCCTGTTCACTGGTAAAGAACACCAGCGTGTTGTCCTCCAGGCCTGCCGTTTTCAGGGTTGCCAGAATTTCACCGACTTGCCCGTCCATGTAGGTGATTTCGGCGAGGTATTTGCCGAAATCCTGGCGGGTTCGTGGCGTATCGGCGATGTTGGGCGGCAGTTTGATCTGTCGTGGTGGATATTTCGAGGGATCGCCCATCACCCACGGCACGTGTGGTTCCACCAGACCGATAACCAGACAGAAGGGCTGGTCCTTTTTGCGGCTGATGAATTCGCGAACGCCATCCAGCGAATGCGGCTTGGTGGGGTTGCGCACACAGTTGTCGTCAAAACCGGGCACGTCTTCAAACGGATAGTTCTTTTTGGGGAACACATCCGTCTTGCCGGCGATGCCCACCCGGTAGCCGAGTGCATCCAGATGCTCGGGGAGACTGCGTGTGGTCGGCCGGCTGGCCGAATGATTCCAAGCACAGCCGTTGCGCAAGGGGAATTGTCCGGTGTAAAGTTCCGACCGGCACGGCTGGCAGATGGACATGCAAAGGTAGGCGCGGTTGAATACCAAACCCTGCGATGCCAGTGTATCGAGGTTGGGCGTATGGGCGTTTTGTCCGCCATACACCGGCAAATCGTTGTAGGTGCAGTCGTCGGCCAGGATGATGAGCACATTGGGGCGCGGCGCATCCGGCGACGGTGCCGCCGCTTTTGCGAGGGGCGAATACGCCGTGGCGACGGTCAGGGTGACGAGGCCGAGGAATTGTGGTTTTTTCATAATCAGATTCTGGTGGAAATGATTGACCGTCCTGATGGTTTCAGATGGGCAATCTCGACGCACATCCGCCCGGCATGACTGGATGGAGCATGCGGATACATGGGATTAAAACGTAAGCAGACTAGAAATGTTTCGGTGTTTTTACCATAGTCCAATTGGACGATGCAATTTTCATGAGCGTGGGTCAGCCTTTCGGACGATGGACGTGACGCGCCGCTTTTGTAGGCTTGGAGGCAAACCCAGCTCGCAACCCGAATTACAGGTTACATAATTTATGAAAATCCTCAGCTCAAACCGTTGTCTTGGGGCCATGCTCGCGCTTGTGGCCACGCTGTCTTTCAACCTCGAGTCTGCATCAGCGGCAGAGAACGATTGGTATCCGGTTCCGGACAAGATGATGACCCGTTGGGGCAAACAAGTGAGCCCTGACAATGCCTGGTCGGAATATCCGCGGCCCCAGTTCGAGCGCAAAGCTTGGCAGAACTTGAACGGGCTGTGGGATTATGCGATTACCGCAAAAAATGCGGCAAAACCGGCCGAGTGGACCGGCAAAATTCTGGTACCGTTTGCCGTGGAATCGACACTTTCGGGAGTGGGCAAGTTGCTCGAACCGGATCAGTCGCTTTGGTATCGCCGCTCCCTTGAAGCGAAGCCCAGGGACGGCGACCGCGTGCTGTTGAACTTCGAGGCGGTGGATTATCATGCCGTCGTCTGGGTGAACGGCAAGCAGGTTGGCGAACATATCGGCGGGAGCACCGCCTTCAGTTTCGACATCACGGATGCGCTGAAAAAAGGCGGCAATGAGCTGGTGTTGCGCGTGGGGGACGCCACCGGTGGAGCGCAGTTGCGCGGCAAGCAAACGCTGAATCCCGGTGGCATCTGGTATACGCGTGACTCCGGCATCTGGCAAACCGTTTGGCTGGAAGAAGTGCCGAGCGCTCACCTGACTGGTGTGAAAATCGTCACCACCATCAACCCCGCCGTGATCACATTGACGCCGGAGGTGGCCGGTGCGATGGATGCGAGCGTGCGTGTTACCGCATCGCTGAAAGGCAGGCAAGTTGCAACCGCCGAAGGGAAGGGGCCGATCAAACTGGCAGTCGCGGATGCCCAGCTTTGGTTGCCCGCGCATCCCAATCTTTACGATCTCAACATCGAATTGCTGGACGCCCAAGGCCGGGCGGTGGACGCCGTCAAATCCTATGCCGGCATTCGTGAAATTGGAAAGAAGCGCGATGCCGATGGCAATCTGCGGTTCACCTTGAACGGCGAAGAATTGTTCTGTTGGGGTCCGCTGGATCAGGGATGGTGGCCGGATGGCCTGCTCACGCCGCCGTCGGACGCCGGGATGTGTTCGGACATTGATTTTCTGAAAGCGGCCGGATTCAACATGATTCGCAAACATATCAAGGTGGAGCCGCGCCGTTACTATGCCTACTGCGACCGGGTGGGCATGTTGCTCTGGCAGGATCAGGTCAGCGGCGGGACCGGCAAGGAACGCGGTGGAGCGAGCCTCAGCCCCAAATGGACGCATCTGCGGCCCAACCCGGAAGATGCTGCGTGGCCAGCAGCGGACCACCAGGAGTGGATGAAAGAATTGAAGGCGATGATGGATGAGCTGCGCAACCAGCCTTGCATCGTGGTGTGGACGCCGTTTAACGAGGCCTGGGGACAGCACCAGACGATGGAAGTGGGCAGGTGGGTGAAAGACTATGATCCGACCCGTTTGGTAAACATCGCCAGCGGCGGCAACTTCTGGCCCGTCGGTGATATTGCCGACAACCATAAATATCCCGATCCCGGTTTCCCGCTGGGACAGGACCGGTTCAACGACGACATCAAAGTGGTGGGCGAATTCGGCGGCCACGGCTGGCCGGTGCCGGGCCATCTCTGGAACCCTGACATGCGCAACTGGGGTTACGGCGGTCTGCCGAAGACGCAGGAGGAATACGAGGCGCGTTATGTGAAATCACTCGGTGTGCTGGTCGATCTCAAGTCCAAGGGCATTTCCGCAGGCGTTTACACGCAGACGACCGACGTCGAAGGCGAACTCAACGGGCTCATGACCTACGATCGTGCGGTCGTCAAAATTCCGGCGGCCAAACTCGCCGAACTACATCAGCAGCTCGGCGAAGAGATCAAGCGTTAAGCTCTCGCTCGGTTCGATTTCTCAACCGGCATTTTTGTTTGGGCCGGGGAATGGTCGTCTCTCCGCATGCCCATGTGCGGCTCATCGCTTTGGACGATGGTTTGGATTTTGGTGGTTTGATATGGTTGCCACTAACCCTATTGCAATGCGCCCAGTGATTCCATCTGGCTGGCTCCTGTTTTTATCCAAACTCCCTAAACGAAACTATGATCAAGTATAGCCTGCAACCCATGGCGGCGGCCGTCCTCGCGGGCGCCGCACTCATCATGACCGGCCTTCGCGTCGAAGCGCAAACCGTGTTGTTTGCCGACAGTTTTGACCGAGCGAACGACTTCAACATCGATGCGACCACCAACGGCATGAGCGGGATCGACGCGCCCATGACTTATTGGGAGTCGGACGTGCTGCCGACGCCCAACAATGAAGCCATGACCCAGGTGACGAACAACAGCCTTTACCTGGCGTATGGCAACAACATGAGTGTGGTGGCGCTCCAGTCTCACAACTTTATTGACAGCCAGATTCTCACGGATGGCGGTTTCCGCATCTCCATGGACATGACGAAGCTGCCCTCCAGCCAGACTGCGGTTGATAATTACTGTGGATTCGGCGTGGGCATTTCGATTAACGAACTGGCCAACCTGAATTTGGACTACAACAACACCACGGGCCCGCGCGGACGGTTCAACAATGCGAGCTATCCGGGCGTGGCGGATTTTTACACCTGCTGGACTTTGAATGGCGGTGGCGATGTGCAAATCTTTTTTCAGGGTGCCGCTTTGAATAATTTCCAGTATGACATGAACGTGGGCACGGCGGCCGGCGTGGCCCACACTTTGCGGGCGGACTTCTATCCGGCAGGTTTTAACGCGGGCGACAATGTGGTTGTTTTTGTTTACATCGATGATTCCCTGGTGGTGAGCACAAATTTCGCCTGGCACGACGCCAATGCCAATTATCTGGCCGTCAGCGCCCGATTGGACATCGGATTCGCGGTGGACAATCTGAAGGTTGAGACCATTTCGCTTGCCGATGCACAGCTCGTCTGGACGGGCGATGGCAGTGCCAACGCCTGGAACGCCAGCAGCGTGAACTGGATGAACTCGGTATTGGGCGTGAGCAGCAAGTTTGCCAACGGCAAGAATGTGACCTTCGATGACACCAGCGTGAATACCAACGTCAATGTTTCCGAAACCGTCAGCCCGGCTTTGATCACGCTGAACAACACCGCGAACAATTATGCTTTCAGCGGGAGCGGCTCCATCGCCGGCACCGGCAGTCTGACCAAGCTGGGCTCCGGGACCGCGACGTTCAGCATGGCCAACTCCTTTTTAGGTGGGGCAACGATATCGGGTGGCACCTTGGAAATGGACAATGACGGCGCGCTCGGCGCCGGCCCCATCAATCTTGGCGGTGGCATTCTGGCCGCCGGCGGTGACCGAACCATCACCAATACCGTGGTGCTCCAGGCTGCGTCGCAAGTCTCGGTGACGAATGGCAATTTTACCTTCGCCGGTCCGATTGCGCCCGACCCCGGCGATTTCGATCTGCACGTGATGGGCGGCGGCACCGTTCGCATCACGGATTCGCTGAATAATATTGGACAAGGCGGACTGGACATTCATGCCAGCCGCGTGGTGATCGACGGCGCCACTGCCACCAACGTGGACGACGGCATCCGCCTGTATTCAGTGGGCGCGACGGCGGAACTGGACATCACCAACAACGGCATCTACGCGGTGGGCACCGCCACCGGCACGCCGAATGTCCGGCTTGGGCACGTTGCGAGTGATCCTGGAACGAGCCTCCTGCGCCTCAGCTCGGGGGCGCTGGAATTAGGGCCCACGGCGGTCGGACTTTTGGTGGGCGCGGCCAATTACACCACGGGTATGGTTTATCAAACCGGCGGCACCATCCAATGGTTCGACAATGCGAAGACGACCGCCGGAGTGAAGCTTGGCAACGGAACGGGCGCCTACGGTGAATATCATATGGACGGCGGGAGTTTGGTGACGCCGACAATTGCAGGTAGCAGCAGCGGCACGGGGATTTTCTACGCGAACGGCGGCACCATCCAGGTGGCCACGAATTCGCAATTGAGCACGTTCATTTCGACCGTGTCGTTTGTTTTGGAAACGGGCGGCGCGGTGATTGACAATGGTGGATTCGACGCGACGGTAACCTCCGTAATTTCGGGAAGCGGGCCGCTGACAACAAGGGGCGCAGGCTCACTGATCTTGACCAGCGCCAATACCTACACGGGTGACACCACCATCAGTGCCGGCACACTGGCCTTGAGTGGCAGCGGTTCACTGGCCAGTCCAAATATCAGCGTGGCTCCGGGAGCAACGTTTGATGTCTCCGGTGTGACCGGTGGCAGCTATGCCCTCAACAGTTCTGGCACGTTGACTCTCAATGCCACCAAGGCGGGTTCCACTTTGACCAGCGGCCAGGTTGCCGGGAGCAGCGTCACGGCGGATGGCACGTTGAACGTGAACGTCGGTGGCGATGATTTGGCGGATGGTGACACATTCACTTTGTTCAATGTGACGCCCGGCGGGGCGTTCAGCACGGTCAACCTGCCGGCCATTCTGCCTGCCACCGGCACCAACTGGTTTACCGGCAATAATTATCAGACCCTGACCTACAACGTGTGGCCGACGGCCACCGGCGCAACCGTGTCACACAGCCCGGGCGCCAGCGTGAAGATCCCGATCACCGACCTGGTCAGCGGGGCGATCGCCGGGAAAACCATCACCGTCACCGGCACTCCCAATGTCAGTGGCGCCACCCTCCAGTCGGTCGGCAATTATGTGCTCTACACACCCGGCCCGAGTGATGCGAATGACAGCTTCACTTACACGGCAGATGATGGTCGTGGCGGGAGCACCAGCGGCACGCTAAACGTGAATGTGGACACGGCCTCAGTTTTCGGCCAGCAAAGCCCGCAGTTGCACACGGACGGTTCGGGCAACATTTCGCTCAAGTTCTACGGTGTGCCCGGTTACACCTACGTGGTCGAACGTTCTCTTGATTTGGGCAGTTGGACACCCATCAGCACCAACACGCTGACGACGGGCAACGTGGAGATCAATGTTGTCGATAATCCGGGCGTTGGGGCGGCTTATTACCGGCTCAAGTGGCAGAATTGATTCAGGCGAACCCCTTAACAAAAACGAACACCATGACGAACATGCAAAAGCTACTGACGGCAACCCTGCTTGGGGTGGGGACCGTGGTTCAGGCGACGGACTACACGTATGACTTCAACTGGAATGCTACGCTGGCGATTCCAGACGGAAGCCCGGTGGGATTGACGCACGATTTCACGGTGAGTGGCGCGACGGAAGGGAGCATCCTGGATGTGCAAGTGACGCTGGACATCTCGGGCGGATTCAACGGAGACCTGTATGCGTATCTGGTCAGTCCGCAGGGCACAACCTCGATATTACTGAATCGGCTGGGAATGACGTCGGGAAATATTTTAGGCTACAGCGATACGGGGTTAAACATCACGCTGGGTGGTTTGGCGACAGACGACGTGCATCTATACCAGAATTACAGTCCGACGATGGGCTTGAATGGCAGGCTGACCGGCACATGGGCGGCGGACGGACGGGACATCGCGCCTAATTCACTGCCCTTGGCGTTTGACAGCGCGGCGGTCACGGCTGGTCTCGGGCAATATGCCGGATCGGATGCGAATGGCACTTGGACTCTGTTGATCGCGGATTTGAACGGCGGCAACGCGGCGACACTGAACCAGGCAATCCTGACAATTATCACGGTGCCGGAACCCCAGACCTGGGCCATGCTGGCCGGTGGACTCGCGACGCTGATGGTGTTTTGCAAACGCCGGACGGCCAGATAAAAGACCCGATGGGAAAACGGGGCGGCGTCGATTTTGAATGGCTATTTAGGATATGATCCGCTGACAAAATTCAACCCGGAGTCCGGAGTTGGAGAGCGCAGGTCGCTGGACTAGGTTGTTTGGCGGCCCGCCGAAAATATGGTAGATCACAAAGATATTGGCACCTTCGGGCACAGTGCCTCTGTGCCCAAATTGATGTGGAAGTTCCATGATGGAACTTGCCGGCAAGAACATTTTCCGGAATACTTCGTCATCATTTGCACTGGAAATGCGCGCGACTTTGAGCCACGTCACTTCGGTGCGAAGCACGAGGGATGAAGATGCGACTACAACGACTACAGTGCTACGGTGGTGAAAGATCAGGCAGCCGGAAAGTCTGCCGCACCCGGCGGATTACGCCTACAACACTCCCGCCCCGTCCCGCGTGCCGGAGGTCTGATGGCCGGTTGATCAGAGTTTGGCCATCCAGAGACCCGATTGGGGAAAGAGGCGGGCTGAATCTGTATGGGTTCGTGGGAAATTGCCCGATTTGTCAGTATGATGTTGGTGGGCTGTATGGGGCTGGCGATCACACATTTTTGACCACTGAGGCCTTTGACGCAGTTGATTTGGGTAATTCATGGGACTGTCGGAACAAGATGCTAAAAACCATATTGAAAGCGAACCACGGTCAAGATGGATGGGGAATTGGTGGAAATCTTTGGGAGAATCGACGGCATTACAATCGAGACGTCACTTCTCAAGGCAATGTTGGCCAATCAAATTACGATCAAGCTGGACGTGCAGGCGATGGGGCTTACGGGAATTACCTAAATGAAGAAGAAGCGGCGCTTTCTCGCGCACTACAAACTGGGGGGAAGAAAGGATGCAAAGAAGCGCTCAAGGCGATAGGACGTCTTTCGCACTCTTGACAGGACTTCTTCATTCATGCGATTAGGCGAAACGGCGGCGGAGGGCGTAATGGTCCCGGTTACCTGAGCGAATACCCTGGGTTTAACGCCTTTTCCGTTGGCGTAACCGGTGATCCTGACAGTCGAGGTAACTTTTTCCCTTCCAGTTTTGGATCGACAGGAGGGGGCGAACATCCTGGCTGGGGCACTGAGCCGCTTGGCCCGGGTCCTGAATGGGACGCTCGCTATGTCGCTGCCTATAATTACACTTTAAAGCAGTTTGAATCGATGCTGCCAAGTTGGTATGCAAAGTGCAAATGTTACTGTGGTGATTAAGCCAAAAGGAGGAATGAATGAATTTTCGGTCATGGGTTTTGGCATCGTTCGCATTTTGTTGCTTTGTAGCGGGCGCTGAGCCGCAAAGAACGAACAATGTGAGTGTTAACCTTCAGAAATATGTGCGCTTTGGGGCTGAAGTGAGTCTAAGCTTTTCTGATGATGGACGTTCAGTCTGCGCTTCCTGGCCGCCAAGTCCCGTTGGGGATGTTCGAAAAAAGCCAGTCGACTTTGTGGTCTTTGACCTCGAAGGAAACATATTAGCGGATTCCAAGGGGATAACCAATCGAATGGGCGCTCTACGTGGATTTCCCCAACTGCAATGCATTGAACGATGCCAGAATTTACTAACAAATGCCGATGATTGGTCCGTTGCTTCTGACCTTTCACAGATTGTGCGATTGATGAAGGTCGATAGGGATCAGGTTGTAGCTGAGATGTGGGATTTGATAGCTACCCCTAAGGTCCTCTGGGAACGGAAATTGCCTAAAGCCTTTGGAGTGGAACTGGCCACTCCTATTTTCAATGCCAAATGGGATACCATATTGGTTGCCCTCTCTGGAACCGACGCAATTGTTTTGAACAGGGAGACGGGGGCTACGCGATGGTTGAGAACAACGTAGTGAATAGCGTTGACTTTCTGGGATTGTGGCATGCGAGTGGTCATCATCAAATCTTCGAATCGTGGTTAGACCCAGCCAAGTATCGAGATGTGAAGATTTGCTGTTGCAAGATTGATGTGATCGGGTTGCTTGAACGTTCCTCTGATGAACTGGATAAGCGAACGGGACTCGGTGTGCGTTATGCATATATGCACGCGATGCGGCGGCCTTTCCAGTCGAAAGCCGCAGCCAAGGCGCTTTACGACAATTTTCTCGGGCGCATGGTCAATTTTGCCCGATGGGAAGCGGATGCTGCTCGCAAAGGTGATGCGTTTCAGTGTATGGAAATCGAAGAGGCGATTTGGGCTTTGGGCGAAGCTGCCCACGCTTTTGAGGACAGCTATTCACCGGCGCACACAGGATTTCAACTTTGGCCGACTGAGCCAATCAAGCATGTCCTTCGAGAGCCGGACAGCGCCATATCAGGCACTGGAGTAATCGAAGCTACGAAGGGCAAATTCGGGCCGGAATTGGATTACATTCTCAACGCATGCAGCCATTAACTCGAAAATCGTGCTATGCCTTGGCGACCGGGATGCTGATTTTTCTCTTGGTTGCTGGTTTGGTAGCATTCAAAAACTGTGGTATTCCGATTCAGACAGTCAAGACTGACAAGGCAACTGCTCGCGTCATCTTTACGGGAAAGAATGCCATTAACCCTAATTCTGATCCCAAAACTGAGCTTGTCATTGGCGGAAAGACCTATACCAGTTTGCGAGGATGTCCCCCCTTCTATCTGAATGTCCCAGGCGGAAAACGTGTCTTGTTTGTAACCCAGAAAGCCGACTCCCCATATCAGGCCATACTGCATATATTTGATTTGGACACGAAGGCTGACATCGCTGTCGATATCACCAAAACCGGATTCGGTTGGAATATTGGCTCGGATCGGAAGCTGGGTGAAAAACTGACTGATTACATCGAAAAGGCGCAGGACGATAGAATCGTCATCTCAACGCGTTCAATTGATTGGAAAAGCACCATGTCGGTCAATCTCAATTCCAAATCGGTCGAGCAGCAACAAACATTTTATTACGACGAGGCGGGCCACATCACCAATAGCGTCGTGAAGGAGGGCCGCCCGTAAAGGTGTTAGGTAAAGGCAAACCCAACTATTGACACAAATTGACAGAACGAACCAGATGACACTACAACGACAACAACACGGAGTTGAGTGGCTTGACCGCCCGCCGCGGGGCGAAACGCCGCCGACCTCCCCCCGTAAAACTCGCGTCAGGGGTTTTCGTCATCACCCATCGGGCCGCCTTTCACGGCGACGCCGCTTCCGCTCAATGTTCGCGCCCGGTTCGCGGGCCTGTGCCTACAAAAGTGCATCGGGTCTGGCTGAATGGCCAAATCAAGACCCCATCGGGGAACGGGGCGGAATCAACCTCTACGCCTACGTGGGCAACAACCCAATCAATATTGTTGATTTATATGGTTTGTGGGGGGATGGACAAAACGCCATGTGGAATGAAGGTGGTTATTATATATTATCTTCTCCAAGAAATGGCCCAAGCAGATATCATGCATATACGGAGGACGAAATTGCCCGGACGCCGCGCGGGCATAGTGATCTTCCTAATGTAGAGGATCCTTCTAATCCAGGGCACAACGCATTTGACTGGACAGCCGAGGATCATGGTTGGTCTAACCCATTCAATCCGTTTTCTACCTGGAGGCATTTTCAGCCGTTAAGCGCGTCGGAAAATGACCTTCAATCTGCGATTGATAAGTGTGATAGGGATGCGTTTGAGCGAGCAATGCACAGGATGGAGGATTACTACTCCCATTATCGTCCTGG
Organism: bacterium; assembly: GCA_021813325.1. Classification (GTDB taxonomy): domain Bacteria; phylum Verrucomicrobiota; class Verrucomicrobiia; order Limisphaerales; family UBA11358; genus UBA11358. The sequence continues at coordinate 1,155 of JAKALA010000013.1, read as the reverse complement.
GTATCGTTGGTATACAGGTGGTCATGCATACGCGGGCACGGAGCCGGATGATTCTAATAAGCACAGTGGTGCATACGATGAAGCAGGGACGAAAACACAGGATTGGTTGAATCGGTTTTTGGCTAACTGCAAACAATGCAACGGCAAATGGGTGAAGAAATGAAATGGTTCTCGCTGATGAAAATCTTGGCGTGTCTGTTAATGTTGGCTGGTTTCCTGTTGTTTTGTTTTGAAACATTAATGGTCATTGGCGAATCCCATTTAGCCGTCAGAAACCTGCATTGGATCATTGGCTTCTACATTTTATCTGTGCTTCTTTTTGCCATAGGGCTGAAAATATTTTGGAGGGCACAATGATTAAGCTGTTGCCAGTGGCAATGCTTTTTTTCGCGACTGGTTGCGTCCCTTTTGTTGGGCACCGGCAGTCTATTTCCGATGATCCGATACGTTTTTATGATTTAACAACGGGGTCGGATATTCCGCAGGTTTTAATTATTCCAAGGTATTCTGATTCAGAAGGGGTGCGCTTTGGTGAGCCATTTGTATATCGCAACGGCAGCCGATTTCCACTGTCAGCGCCAGTCAGTGCTGGCGTGCTTCTGGCCACCACTTATGTAGGCGAATTGAAGAGTGTTGATGGGTTCGCTGTTTTTGCAAAGGGTTACGTTGCGAAATGGGGCGACTATGGGGAAGAGGTTGGAAAATATGACCCAGAAATCAAGAAATCTCCCATTAGAAGAAGGGTTGGGCTTTCTCCTGCAAGTGATGTCGAGAGCCAGAGCATTGAGTGGTTTTCAAAAGCCGTGGAACAACATGAAATAAATTTGGACAAGAAGCATGCTGCACTTTTTGGCTTTGGAATCCCCTATCAAGTTAAAAACGGTATAAGTCCGTCGGGCATTTGCTTGATTAAGGAATGGGCTCGTCGCTAACGGAGCCATTAGTAACGTCACAACTTCCCCCCTACGCTGGCGCGTGCTGTCACGGCGGCTGCGAAGGAAAGGCCAGCCGCCCTGCCATCACGCCCCAGCTTCACCCCAAAAGCAAAGTATTCGTAAGCGTCACGCCAGCGACCTTCTTGACGGGGTGATCTCAGAGATTTTGTAGATATCAGAGCGGATTGGCTCTGATAGTTATGATAGTTCTGGGAGTTGT